>CAVROX010000015.1:0-130181 GCA_963722965.1 uncultured Solirubrobacterales bacterium | reverse complement strand
ATCTTCAACGACACGGATGCCGACCAGCTCTGGCTTGTTGTCGGCGCCCCATCTGAGGGGGCCAACACGCTGGAGATGTCAGAGCAGAAGTTAAAGGCCCTCTATCCCGATGGCCCGAAGGCACTGCCGCCGGAGCTGGAAACGGGCGGGCACTCGCATTGAGGAACGGGCGTGAGGCACGCCGTCCCTCGCTCAGCCCAGGCCTTAAGATCGCCGTTCTGCCCGGATAGCTCAGTTGGTAGAGCACTTCCATGGTAAGGAAGGGGTCACGAGTTCGAGTCTCGTTCCGGGCTTCCAGCGCCATGGCCGAGGAGCTGAAGATCGACTCTGAGCTCGCGATCCCGCTGTCAGAGATCGAGCTGCGTGCCAGCAGGGCTTCTGGGCCCGGTGGCCAGCACGCCAACGTGACGGCCTCCCGGATCGAAGCGGTGTTCGACGTTACGGCATCCCAAGCGCTGGGGGAGGCGCAGCGGGAGCGCTTGTTGCGAGCGTCTGGGCCGCGTCTCACCGCCGTATCCCAGGACGCGCGCAGCCAGGCACGAAACCGCGACCTGGCGCTGCAGCGGCTTGCGGCCAAGGTCGCCAGGGGGCTTGCACAGCCGCACCCTCGCCACCCGACCAAGCCCAGCAGCGCCTCTCGTGAACGGCGCCTGGAGGACAAGCGCCGCACCGGTGAACGCAAGCGCGCCCGGCGCAAACCGCTCGATTAGGATCGGCTCAGGCTCCTCTGAAGTAGCACGGTCGTCTAATCCCCGGCCTTGAGTTGGCCCGCCATTGAGCGCTCCCGCTTGGCCCTCCTACTTATAGGCTCCCCTTTCGTGGACTTCGCTCTCAGCGACGAGCAAAACGACTTCGTCGATGCGATCCGCGATTTCTGCGACCGCGAGTGCGGCACCCGCGACCAGCGCGAGCGCCTCACCGACTCCTATCGCGAGCGCCACAGCGCCGAGATCTACAAGATGATGGCCGAGCTGGGCTGGCTCGGCATCACGATCCCCGAGGAGTACGGCGGCGCGGGAGGCGACGATGCTCGACGCGTGCCTGTTCATGGAGGAGACCTCCCGCGGCCTCGCCCCGATCGGCGGCTACGCGACGACCCTGATCGTCGCCGGCGCGACCCGGCGCTTCGGCAGCGAGGAGCAAAAGCACGAGATCCTCGGCGGGATCGCCCGCGGCGCGGTCGAGGCGATCGCGATGACCGAGCCAGAGGCCGGCTCCGACGTCGGCTCGCTGACGTACCTCTGCCGAGCGCGACGGGTGACGGCTTCGTGCTCAACGGCCAGAAGGTCTTTTGCTCCAACGCCCACATCGCCGACCATGTCCTGGTCGTCTGCCGCACCAGCCGCGGCCCCAACAAGCACGAGGGCCTGTCGATGATCTGGGTGCCGCGCGACGCCGATGGGATGGAGATCGGTGCCGATCGACACGATGGGCGGCCGCGAGACCAACCACCTCTACTTCACCGACTGCCATGCGCCCGAGAGCGCCGTGCTCGGCGAGGTCGATCAGGGCTGGACGCAGCTGATGGCCGGGCTCAACGTCGAGCGGCTGATCCTCGCCGCGACGCATGCTCGGCATCGCCCAGCGGGTCTTCGACGACGTCCTCGTCTACGTCAAGGAGCGCAAGCAGTTCGGCCGTCCGATCGGCTCCTTCCAGTCACTCCAGCACCGCCTCGCCGACATGGCGACGGAGCTGGAGGCGGCCCGGCTGATGACGCGCTGGGTGGCGGCGATGACCGACGAGGACCCCGACCGGATGCTTCCCCGCGAGGCCTCGATGGTGAAGCTCTACGTCACCGAGGTGGCCAAGCGCGCCGCTCTCGACGGGATGCAGATGATGGGCGGCTACGGCTACTCCTCCGAGTACGACATGGAGCGCCTCGTCCGCACCGCTCTGGTCTCCACGATCTACGGCGGCACCTCCGAGATCCAGCGCAACATCATCGCCAAGACACTTGGCCTCTGAGCAGGCCCAGCCCGCGCCGGACCGCTATTCTTCGCCCCAGCCTCGTGCCTCGGCCCGGGGTTTTCCTTTGTAAACGGCCGTCCGAACGTGAACGAGGAGACATGGCTCGCGGAGATGTCCGCATTGCGGTGACGCTGGCTTGCGAGGAGTGCAAGCGGCGCAACTACCAGACGAACAAGTCCCGGCGCAATTCGCCGGACCGCGTCGAGCTGCGCAAGTTCTGCCGCTGGTGCGGCCGCCACACGCCGCACAAGGAGACACGGTAGCCACCGATGGCAAAGAGCCGCGCACAGCGCAAGGCCGAGCGCCGGGCCCGCGAAGCGCAGGAGCGAAAACGCTCCGAACCCGATCCGCTGGCTGGCGAGGCGCGGGCCCAGCACGACACCCAGGTCCCCATCTCCGGCGACATCGCCGAGATCGAAGCGGTGGAGGTGGGGATGGCGGCCGGCGCGCCCGAAGCCGAGCTGGAGACCCCGGACGCGCCCAAGCAATCCCGCGCCGAGCGCCGCGCCGAGGAGAAGCGCGGCAAGGAAGCCGAGAAGAAGCGGCGCACCGAGCAAAAGCGCCAGGAGCGCGAGCAGCTTTCCCGCAAACAGAAACAGGCGGCCGCGGAGCGCCAGCGGGGCGGGGTCATCGGCTTCCTGGTCTCCTGCTGGCAGGAGCTGAAAAAAGTCCAGTGGCCCGACCGCGAGACGCTGGTCCAGGCAACCGCGGTCACCATCATTTTCGTCGCCGTCGCGGCCGCCTATCTCGGCGCCCTCGACGCCCTCTTCGAATTCCTGATCAAGCAGATCCTCTAGCTTCCGCGACGGGATCCCCAAACAAAGGCCTCAGATGTATCGCTGGTATGTGATCAACACCTATTCCGGGCACGAGAACAAGGTCAAGCCCAACCTTGAGCACCGGGTCCAGACGATGAGCCAGAACCGCAACGTGCGCCAGGTCGTCGTCCCGACCGAGCAGGTGATCGGAGATGAAGGACGGCCAGAAAGTTCAGACCGAGAAGCGGACGCTGCCCGGCTACGTCCTGGTCAACATGGATATGACCGACGACGCCTGGGGACTGGTCAAGAACACCCCCGGCGTGACCGGGCTTCGTCGGCGCCCGCAACAAACCGGTGCCGCTCTCCAAGCCGGAGGTCGACCGGATGCTGCACACGCGAGACGCGCTGAGCGGCCACGCACCCAGGCCCAGTTCTCGCTCGGCGAATCGGTCAAGGTCATCTCCGGGCCCGCTCTCCGACTTCGCCGGCGAGATCGCCGAGATCAACGAGACGCGCAAAGCTCAAGGTGCTGGTCAACATCTTCGGCCGGGAGACGCCGGTCGAGGTCGGCTTCGACCAGGTCAAGAAGATCTAGCGCTACCCTCCCCGATCCGCATGGCCAAGAAAGTCCTCACGGTGATCAAGCTGCAGATCCCGGCGGGCAACGCCAACCCGGCGCCGCCGGTCGGCCCGGCGCTCGGCCAGCACGGCGTCAACATCATGGAGTTCTGCAAGGCGTTCAACGCCCAGACGCAGGCCGAAGCGGGCGCGATCATCCCGGTCGAGATCACGGTCTACGAGGACCGCTCCTTCACCTTCATCACCAAGACGCCGCCGGCCGCCGTGCTGATCAAGGAGGCGCTCGGGATCGAGAAGGGCTCGGGCGAGCCCAACCGCAACAAGGTCGGCACGCTCTCGACGCGAGCAGGTCCGCCAGATCGCCGAGACGCAAGATGCCCGACCTCAACGCCAACGACCTCGACGCCGCGCTGAAGATCATCGCCGGCACCGCCCGCTCGATGGGCGTCGAGGTCAAATCGAGATGGCCAGCACGGCAAGCGCTACCGCAATCAGCACGAGAAGATCGAGCGCGAGCGCCCTACCCGCCGGCCGAGGCGATCCGCCTGCTCAAGCAGATCGCGAGCGCCAAGTTCGACGAGACGGTCGAGGTGCACTTCTGCCTCGGCGTCAACGTCCGCCACGCCGACGAGCAGCTGCGCGGCACCCTGATGCTCCCGCACGGGCGGGCAAGGACGTCCGCGTCGCCGTCTTCGCCGAGGGCGACAAGGCCCGCGAGGCCGAGGAGGCCGGCGCCGACTTCGTCGGCGGCGACGATCTGGCGAAGAAGAGTCGAGGAGGGCTTGACGCGACTTCGACGTCGCGATCGCGACGCCCGACCAGATGGGGAACGTCGGCAAGCTCGGCCGCGTCCTCGGCCCGCAGGGCAAGATGCCGAACCCGAAGACCGGCACCGTCACCGACGACGTCGAGAAGGCCGTCGCCGACGCCAAGGCGGGCAAGCTCGAGTACCGCACCGACCGCGGCGCGAACGTCCACATCGCGATCGGCAAGACCAGCTTCGACGAGCGATGCTGCTCGAGAACTACGCGGCCGTGATCGACGAGATCGTCCGCGCGAAGCCGTCGTTCGGCGAAGGGCCGCTACATCCACTCCAGATCACGCTGACGAGCACGATGGGCCCCGGCATCCGGGTGGACGCGACGAAGACGAGCGAGCGCGACCTGGCACCCACCGCGGCCCGCGAGGCCGCAGGGGAGCCGGCGAACGCCTAGACTGCCTCGCCACTGACCCGAAGACCACCGGCGGGGCAAAGGCCCGCAAGCCCGGTGCAGGTGAGACGATGAACCGCGACGAAAAGCAAGCCACAATCGAGGAGATCGCCGCCCAGATCAAGGGCAGTCGAGGCGATCTTCGCGATCGACTACCGCGGGATCAGCGTCCCCCAAGCAGCCGAGCTGCGGACGAAACTGCGCGATGCGGACGCCAGCTTCCGGGTGGTCAAGAACCGCCTCACAAAGCTCGCCGCCGAGCAGGCCGGAGAGGAGCGTCTCGCCGAGCTACTGGAAGGACCGACCGCGCTGACCTTCGTCCGCGGCGACACCGCGACGGCGGCAAAGACGATCACAACCTTCAACCGTGAACATGATGTTCTCAGCTTCAGGGGGGGCTTCATGGACGGGCTCAGCCTCGACGAGGACCGCTTCAAGTCGATCGCTCGCCTGCCCTCCCGCGAGGTGCTCAACGGTCAGTTCGCCGGGGTCGTCGCCAGCCCGCTGACCGGCCTGATCCGCGGCCTCGGCTCGATGATCGGCGGCCTCGCGTCCCAGCTACAGCAGCTTCAGACCCAGAAGGAGAAAGAGGAGTAGATGGCAACCAAGGTTTCGACAGAGGATTGGATCGAGGAGCTGAAGGGCATTTCGGTGCTCGAACTCTCCGAGCGGATCAAGGCCCTCGAGGAGGAGTTCGGCGTCTCGGCGACCGCGGTCGCGGCCGCGGCCCCGGTGGTGGCTGGTGCCCCGGCGGGCGACGGCGGCGAGGGTGGCGGTGAGGAGGCCTCGACGGTCGACGTGGTTCTCAGCGAGGTCGGGGGCCAGAAGGTGCCGGTGATCAAGGTCGTCCGTTCTGCCACCGGACTCGGCCTAAAAGAGGCGAAGGCAATCGTCGACGAGGCCCCGAAAGCGATCAAAGAGGGGGTCGAGCGCGAGGAGGCTGAGAAACTCAAAGCCGAACTCGAGGAGGCCGGGGCCACGGTCGAGCTGAAGTAGGCCGCCGAACCCGCCCAGCTCGGGGATCCGCAGTCGCTCAGACTGGATTCGCACGCATTGGAAGGCGCGCTCGCCAGGCTCCCTGCTGCATCCCACGAGCTGCTCGGTTATCGCGACCTCCGGTCGGTTGGCCCCGTGTGTTATTTTTTGCGGTCGCGCGCCCGTTGAGTCCCCTGCCCCATATCTGCGCTTTTTCCACGTCCCTCTGACCGCCTGAGGAGTCGCCAACTTTGGCACGTTCAAACGCTGCCCCCGTAACCCGCAGGAGTTTTTCCCGACTCGCAGAACCCCCTTGAAGTCCCCCATCTGATCGACATCCAGCGCCGCTCCTTCGAAGAGCTGACGGATCCGAAGGAGGGCGGGCTGCGAGAGACGATTGACGACATCTCCCCGATCGAGGATTACACGGGGAACCTGGCGATCGTCTTCGGCGAGTTCAAATTCGAGGATCCGCCCCACACGATCGAGGAGTGCCGCGAGAAGGACATGACCTACCGCGACCGCTGACCGCGACCGTCGCCTTCCAAAACAAAGAGACCGGGGAGATCCGCGAGCAGGCCGTCTTCATGGGCGACTTCCCTTGGATGACCGAGCGCGGGACGTTCATCATCAACGGCACCGAGCGGGTCGTCGTCACCCAGCTCGTTCGCTCCCCAGGCGCCTACGTGATGGCGCCCAAGGACCCCGAGAAGCAGGTCTTCATCGCCAACCTGATGCCGGCCCGCGGCTCCTGGCTTGAGCTGGAGATCGACAAAAAAGGCCGCGTCTACGTCCGCATCGACCGCAAGCGCAAGCTGCCGGTGACCAGTGCTGCTGCGGGCGATGGGCTACGTCGAGGACGAGAAGCTGCTCGAGATGTTCGACAACTCGATCTACATGCGGAACACGATCGAGGCCGACACCGAAGCGACCCGAACCGAAGAGGGAGCGCTGATCGAGCTCTTCAAAAAGCAGCGCCCGGGCGAGCCGCCCTCGGTCGACGCAGCCAAGAACCTGCTCGAGCAGCTGTTCTTTGACCCCAAGCGCTACGACCTGACCCGGGTCGGCCGCTACAAGCTGAACGCCCGACTCGACCTCGATATCGACCTCGAGACGCGGGTCCTCACCCACGACGACATCATCGCCCTGGTCAAGGAGCTCGTCCTGCTGCCGAAGCTGCTCGGGATTCCCGAGGAGAGCGACGAGGAGAACCCGATCAAGGACTACGCGGCGGAGGCGATCACCTACCCACGAGAGCCCGTCTATGAGCACCTCGACGAGTATGAGCACTTCGGTAATCGCCGCCTGCGCACGGTCGGCGAGCTGATCCAGGAGGCGTTTCGGATCGGCCTCTACCGGATGGAGCGGGTGGTGCGCGAGCGGCTCACCACCGAAGACTCAGACGCGATCACCCCGCAGACGATCATCAACATCCGGCCCGTGGTCGCGGCGATGAAAGAGTTCTTCGGCTCCTCGCAGCTTTCGCAGTTCATGGATCAGACCAACAGCCTCGCCGGGCTCACGCACCGGCGACGGCTCTCGGCGCTGGGTGCGGGCGGCCTGACCCGCGAGCGCGCCCCGATCGAGGTCCGTGACGTGCACCCGACCCACTACGGCCGGATGTGTCCAATCGAGACCCCCGAGGGGCCGAACATCGGGCTGATCGGCTCGCTCTCCTCCTACGCGCAGATCTCCGAGCATGGCTTCGTCACCACCCCCTACCGAGTTGTCGAGGACGGCGTGGTCACCCCGGAGATCGTCCACCTGGACGCGACCCAGGAGGAAGAGAAGGTGATCGCCCAGGCAAACGCGGAGGTCGACCCGAAGACCAGCAGGCTGAAGGGGCCGCAGGTGCTGGTCCGTGCCGGCGAGGACGAGTACGCCACCGCATCGCCCAAAGAGGTCGACCTGATGGACGTTTCACCGACCCAGATCTGGTCCGTCGCGACTGCCCTGATCCCCTTCCTCGAGCACGACGACGCCAACCGGGCGCTGATGGGCTCCAACATGCAGCGCCAGGCAGTGCCGCTGCTGAAGCCCGACGCGCCGCTGATCGGCACCGGGATGGAGCGCCGGGCCGCGGTCGACACCGGCGACGTGGTGCTGGCGAAGATCGACGGCGAGGTCACCCACGTCGACTCAGAGCGGATTGTTGTCAGCGGTGCTTCGAAGAAGGAGGAGTACCCGCTGCACAAGTTCATGCGCTCCAACCAGGGGACGATCATCCACCAGCGGCCGATCGTCAACTCCGGGCAGAAAGTGAAGGAGGGCGACGTGCTGGCCGACGGTTCCTCGACCGCCGGCGGGGAGATCGCGCTGGGCAAGAACTGCCTGGTCGCCTTCATGTCCTGGGAGGGCTACAACTTCGAGGACGCGATCATCCTCTCTGAGCGGCTGGTCAAGGACGATGAGCTGACCTCGATCCACATCGAGGAGTATGAGATCGACGCCCGCACCACCAAGCTCGGCGACGAGGAGGTCACCCGCGACATCCCCAACCGCTCTGAGGAGAGCCTGCGCAACCTCGACGAGCGCGGGATCGTCCGGGTCGGGGCCGAGGTCGTCTCCGGCGACCTGTTGGTCGGCAAGGTGACGCCGAAGGGGGAGACCGAGCTGACCGCTGAGGAGAAGCTGATCCGGGCGATCTTCAAGGAGAAGGCGCGCGAGGTCCGCGACACCTCGCTGAAAGTCCCCCACGGCGAGGGCGGTGTGGTGATCGACGTGCTCACCTTCAGCCGCGACGATGGCGACGACCTGCCGCCGGGCGTCAACGACCTGGTCCGCGTCTACGTGGCGACCAAGCGCAAGATCGCCGAGGGCGACAAGCTCGCCGGCCGCCACGGAAACAAGGGAGTGATCTCCAAGATCGTGCCCGAAGCGGACATGCCCCACCTCGCCGACGGCACCCCGGTCGACGTGATCCTCAACCCGCTCGGCGTTCCCAGCCGGATGAATATCGGTCAGATCCTCGAGACGCACCTCGGTTGGGTCGCAGCAAACGGTTGGTATGACGACGGCTCGGAGGCCTACAAGCAGGCCCACTCCGAGGAGGGCGACGGACGCGTCTACGTGGCGACCTCGGTCTTTGACGGGGCTAGCGTCGATGACGTCGACGAGGCGCTGGTCAACTGGTCAGAGGAGAACGCGGGGCGCGGAATCGACCTTGGGGTCGACAAGCGCGAGCGCCCCGGCGCCCGCTGCTCGGGAATGGCGCAGCTGTACAACGGCCGCACCGGCGAGCCCTACGAGGGGAAGGTGACGGTCGGCTACATGTACATCCTGAAGCTGCTGCACCTCGTCGACGACAAGATCCACGCCCGCTCGACCGGGCCCTACTCGCTCGTCACCCAGCAGCCGCTTGGCGGCAAGGCGCAGTTCGGCGGCCAGCGTTTCGGCGAGATGGAGGTCTGGGCGCTGGAGGCCTACGGAGCTGCCTACACGCTGCAGGAGATGCTGACCGTCAAGTCCGACGACACGGTCGGCCGGGTCAAGGCCTACGAGGCGATCGTCAAGGGGGAGAACATCCCCGAGCCCTCGATCCCGGAGTCCTTCAAAGTGCTGTTGAAGGAGATCCAGAGCCTCTCCCTCGATGCCAACGTCGTCTCCGAGGGGACCGACGTGGAGATCTCCGACGAAGAGGATGACCTGTTGAAAGCAGCGGAGGAGTTGGGCATGGACCTGACCGGGGTCCGCGCCGATTCACCCAACGGCGCCGCCGATGAGCAAGAGGAGCAGGTTGTCGCCGAGGGCGAGGCGGGAACAGACGGGGCCGCGGATGAGGCCGAGCAAGCGACGACGGTGGAGGACTGATGATCGACATCAACAACTTCGACGCGATCGAGATCGGTCTCGCCTCCTCGAAGAAGATTCGCTCCTGGAGCTGGGGCGAGGTCACCAAGCCGGAGACGATCAACTACCGGACGCTGAAGCCCGAGAAAGACGGGCTCTTTTGCGAGCGCATCTTCGGCCCGACCAAGGACTGGGAGTGCTACTGCGGCAAGTACAAGCGGGTCCGCTACAAGGGCATCGTCTGCGAGCGCTGCGGCGTCGAGGTGACCCGCTCGAAGGTTCGCCGCGAGCGCATGGGCCACGTCGACCTGGCCGCGCCGGTCTCCCACATCTGGTTCTTCAAGGGCGTCCCGAGCCGGATCGGTTACCTGATCGACATGGCCCCCAAGGAGCTGGAGAAGGTCCTTTACTTTGCCGCCTCGATGATCACCTGGGTCGACGAGGAGGCCCGCGAGAAGGACATCGGCAAGCTCGAGAAAGAAGTGAAGAAGGTCGTCGATGACTACGAGGCCGAAAGGCAAAAAGCGCACCCAGGAGCTGAGCGAGTCGCTCGAGCGGCGAGTCCGCTACCTCGAGGAGGGCTCGCAGGAGAAGTTTGACGACGAGGACCACCTCTGGGCCGACTCGCTGCGGATGACGGCGGCGCAGCTACGCAAGATGAAGGATGAGGAGCGCACCAAGCTGATCAAAGAGCTGCGCAAATCCTTTGACGCCGAGATCGCCGACACCGAGGCCTACATCGAAGAGGCGATCGAGCGGATGCAGGAGGTCTGGAAGATCTTCACCGAAATGAAGCCGAAAGACGTGGTCAACGACGAGACGGTTTTCCGTGAGCTGAAGGATCGTTTCGGCTCGCCATTTGGCTGGGGTGAGTACTTCCGCGGCGGGATGGGAGCTGAAGCGGTGCGCGACCTGCTCGAGCAGGTCGACCTGAAGGCAGAATGCGAGGAGCTGGAGCAGGTCATCAACAGCTCCAAAGGTCAAAAACAGGCGCGCGCGGTGAAGCGGCTGAAAGTCGCCTCCGCCTTCCTGCACTCCGACAACCAACCGGACTGGATGATCCTCGACTGCGTGCCGGTGATCCCCCCGGAGCTGCGGCCGATGGTCCAACTCGACGGCGGCCGCTTCGCGACCTCAGATCTAAACGACCTCTACCGCCGGGTGATCAACCGCAACAACCGGCTCAAGCGGCTGCTCGATCTCGGTGCGCCTGAGATCATCGTCAACAACGAGAAGCGGATGCTCCAGGAGGCCGTCGACGCGCTGTTTGACAACGGCCGACGCGGGCGCCCGGTGACCGGTCCCGGCAACCGTCCGCTGAAGTCGCTGTCGGACATGCTGAAGGGCAAGCAGGGCCGCTTTCGCCAGAACCTGCTGGGCAAGCGGGTCGACTACTCCGGCCGTTCGGTGATCGTCTCCGGGCCGAGCCTCCAACTGCACCAGTGCGGGCTGCCGAAGCTGATGGCCCTGGAGCTGTTTAAGCCGTTCATCATGGCCCAGTTGGTCGAGCGCAAAGCCGTGCAGAACATCAAGGCGGCGAAGAAAATGGTCGAGTCGATGATCCCCGAGGTCTGGGACGTGCTCGAGGAAGTCATCCACGAGCACCCGGTGCTGCTCAACCGGGCGCCGACCCTGCACCGTCTCGGCATCCAGGCGTTTGAGCCCGTCCTCGTCGAGGGCAAGGCGATCCAGGTGCACCCGCTGGTTTGCCATGCCTTCAACGCCGACTTCGACGGTGACCAGATGGCGGTCCACGTGCCCCTCTCTGCCGAGGCCCAGGCCGAGGCGCGGATCCTGATGCTCTCGGCGAACAACATCCTCTCGCCGGCTCACGGCGCGCCGCTGGCGACGCCGACCCAGGACATGGTGTTGGGCATCTACTACCTCACCTACGGGGCCTCGGCGGAGGAGCTCGCCAGGCTCGACGAGGAGCTCAAGTCCGGCAAGGGCGGGGCGAGCAAGGGCGCCCGGACGAAGGTCTTTCGCTCCGCCCAGGAGGCCGAGCTCGTCTACGAAAACGGCGGCTGCAAGCTGCATGACCGGGCCGAGTACCGGCGGGCCGGGCACGAGCACTTCCTGACCACGGTCGGCCGGATCATCTTCAACGAGAAGATCGAGCGGGCCCTGGCCGAGGCGCTCGGGGCCGACTTTGACCCTGAGGCATATGAGTTCGTCAACCACTCGCTGAAGAAGCGCGACGTCAACGAGATGGTTTCTGACCTGGTCGAGGCTTACGGAGCGCCCGCCGTCTCGGAGGTCCTGGATGCCTTCAAGGACCTCGGCTTCCACTACGCGACTCAGGCGGGGATCACCGTCTCCAAGAACAACGTGGTCTCACCGCCCGAGAAGGCGGAGATCCTCGAGCGCTACGAGAAGGAGACGGCGGCGATCCAGGGTCAGTACGACGACGGCTACATCACCGCCGAGGAGCGTCACGAGGCGGTCACCTCCCACTGGAACCGGGCAACTGATGAGGTCGCCCAGGCGATGGAGGCCAACCTCGACGAGCTGAACCCGATTTTCATGATGGCCAATTCGGGCGCGCGCGGATCGTTCAAACAGATCCGCCAGCTGGCCGGAATGCGCGGTCTGATGGCCAACCCGAAAGGGGAGATCATCGAGAGGCCGATCAAGGCCAATTTCATGGAGGGCCTCTCGGTTCTGGAGTACTTCATCTCCACCCACGGCGCCCGCAAGGGACTGGCCGACACGGCGCTGCGCACCGCCGACTCCGGCTACCTGACGCGGCGCCTGGTCGACGTCGCCCAAGACGTGATCGTCCGCGAGGAGGACTGCAAGACCAAAGAGCACATCGAGATGGCGCTACGCAAGGACGACCACTCCCTAAACGACAACCTCCTCGGTTGTCTGGCGGCGAAAAAGCTTGAGACCAAGCGCGGGCGCGAGCTCCTCAAGCGCAACCAGGAGATCACCCTTGCCGACGTTGAGGCGATTGCCGAGGCGTTCGGCGAAGAGGGGGTCGGGGTGGCGGTTCGCTCGGCCCTGAAGTGCGAGGCCGAGTCGGGCGTTTGCCGCTCCTGTTATGGCGTATCTCCAGCGACTGGGTCGATGGTCGACATCGGCGACGCCGTGGGCATCATCGCCGCCCAGTCGATCGGTGAGCCCGGCACCCAGCTGACGATGCGCACCTTCCACACCGGCGGCGTCGCCGGCCAGGACATCACCCAGGGCCTGCCGCGCATCGTCGAGCTGTTTGAGGCGCGCAAACCGAAGGGCCTCGCGCAGATGGCCGAGGCGGCCGGAAAGGTCTCGATTGAAGAGACCGACAAAGCGCTGAAGGTGATCGTCACCGAGTCCAGCGGCGAGGAGTACGCCTACTCCTTCCCGCCGCGGACCCGCCTGCACGTCGCCGACGGCGACAAGGTCGAGGTCGGCGAGCAGCTCAACGAAGGCTCACTGTATCCCGCTGACCTGTTGACGATCCGGGGCCGCACCGAGACCGAGCTGTACCTGGTGGCCGAGGTGCAGAAGGTCTACCGCGCCCAGGGGGTCGACATCAACGACAAGCACATCGAGCTGATCGCCCGTCAGATGCTCAAGAAGGTGCGGATCGAGTCAAAGGGCTCGACCAGCCTGTTGCCGGGTCAGCTCGAAGATCGCGGCAGCCTCAAACGCCTCAACAAGAAAGTCAAGGAAGAGGGCGGCACGCCGGCCAAAGGCGAGGAGGTGATCCTCGGCATCACCAAGGCCTCGTTGGCGACCGAGTCTTTCCTCTCCGCGGCCTCCTTCCAGGAGACGACCAAGGTGCTCACCGACGCCGCCCTGGAGGGCAAGCGCGATCGCCTGATCGGGTTAAAGGAGAACGTGATCATCGGCAAGCTGATCCCGGCCGCGACCGGGCTCAAGCACTACCGGACGCTGGCGGTCGAGCCCGCGGTGGCAATCGAGGCCCCCAGCGAGGAGGGGCTGCTCGACGAGGAGGAGCTGGCGGCCGAGCTGGGCTTGGACGGCGGCGAGGCGCCGGTGGAGAGCTTCGGTCCCTCATTTGCCGAGGAGCTCGAGGAGCTGGCGCAGGAGATCGAGAGCACCTCCGAGGAATCCTAGGCAGCCGCAGAGGACCGGCTGCCGCTGGAGGGGAATCTTGCCCGATCGACTGCGATCGGCGCCCGCCGTGCTCGGGCCGAGACTCAGCGCGCAGCAGGTCGGGGCATCTGAGCTGCCCGCGAGCAAGATCCCATAGATTGGCCAAATGGCCAGTTCGAAGGTATGTGTGATCGGGGCCGGGAGTTCTGGGATCGCAGCCTGCCAGGTGCTGAACGCGCGCGGAATTGATTTCGACTGCTTTGAGAAAGGCTCTCAGGTCGGCGGGAACTGGCGGTTTGAAAACGACAATCAGATGTCCTCCGCCTACCGGTCTTTGCACATCAACACATCGCGAGGGTTGATGGCCTATCGGACCTACCCGATGCCCGGGGATTACCCCGACTATCCGAACCACTTCCAGATCGCCGCCTACTTCGATGACTACGTCGACCACTTCGGGTTCCGGGGAAAGATCACCTTTCAGACCGAGGTGGTGAAGGTCGAGCCGGTCGATCGGGAGTGGGAGGTGAGCGTCGACAGCGGCGGGCAGCGGCGGACCCATCGCTACCGCGCGGTACTGGTCGCCAACGGCCACCACTGGGATCCGCGCTGGCCCGAACCGCCCTTCCGGGGATCGGAGGAGTTCGCCGGGGAACAGATGCATGCCCACCACTACCGCGAGCCGGATGTGCTGCGCGGCAAGCGTGTCGGGGTGCTGGGGATCGGCAACTCGGCGACCGACATTGCGGTCGAGTCCTCGAGGATCGCCGATCGGACCTTTCTGGCGATGCGCCGTGGTGCCTACATCCTGCCCAAGTACCTCAACGGCAAGCCGACCGATGAGTCTGCCTCGGCACTGGTGACGCGGCTACCGCTACCGGTGCAGCGCTTCTTCATCGGGCGAATGCTCGGTTTGACCGCCGGCGAGATGACCGCCTACGGCCTGCCACAGCCCGACCACAAGCTGCTTGAGGCGCACCCCACCGTCTCGGCGGAGCTGCTCTCGCGGTTGGGCCATGGCGATATCGAGGTGAAGCCCAACATCGATCGCTTCACGGGCGGTCGAAAAGTCCGCTTTGCCGACGGCAGCGAGGAGGAAATCGACCTCCTCATCTACTGCACGGGATACAAGATCACCTTCCCGTTCTTTGATCCCGGCCTGATCTCAGCCGAGGGCAACCGCTTGCCGCTCTATCGGCGGGTTGCCTCGGTCGAGCACCCCGGTCTGTATTTCATCGGCTTCATCCAGCCGCTGGGGGCGATCATGCCGCTCGCCGAGGCGCAGGCGGAGTGGGTTGCAGATCTGCTCTCCGGCAGGGGGGCGCTGCCCTCGGTGGGGGAGATGAGGCAGGAGATTGCGGTGGCCGAAAGGAAGATGCGAAAGCGCTACGTCGCCTCTAAGCGTCACACGATCCAGGTCGATTTCCACCCTTATCTGCGCGAGATCCGGCGCGAGCGAAAGCAGGCTGCGCAGCGGGCTTGAGAACCCGGGTGCGTCCGCCAGGCGGACAGGCAGGCGCCTCGACCGCCGCACCGCCGCCGTGGGGACCGCGTCGGGGTCCGCGCGGGCGCTTTGGCTCGGGCCGCCAGCGCCTGAAGCCCTCACCCCCGGGATCCTCGGCCGCCCCGTCTGGCTCGGGCGACTTGCTCGCCCACCAGACCAGCCACATCGAAGCGAGCACGGGAATCTTAAGCACGACCAGGAGGAAGAAAATTGGCCAAAACCCCACCACCTTGCTCAGTGTAGAGGCTCAGGAGAGCTCGCGATGCTCGTGTTCAAGACCCCGAGCCCAGGCGGCGAGCGCTTCGGTCTGGGCCTCCTCGAGGCCGCGGTGGGATTCGGTTGGAACAAGCAGGGTCGGCTCGGGCCGAGATTGTGCCCACGCGTAGCAGCTCGGGTCGAAATTGTCGTCGACCCAGGCCATCGCTCGACCCCTGCCGTACTCATCCAGCGGCCCGAGCTTCCAGTGTGCAGAGCCAAACCGCGCAGCGCCGTCGAAGCTCAGGTGGGGCAGCTCCGGCAGGCCGAGCATGGTTGGCAGGTAATCGTTTGCCCGCTCCTCCCAACCGGTCGCCCAGACCAACTCGTAGTGCTCAGAGAGCCGCCGCAGCCGCTCTCCGGCCACCAGCGAGATGCAGTGGACCATCCCATCGATCAACTCGAACCTCGCCGTGGCCCGGTCGGGAGGCTCGTCGAAGCCGAACAAGGAGATGACCCCATCGACGTCGACGGCGAGGATCGGCCGGCTCATGGGAGCCAGCCAAACTACCAGCGGTAATGCGCGAACGCCTTATTAGCCTGGGCCATGCGGTAGATGTCGTCCTTGCGCTTCCAGGCGCTGCCCTGCTGCTGGTTTGCGTCGAGGATCTCGTGGGCGAGGCGGTCGGCCATCGAGTACTCGCGGCGCTGGCGCGCGTAGCTGACCAGCCAGCGCACGGCGAGCGTACGGGCGCGACGGGCGGGAACCTCGACGGGGACCTGGTAGGTCGCGCCGCCGACCCGGCGCGAGCGGACCTCGAGCACCGGCGTCAGCTGTTTGACCGCGGCCTCGAGCGTCTCGACCGGGTCCTCGCCGGTGCGCTCGCCGACGATCGCGAGGCTGTCGTAGACGAGCCGCTCGGCGAGGGACTTCTTACCGTCGCTCATCACCTTGTTGATCACCTGCTGGACGAGCCGGTTGCGATGGCGGGCGTCAGGCTCGATCGGCCTGATCTGCGCTGCGGAGCGTCGCGGCATCAGGACGCCTTGACCCCGTAGCGGGAACGGGCCTGCTTGCGGTCAGAGACGCCGGCGGCGTCGAGGGTGCCGCGTACGACCTTGTAGCGGACCCCCGGCAGGTCCTTGACGCGGCCGCCGCGGACGAGGACGACTGAGTGCTCCTGGAGGTTGTGACCCTCGCCGGGAATGTAGCTGGTGACCTCCATCCCGTTGGTCAGTCGCACGCGGGCGATCTTGCGCAGGGCCGAGTTGGGCTTCTTCGGGGTTACGGTCGCGACGCGGGTGCAGACGCCGCGCCGCTGCGGGGCTGCGACCCTCTTCTTGCGCCCCTGGCCCGACTTGAGGCCCGGCGTCGTCGTCTTCTTCTTAGGGCGCTTGCGGCCCTTCCTGACAAGTTGGTTCGTATTCGGCACGGCCGCGCATAGTAGAGCAGACCGCCCAAGACCAGCCCTGCCGCCGCCGCCAACTCGGCGTAGAAGCCGCCCTCGAGAACTGGGTGGGCGCCGGCGAAGCGGGAGGCCTCCGGGCCGGAGTTAAGCCCGGCCGGCAGATCGATCCCCAGGGTGACGGCGAGCGAGGCGAGGCCGAGGAGGACCACGCCACCGGCCAACCGCCGCCGGCGCGGCCGCAGCGCCGCCAGCGCGAGGACCGCGGCGAGCGCGGCGATCAGGACCTGCAGGTAGGAGTGCGCCTGCACGGCGTTACGCGCGGCGACGGTCGGGGGCGCGGCGAAACCAGGCAGACCTGCATAGGCGGGCTGGCCGACCTCGACCGCGCGATAAACGACGAACTGGGAGGCAATAAGGCAGGCAGCCGCGGCGAGGATGGTGGCGCCGATCGCCCGCCGTGGCGTGATCACTGCGCTGGCGCGGGTCCCAGCGCGGGTGCCAGCGCCGCCGGCCCGCCGCAGTCGGCGCTCAGCGCCCGCCAGGCCAGCGAAGAGCAGAGCCGCTGCTGGCCGCAGCAAGCGCTCGAATTGCTGTGCCCCACGGGCGGCGATCGTCCTCAACCGCTGCGCTGTGTGCGCCAGCGGCGGCTGGGCCAGCTCGAGCAGGCGATTGGCCTCCCGGTCGGCCCGCCGCGTAAGGGCCGCGGCTCCCGCGAGCGGCACCAGGATGCGGCGCCGCACCGCTGCTATCATCGCGCGTCGCTCAGGCAGCTTTTTCGCCGTTGGTTTGGCCGGGCCCGCGAGGGCCTTTTTCATGCGCCGATCCCGGCTCTCGCCGGAAGGCTTACCTTTCATCCGTCCCCGCTTCTCCACGACCACCCCTTACCTTAAGACCATGCCGCGCAGCTTTCCCCTAGAGAAAACCCGCAACATCGGGATCATGGCGCATATCGACGCCGGCAAGACGACGACGACCGAGCGCATCCTCTACTACACCGGCCGCACCCACAAAATGGGCGAGGTCCACGAGGGCGCCGCGGTGATGGACTGGATGGAGCAAGAGCAGGAGCGAGGGATCACGATCACGTCCGCCGCGACCGCCTGCGAGTGGAAGGGTCACCGGATCAACATCATCGACACGCCCGGTCACGTCGACTTCACGGTCGAGGTTGAGCGCAGCCTCCGCGTTCTCGATGGCGCGATCGCGGTCTTTGACGCCGTCGCGGGGGTCGAGCCGCAATCGGAGACCGTCTGGCGCCAGGCCGATAAGTACAAGGTTCCGCGTTTTGCCTACATCAACAAGATGGACCGCACCGGCGCTGACTTCTTCCACGCGGTGCAGACGATGACCGATCGGCTTGGAGCCAACCCGCTGCCGATCCAGTTGCCGATCGGCCAGGAGGGCGAGTTCGAGGGTGTGATCGATCTGGTCGAGATGAAGGCGCTGGTCTGGAAGGACGAGCTGGGAACCGAGTATGAGACCGGGGAGATCCCCGCCGAGCTGCTCGCCCAGGCCGAGCAGTACCGCAACGAGCTGATCGAGGCCTGCGCGGATTACGACGACGAGCTGATGGAGGCCTACCTCGCCGAGGAGGAGATTCCCCATGAGCGGATCGCCTCCTCGCTGCACCGGGCCTGTCTTGACACCAAGGTGACGCCGGTGCTGTGCGGCTCCTCGTTTAAGAACAAGGGCGTGCAGCCGCTGCTGGACGCGATCGTCGAGCTGCTTCCATCACCGCTTGAGGTCCCGCCCGTGATCGGTCTTGAGCCCGCACCCAAGGGCAGCGAGGAGCCACTTGAGGCCGAGCGCCCGGCCGACGACAACGCGCCCTTCGCGGCGCTTGCTTTCAAGGTGATGAGCGACCCCTACGTCGGCAAGCTCACCTACTTCCGGGTCTACTCGGGAAAGCTCGAGGCCGGTGGCCGGGTCCTCAACGTTACAACCGGCAAGACCGAGCGGATTGGCCGCTTGCTGATGATGCACGCCAACCACCGTGAGGAGATCGACGAGTGTTACGCAGGCGACATCTGCGCCGGGGTTGGCCTCAAGCAGACCGGCACCGGCGACACCCTGGCGGCCCCCGACGCGCCAATCGAGCTCGAGCACATCGAATTCCCGGAGCCGGTGATCGCGGTCGCGATCGAGCCGAAGACAAAAGTCGACCAGGAGAAGATGGGCGCCGCCCTGCAGCGCCTGGGCGAAGAGGACCCGACTTTCCAGGTCGAATCCGACGAGGAGACCGGCCAGACCCTGATTCACGGGATGGGCGAGCTGCACCTGGAGGTGATCGTCGACCGAATGCTGCGGGAGTTCAAAGTCGACGCCAACGTCGGCAAGCCGCAGGTCGCCTATCGCGAGACGATCCGCAAGGAGGTCAAGAACGTCGAGGGGCGCTTTGTCCGCCAGACCGGTGGCCGCGGCCAGTTCGGGCATGTCGTGATCAACCTCGAGCCCTCACCGGGCGGGGGCTTTGAGTTCGTCAACAAAATCAAGGGCGGGGTCATCCCGTCGGAGTACATCCGTCCCGCAGAGCAGGGGATGGAGGAGGCGCTGGAGAACGGCGTCAAGGCCGGCTACCCGATGGTCGACGTCAAGGTCGAACTTGTCGACGGCTCCTACCACGACGTCGACTCATCGGAGATGGCCTTCAAGATCGCCGGGTCAATGGCGATCCAGGAGGCCGCCCGCAAGGCTAATCCGGTCCTCCTGGAGCCGGTGATGTCGGTGGAGGTCGTCACCCCGGAGGAGTTCCTCGGCGATGTGATCGGCGACCTCTCACGCCGCCGCGGCAAGGTGCAGGGCCAAGAGCAACGTGGCAACGCGCTCGCGGTACAGGCCTTCGTGCCCCTCGGTGAGATGTTCGGCTACGCGACCGATCTGCGCTCCTCGACGCAGGGGCGCGCCACCTATACGATGCAGTTCGAGCGCTACGAGGAGGTCCCGGCGAACATCGCCGAGGAGATCGTCGAACACCGCGCCGGCGAACCGGTGGGTGCAGCCAGCTGACCCCAGCCGCGAACGACGAGCGCATCTGGCTATATTTCCCAGGTTCGCCCGCAGGCAGCGCAAAACTGCCCTGCCGGGATGACTTCAGAGACTTAATCACCCCAACCAGACAGAAACCGACCTCGAAAGGTAGAACCGAGAGCGATGGCCAAGCAGAAGTTCGAGCGCGATAAGCCGCACGTCAACGTCGGCACGATCGGTCACATCGACCACGGCAAGACGACGCTCACGGCCGCGATCACCAAAACGCTCTCCACCAAGGGCGGGGCCGAAGCAAAAAGCTTCGAGGAGATCGACAACGCGCCCGAGGAGAAAGAGCGCGGGATCACAATCGCCACCTCCCACGTCGAGTACGAGACCGACAAACGCCACTATGCGCACGTCGACTGTCCGGGGCACGCCGACTACGTGAAGAACATGATTACCGGCGCGGCCCAGATGGACGGGGCGATCCTGGTCGTCTCGGCCGCCGACGGTGTGATGCCACAGACCCGCGAGCACATCCTGCTCGCCCGCCAGGTCAACGTTCCCCACGTGGTCGTTTTCCTCAACAAGATCGACCAGGTCGACGACGAGGAGCTGGTCGAGCTGGTCGAGGAGGAGGTCAAGGATCTGCTCAACGAGTACGACTTCCCTGGCGATGAGACGCCGATCGTCAAAGGTTCGGCGCTGAAGGCGCTGGAGGGCGACGAGGAGGCCCAGAAGGCGGTCTTCGAACTGGCTGACGCGCTTGACTCCTACATCCCCGAGCCGGTGCGCGAGCTGGACAAGCCCTTCCTGATGCCGATCGAGGACATCTTCTCGATCACCGGTCGCGGGACCGTCGCCACCGGACGCGTCGAGCAGGGGATCGTCAACACCGGCGATGAGGTGGAGATCGTCGGGATCAAGGACACCACGAAAACCGTGGTGACCGGGGTCGAGATGTTCCGCAAGATCCTCGACCAGGGCCAGGCCGGCGACAACATCGGCGCCCTGCTGCGAGGCACCAAGCGCGAGGAGATCGAGCGTGGCCAGGTGCTGTGCAAGCCCGGCTCGATCACCCCACACACCAAGTTCAAAGCCGAGGTCTACTGCCTGAAAAAGGAGGAGGGGGGCCGCCACACGCCGTTCTTCTCCGGCTACCGGCCTCAGTTTTACTTCCGCACTACGGACGTGACCGGGATCGCCAACCTCCCCGAGGGGACCGAGATGGTGATGCCGGGTGACAACGTCGAGATGACGATTGAGCTGATTCAGCCGATCGCCATGGATCAGGGCCTGCGGTTCGCCATCCGCGAGGGTGGCCGCACCGTCGGCTCGGGGGTCGTCAGCGCGATCATCGAGTAGGCGACTTGCGGGCGGGCTTCGGCCCGCCCTTTTGCTGCCCGCCGGGCGGCGAGACAACTGCAAGAACATACGACCGGGGCGGCGCCCCAACAAAGGGGCCCCGCCCTTATTGCGCGGTAAGGCCGCGCAACCGACAGACAGAGAGATGGCCTTAAGAAGTGGCAGCGATAGCGGCACAGAAGATCAGGATCCGGCTGAAGGCGTATGACCATGACGCCATAGACCGGGCTGCCCGCGAGATCGTCGAGACCGCGGAGCGCACCGGCGCCAGCGTCTCTGGGCCGGTGCCCCTGCCGACCGAGAAAAACGTCTATTGCGTGATCCGCTCGCCGTTTAAGGACAAGGACTCCCGCGAGCACTTCGAGATCCGCACCCACAAGCGGCTGATCGACATCCTCCAGCCATCTCCGAAAACCGTCGATTCGCTGCAGCGGCTGGACTCGCTGCCGGCCGGGGTCGACATCGAGATCCGGCTCTAGGTGAGACGGTGGCGGCGATCCTCGGCAAGAAGCTTGGCATGACGCAGATCTTCCGCGAGGACGGAACCGTGGTGCCGGTCACCGTGATCGAGGCCGGCCCCTGCAAGGTGACCGCCGTCCGTGAGCCCGAGCGTGATGGCTACGCCGCGGTCCAGCTTGCCTTTGGCGAGGTCGAGACGGGCAAGCTGACCCGAGCCGAGGAGGGCCACACCAAAAAGGCCGGGGTGCCGCCGATGCGCCACCTGGTCGAGTTTCGCGACGAGGATCTCGGCGCCGAGGCGGGCCCGAAAATCGGAGACGACGTCACCGTCGCCTCCTTTGAGACCGGCCAGAAGGTGAAGGTCTCCGGGGTCTCGATCGGCAAGGGCTTCCAGGGCGGGATCAAGCGCCACAACTTCAGCCGCGGGCCGGTTAGCCACGGCTCCCACAATGTCCGCGCCCCCGGCTCGATCGGCGCCAGCGCCTTCCCGGCGCGGGTCTTCAAAGGGATGCGGATGCCGGGGCAGATGGGCAACACGCGCGTCACCCAGCGCGGTCTTGAGATCGCCGACGTCGATGCCAAGCGCAACCTGCTGCTGATCAAAGGCTCGGTGCCGGGTTCCCGGCAGGGGCTCGTGGAGGTGCGAACCGATGGCTAAAGCTGCCGTGCTTGGCAAGAGGACCAAAGCCGACCTGCCCAAAGAGCTGTTCGCGCAACCGTTTAACCACTCCCTCGTCCATGAGGCAGCGCGCGCCGATCTGGCTGCGCGGCGGCGCGGCACCGCTTCGACCCTGACCCGGGGTGAGGTCTCGATGACGACCGCCAAGGCCTGGCGCCAGAAGGGGACTGGTCGCGCCCGCGCCGGCGCGCTCAGCGTCCCCCACCGTTCCGGAGGCGGCATCGCCTTCGGCCCCAAGCCACGTCACTACACGATCAAGGTCAACCGCAAAGCTCGCCGCAAGGCGATGCGCGCCGCCCTCTCGGTTCACGCCGAGCGCGGCAGCGTCGCCATCCTCGATGTGGCCGACTTCCAGACGCCCTCGACCAAGCGAGCGGCCGAGGCGCTTGCGAAGTGGGGCCAAAAGCGCTCCACCCTCCTCGTCTTGCTGGCCGAGGAGACCGGCGCGCAGAAGAGCTTCCGAAATATCCCCCGCGTGCAGGTGGCAGAGGTCGGTGCGATCGGGGTCGCGGACGTGATCGGCGCCGCCTCACTCGTGCTCTCTGAGGGCGCGCTTGGGAAGCTGACTGAGAGGCTGGGCTGATGGACGCACGAAACATCGTCATCCGCCCGGTCATCTCGGAGAAGAGCTACGCGCTGATTGCCGAAGGCAAGTACACCTTCCGGGTCAACGACCGCGCTCACAAGACCCAGATCGCCCATGCAGTCGAGGAGATCTTCGCGGTCAAGGTGGCCGCGGTGCGGACCGCCAAGGTCCGTTCCAAGCCCAAGCGCCGCGGCCTGCAGCAGGGCCGCACCCGGTCCTGGAAGAAGGCGATCGTCCAGCTGGCGCCGGGCGAAAGGATCGAGCTATTTGAGGGCGCGGAGACCGCGTAGAGACCGAGACCGATGCCAAACCGCAATACCAAACCGACCAGCCCGGGGCGACGCTTTGCCGACCTACCCGCTGCGCGAGCAGCTGACCGCGGCCGAGCCAGAGCGCAAGCTGACCGAGGGACTGCGTAAGTCCGGTGGGCGCAACGTCAACGGCCGGGTCACTGCCCGCCACCGCGGTGGGGGAGCCAAGCGACGCTACCGCCAGATTGACTTCAAGCGGCTCAAGGACGGCGTGCCGGCGAAGGTCGCGACGATCGAGTATGACCCCAACCGCAGCTGCTACATCGCTCTGCTGCACTACGCCGACGGCGCCAAGGGCTACATCCTCGCTCCCGCGCAGCTTGCGGTTGGCGATGAGGTTCGGTCTGGCCCCGGCGCGGATATCAAACCCGGCTGCGCGATGGCGCTGGGGGACATGCCGACCGGGACGATCGTCCATAACGTCGAGATGATCCCCGGCCAGGGCGGCAAGCTCGGTCGCGCCGCCGGCACCTCGATCCAGCTCGTCGCAAAGGAGGGTGAGATGGTGACCCTGCGGCTGCCCTCCTCGGAGATGCGGATCGTCCGCGCCCAGTGCCGGGCGACGGTCGGCTCGCTCTCAAACGCCGAGCACCAGAACGTCAAGATCGGCAAGGCCGGGCGCAACCGCCACCGGGGCAAGCGGCCCCAGACCCGCGGCGTGGCGATGAACCCGGTCGATCACCCGCACGGCGGTGGCGAGGCGCACCACACGCCGGGCGGGCATCCGGTGACTCCGTGGGGAAAGCCGACCCTCGGCTATCGCACCCGCAAGAAGGGCAAGCAGTCAGACCGCTACATCGTGCGCGGCCGCCGCCGCGGCAAGAAGAAGAGCAGGTAGGCGATGGGACGCTCGACCAAGAAGGGTCCGTGGGTGGAAGAGGCGCTGATGAAGCGGATCTCGGCGATGAATGAGTCCGGCGGCAAGCAGATGCTGAAAACCTGGTCGCGGACCTCGACGATCTTTCCTGAGATGGTCGGCCACACGATCGCAGTCCACGATGGTCGCAAGCACGTCCCCGTCTTCATCTCGGAGTCGATGGTCGGGCACAAGCTGGGGAGTTCGCTCCGACCCGAACCTTCCGCTCCCACGCCGGTACAGGCAAGGGTGAATAGCGTTGGCCGACGAGAAAAAAGAGACCAAGAAATCCCAACCGCCGAAACGGCGCTCGGTGAAAAAAGCGGCCACCAAAGCCGCGAAAAAAGTGACGAAAAAAACAGCTGCGAAAGCCGCGGAGAAACCCCCCGCCAAAGAGGTGGAGAAAAAGGCCGCGCCCAGGCCGAGCCCCGCAGCTCCGATCGTGGTCCGGGCCAGCTCTCGCTACGTGCGGGTCGCTCCGCGCAAGGCCCGTCTTATCGCCGACCAGGTGCGCGGCCTGCACATTGAAAAGGCGCGCGCGCTGCTTCAATTCTCCCCACGCGACGCTGCAGGGGACATCCGCAAGCTGATCGACTCCGCTGCCGCCAACGCGGAAAATAACCACGACCTGATCGCCGACGAGATGAAGGTGGCCGAGATCACAGTCGACGAAGGCCCGACCCTGAAGCGCTACCGGCCGCGAGCGCTCGGCCGGGCCACCCCGATCCACAAGCGAACCAGCCACATCGGCGTAGCGCTGAGCCCCGAAGGGGACTCCTAATGGGACAGAAGATCCATCCCGAGGGGTTCCGCGTCGGCTACATCCACGACTGGAAGTCGAACTGGTTCGACGACAAAAACTTCGCCGATACCCTCCAGGAGGACCTGGCGATCCGCGCCCACATCGTTGGCAAGCTCGCCCACGCGGGGCTTTCGGACATCACGATCGAGCGGCGGGGCGAGGTCGCCGTCGACATCCACACCGCGCGTCCTGGCATCGTGATCGGCAAGTCAGGCAGTGAAGTGGACGCGCTGCGCAAGGACCTTCACAAGCTGACCGGCAGCCCGGTGAAGGTGAACATCCGCGAGGTGAAGCGACCCGAGCTCGACGCGAAGCTGGTTGCCCAGTCGATCGCCGAGCAGCTCCAGAATCGCGTCGCATTTCGCCGTGCGATGAAACGCGCGCTGACCTCGGCTATGCGCTCCGGCGCCAAAGGCGTGAAGGTCCAGGTCTCCGGGCGGTTGGGCGGCGCGGAGATGGCGCGGACCGAAGGCTATTCCGACGGTCGCGTCCCCCTGCACACGTTGCGAGCCGACATCGACTACGGCTTCTTCGAGGCGCGGACGACGACCGGCAGGATCGGCGTCAAATGCTGGATCAACAAGGGCGAGGTGATGCCCGAGGGCTTCCGCTCCGACAAAATCTCCGGTGACGGGGAGCCAACACACGGACAGGCCGGGCGTGGTGGGCGGCTCGGCGCAGACCGCAGCGAGCAGCGAGGGGGCGGACGCTGATGCTGATGCCCAAACGAGTCAAGCACCGCAAACAGATGCGAGGCCGGATGCGCGGCAACACCAAGGGCACCAGCAGCGTCTCCTTCGGTGAGTATGGGATCAAGTCGCTGGAGCGCGGCTGGATCACCAATCGCCAGATCGAGGCCGCCCGGATCGCGATGACCCGCAAGATCAAACGCGGCGGCAAGGTTTGGATCAACGTCTTCCCCGACAAGCCCTACACCAAGAAGCCCGCCGAGACGCGAATGGGCTCGGGCAAGGGCAACCCGGAGGGGTGGGTCGCGGTGGTCAAGCCTGGGCGAGTGATGTTCGAGCTCGCCGGCGTCCCCGAGGATCTCGCCCGCGAGGCCCTGCGGCTCGCGGGGCACAAGCTGCCGGTGAAGACCAAGTTCATCAAACGCGAAGGGGCAGAAGCCTGATGAAGGCGGCCCAGGTTCACGACCTAAAAGACGACGAGCTGCTGGCGAAGCTGATCGACACAAAGCAGGAGGCCTTCAACCTGCGCTTCCGCCACGCGACGGGCGAGGTGGAGAACACGGCGCGGCTCGCGGTTGCGCGGAGGGACGTCGCGAAGCTGCTCACGGTGGCCCGCGAGCGAGGAATCGACGTTGAGCGAGAGCTGAAGAAAATATGAGCGACGACGAGACGAAAAAAGACAACCTCCCCGAGGAGACTCCAGCCGAGGAGACCCCCGCCGAGGAGACTCCGGCGCAGATCAGCGAGGAGCCGGCTGCAGAGCAAGCCGGTGCTGAGGACAGGCCCGTCGGCGAGGCTAGCCCTGAGGACGATTTGCCCTGGAAGGAGCGGCGTAGGCTTGAGCGCTCGCGCCGACCCGAGGCGGCGAAACCGCAGCTCGCTCCCGCGGAGCGAATCGCTCAGCGCGAGGCCGCGCGAAGGGCTCGGGCGGCTGAACGGCGTAAGGGCAGGGAGTCCGCTCGCGCCAAGAAGGGGGAGGCGAGGGCCGGTTCCCCGGCGGCCGAGCGGACGCCCAATGCCGCGAAGGTTCGGCAGGGGATCGTCGTCTCCGACAAGGGCGAGAAGTCGATCACCGTCCGGATCGATATCGCGAGGCGCCATCCGACCTATGAGAAGGTCGTGCGTCGTTCGCGGACCCTGCACGCTCACGACGAGCGCAATGAGGCCGGCGAGGGGGACGTGGTGCGGGTGGTCGAGACCCGGCCGCTATCCAAGACGAAGCGCTGGCGCCTGGTCGACGTGGTGGAGAAGGCAAAGTGATCCAGCAGGAGACGCGGCTGAAGGTCGCGGACAACTCGGGCGCGCGCGAGATCCTCTGCATTCGCGTGAAGGGGGGATCCCATCGTCGCTACGCCGGGATCGGGGACGTGATTACCGCCACCGTCAAACAGGCGAGCCCGCAGGGCGGGGTCCGCAAGGGAGAGGTCGTCCAGGCCGTTGTGGTGCGGACCAAGAAGGCCTTGGGCCGCCCCGACGGCACCTACATCTCCTTCGATGAGAACGCCGCGGTCCTGATCGACCCGGCCAACAACAACCCGCGTGGCACCCGCATCTTCGGGCCCGTCGCCCGCGAACTTCGCGACAAGAACTTCATGAAAATCGTCTCGCTCGCACCCGAGGTCCTCTGATGGGGTCGATGCGGATCAAGACCGATGACCAGGTGATGGTGATCGGCGGCAAGGACGCCGGCAAGCGGGGCCGGGTGATCCGCACCGAGCCAAAGAAGCGGCGGGTCTACGTCGAGCACCTGAACATGATCAAACGGTCCGAACGACCGCGCTCAGTCAGCGACGCCACCCGCGCCGACGCTGGTGGGATCGTCGAAAAGGAGGGGCCGATCCACGTCTCCAACGTGATGTTGCTTGACCCCAAAGAGAACAAGCCGACCAGGGTCGGAGTGCGGGAGGATAAAGGCGGCGAGCGAGAGCGGTTCGCCAAGCGCAGCGGAGCGTCGATCTGATGGTGGCAGCCGTGCCGACAGCCTCCCAGGCCGCGCCGCCACCGCGGATGCGCGAGCGCTATGAGAATGAGGTGCTGGGGGCGCTGACCCGCAGGTTTGGCTACTCGACTCCGATGCAGGCGCCACGCCTGGTCAAGGTGACACTCAACATGGGGGTCGGAGAGGCCAAACAGGACTCCAAGCAGCTGGAAGCCGCGCAGGAACAGCTGGCGACAATCGCCGGTCAGCGGCCCAATCTGCGCCGCGCCCGCAAGTCGATCGCCTCCTTCAAGGTGCGCGAAGGGATGCCGGTCGGCGTTTCGGTCACCCTTCGTCGTGCCCGCATGTGGGAGTTTTTGGACCGGCTGTTTTCGATCGCTGTGCCGCGGATCCGCGACTTCCGCGGCCTCAACCCACGCTCCTTCGATGGGCGCGGCAACTACTCGATGGGCGTGCGCGAGCAGCTGATCTTTCCCGAAATCGATTACGACTCGATCGACCAAGTGCGTGGCCTGGACGTGACGATCACGACCAGCGCAAAGACGGATGTCGAGGCCTTTGAGCTGCTGCTCGGACTGGGGATGCCGTTCGCACAGGAAGGGCGACCCGGACAGGCCGACACGGCCGCCGCTGAGGCCGAGGCCGCGGAGGAGCGCCGCAAAGAAGAGGCCCGCGCGCGAGCAGAAGCCGAGCAGGCGGCGCTGGAGCAGCTCAAAGAGGAGAACCCCGAGGCTTACGCCAAGCCTGAAAAGCCCGAGGCCGAGGAGGCCGAGGAGGCCGAGGCCGCCGCAGGGGGTAAGGAGGACGCCGTGAGCGTCAGCGACGAGGAGAATCAGGACAATGGCTAAAACCTCGAGCAAGGTCCGCCAGCGCCGCAAGCCGAAGTTCAAGACCCGGGGCTACAACCGCTGCCGTCGCTGTGGGCGCCCGCGCGCCTACTACCGCAAGTTCGGCCTCTGCCGGATCTGTCTGCGCGAGGCCGCGCACGAGGGCTACATCCCCGGCATGACCAAGTCGAGCTGGTGAGCAGATGCAGACCGACCCGATAGCCGATTACCTGACCCGGATTCGCAACGCGCTGCGCTCCGGCCACGACGAGGTGGAGATCCCCTCCTCGCGGCTCAAGCTCGAGATGTCGCGAATCCTCAAGGAGCAGGGCTACATCCGCGACTTCGCGCCGACGCCGGCCCGGGTCGGGGAGGCGATCAAGATCAGGCTCAAGTACACCGAGGACCGCCGGCCGGTGATCCTCGGCATCGAACGTGTCTCCCGTCCGGGACGCCGCCGCTACGTCGACCACAAGCAGGTCCCCCGGGTCTTCGGTGGCACCGGCACTGCGATCCTCAGCACCTCCTCCGGGGTGATGACCGGTCACGAAGCGAAGGCGAGGGGCGTCGGTGGTGAGGTCGTCGCCTACGTTTGGTGAGCTGATATGAGCCGGATCGGAAGAAAGCCAGTACCCCTCCCTGAGTCTGTCACGGTTGAGATCGCCCCCGGGCGTGTCGCGGTCAAGGGACCCAAGGGCGAGCTCACCCAGGTCGTCTCGCAGGAGATGGCGGTCGAGCAGGCCGACGGCGCCGTCATCGTCCAACGCCCGACCGACCGCGGCGATCACCGCGCCCTGCACGGGCTGACCCGGAGCCTGATCGCGAACATGGTCTCCGGCGTCACCGACGGTTTCGAGAAGCGCCTGGAGATCCAGGGCGTCGGCTACCGGGCCCAGCTCAAAGGGAGGAAACTCGAGATGGCGATCGGCTACTCCCACCCGGTCTCGATCGAGGCGCCCGAGGGGATTGAGTTCGAGGTTCCCCAACCAACCGAGATCATCGTGCGTGGGATCGACAAGCAACTGGTGGGCCAGGTCGCGGCGGACATCCGCAAGCGCCGCCCGCCAGAGCCCTACAAGGGCAAGGGTATCCGCTACCGCGGCGAGCACGTGCTGCGTAAGGTCGGCAAGAGGGCCTAGGCGATGAGCGTTCTGACCAGCAGGCAGCGCCGTCTGCGCCGCCGCCGCCGCGTCCGCGCTCGGGTCAGCGGGACTGCCGAGCGGCCCCGTCTCTCCGTCTACCGCTCAAACCGCGGCGTCTTCGCCCAGCTCGTCGACGACGAGCAGGGCCACACCCTGGCTGCGGTCAACTGGATCGAGCCCGAGCTGCGCAAGCTGTCGGCTGGCGCGCAGGCAAAGCGGGCGGGCGAGCTGCTCGCCGCCCGCGCCAAGGCGGCCGGGATCGAGGGCTGTGTCTTTGATCGCGGCGGCTACCAGTACCACGGCCGCGTCAAGGCGCTCGCCGAAGGTGCTCGCGAGGGGGGGTTGGCCTTCTAGTTCCGCTACGGTGGGCCGCTTGCGATGAAGGGAATGGACGCGACAAACGTCGATACCGTGAGCCCCCGAGGTCTTGACCTGCAGGAGCGGGTGATCGAGATCAACCGGGTAGCCAAGGTGGTCAAGGGCGGCCGGCGCTTCTCCTTCACCGCGCTGGTCGCCGTAGGTGACGAGGAGGGCGTCGTCGGGATCGGCTACGGCAAGGCCCGTGAGGTCCCCCTGGCGATCCAAAAGGGCGTTGAGGATGCCCGCAAGAACCTGATTCGCGTCCCCAAATACGGGCAGACGATCACCCACAAGATCATCGGGCGCTACGGCGCGGGGCACGTCGTGCTGCGGCCGGCAAGCCCGGGAACGGGAGTGATCGCCGGCGGCGGGGTTCGGGCAGTTCTGGAGCTAGGCGGGGTGCGCGACGTTCTCACCAAGAGCATCGGGACCCAGAACCCGATCAACCTCGTGAAGGCGACGATGGATGGGTTGATCCGGCTGCGCAGACCCGAGGAGGTCGCCGAGCTGCGCGGCCTAACCGTCTCCCAGGTCCTGGGGGTGGAGAAGAGCGATGGCGATGAAGATCAAGCAAGTACGGTCGGCTAACGGAACCAATCCCAGCCAGCGGGCGACGCTCCGGGCGCTCGGCCTGGGGCAGATCGGCAGCTGCGTTGAGCGCAAGGACTCCCCGCAGCTGAAGGGCCAGCTGCGGGTGATCGCCCATCTCGTAGAGGTGGATGATGGCTGAGCGCCCCGAGCAGATCGGGCTGCACAGCCTGAAGCCAAAGCCCCGGTCGCGGCGGCCGCGGAAGCGGATCGGTCGTGGTGAGGGCTCTGGGCTTGGGAAGACATCCGGTCGCGGGCACAAGGGAGCTGGATCTCGATCCGGCAGCAAGCGCAAGGCCGGCTACGAGGGCGGTCAGAACCCGATCCACATGCGGATGCGCAAGCTGCGCGGACCGCACATGAAGAAGTCGATGCCGTTTGAGAACTTCCGGACCAAGACCCAGCCGGTCAACCTCGCCGACCTCGAGGCGCGATTTGAGGCCGGTGCTGAAGTGACCCCCGCCGCGCTGAAGGAGGTGGGCCTTGCCAAGCGCTCTGATCCGGTCAAGGTCCTAGCGCGCGGAGAGATCTCCAAGCAGCTGACCGTCTGTGCCCACGCGTTCAGCGCCGCCGCCAGGGAGAAGATCGAGGCGGCCGGCGGCAGCTGCAAGACTCTGGAGTCCTAATGCTCCGGACGATCGCGAACGCATTCAGCGTCGCCGACATCCGCAAGAAGCTGGCCTTCACGGCGGCGATGCTCGCGCTGTATCGGCTCGGTGCCTACATCCCCGCGCCGGGGTAAACGTCAACGCCGTCAAGGGTATTTCCTCCAGCTTCGGCGCGGGCAACATTCTCGGCTTCCTTAACCTCTTCTCCGGCGGCAGCCTCTCGCGCCTCAGCCTGTTCGCGCTGGGGATCATGCCCTACATCACCGCATCGATCATCCTGCAGCTGCTGACCGTGGTGGTTCCCTCATTGGAGAGGCTCTCCAAGGAAGGCGAGGTCGGCCAGCAGAAGATCACCCAGTACACGCGCTACCTCACCGTCGGCCTGGCATTCGGGCAATCGCTTGGGTACGTCTTCCTATTCCGTTCGCTCGGGAGCCAGTCGGGCACCAGCGTCATCGGCAAGCTGACCTTCTCCAAGACCTTCCTGATCGTGATCTGCCTGACCGCGGGCTGCACCCTGCTGATGTGGATCGGGGAGCTGATCACCCAGCGTGGGGTCGGCAACGGGATCTCGTTGCTGATCTTCGCCTCGATCGCCTCGCGCATCCCCGAGGGGATCACCAAATGGTGGACGAACCCCGAACAGGTCTTCGTGGTGATGATGCCGTTCATCGCGCTGGCGGTGATCGTCGCGATCGTCTTTGTCCAGGAGGGTCAACGCCGGATACCCGTCCAGTACGCGAAACGGGTGGTGGGGCGGAAAATGACCTCGGGCGGCTCGACCTACTTGCCGCTGCGGGTGAACATGGCGGGCGTAATCCCGGTCATCTTCGCAGCCTCGATCATGGCCTTCCCGCCGACCATCGGCCAGCTTCTCAACACCCCCGCGGCGCTGGAATTCGCCGCCTTCTTCAGTCCCAGCGGCTGGGCCTACGTTGTCGGCGAGGTGTTCTTCATCATCATATTCACCTACTTCTACACGGCGGTCACCTTCAATCCGGTCGACCAGGCCGACAACCTGAAGAAATACGGCGGCTTCATCCCCGGCGTCAGACCGGGGAGGCCGACCGCCGAGTACCTCGATCGCATCCTTTCCCGCCTCGACCTTCCCAGGGGCCCTGTACCTGGGCGCGGTGGCAGCGTTTCCGACGATCCTGATCAGCCAGACTTCGGCCACCTTCTACTTCGGTGGTACATCGATTCTGATCGTCATTGGCGTTGCACTCGATACCGTCAAGCAGCTTGAGGCTCAATTGATGATGCGCAACTACGAGGGTTTCCTGAAATAGGCTGAGGGCCTCGCACGTCGCCCATTGCGAGCATTTCAGTCAGCTCTCCTCGACTGCTTATCTGGACTTGCGATCTCAACTTCCATGACCGAGCTCAATCTCGTACTTCTAGGGCCGCCCGGTAGCGGGAAGGGCACCCAAGGGGAGCGGTTGCAGGAGGATCTGCGGCTTCCCTACTACGCGACCGGGGACATCCTGCGGGCAGCGGTGCGAGACGAGACGCAACTGGGGCAGATCGCGAGCGAGTACATGGATCGGGGCGACCTGGTTCCCGATGAGGTGATTGTCGGGGTGATCGCCGAGCGGATCGACTCCGAAGAGGCTGCCGATGGGTTCATCCTCGACGGCTTCCCGCGGACCGTGCCACAGGCCGAGGCGCTCGACGGCAAGCTGGGGGAGATGGGGCGATCGGTCTCCGCCGTGCTGTTGATCGACGTCTCCGATGAGGAGGTGATGCGACGGCTGGGCGGGCGCCGCACCTGCGCAGAGAACGGCCACGTATTCCACGTCGAGTTCAACCCTCCGGTCAAGGAGGGAGTCTGTGACCTTGACGGCAGCGCCCTCCTCGTCCGCGAGGACGACAAGCCGGAGGTGATCCGCAAGCGGCTCGAGAACTACCACGCCAAGACCGAGCCGCTGGTCGACCACTACGATCGCCGCAGCCTGCTGCGTCGCATCGACGGCGCCGCGCCCCCCGAAGATGTCGAGGAGGAGGTCCGCAGGACCCTGGCGACGCTCAAACTGGAAGCCGACGAGGGCATCTAGCGCGAGGCGATTAGCGTGTACCGAATGATCATCCGCAAGACGCCCGAGCAGGTCGAGAAGATGGCCGCAGCGGGCGAGGTCTTGGTGCGCTGCCTGAAGCTGCTGGCGGGGAAGGCACGGGCCGGTGTCAGCACCGCAGAACTTGACGCTGCTGCCGAGCGTTTCATCCGCTCGCAGGGTGCCGAGCCCGCCTTCAAGGGTTACCGCGGTTTTCCGGGCTCGATTTGCGCCTCTCCCAACTCGATGGTCGTTCATGGGATCCCCGGCCCCCAACAGCTAAAGCGTGGCGATCTACTCTCGATCGACGTCGGGGTGGTCAAGGACGGCTGGGTGGCGGACGCGGCGATCACGGTCCCGATCGGCCCGATCGGCCCCGAGGCACGCAAGCTGCTCGACGTGACCCAGGCGGCCCTGCTTGCCGGAGCCCAGCAGATGCGCCCGGGCAGCCATCTGGGCGACGTCTCGGCTGCGATCCAGCGGGCGGTCGAGATTGAGGGGCTCTCGATAATCCGCACCCTGGTCGGCCACGGAATCGGCCGCGAAATGCACGAGGACCCCCAGGTCCCCAACTTCGGCGAGCCCGGCAAGGGCCCGGTGCTGGAGGAGGGCACGGTGTTGGCGATCGAGCCGATGGTCAACGCCGGCGGCCCGCTGGTGCGGATGGGAGACGATGGCTGGGCGGTCTACTCTCAGGACGGCTCGCTGGCAGCTCATTTTGAGTTCACGGTTGCGGTGACCGCCGACGGTCCGCGCATCCTCACCCCCTGGCACGAGTACCTTCAGGCCGCTGACGGATGAGCCGCGAGCGGTGGACCGCGGTCGACCACTACATCGGCACCCTGCTGGCGCCGCATGATGAGGCGCTGACTGGGGCGCTTCGCGACAGCGAAGCCGCCGGGCTGCCGCCGATCCAGGTCTCCCCGGCGCAGGGGAAGCTGTTGGACCTGCTGGCGCGGACGATCGGCGCGCGCCGGGTGTTGGAGTTCGGGGCGCTCGGCGGATACAGCACGATCTGGCTGGGGCGGGCTCTGCCCGCCGACGGTCGGCTGATCACCCTGGAGGCAAACCCCGAGTACGCCGGGGTGGCTCGTGCAAGCATCGAGCGAGCCGGGCTTGGCGAGCTGGTCGAGCTGCGGATTGGGCCGGCACTGGAGACCCTGCCGTTGCTGGAGGAGGAGGGCGCCGGCCCGTTTGACCTGACCTTCATCGACGCCGACAAGGTCAATACACCCAACTATTTCGCCTGGGCGCTCGAGCGTTCGCGCCCCGGGGCGCTGATCGTCGCCGATAACGTCGTGCGCGGCGGGACGCTGATCGAAGCAGACAGCGATGACCCCGCGACCCAGGCCCAGCGCCGCTTTCACGAGATTCTTGCCGCCGAGCCACGGGTCAGCGCTACCACGATCCAGACCGTCGGTGCCAAGGGCTATGACGGCTTCACCGTCGCGCTGCGCATCAGCTGATCCCCAGCTGAACCCGGGCCGCCGCTGCGGGCTGATTCGCACCGAGAGTTGGGCGCCCAACCCGATCGACTCGACCCCGGCCGGCCCTCACCGCCGCGACCTCAACCGTGACGGCGTCGAGGAATACAACGCAGCGATCGAGCCGATGGACGCTCGGTGCCCAAGCTCGTCACCGCGGAGTTTGAGCCCTCGCTCGGGAAGAGGCCTTCGAACGGCTACAGGTAATGATCTGGATTGGCTCCTACGCGGATGGTTCGCCGACCGCGCCGGATCGCGAGGTGGGGCTACGTCTAAAAGAACTGCGCGACCTCTACCGGACCAAGCCGCGGGACCCCGACAGACGCCTGTACTGCGGCAACGGCTGGAGGGCGCGCTGGCGCGCTGTGCTTCTGCGCACTCTGGCGGCGGCGCTGAAGGTCAAGCCGGCGGCGCGCTAAGGCGGCGGAACTGGCGCCTGCGCCGCCGACCGCCAACCTTCCTGCTCTGACCAAAATCGCCCGCGGATGACCTCTCGGGCATAGCCGTGGGCCCCTTCCCGTTCCAAAACCGACCGACACTTTCAACAGGTCGTGACCCCGACCCTGAGCCTGGGGCATTAGGCCGCGGGTGAGCAAAGGTCAGAGCGCCGGTCGCCGCCCACTCGCCCCTGCTATCTTTCCCGGTCGGCCCAAAGGGGCAACGTTTGCGCCTGCCGCCTAACTCCTGAGGCGTGTGGGGATCCTGTTTTCGAGACGAGACCGGAGCGATGAAGGTTAGAGCTTCCGTAAAGCCGATGTGCGAGAAGTGCAAGATCATCCGCCGTAACGGCGCGGTCTTGGTGATCTGTCAGAACCCCCGTCACAAGCAGCGGCAGGGCTGAACATGGCACGGATCGCCGGGATCAACATCCCAGTTGGAAAACGGGTCGAAATCGGCCTCACCTACATCTTCGGGATCGGCCAATCCACCGCGCAGGAGATTCTCGCCGAAACCAAAATCGACCCCGACACACTGGTCAAAGACCTGACCGAGGACGAGGTGGTGCACCTACGCGAGGCGGTCGAGAAGCGCGAAGTCGAGGGCGACCTTCGACGGGAGCGCTCCCAGGACGTCAAACGGCTGATGGAGATCGGCGCATACCGAGGGCTGCGGCACCGGCGCGGCCTGCCGGTCCGTGGCCAGCGGACCAAGACCAACGCGCGTGGCCGCAAGGGACCACGTCGGATGAGCGTCGCCGGCAAGCGCAAGCCGACCAGGTAGGGGGAGGCCATGGCGGAGAAAAAACCTGCCAAGGGCCGCGCCCGCCGTCGTACCAAAAAGAACGTCACCTACGGCCAGGCACACATCAAGACCTCCTTTAACAACACGATCGTCACCCTCACCGATACTGACGGCAACGTGATCGCCTGGGAGTCGGCTGGCTCCGCCGGGTTCAAGGGCTCGCGCAAGTCGACCCCGTTCGCCGCCCAGGTGACCGCCGACTCAGCAGCCAAAAAGGGCATGGAAAACGGCCTCGAGAAGGTCGAGGTCTTTGCCAAGGGCGCCGGTTCGGGCCGAGAGACCGCGATCCGCTCGCTGCAGGCTGCCGGTCTTGATGTGACCACCGTCAAGGATGTCTCTCCCCAGGCCCACAACGGCTGTCGGCCGAAGAAGAGGAGGAGGGTCTAAGTGGCCCGCGACACCTCTCCGCAGTGCAAGCAGTGCCGCCGCGAGGGGCAGAAGCTGTTCCTCAAGGGTGAGCGATGCTTCACCGACAAGTGCGGGGTCGAGCGCCGCTCCTACCCACCGGGCGAGCACGGTCGAGGTCGGATGCGCCAGTCTGAGTATCGCGTCCAGTTGCGCGAGAAGCAGAAGACGCGGCGCTATTACCAGGTGCTCGAGAAGCAGTTCCGCGCCTACTACGACAAGGCCTCGCGCCAGGACGGAGTCACCGGCGAGAACCTCCTGCGGCTGCTGGAGTCGCGCCTTGACAACGTGCTGGTGCGCCTGGGATTTGCCGCCTCGCGGCGCCAGGCCCGCCAGCTCGTGCGCCACGGACACTGGATGGTGAACGGTCGCAGGGTCGACATCCCCTCCTACCAGGTGCGCCCCGAGGACATCATCTCGATCAAACCGAGCTCGGCCGCCAACGACACCGTGCGGCAGGCGACGGAGCTCGTCTCGATCGTGCCGGCCTGGCTGCAGGCCGACCACGACTCGCTCACCGCCAAGGTCTTGCGCTATCCCGAGCGCTCGGAGATCTCGGCGCCGGTCCAGGAGCAGCTGATCGTCGAGCTGTACTCCAAGTAGCTGGCCAGTTTCTGAACACGCATACGCAAGGAACCCATGACCACTGACTTTCAGGTCCCCCGCATCAGCGCCGAGAAGGCGGACGACCGCCACGGCACCTTCACCATCGAGCCCCTCGACAAGGGATTCGGCTACACCTTCGGCAACAGCCTGCGCCGGGTTTTGCTCTCCTCGCTTGGCGGCGCCGCGATCACCAGCGTCCGAATTGAGGGCGTCGCCCACGAGTTCTCCACCGTGCCCGGCGTCAAAGAGGATGTCACCGACATCATCCTCAACCTCAAGGATCTCGTCGTCCGCATGCACACCGACGCCGACGAGGTCGAGGCGCCGCTGGTTGCCACCGGCCCAGGCGAGGTGAAGGCGAAGGACATCGACCTGCCATCGGGCGTCGAGATCCTCAACCCCGACGCGCCGATCGCAACGCTGGAGAAAAAAACCAAGCTCGAGATCTACCTGACGATCGGCCGTGGCCGCGGTTACTCACCGGCCGAGGAAAACAAGTCCGATGAGCAGCCGATCGGGGTGATCCCGATCGACTCGATCTTCTCGCCGATCCGCCGCGCCTCCTACGATGTCGCCACGGCCCGGGTCGGCCAGCGGACCGATTTCGACAAACTGACCCTCGATCTGGAGACCGATGGCTCGATCGAGCCCGCGGCGGCGCTGCGCGAGGCCTCCGAGATCCTGATCAAGAGCCTGGCGATTTTCACTGACGCCGAGCGGGTGGAGGAGCTGACTGCGCGCGACCAGCTCGCAACCCTGCCCAGCGATCCGCTCGCCGGCCCCAATGGCGATGGCGTCGCCGGTGCCAACGGCCTCGACGAGATCCTGATCGAGGAGCTCGAACTCGGGGTGCGCTCCTACAACTGCCTGAAGCGGGCCGGGGTACAGACGGTGGGCGATCTGGTTCGCAAGTCCCGCTCGGAGCTGAACGCGATTCCCAACTTCGGCCAGAAGTCGATCGAGGAAGTGATCGAGACCCTCCACTCCCGCGGGTTGGACCTGCAGGGCGACTGAGAGGCGCTGGGAGAGGAAGCCGTGCGTCACCGCAAGAAGCGCAACAAGCTGAGCCGTGACGCCGCGCATCGCGAGGCGTTGCTGGCCAACCTCTCCAAGCAGCTGATCGAGCACGAGCGAATCAAGACCAGCCAGGCGAAGGCGAAGGCGGTCAAGCCGGAGGTCGAGCAGCTGATTACCCTCGCCAAACGGGGCGACCTGCACGCCCGGCGCCAAGCGCTCGCGACGCTGCACAACGACAAGTTCATCGTGCACAAGCTGTTCGAAGAGGTGGCGCCCCGCTACACGGAGCGGCCGGGTGGCTACACGCGCATCGTCAAGCTGGGACCGCGACGGTCGGACTCGACCGAGATGGTCTACCTCGAGCTGGTTTGAACACCGGCTCCGTCCGCCTCGATATCGAATACAACGGTTCGGCCTTCTCGGGCTGGGCGGCCCAACCGGGTCTGCGGACCGTGCAGGGGGAGCTGGAGGGCGCACTGGCAATCGTGCTGGGGGAGCCAGTTGCCCTGACCGTCGCCGGTCGCACCGACGCGGGCGTGCATGCACTGGGGCAGGTGGCAAGCTTTAACAGCGATGCAGCGATCCCGCCGAACCTCGCGCGGCAGCTGAACGGGGTCGGACCCGACGATCTCTCCGTCACCGCTGTCACGGGCCTCGCCGCGGGCTTTGATGCCCGCCGGGACGCCAGGTCGCGTTCTTACCTTTACCGGGTGCTCGCCCGCCTGACGCCCAGCCCGTTTGAGCTGGACCGAGCCCTGTGGTGGCCACACCACGTCGACGCCGATGCCCTCGAGCAGTGCGCAGCCGCCCTCCTCGGAAGCCACGATTTCACCGCCTTCACCCCCGCCCAGACCGACCACGTCCGCTTCGAGCGGTCCATCCTAGCCGCCGAGTGGATCAGAGCGGGAGGGGTCCTTGGCTTCCGCGTCAGCGCCGATGCATTCATGCGCCACATGGTCCGGGTGCTGGTCGGCACCACGCTCGAGGTCGCCGCCGGGCGCCGGGAACTCGATGACTTCCGGCGCCTGCTCGATGGCGCCCCGCGGCTTGAGGCGGGTCAGACGGCACCTCCCCATGGCCTGTATTTGGAGTCCGTCGCCTACACCTAGAATCGATCGTGTGCGCGTTCTCCTGACCAATGACGACGGGGTCACGGCTCCCGGCCTGCAGGCCGGGAGGCGGGCACTGCGGGAGCTGGACGGGATCGAGGTTGACGTGATCGCCCCGGACTCAAACCGCAGCGCAACCGCGCGCAGCATCACCACCCGTTCCCCGCTGACGGTCGAGGAGGTCGAGTTCGGCGATGGGGAGCGCGGTTACGCGACCGATGGAACCCCGGTCGACTGCGTGCGTTTCGCCGAGCTGGGCTTGTTCGGCGGACGCCCGGACCTGATCGTCTCCGGGATCAACCACGGCGCCAACCTCGGCGACGACATCACCTACTCGGGCACCGTGGCCGCCGCATTCGAGGGGATCGTGCTCGGAATCCCGGCGCTGGCGATCTCCCAGCAGTCCTCGGGCGGCGGCATGGGCTATGTGAGCGGGAGGTTTGAGTTCGGCGTAGCGGCGTCCTTTGCCGCACAGCTCGTCAGCCGCTTGCTGAGTGAGTCGATGCCCACCTCGACCCTGATCAACGTCAACTGTCCCGCCGGCGATCCCACCGGGGTCGAGGTGACAAGGCTCGGCAAGCGGATCTACAACGACGAGCTGAAGCTGGTCGGTGAGTCCGGGGCGCGGCGCCACTACGAGATCTACGGTTGGCAGCCGGGGTTTGAGGACGAGGAGGGCACCGACCTCCGGGCGGTGTCGGAGGGGAGGATCTCGGTCACCCCGATCCACTTCGACCTGACTGACCACGGCGGCCTGGAGCGCCTGCGCAGCTGGGACTTTGAGGCGATGCTGGCCTCGTGCGTGTGAAGGCCCCACCCGATTCTCGGGCGGCTGAACTGCGCCGCGTGCTCGAGCATCACAACTACCGCTACTACATCCTCGACGACCCCGAGATCGGCGACGATGAGTACGACGCGTTGCTCGACGAGCTGCGGGCAATCGAGGCTGAGCACCCGGAATTGCGCACCGCCGACTCGCCCACCCAGCGGGTCGGCGCCGCGCCGCTTGATCGCTTCCAGCGGGTCGAGCACGCCGAGCCGATGCTCTCGCTTGCCAACGCCCGCGACGAGGAGGAGCTGCGCTCCTGGGAGACGCGGGTGCGCAACCATCTGACGCGACTCGATATCAGCGCCGCGGAATTCAGCTACACGACCGAGCCGAAGATCGACGGGTTGGCGATTGCGCTCACATATGAGGATGGGGTGCTGACCGGAGGGGCCACTCGCGGTGATGGCCGGGTCGGCGAGGACGTCACCCAGAACCTGCGCACGATCGGGGCGATCCCGCTGCGGATCGCAGACGGGCCGCAACTTGTCGAAGTGCGGGGCGAGGTGTACCTGCCGATCGCAGACTTCAAGGTGCTCAACGAACGCCGCGCGGCCGCCGGCGAGCCGACCTTCGCCAACCCGCGTAACTCAGCCGCTGGCTCGATCCGCCAGCTCGATCCGGCGCTTGCCGCCGAACGACCGCTCTCGATTTGGTGCTACGGCCTCGGTGCGGTGCGCGGTCTCGACCTCGCCACACACAGCGAGGAGATCGCCTGGCTCACCGAGCGAGGTTTCAAGGTCAACCCCGACACCGGCCATCACCCCGATATCGAGTCGGTGGTCGAGCGCTGCCGCTGGTGGGAGGAGCGCCGCGACTCCCTCGACTTCGAGATCGACGGCGTCGTGGTCAAGATCAACGAGCGGGCACTCTGGCGGGAGTTGGGGGTGGTCGGCCGCGAGCCGCGCTGGGCAATAGCCTGGAAGTTCGCTCCAACCACGGCGACGACGACGTTGCGCGAGGTCGTCTGGAACGTCGGTCGCACCGGGCACCTGGTCCCGTTCGCGATGCTGGACCCGGTCCACGTCGGTGGCGTTACGGTCAGCACCGCCACCCTCCACAACGAGGAGGATCTGGCGCGCAAGGACGTTCGGGTGGGGGACGAGGTGGTGGTGATGCGCGCCGGCGATGTCATTCCCCAGGTCGTCGCACCCCTGGTGCAGCGCCGCAAGGGTCGACCGCGCAAACCCCGGCCGCCGCAGAGGTGCCCGGCCTGCGGCACGCCGACGGTCAAGCCCGATGGTGCCGTCTTCACCGTGTGCCCCAACCGAGCGGGTTGCCCGGGCCAGTCATTCCAGCACGTCAAGCACTTTGTCAGCAAAGAGGCGATGGACATCGACGGGTTGGGTGAGAAGCAGGCGCAGCGTTTCCTCGAGCAGGGCTTGATCGAAGACGTCGCAGACATCTACGAGCTGAGCGAGGAGCAGCTGGTCAAGCTGGAGGGGTTCGGCGAGGTCTCCGCTCGCAACCTGGTGGCGGCTATCGATGCCTCCCGACGGCGTCCCTTCAAACGAGTCCTCTACGCTCTCGGCCTGCCGGGCGTCGGCTACGTCACGGCGGAAGTGCTCGCCGACCACTTCGGCTCGATCAGCGCCCTGCGCGCCGCGGACCCCGAGCGGATCGAGGAGGTCGAAGGGGTCGGCCCGATCATGGCCGTGCAGATCGCCGAGTCACTCGCCGACGAGCGCACCTGGGAGCTGATCGAGAAGCTACGGGCAAAGGGCCTGCGCCTCGAGCAGGATCCCTCTGAGCGCCGACCTTCCGGCGGCCCGTTGGAGGGCAAGACCCTGGTCCTCACCGGCACCCTGGCGAGCCTCACCCGCACGCAGGCGGCGGCGCTGATCAAGGCCGCCGGCGGCAAGGTGGTCAACTCGGTCTCAAAGAAGACCGACCTCGTCCTCGTCGGCGAGAACCCCGGCTCAAAGCTCGCCAAGGCAATGGAGCTCGGCGTCGAGGTGATCGGCGAGGAGGAGCTGAAAGCGTTGGTTCAGTAGCCGGCGATCGTCGCGGCGATCCGGTCCTGCTCGAGGTGGGCGAGTTCGAGGTTGCTGACCCCGGCCATCAGCACCGAGAAGATCATCGTCTTGCCGTCGCGATTGAAGCAGTAGCCCGAGAGGTTGCTGACCCCGGTCAGGGTGCCGGTCTTGGTCCGGCAGCGGCCCGCTGCCGGGGTGCCTCGCATGCGCGATGCAACGGTGCCTTCACGCCCGGCAAGTGGCGAGGTCCCCGCTGAAGTCTTTGCCCACCGGGGTGCTCAGCATCGACTGAAGCAAGTCGACCACCTGGCTCGGCGATGCACGGCCGGAGCGGCTCAGGCCCGAGCCGTCCACGGCGTGCACCCCGGAGCCCTGCTGGCGCGCAAAACGGTCGACGACCGCCGGCTCCGGCAGCGGTGGTTCCGGCGCCTCCGAACCGCGCCCCGAGTAGCTTGATTAGGGTCTCGGCGAAGAAGTTGTCGGAGTAGACGTCGGTGGTATCGATGATCCGGTTGAGGGTTGGCGAGCGGACGGTCGCCGACCTGCCTACCGTCCGGCGGCGTTGCCCGGCGCGCCACCTGGGGTGAGACGGAGACCCCGGTTGCGCGAAGCGATCGAGCCAGGGTCGAGGCGGCGAGCTTTGCCGGTTCGCCGGCGAAGTTCGTGGCGCTCGGGCTGGCGTAGCCGGAATCGAAGGCAAGGCCCGAGAGGGGGCCGATATAGGGGCTGGTCGCATAACCGGAGCCGGCTACGCCTTGCGAGCTGGTCAAAGATCGTGTCGTCGGCATAAAGCCTGCCGGTCACCGAGCGAATCCCAGCCGCGCGGATCTGCGGCACGAGGTCGAGCAGGTCGGTGCCGAGGCCGTTGAGAAAGCGGTCATAAAAGGCGGGGATCCCCAGCGTCGGGTCCCCGCCCCCCTTCAGGTAAAGGCTGCCGTGCAGGACGCCGTTGGAGTCCAGCGTTCCGTAGCTGAAAACCCTGGTGGGGATGCGGAAGTCCGGACCCAGCCGGCTCAGCGCAGTCGAGGTTGTGAACAGCTTCATGTTCGAGGCGAGTGGCCGCTGAGCTTGCGCCGCCCGCTGGCAGAGGGCCCTGCCGCTGCCGGATTCGATCACAATCATGCCGCTGGCATCGCCGCCGCCGCGGATGAGCTCTCCCTGCAAATCGGGACAGAATCGGCCGGGCGCGTCGGCTCGGGCCATCGCCGGCGCCAGGGTGAGGAACCCGGCCACAAGGAGTGGTGCGAGGCGCCGCCGCATCTCCCTGAGATAATCGCTGTTGATGGGAAAAGTTGTGGACATCGAGTCCCAACCGCGGCGACGCCGACCCCGCAAACGCCCCTCAAAGACCGCACTGGTCCTGGGTGGCGGTGGCTTCACCGGCGGGGTCTATGAGATCGGCGCCCTGCGCGCCCTCGATCTGCTCGCGGTCAACAGCACCGTCAACAGCTTCGACATCTACGTCGGCACCAGCGCCGGCTCCTTCGTCGCCGCGATGCTCGCAAACGGCATCACCCCGGACGAAATGATGCAGGTGCTCAACGAGCGTGTCTCATCTGAGCTTGAGGACCTTGACCTCGACAAGGTGCTGCGGCCCAACTACCTCGGCTTCCTGCGCAAAGCGGCGGCGCTTCCGCTGCGCTCGCTCGAGTTGGTGCGGGCCCTGGCGCGGATCGGTGAGCTCTCGGCGATCGATATCGGGGTCGGGCTCGCCGAGGCCCTGCCCACCGGCCTGTATTCGGGCGCGGGGATCGACGCCTACGTCGCGGGGGTCCTCGGCGATGGCGGTCGGACCAACGACTTCCGCCTGCTTGATCCCGAGCTCTACCTGACGGCGACTGACCTGGACACCTGCGAGCGGATCGTCTTTGGTGAGGAGGGCTGGTCCGACGTTCCGATCTCCAAGGCGATCCAGTGTTCAACCGCGCTGCCGATCGTCTACAAGCCGGTCGAGCTGAAGGGACGCCAGATGGTCGACGGCGGAATCCGCTCGACAACCAACGTCGACATCGCGGTCGAGAAGGGCGCCAAGTTCATCGTCGTCGTCAACCCGCTCGTGCCCTTCGTCAACGACTTCGAGAAGTCGATCCCGACGGTGTTCGGAAGTCGCGTGCGGCGGGTCTCCGACATGGGCCTGCCGGCGATCGCCAACCAGGCCTTTCGCCTGATCGCTCACGCCCGTCTGCACCAATCGGTGGAAATATGGCAGGAGAAGTACCCCGGTGTTGACATCGTCCTGATCGAGCCCGAGCCCAACGACGAGCTGATGTTCGGCACCCCGATCATGGACTACTCGCGGCGGCTGAAGATCGCCCGCCATGGCTTCGAATCGGTCACCGCCACGCTTGCTGAGGACTATGACCGCTACAGGGAGATCGCCGAGCGCCACGGTCTAGAGATCTCCGAGCGCCGCGTCCGCCGCGTCGTCGAGCGCGCTGCTGAGGAGGAGCCTGAGCAAATCTCGGCCTGGCGCCGGGTCCTCGAGCAGACCACCTCGGTCCTGCTGCGCCAGTCCGGCGAAGCCTAGGCCTATCCCGCGTAAAGCGCCTCGATCTCGGGCTCGTGCTTGGCGGCGACGACCGCCCGCTTCACCTTCAGCGTTGGCGTCAGCTCACCGCTCTCCTGGGAGAGGTCGGTGGGAAGGATCGCAACCTTCTTGATCTGCTCGACCCGGGCAAAGCGCTGGTTGATCTTCTCGACGTGGGCCTCGATCGCCGCCTTGATCTCGCCGTTCGCCGCGAGTTGGACGGGGTCCTCGGGCAGGCCGTGCTCACGGGCATAGGCGACCACCTCTTCGGGGTCGAGGGTGATGAGGGCCACCAGGTAGGGCCGCCGGTCGCCGACAACCACGCATTGGGAGACCAGGGGGTGTTGCTTGATCTCAGCCTCGAGGTTGGCGGGGGTGATGTTCTTGCCGCCGGCGGTGATGATGATGTCCTTTTTGCGGCCGGTTATCCTGATGAAGCCGTCGGGGTCGATCTCGCCGATGTCACCGGTGTGGAGCCAGCCATCAACGATTGTCTCCCGGGTTGCCTCCTCGTCCTTGTAGTAGCCCTGGAAGACGTTGGGACCCTTGACGAGGATCTCGCCGTCCTCGGCGATCCTGACCTCGCAGCCGGGGAAGGGCTTGCCGATCGTGCCGACCTTGAAATCATCGGGAGTTGAGATTGTCGCCGCGGTTGAGGTCTCGGTCATGCCCCACCCCTCAAGCACGAGGACCCCGGCGGCGTCAAAGAAGCGCAGGATCTCGGGGTTGATTGGGGCTGCGCCGGAGACCGCCAGCCGCAACCGGCCGCCGAACAGCCCGCGGATTTTGGAGAGGACCCGCTTATCGGCGAACTCGTACTGCTTGCGGAGCACCAACCCGGGCCGCCTGCCACTGCGCTGTGCCTCGCGCATCCTCGCGCCGACCCCGATCGACCAGTCAAAAACGGCCTTCTTCAGGCCCCCCTCTTTTTCCATTCCACTGTTCGCCGCCGTGTAGATCTTCTCGAAGATGCGAGGTACGGAGGGGAAGTAGGTCGGTTTCAGCTCCGCCAGATTGGGCAGGATCTTCTGCGGGTCGCGCTCCCAGTAGGCGAGGGTGGCGCCGAGGTCGAAGCTGCCGAGCTGGATCAGCAGCGCGAAGGAGTGGGCGAGCGGGAGGTAGAGATAAGAGACGTCCTCGGGCTCCACCACGCTGGTCGCGTTGACCATGTCGAGCATCGCGCGGTAGTTGCCGTGGCTGATGATGCAGCCCTTCGGCGGCCCGGTCGTGCCCGAGGTGTAGATGAAGGTGCAGATGTCCGCGGGGCCCACCGAACTCCAGCGCGCCTCCCACTCCGCGGCCCCCCGCCCCGCCCCACGCGCCTTAAGGTCTGCCATCGAGATCGTGTCCTCGCTGGACCCGGTCATCCGCACCACGTGCTCGAGCATCGGCAGCCGGTCGCGGACCGCGCGCACCTTCTCCAGCTGCTCCTCGTCCTCGACAACGACCACCTTGGCATCGGAGTTCTCCAGCACGTACTTGCACTCCTCGGGCGAGTTGGTCTGGTAGATCGGGACGACGACCGCACCGGCCGAGAGCGCGGCAAAATCGAAGTAGGTCCACTCCGGGCGGGTGTTGGCAAGAATTGAGACCTTGTCGCCACGCTGCACACCGAGCTCGATCAAGCCCAGCGACAGCGCCCGCACCGTCTCCAGCACCTGGTCGAAGCTGCGGCTGACCCAGGCGCCATCCTCCTTATAGGTGACCGCAGCCGCGCCACCGTAGAGCTGCGCGGCGAGCGGCACCAGGTCTGCGAGCGTCTTTGACTTGGTTCCCCGCCCCATTACGGGGAAGTCTAATTCAGTGCAGCGTGGTGGAGGCTGTTGGCGCCTTGCCTTCGGGGGGCAGCTGGCGCAGCGAGCTCTCAAAGAGGCTGCGGTCGATCCGGCCGTGGAAGATCGGGACGCCCATCTGCACGCACTTGCCGATCACCTCCTGCCGTTTCATCTGCAACTCCTCGGCAAGCTCGGTGGGCGTCAGGTGATGGGCCAAGGCGGACCTCCCATGTAGCTGAAATCGAGTAGGGAGATATTTACCCGCGGCGGCGGACGTGTCAATCGGATCCCCGCATATTGCGGCATTTCTCACGTTCTCGAATCGGGATAATGCGGCGATGGCCGAGGTCGCAGCCCAACCAATCCCGCGCCGCGGTCGGCTCTGGGTGGTCGGCCTGCTCGCCGTCGGGATCTTTGCTCTCGGCTACTCGATCGTCAACATCGCAACTCAGAAGGAGGGCAAACCGGTGATCAGGATCGCGGGCATCTCCGAAGCCCAGGAGATCTTCGGGGGGGTCGAACAGGCGGGCGATCGGCTCGGCTCGCCCAGCGCCCCGGTCACGATCCAGGTCTTCAACGACCTCCAGTGCGCGCCCTGCCGCCAGCCATTTGTCAGCGTGATGCCGGGCCTGGTCGAACGCTTCGTCCGCTCCAGTGACGTCAAGCTCCTCTACCGCCACTACTCGGTCGGCGAAAACCCGACCGAGGTCGGGTTTTTTGACGCGGAGGCGGCCGCCCAGCAGGGTGATGGCTGGCAATACACCTACCTGTTCTTTCGCAACCAAGAAGAAGCCAAACGCCAGAACCTCGATAAAGGGTTCTTTGTCTCGATCGCCAACAGCGTGGAAGAAATGAACGTGCCTAAGTGGGAACGCGACCTCGAACAGCACGGCGGGTCAAGCGGCTCGATCGCCAAGCGGCTGGCGGGCTATGAAAAGCTGGGCACCGATCTCGGTATCCGCGCCCAGGAGGCGATGATCGTCACGGGCCCCAACGGCAGCCGCACGCTCCAGGAAGGTCCCACGCTGCAGCAGATCGAAGCGGCAATCGCGGCGGTCCGGTAGTTGCGGCGCGGTCTGGGATAATCGCCCGCTCTCGGGGCGTGGCGCAGCCTGGTAGCGCGCACCGTTCGGGTCGGTGAGGTCCCCGGTTCAAATCCGGGCGCCCCGATTGCTTGACGTTTGGCGAACCCCAGCGAACGCTGGCGAATATGCGCGAAAAATCGGGCTTCCCGCCGAGGGGCTTCGCGCATGTTCGCGGCTGTTCGGTGCTCTAAGGGATCCAGGCGGGACGTAGGGCAAGGCAAAATATGACGCAGGCGGACGCAAGCACTCTGTAGCTCAATCTGGCAGAGGTGGATGCATCTCGTCGAGAAGGGGATGTCACCGCACTCGGCCATGCTTCTCTTAACGCAACGCGAGATCATCGATCGTCAAGGCTGGATCCCACACCCCGATCGAGTCCTACACCGTCATCTGCGGGCGCGACGGCCTCCCGTCGCAGGCGCACAGCACTCACCGGGAGACGATGCGATCCCTGCTCGACAGTGGGGGGCAGATCGCCCGGATTGTCAGCGAGCGGGGAGTTTCATGTCCATGGCGCAATAAGGTTGGGCGAGGAGGGCGCGGTCGGCGGAGCGCAGCCTAGGGGCTTGAGCTGACGGCTCAGCACCGCGATCTCCTCGCGGTGCTATACGCGACCTCGACGCGGCGATGCGGTTCTGCGATGAGACGCTCGGTATGCCGCGCTCCCGGTGCATCGACCCCGGCCATCGACTGCCTGCTTAACCCTTGAACGTCGAGGCGCCGTGGTCCCCGAAGGGCTGGTCGCGCTCGCGCACGGCCTCACGGAAGCCGGCCTGCATCGCGCGCCGCTGGAAGGCCAAGCCCTCGGCGGTGTGACGCGCGATCCCGTCCAGGAGCGTCCCCAAGACCCGCGTAGCGTGCAGGCCCTGGGCGCGGTCGAGCTGGACGAGGCCCCGGTCGAGACGCGCGTACTCCAGTTGAGCTCGGGTCGAGGCGCGGCGCGCACTTGGACGTGTCAAGGTTTGGTTGGGGGTCCCGGGTAACAGCGGACTGCCCGCGCCTCTCATGCCCCCGCCGTCAGCGCCGTCAAGGCACCCTGCGCCGCGGCGGTCAGCCGCGCGGCGCTCAGCGCCCGCTCGGGATCGAGCTGCCACTGGACCAGCAATCCGTCAAAGAGGGCGATGATCAGCGCCGCCACGGCGTCGGCGTCCACGTTCGCAGAGCCGATCCCGGCGAAGGCGTCCCGGGTGGTCGCCGCGATCACCCGGTGAAAGTCGTCATAGCTCGCCACCATCTCGGCACGCAGGTCCTCCGAGCGGGACATCTGCGCCCAGGCCTCCAGGCAGGCGGAGACCAGCGAGCGGTTCTCCTCGAGCGTGTCGATCACCCCGCTCAAGCTGCGCTGCAGGCGCTGCAGTGGCGTTGCTGGCCCGGGCTCGGCGGCCAGGGCGATCAGCGGCTTCAGCCAGCGCTGGAACGCCTCGACGACGGCGACGTTGAGCAGGTGCTCCTTGGAGCCGAAGTGGTAGCCGATCGAAGCGAGGTTGGTGCCGGAGGCGGCGACCAGGTCGCGCGCCGTCGTGCGAGCGTAGCCCTTCTCCTGCAGGCAGGCGATCGCCGCCTCAAGCAGCCGCTCTCTGTGACCTCGCTCACCCTCAGCCGGCACCGCCATAGCTATCTTACACCCGTATATATTCATACGGACGTATGTTTATAACCAAGGAGCAACTTGAGTGAGCCGACGTAGTGGCAAACCCGCACCCACCTGGCTCGTGTTGGCGGGATGGGCGCTGGTTGTCGGATCCCTGGGTCTCCTCGGCGGCGGGATCGCCGCTCGGCTCTCTCCGGCCTCGCTGCTTGTTCCCGGCACTCCGTCGGCCCGCGCCCACGCGATGCTCGACCGCCAGTTCGGCAACTCGGTCCCGGTGACCGTGCTGCTGCAGGGGCCGGCCCGGGCGATCGACCGCCAGGGACCGCGCCTCGTGGCGGCGCTGCGCCGCGAGGGCGGGGTGCAGGTGATGTCGCCGTGGGACTCGGGCGGTGCGCAGCGCAGCCTGCGGCCGCGTCCGAGCGCGGCGCTGATCGTCGCCGGCTTTCAGCGACCCGAATCCGAAGGGATGAGCAAGGTGGTGCCGACCGCGCAGCGAGTGGTCGACGAGAACGTGCGACCGCCGCTGCGCGCTCAGGTGGGCGGGGTCGCGGCGATCGCTGCCGCGATCCAAAAGGATGCGCTCGCCGCCACCCAGGACGCCGAGTTGCTGGTGGCCCCGATCCTGGTAATCGTCCTGCTGCTCGTCTTCCGCAGCCCGGTGGCGGCAGCCGTACCTCTGCTGATGGGCGCCGCCACCGTGTTCGCGGGGCGCGGCCTGCTGCTGCTCAGCACCTACGTCATTCCGATCAACTCCCTCGCCGTCGCGATCGCCTCGATGATGGGGCTGGCCCTAGGGGTGGACTACGCGCTTTTGATGGTCTCGCGCTTCCGCCAGGAGCGCGATGGGGGAGCCGATACGGACGCTGCCATCGCCACCTCGGCGCATGCGGCGGGGCGGACGATCGTCTTCGCCGGGGGAACCCTGGCCCTGGCCATGCTCACGGCGGCCTTCGTCGCCCCGGGCGACCTGCTCGGCTCGGTGGCCGCCGGCGTTGTCGTCTCCGCTCTGCTCAGCGTCGGGCTGGCGATCTCCCTTTTGCCGACGCTGCTCGGTGCTCTGTCTCCCTACCTCGAGCGCTGGCGCCTACCAAGCGTGGGGCGCGGCGATCGTCTGCTCGGCCTGGCCGCGGGCCTGATCGCCCGGCCCTGGATCGCGATTCCGCTGATCGTGGCGCCCATGCTCGCAATTGCGGCGCCGGCGAGCGCGCTCAGGTTGGGGCCTCCCGACCCCGGCCAGCTGCCCCCGTCTGATCCCACCCGGCAGGGATTCGAAGCGCTGCGGCGCGCGATCGGCCCCGGCTGGGCGGCACCGATCGCGGTCCTCGCCACGGCCCGCGATGGGGTGATCTCTGACTCCGGTCGGCTGGCGGCGATCTCACGCTGGCAGAATCGCGTCGCCCGCGAGCCGGGAGTGGCCGCTGTGATCGGGCCGGCGTCGCTGCAGGAAGCCGAAGGCCCGCTCCACACGGCGCGCCGCGCCTACGGGTCGGCGCCGGCGAAGCTGACAAAGGCGCAGCGAGGCATCGCCTCGCTGCGCTCCGGCCTGCGCCACGCGAGCGAGGGCGTCGCCGAGCTGCGCGCCGGCCTGGGCGCCTCGGCAAGCGGGGCAGCGACGATCGGCGCCAGGACAAGCGAGGCGCGGGCCGGAGCGGGGAGGCTGGAGACGGGGCTGGGACGAGCGAGCGCGGGTGCCCAGCGGCTCTCGGCGGGCCTCGGCCACGCCCTGGGCGGCGCCGATGCCCTGCTGCGCGGCCAGCGCCGCCTCAGCGCCGGAGCCGCACGACTGGCGCGCGGCGTGCGCAGTCTCGACGAATCGCTGCGCGGTCCGCTGGCCAAGCTGCAGGCCGTCTCCGCCCGGCTGGCCGTCTGGGCCGACTGGATCCGCTCGCTGCGCGTCCCAACGGAGATGGCGGCGCAGCGCCTCGAACATGCGGTGCAGGAGCTGAACCGCATGACGGTGGGAAGGAGGGACCCGCGCTACGCCAAGCTCCTCGAAGCCGTGCGCGAAGCCTCGGCGCTGGTTGGCGCTCCGGCGGGGGATGCCCCGGCGAGAGGCGAAACCGTGCTGCCGGCCGGAGTCACCCGGTCGCTGGCGGCGACGATCGTCGGCATCCAGGAACAGCTGGCCGGCTCGGTGGAATCGCTGGCGGCCCTGCCCGACCGGCTCCGCCAGCTCGCTGACGGAGCCGGCCGGCTGCGGACTGGCGCCAACCAGGTGGCGAGCGGAGCGCGGGCATCGGAGCGCGGCGGCCGTCAGCTGCGCGCGGCGCTGGGGCGGCTGGCGCGCGGCGCTCATCGCCTCGACCACAGTCTCGGAAGCGCCCGGGACGGCAGCGGGCGACTCGCCGACGGACTCGGCACGATCGCCACCGGGGCCGGTAGCCTCGCGGCCGGCATGCGCGACGGAGAGGCGCGCAGCGGGCAGCTCGCCGGCGGACTGGCGAGGCCCGAGGGGCCGCTGAGCCGCTACGCGGTCCTCCTGCACGGCTACCGACGCGGCTATGACACGCTGCGGTCCCGCTCACCGGGGGCGATCGACTCCGGCTATCTGATGCTCACCGCGCTTGACGGGACCGTTCCGGCGACCCGAGAACAGATCGCCCAGGTCGTCAACCTCAACGCCGGCGGTCAGACTGTGCGGATGCTGATCGTCCCGAGCGCCGGAGCGAGCGCCCCCGCCACCGTCCGCCTCAGCCACCGGCTTCAGGGCCAGCTACCGGCGCTCGCCAGGGCCAGCGGCACCGAAGTGGCGATCGGCGAAGGCGCCCAGAGCCTCGCCGACTACACCGACGCCACCATGGCCCGCATCCCCTGGCTCGCCCTCGCACTCTCGTTGGTCGCCGTCGCGATGCTGATCTTGGTGGTGCGCTCGCTACTACTGCCGCTCGTCGCCGTCGCCCTCAACCTATTGACGATCGCCGCCGCCTTCGGTGCCCTGAAGCTCTTCTTCGGGCTCGACCTGCTGGTCGGGCCCCCGCTACATCGACGCGATTTCGGCCGCCGGGGTGCTCACGATCATGTTCGTCCTCTCGATCGACTACGAGGTCTTCCTGCTCACCCGCATGCGGGAGGCCTGGCTGGCGAGCGGAAATCACGCCTACGCGATCGAGTACGGCCTACGCAACACCGCGGGCGTGATCGCCGGCGCGGCAACGATCATGAGCTCGGTCTTCCTCGCCTTCGCCACCGCCGAAATCGCCTCGCTGCAGCAGTTCGGCGCCGGGCTCACCGTCGCGGTGGTGCTCGACGCGACCGTGATCCGGCTGGTGCTTTTGCCGGCGATCATGCGGGCCCTGGGGCCCCGGGCCTGGTGGATTCCCGCTGGCTGGATCGGCTGCTGCCCGTACTGGACCACGGCGGCGGGCCGGCGCCCGCGCCTACCAAAAAGCTGGCGGTGAAATCGGCGATCCGGGAGTTCGAAGTCCTCTCCCACGCCGAGCACAGCTGCATGCTCGACCTCCTCGCCGAGCTCGAACAGGCCAGCGCGACACGAGATGCCGGGCGGCTCGTCCGTCTCGTCCGTGAGCTTCGCGCTATCGCCGAACCTCATTTCCACTACGAGCAGACGGCGCTCTTCCCCCGACTCGCCGGCGCCCTCGGTCCCGAGCGCATTGAAAGCCTCCACGCCGAGCAGGATGACGTCGTCGCAGCGCTTCAGAGGATCGAAGCCCTCGCCCTGCCGGGTCGGATCTATGAGTCCGGGGCCGCCGAGGCGCGCCGGCTGGCCCGTGCGGCCCGTGCCTCGGTGGAGGCCTGCGACGCCGCCTGCGAGGCGGTCGAGTCCCAGCCCGAGGAGGTGGCGGCGCGGGTGCTGGCGGCGCGAGAACTGGTCTTGGCAGATGCTGGCTGGCGCCCCGCAACGGAGAGTGCATGAACTCCAGCCCTATCGTGGCATGCGGAAAACCCCACGCCACGATAGGGCTATTTACGGATGTGTGGGTGAGGCGCGGAGGCGAGCCTAACCCTCGAGCAATTTTTCCCGATCAAGGAGTTTGCGAATGTCCTCGTTAAAAGAAGCAGGGGGTGCGAGCGTGCTACCCGGCGGCAGATGGTTGGTTGACGCTCAACGCTCGCGCGTTGCCTTCTCGCTGAAGCACATGGTGCTCGCCAGGATGAGCGGACGCTTCGAGGACTTCGACGGGGTGCTGGAGTTCGGCTCCGGCGCTCCGCGGGCCAGCGGCGTGGTGCAGGCCGCCTCGATCGACACCAACGAGCCAGTGCGCGACGAGCACCTGCGGCGCTCAGCGGACTTCTTCGACACTGGGAACTATCCCGAGATCAGCTTTCGCTCGACTCAGATCGAGCACCTCGGCGGTCGGCGGCTCCGAATTCTCGGCAACTTGACGATGCACGGCCACACCAGCGAGGTCGAGCTCAACACCCAGATCGCAGCCGGGGCGCCTGGAGCGGAGGGTGATGAGCGGATCGAGCTCCAGCTGCGCGGGGCCCTGGACCGCAGAGATTTCGGACTGACCTGGAACGAAGCCCTTGACAGGGGCGGGGCGCTGCTTGGCAACACGGTGAAGGTTGCGCTTGACATCTCAGCCGTCCGGGTCGGGGCCTCGTGATCGGGGCAAGCTGCCGTGCCGGCGAGGAGAACGGAGACGACGATCAGCCCCAATATGGGAAGGACCAGAAACGCTGCTGCGATCGTGCTCATCTATTCAGGGTGAGCTGTCTCTTTCGCTGTGGCGGTAATGCGTCACAGACAGAGATTCCTCACGTAAGGAATGGAAGGTGATTCAGATACCGAGCGCGATTCTTTCTCCACCGCTGTGGATTCGAGAACCGTTCTCTTGGCAGCCAGGAGCCGGGCCATGTCGGTGAGCGCAGCGCAGCGAAGATCCCACCGCACCCACGAGGTTCTCAACCAGCCGGCGCCGCTTGTCGGCCACAACGTCTACCTGAGCAACCAGCCGCTGCGCGAGGCGCTCGCGCGCGAGGGGGCCGCCTGGGCCGAGCAACGCGCGGTCGAGCTCGGCAAGCTGGCCGGCAGCGAGGAGGCGATTCGCTGGGGCTTTGAAGCCAACGAGCAGCCCCCCAACTTCGCGTCTGCGACCGTTTCGGTAACCGCATCGACGAGGTCGCCTACCACCCCAGCTACCACCGCCTGATGGAGACCGCGGTCGCGCACGAGTTGCACTGCTTGCCCTGGCGAGAGCCGCGTCCGGGCGCTCACACTGCCCGCGCCGCCCTTTTCATGATCTGGAACGTCGATGCCGGCCACGGCTGTCCGATCTCGATGACCCACTCGGCTGTGCCCGCGCTACGGGCGCAGCCCGAACTCGCGGCGGAGTGGGAGCCGCGAATCCTCTCCACCGAATATGACCCGCGCCTCGTGGCGGCCGCCGAGAAGCGAGGCGTGATCTTCGGCATGGCGTTGACCGAGAAGCAGGGCGGCTCTGACCTCCGCACCAACACGACCACCGCCCAGGCGCTGGACGGCGGTGGGCCGGGGGGCGAGTACGCGCTCACCGGCCATAAGTGGTTTTGCTCGGCGCCGATGTCGGATGCCTTCCTGATCCTCGCTCAGGACGAGGCCGGGCTGAGCTGCTTTCTGCTGCCGCGTGTGCTTCCCGACGGCGAGCGCAATGCCTTCGAAATCCAACGGCTGAAGGAGAAGCTCGGCAACCGCTCGAACGCCTCCTCTGAGGTCGAGTTCGACGCCGCCCTCGCCCGCATGGTGGGTGAGCCGGGTCGCGGAGTGCCGACGATCATCGAGATGGTCAACCACACCCGCTTTGACTGCCTGCTCGGCGCCGCCGCCGGGACGCGCTCCGGGGTCGAACAGGCGACCTGGCACGCCGCCCACCGCACCGCCTTCGGCAAGCACCTGAACGAGCAGCCGCTGATGCGCAACGTGCTCGCCGACCTCTGTCTGGAGTCGGAGGCCGCGATGGTGACGGCAATGCGACTCGGGCGCGCTTATGACGAGACGATCGCCGGCGAGGAGCAGGCCGCCCACTTCAAGCGCATCGCCACGGCAGTCGCCAAGTACTGGACCTGCAAGCGCTGGCCGATGCACGCGGCGGAGGCGCTCGAGTGCCTGGGCGGCAACGGCTATGCAGAGGAGACCGGGATGCCGCGCCTATTTCGCGAGAGTCCGGTCAACTCGCTCTGGGAGGGCACCGCCAACGTTCAGTGCCTCGACGTGCTGCGCGCGATGGCCAAGGAGCCGGCGACCGTTCCCGCGTTCCTGGCCGAGCTAGAAGATGCAGCCGGCGCCGATCCGAGATTCGACGCCTACCTTGGCGCCCTGAAGGGAGAACTCTCCGACCTCACCGAGATCGAAGCGCGGGCGCGGCGCGTGGTCGAGCGAATGGCGCTGGCCCTGCAGGGCTCTCTGCTCGTCCGTTACTCCCCGCCGGCTGTCGCCGATGCCTTCTGCGCTTCGCGCCTGGCCGGGGAGTGGGGTGGCGCGTTCGGTTCGTTGCCGTCGGGGGTCGACTTCGCGGCGATCATTGCGCGCCACACGGTGCCTGGGTAGCGATTGGCCATCCAACGCTGGCCTTCGCCCCAGTTCAAACAGGACGCATCGTGGTCGACTTGCCCGACCGTTCGGTCCGAGGAAGCCGTTCACGATCCCCGGTCAGCACCTTGAAGGCGAAGTCGCGCACGGCGACCTTCCCGCGGAAGCGCTTCGTTACCCCGCCGCGACTCCTTGAATTCGACCATCTCGATCAGCTCACTATTGTAGGCGGAGCGTCCGGCGTGGACCGAGCGAGCCTCGAGCAACGCACCGGCCTCGTGCAGGGAGGAATCCGATCCTCACCCAATCCCCCCGAGTTTCAGCGAAACGGGGAATGCGCCCCGAAATCGCTGCGGCGCGCGGGGCAGCATTGGCGCATATCGCGGCTGCTCGGAAGACCTGTGGCCCGGAGCGGTCCGCACAGATGCTGGGACCGCGACCCGCACAGGCAGAGAGGAGGCGCTGGGCGCCGATCCGATCTTCGCCACAGCGCCGGCGCTTGCTCGAGCCACGCGCGGGGGGGCCCGGGCAAGCTGCGCCGGATACTGGGGAGCCTCGCCCGGGGGTGAGGCGGCTTTTTTCTCGGGCCCCGCGGATGATCAGCTCGCCGCGGCGGTCCCCGTAGCAGAATGTCAGAGACCGACGGAGCGAGATGAGCAAGCTGAGACTCTCCATCACGATGTCGCTGGACGGCTATGTCGCCGGGCCGCACCAAAGCGAGGACAACCCGCTCGGCGAGGGGGCGTTGGCGCTGCATGAGTGGTTCTTCCCGCTCAAGGAGTTCCGGGAGATACACGGCAAGCGGGGCGGCGAGACCAACGCCAGCTCGGCAGTGGTCGAGGAGCGCCGGGGGAACATCGGCGCGACGATCATGGGCCGCAACATGTTCGGTCCGATTCGCGGATCCTGGCCCGATGAGTCCTGGCGGGGTTGGTGGGGCGAGGACCCGCCCTACCACCATCCCGTCTTTGTGCTGACGCACCACCGCCGGGAGCCTCTGCTGATGCAGGGTGGCACGACCTTTCATTTCGTCACCGACGGCATCGAGTCTGCGCTCGGACAGGCGAAAGACGCTGCGCAGGGAAGCGACATCTGGCTCGCGGGCGGCGCATCGGTTGTCAACCAGTACCTGGCGGCGGGCCTCGTCGATGAGATCGACGTCTCGATCTCGCCGCTGATCCTCGGCGACGGCGAGCGCCTCTTCCAGGGGCTCAAGCGGGGCTCTCTGAAGCTGGAGCAGGTCCGCGCTGTGGACGCACCGCGAGTCACGCACATCAAGTACCTGATTGCCTGAGCGCCCCAGCGAGAATCGTCGAGGTCGCGCATCGCGGCGGCGCGATCATGCTGGCGCAGGCCCTGCACCGTGAGCGCAGGCTAGCCGCATTCAGCGCGCGGACCCACTTCCCTTGCTGGCGACCCTGATGGCGCGGTGGGGGCGAAACGTCGGCTCAGGAGCGCGGCAGAGCCAGCCGGTGTGAAGCGGCGATCCGCTCGGCAAGCCGTTCGTCGACGCCGACCTCCTCGGCCACTGCTGACCAAGCTGCGACGACATCGGTGATCTCAGCGAGGATTCTCTCGCCCGCCCGCGCGGGAGCCCGCCGAGCTCCGCGACCGCGCGCAGATCGGCGACGGTGAAGCGATCGCGGGCTCCGTTGATCGTCATCTGGTGAGTGTCGAGCCAGCGGTTGCCGGGACTAAAGGCCCAGATCACGTCGTAGGCGGGGGCGAGCCGCCAGCCACCGTCGCTGTCCATCAGGAACGCGGTGTTCTTGACGTGGTCGTCCTGGTTGCGCGCGACCACGTTGAAGACCATGCGCCGAAACTGCTGTTGGACGACCGGCGTGCCGAGCCCGAGGCGGCGGATCAACAGCATCAGCTGCTCGTAGCTGTAGCTGCCCGGCTCGTTGTAGCTGATGTGCTCCAGCGCGCCGACGGTCTGCATGTGAAGCTTGCCACCGCCGTCGGGGCGGTCGAAGCGCCGCGTCATGAAGTGGCGACGGCCGTGCTCCTCGAGCAGGCGGCAGTCGGTCATCTCGATGCCCGCTGCGCGGGCCAGCTTCGAGTAGGCGTACTCCACCGCGCCCCATCCCTGGGGGTCGGTGAGCCCGTGGTCTCCCGCTTTCCGAACGCCGTCGAACTTCAGCACCCATTGCCGGAAGCCATCCTCGGCATCGACCTGGCCCGAGCGAACCTGGCCGGTCACCTCGTTGTAGGCGATCAACGCCTTGGGGCGCGCTCCGCCTGCCGAACTGCCGATGGCGAGGATCGCCTTCATCGCTTCCTCGTCGGGGTTCTGCCGAAGCTCGGTTACGAACTCCTCGCGATCGGCGAGCACCTCGCTGGCGAGGCGTACGAGCGCCTCGATCTGAAGCTCGGCCCCAGGGGGCGCAGCCGGCTCGCGTGCCGGTTGGAACTCGAGCGCCCCCGCCCCCCGCGTGCCGACGTAGCAGAGACGCTCCACCACATCAAAGCTCGACGCGTCGCGGCCCTGGGAGGCCAGCCACGCATTGACGAGAGCCCTACCCCAGCGGTCCGGCAGGGAGTCGGACAACAGCCCCGGCAGCCCGCCAAAGGCATCCTCGGGCAGTCCGGGGAAGCGGTAGGGCTGCTCGCGCAGCGGCATGCGGGTCGGCGCGATCTCGATGCCGCTGCGCACGAAAGTCGGGTCATACTGGAAGACCGCGTAACGCTCGCCCGCGTCGATCGAGACCGCGGCGACGCGCCTGCCCCACAGCGTCACTTCGGCGACGGTCATGAGCCCCCGGCGGGCTCATCGCCCCAGACCCACTCCTTGCTTGTTGGGGGTCCAGGCCCGCGCCGCGGCGGGCGGGCGCGCTGGCGTATCGCTCGTCTTTGGCGTTCGAGCTGGGCGATCGGGAGGCGCACCGATTCAGGAACCGCGGCGTCGAGCGCTTCGAGCAGCCCGAGCGCCCGCAGCAGCCTCACCATCGAGGTCATCTGGACCGACCGGCCGGTCTCGAAACGCTGCACGGTCGCCTGGCCGAGACCGGCCTCCCGGGCAAGGTCAGCCTGTGTCCAGTTGCGCTCGAGCCGGTGGCGAGCGATCCTGCGCCCGAGCTCTTTGAGCACGGCGTCGTCTGTGTGGAGGTCAGCCAGCTGCATCAGTTCCGATGTGTTATATCCAAAATCTGATCTAAGGCATCGATTCTGATGTAGAAGGTTAGCATGTCGATTCAACCTAACACAGCACTATTGAGGTGTTACCCTGGATTATGGCGATAAGACATCATTATTGATGTCTATCGCGCCCGGTGGTTCCGACGACCAATCGAGTTGGGTCGGCGCTTGCTGCGCCAACAACCGAGCTGCCGGTCGGCCCTCCGAACGGCCCCCGTCTTCCCCCGCCGCGCGGCATGGTTGCGGGATGGATGACCACGAGCAGGCCGCAAGCGGCCAAGATCCCGGCTACGTCGGGGCGCTCCGGGGAAGCGGCAGCGCTCGCCCGAAGCGGGGACGCAAAGGGGATGCAAGCGAGCAGCATCCACCCGCTACGGGGAAATTCAACGATCGCCCCGATTTCAGATCACTTCCCGGCGTGAGGCCACCACGACTTTTAGCGTCGGCCTGGTTCAGAGTAGGAGTCGATGCGCAGGCTCCTGCTTCCCGTCGCGGTCTTGGCAGTGCTGGCTCTGTCGCCAGGTAGGGCCGGCGCCCTTGCGCCGCGGGGCTTCTTCGGTATCTCACCCCAGAACACCCTCACCGCCGCCGACTTCGAACTAATGGAAGAGGCCGGGATCCGCAGCGTGCGGCTGCCGCTCAACTGGAGCTCGGTCGAGCCCCAGAGCCCGCTGGTGGCCGAGCCCAACTGGTCGGGTTTTGACGAAGACGTCCGGATGGCGGCAGAACACGGGATCGGGGTCTTTCCCACCATCGGTGGGACCCCGCCCTGGGCTGCCCCCCAGCCCACCCAGGAACCGGTCGAAACATCTCGGCAGCGATGGGGGTGGGCATCTTTCCTGCGCGCTGCCGTTGCGCGCTACGGCAGCGAAGGTTCTTTCTGGGCCGAAAACCCCGAACTGCAGTTCCTCCCGATCCAGCGCTGGGAGATCTGGGACGAGGAGAATCTCGTCAACTTCGCCTACCACCCGAACCCGGGCCGCTACGTCCGGCTGATCCGGCTATCTGGGCGAGTTCTGCACGAAGCCGAACCCGGATCGCAGGCGATCGTCGGCGGCCTGTTCGGTAGGCCGCTGCAGACTCCCCCCAACGTCCGCTCCGGCAGCTTCCTCCAGCGGCTCTACCGGGCGCCCGGGCTGACGCAGGACTTCGAGGGAGTGGGGCTTCATCCCTACGTCGCCCACGCCAGCGAAATGCGCGGTGAGATCGAGAACCTGCGGGGGATCATGCGGGCCAACGATGATGCCTCGATGCCGATCTACATCACCGAGCTGGGCTGGGGCTCCAGCGACGGTCCTTCCCGCTGGCAGGTGGGGCTCTACGGGCAGGCCGAAGAGCTCGACCAGGCCTTCTCGATGCTCACGGCAAACCGGCTGCGCTGGCGGATTGGCGGCGTCTGGTGGTTCTCCTGGACCGACGGGGGCACCTGCATCTTCTGCGGCTCGTCGGGACTGCTGACCGCAAACCGCGAAGCGAAGCCCGCCTGGTATCAGTTCAACGCCTGGACCAACGGCGACCCGGAAACCGTCCCGCGGGCGTGGTTCCTCTCTCGCTAGGCTCCGGTCTGATTCCGAATCCGATCAGAGGAGACGCCAGATGGCATTTTCGGTTCCCGACCTTCCCTACGCCTACGACGCGCTTGAGCCCCACATCGACGAGGCGACGATGCGGGTCCACCACGACAAGCACCACCAGGCCTACGTCGACAAAGCCAACGCCGCCCTGGAGGGGACCGAGTGGGCCGATCGCGATCGTCGAGGACGTCCTGCGCAACCTCGACGAGCCTGCCGAGGCGACAAGCAGACCGCCGGTCCGCAACAACGGCGGCGGTCACGCCAACCACTCGCTGTTCTGGGAGATGCTGAGCCCCGCGGCGGCGGCGAGCCAGAGCGGCGAGCTCGCGGCCGCGATCGACGACGACGTTCGGCGTCCTTCGACGCGCTTCAAGGAGGCAGTTCAACGACGCCGGCGATCGCCCGCTTTGGCTCTGGCTGGGCCTGGCTTGTGCACGACGGGACCGGGCTCGCAGTACTCTCCACCCCAAACCAGGACTCGCCCGTCTCCGACGGAAGCGTGGCCGCTCCTCGGCTCGATGTCTGGGAGCACGCCTACTACCTCAAGTATCAAAACCGCCGTCCCGACTACATCGAGGCGTTGTGGAACGTCGTCAACTGGGACTACGTGGCGCAGCGGTTCGCCGCGGCGGGCTGACGCTTACACGGTGGCCGCGGGCCGCGCGGCCTCGGGCAGGTCGCGCGGCGCCTCGCCTTCCTTGGGCGGGACGTGGCTCATCGCGTGCTCGGCGAGTGCGGTGATCGTCAGTGAAGGATTGACGCCGACGTTGGCCGGTACCGCCGCACCGTCGCAGACAAGCAGATTCTCATAGCCGAAGACACGCTGGCGGGCGTCGATCACGCCATCTCCCGGGCCGTGGCCAATCACGGCACCGCCGAGGATGTGCGCCGTCGCCGGGACGTTCATCAGCGCCTCGTTCAACGAGCTCTGGGCGATCCCGCCGGTGCGCTCGGCCAGCCATTCGGCGGCCTCGTTGGCCACCGGGATGAAGGTTGGGGTCGGCCGCTCGGGATCCTGCTCGGTCTGGAGCCGCACCTCTCCAGAGCGCTTTAGCTTTGGCCGCAGGGCGATCGCGTTGTCAAGCGTCTGCATGACGAGCACGATGATCGTGCGCCGCGACCAGCCTCGCGGCCACATCACCTTGACGAACCTCGCTGGGTGGCGGAGGATCTGCGCGAAAAGCTTCAGCGGCCGGGTCACCCTGGTTCCGTCTCCGACCAGCAGGGTGTAGAGGGTGTTGATCGAGTCGCCGGCCTTGCCGTAGGTGACAGTCTCGATATGGGTATGGGAGTCGGGGTAGATGCTGGAGGTGATCGCGACTCGCTTGGTTAGGTCATCGGGGTAATCCGCAGGGACGGTGACGGCGAGGATCACCTCGCTGTTGGTCCTCACCAGCTCTCCCAGCCGCGATGAAATTCGCGGCAGCGCCCCGCCGAGCCGGCAACGCTGGAGCAGCTTGTTGGTGCCGAGTGGGCCCGCGGCGACGACCACCCCGCGCGCCGTGAGACGCCCGCGCCCGCGCCCGCGCAGCACGCCTGAGTGTTCGCTGGCGACGGCATAGCCCTCGCTGCCGTCGGCCGGGCCAAGCGGGCGGATCTCGGTCACGGTGCGGTTTGCCATCACCTGGGCGCCGAGCTGCTCGGCGAGCCAGAGGTAATTCTTGACGAGTGTGTTCTTGGCGCCATGGGGGCAGCCGACCATGCAGCGGCCGCACTGCATGCAGCCCGTGCGCTCTGGTCCCGCGCCGCCGAAGTAGGGGTCGGGGACAGTCTTGCCAGGCTCGCCGAGGAATACACCGATCGGTGTCTTTCGGTAGGTCTCGCCGACCCCGATCTCATCGCCGAACTCGCGCAAGAGCTGGTCAGCAGGGTCCTCGTTGTCGTGGACGACGACGCCAAGCATGCGCTGCGCGGTCGCGTAGTGGGGGGCGAGCGCTGCCTCCCAGTCCTCGAGGTCGGCCCACTGGGGGTCCTTAAAGAACTGCGAGGGGGGCACGTAGAGCGTGTTCGCGTAGCCGAGGCTGCCGCCGCCCACCCCCGAGCCGCTGACCACCGTCACGTCCTTGAAGGGGGTGAGGCGGAAGATGCCGCGCATCCCGATCCGCGGTGCCCAGAAATAGCGACGCGCGTCCCAGGTCGACTTCGGGAAGTCCCCGTCGGCGAACCGTTTACCGCACTCAAGGACGCAGACGCGATAACCCTTTTCAGCCAAGCGCAGCGCCGATACCGAGCCCCCGAAGCCGGACCCGACCACGATCCAATCGAAATCGTGGTTCACGGATCGGATCCGTGCCCGGGGCTAGGCCTCGCCCGACTCAAGCGGGCGGAAGTCGGTGGTGCGGGCGCCGCAGACGGGGCAGAACCAGTCCTTGGGGATGTCCTCGAAGGCCGTTCCAGGGGGGATTCCGCCGTCGGGGTCGCCGATGGCCGGATCGTAGATGAATCCGCAGCTGTCACAGATCCAGAGCGTCGCGTCCTGAGTTGCAGTGCTCATCGTTAAAGCTTAGACGGGGGGCTACTTGTTGAAACTGACCGCGACCGGCTGGCGATCACCTGCGTCTTCGATCTCGAAGTACTCGCGCGCGGTGAAGCCGCTCTGGTTGGCGATGATCGAGCCGGGGAACTGCTGGATCGCTGTGTTGTAGGACTGGACGTTCGAGTTGTAGATGCGCCTCGCGGCTTGGATTTCGTCCTCGAGCTGGGAGAGGTTGCGGCTCAACTGCTGGAAGTTTTCGGTTGCTTTCAGCTGCGGGTAGTTCTCCGCCACGGCGCGCAGGTCAGTCAGGGCCCCGGTTAGTTTGTCCTCCGCTTTGGCGCTGTCGCCAACACCCTGAGCTGACATCGCCTCGGCGCGAGCCGCGGTCACTTTTTCAAAGGTCTGGCTCTCGTGCGCGGCGTAGCCCTTGACCGTCTCGACCAGGTTGGGGACGAGGTCGTGGCGGCGTTTTAGCTGTACGTCGATTCCACTCCAGGACTCGTCCACCCGGTTGCGCGAGGCGATGATCGAGTTGCGCTTGGCGACGTAGTACAGCGCGCCCAGCACGACGATCACGATGATCACGATCACGAAGATCACCGGAGCATCCTACTGCCCCGCCAGCTCGCCATAGGATTCCCGACGTCGATGGGAGCCAAGCAGGAAGCCGAAGCATGGGCGCAAGCGGTCCGCAGCTACGGCGAGCGCAACCAGCTCGCCTACGAGACGGTCGGAGGCATCAACCCGAAGGACGGCCCGGTGGCGCTCTGCGTGGGCGGGACCAACAGGCTCACGGGCCAGCTCGTCGAAGGCTTCTGGGGATCCTCCTGCGATGCCGACGAGAAGGAGGCGGGGGGCCTCTTCGCTAAGGCGGTGCTGCCCGGTGCGGTCCTCGCCAAGTCCCACATGCCAGACCTGGCGAAGGTGGTTCCCGCCTTCAACGTCGAATCGATCGAGGGGACCGAGGTCCTCACCGAGCGCTTTGCCCGCAAGGTCGAGTTTGAGTCGATCGACTTCAACAAGCGCTTTCTCGCCACGGTGCCGAAGGAGTTCGACCCGGTGGCGCTGCGCGAGCTGTTTGGTCCCGGTTTCCTCGCCTGGACGACGACGATGACCGGCGAGGTCGACTTCGGGATCGACGACAGCCAGCTCTGGTTTCTGTGGCGGCTGCGGGAGCTGAGCGAGGAGGAACTGAAGGGGGCGCTCACCAACGCAAGCCAGCTCTTCAGGCGCCTGCAGTACGAGATGGAAGAGAGCGGCATCCAAACTTTTCAGCCCGGCCCCTGGAACGCGGGGCTGGAGCCGTTTCCGGAGAGCTAGGGCGGGTAGCCGGGATCGCCCGGTAAGAGGATGCGGTGGTCTGCCTGCGTGCCAACCAGCTTGGGCAGAATCGGCTTGACCTCGCGGCCGCGGTGGGCGGAGATCGCCTCGCGGGCGTCGCTGTAGGGCAGGAGTGACTCGAGTTGTTTGATCGTGGGGAAGGCGAGGGCCATCTCGCCGGTCCCGTTTGCCGCAAGCGCCGTGCGTGGCTCAAACCAGGCGGCCTCGGTGGTCTCGATTCCATCGGGCTTGGGCGGCGTGTGGGCCGGCGCGAGAGCGAGGAAGAACCAGGCGTCAAAACGTCGGGAGACGACCTCGGGTGTGATCCAGCGTGAGAAGAGAACCAGCTCCTCCTCGCCGGGGAGCTCGATCCCCGCCTCCTCGGCAAGCTCCCGCACGGCGCAGGCCCGGTAACCGTCCTCCCCCTCCCCGTCGCTCGGATCGACGCCGCCGCCGGGGAAGACCCAGACCCCCGGCATGAAGCTGGCGTTCTCGGTCCGCTTCAAGAGCAGAACCTCTAGCGCCCGGTCAGAGTGCATCCCGCCGCGCCGCAGCAACACAACCGACGCGGCCGGGCGGGGTAGCGCCGGCTGACCCAGGTTGGGCCGCTCGGCTGGACCCCGCCGACGGTCGCTCACGCCGCATTTGCGAGTTGAGCGGGCGGATATGCGGATCCACAGGCAGTCTGGATCGAGTCGGCGGCGATCTGCACGAGTCGGCGCAGGTCCTCCTCGAAGATCGAGAGTGGCGGCATCAGGACGACAACGTCGCCGAGGGGGCGAATGATCGCACCGCGCCGTCGGGCCGCCAGGGTCACCCGGTGACCGAGGCCGAGGCTGGCGTCGTGGCGGCCGAGGTCGATGCCAGCCATGAAGCCGCAGTGGCGTACCTCGGCCACCTCGGTAAGCCCTCCGACCTCCGCCAGCAGTTCCCCAAACAGCCCGATCTTCGGTTGCAGCCGCTCCAGGGTTTGCTCGGACTCGAACGCGTTGAGGCTGGCGAGCGCGGCGGCGCAGCTGAGCGGGTTGCCGGTGTAGGTGTGTCCGTGAAAGAAGGTGCGCTGCTCCTTTGGAGCACCGAGGAAGCCTTCGTAGACGCGCTCGGTGGTCAGGGTCGCGGCCAGCGGCATATAGCCGCCGGTCAGCCCCTTGGCGAGGCAGAGGAGGTCAGGCGCCACCCCCTCCTGCTCGCAGGCGAACATCGTGCCGGTGCGGCCAAATCCCGTCGCGACCTCATCGCAGATCAGGAGCACCCCGAAGAGGTCGCAGAGCTCGCGCACCGCGCGCAGATAGCCGGGCGGGTGGACCAGCATCCCGGCGGCGCCTTGTACCAACGGCTCGAGGATCACCGCGGCGATCTCCTCTTCGTGCAGGGCGAGGATTTGCTCGAGGTCAGCCGCATCGCCTGGCTCGGCGGCGTGGGTTCCGAACAGCAGCGGTCGGTAAGTGGCATGGAACAGATCGATGCCGCCGACCGAGACCGAGCCGATCGTGTCCCCGTGGTAGGCGTCGCGCAGATGGACGAAGGAGGTGCGCCGCACGTGTTGACCGCCGCGCTGGCGCTGGTACTGATAGGCCATCTTCAGGGCGATCTCGGTCGCGGTTGAACCGGAGTCCGAGTAAAAGACACGGGAGAGGCCCGGCGGGGCAATCTCGACCAGGCGCCCGGCCAGCTGCGCCGCGCTGGGGTGCGATAGCCCGAGCATCGTCGAGTGAGCGACACGGTCAAGCTGCTCACGCACGGCGCGATCGATCCCGGGGTGACGATGGCCGTGGACGTTGCACCACAGTGAAGAGACGCCGTCGATGTAGCGCCGACCGTCTGTAGCGAAGAGGTGGGAGCCCTCGGCGCGCTCGATCATCAGCGGCTCCTCTGCACACCAGGTCTGCTGCTGGGTGAAGGGGTGCCAGAGGTGGTCGTGGTCGAGCTGCGCGGGGTCCGGCGGCATTGCCGGAACCGACCATAGAGACGGCTCCGGCTGGAAACCAAACGCACGAAGTCTCAGGCCCAGCTCAAGCGGGAACCCGGGGGGGAACTCCAGCCAGGCGAGGACCGGATACCCGCCTCTGTGATTTCGATCACTTAAGCAACTATTTCTTTTGTGAAATAGTTGCATCTGTGCAATTATTGCCCTCATGCAAGCGGGCGATATCGCAGCGATTGCCAGGGCGGCGGCCGCCTCAGAAGTGAGTCCCGAGGTGCAGGACACGGCGGCCCGGCTGAGCGCGCTGGTGCGCCACCTGTTCCTTTATGACTGCGGCAACCAGCTGCGGGTGATCGAGGAGTGCGGGCTCTCGCTGACCCAGTGCAAGGCATTGCTGGAGCTGGGGGGACTAGGGCGTGCTGCCGAGGCCCGGCAGGTGAGCGACCTGGCGGAGACGTTCGGCGTATCGGTCCCCTCGATGAGCAGGGCGGTTGATGCCCTGTTCAAGGAGGGTCTCGCCACCCGGGTGGAGGATCCAGGCGATCGCCGCGCCCGGCTGATTGCGATCACGGCGAAGGGAAAGCAGCTGGTTGACACGCTCGTCGTCGTTCGCCAGGCAGGGATGGAGACGTTCACCGCGTCGCTGAGCGCCGCTCAGCGACGCAAGCTCGACGCTGCAGTCGATTCGCTGATGGACCGCGAGGACATCGCCGAGGCCTATGAGCACCTCAAGGAGGTAGGACAAGCTTGACCACACGTTACGGCCACCTGATCACGGAGGAGAACCGCAAGTGGTGGACGCTCGGGGCGATGTGCTTCGCGCTGTTCATGATCATGCTCGACAACACGGTCGTGAACGTCGCGCTGCCCTCAATTCAGCGCGATCTGGGCGCCTCGATTTCCGGCCTCGAGTGGACCGTCAACGGTTACACCCTCTCCTTCGCGGTGCTGCTGGCGACCGGCGGGCGGCTCGGCGACATCTTTGGCCGCCGCCGGATGTTCCTCTTTGGGGTGGTCACCTTCGCCCTCTCCTCGGCGACCGCGGGCCTGGCGCCGGACGACACCTCGCTGGTCATCAGCCGCGTCGTCCAGGGTGTCGGCGCCGCGCTGATGATGCCCGGGACGCTCTCGATCATCACCGACGCCTTCCCTGCGCACGAGCGGGGCAAGGCGATGGGCACCTGGGCGGGCGTCTCGGCGCTCGCGCTGGCAATCGGACCGGTCTTGGGCGGGTTCCTCACCGAGCACGTCAGTTGGCGGGCGATCTTTTACCTCAACGTTCCGGTAGCGGTCGGCGCGGTGCTGGCCACGCTGTTCGCGGTGCGCGAGTCGCGTGACACAACGGTCGGTCGTGACGTGGACTACGCCGGGGTGGCGGTGCTGACCGCCGGGCTCACCGCGCTGGTTCTCGCTTTGGTCGAGGGCAACAGCTGGGGCTGGGGGTCGACCTCGATCATCGCCCTGGTTCTGATCGCCGTCGTCGCCCTGCCCGCCTTCGTATTCGTCGAGAACCGGGTGAAGGCGCCGATGGTCCAATTCGACTTGCTTTCAGACCGCAACTTCCTCGGCGCAGTGGTGGTGGCTTTGGTCATTTCCTTCGCCATGCTCGGCGTCTTCTTTTTCCTCGCCCTCTACATGCAGGACATCCTCGGCTACTCGCCGCTGGAAGCCGGAATCAGATTCCTGCCCTCGACCTTGATGATCGTCGGTGTCGCTCCGGTCGCGGGACGGCTATCAGACCGCTTTGGCCCGCGCTGGCTGATCGTCGGCGGGTTGACGCTGGTCGCCGCCTCACTGTTTACGTTCAGCGGGATCGCGGTCAACTCCAGCTACCTGGAACTGCTGCCCGGCTTCATGCTGCTCGGCATCGGGATCGCGTTGACGATGTCGCCGATGACGAGCACGGCGATGAATGCGGTGCCGGTCGAGAAAGCGGGCATCGCATCTGGCGTGCTCTCGATGTTTCGGATGGTCGGCGGCAGCCTCGGGGTGGCGGTGACCGGAGCGATCTTCCAGGGCCTTGTCAGCTCGCGGCTGGACACCCTTCTGGTCGGCTCTGGGATCTCTCCCGCAGAGCGCGCGGAAATCTCGCAGCAGCTCGGCAGCGGCTCGGTCAGCGGGGCGTTGAAGGGCCTTCAGCCCGCGCAGGCAAAGCAGGCCGCCGATGCGGGCGCGGAAGCATTCGTCTACGCGCTCGGCCACGCGATGAGCATCTCCGGCATGGTCGCGCTAATCGGCGCCGCGATCGGCGCCACGGCGATCCGAGCCAAGCGGAGGGTTGAGGTCAGAGCACAGGCAGCCGAGGCGGCGGTGAGCCCCGCGGGCTCAGCCGTTGCGGCCAGGGAGTCGGCCTAGACCCAGGTCTAGCTCGGGCCAGTGGGTTGGGTCGGCGAGCTCGAGCTTGGCCAACGTCATTACCACGACCTCGCCGAGCGCAGCGATCATCTCCTGATTTGATCGCTCGATCTGGCCGGGGTGCTCGGGCCAAGGGGTGAGGACGACGCCGGCGACCGCAAGGCCGGCGGCACGGGCCGCCTCGATCGTCAGCAGCGTGTGGTTAATTGTGCCGAGTCCGGGATGCGCGGCGATCGCCAGTGGCAGAGCCAGGTCGGCGGCCAGGTCGCGGACGAGGTAGCCGCAGGTGAGGGGAACAAGCAGGCCGCCGACTCCCTCACAGATGAGCGCGTCGGAACCGGCCCCCGCCGCGCGGGCAGCCGCCAGCAATCGCTGCGGCCGGATCTCCTCGCCGGTCATCGCCGCCGCAAGGTGGGGGGAAGCGGGGGGCGCGAAGCGGTAAGGGGCGATCTCATCGTCGCTTTGCGCTGAGCCGGCAGCGCGCCTCAGCATGGAATGGTCGCCCTCGCCAACCTCAGCGAGCCCCGTGACGGCCGGCTTAAAGACAGCGACGCGCTCGCCTTGCACCGCAAGGGAGCGGGCGATCGCCGCCGCGACGACGGTCTTTCCGACCCCGGTTCCGGTTCCCGTCACGAAGACTCCCACCCGGGGTCCGGTCATCGGCGGTCCAAGCTTAGGCGGCGTTGGCGAGATAGCGCGCGGCGGGGATCAGGCCGAGCTCTCGGGCCGCCTCGCCGACCAGCTCCCCGGCATGGCGCAGCTCGTCGGGGTGGTGGGTCGACATGACCGTGAAGCGCAGGCGGGAGGTGCCTTCGGGTACGGTTGGCGGGCGGATCCCCTGGGCGAAGACGCCCCGCGCTAGGGCGCGCTCGCACAGCTCCATCGCAACGTCTGCGTCGCCGATCTGGACCGGGACGATCTGGGTATCGGATCCTCCCGCGGGAAGCCCTTCGGCGCCCAAAGCCTGGCGCAGGGTCCTCGCGTTGTGCAGCAGGCGGCCGACCCGATCTGGCTCGGACTCCAGCAGCTCAAGCGCGGCCAGGGCGGCGGAGGCGACCGGGGGAGGCAGGGCGGTGGTGAAGACGAACGGCCGCGCCGCGTTGACCAGGTACTCAACGGTCTCAGCGCTCGCGCAGGCGTAGGCTCCATAGGAGCCGAGCGCCTTGCCCAAAGTCCCGATCACGACGTCGACCTCTCCGCTCAGTGCCGCCGCCGCGACCGATCCGCGTCCGCCGGGGCCAAGGGCCCCCGTCGCGTGTGCCTCATCGACTATCAGCCGACAGCGATGGCGGCGGGCCAGGTGCACCAGCTCCTTTAACGGGGCGAGGTCTCCATCCATCGAGAAGACGCCGTCGGTGATGATCAGCGAGCCGCGCCCGCCCGCCTCGCGCAACCCCCAGGCCAGGTGTTCGGTGTCCGCGTGGCGGTAGACGAACGTCTCCGCCCGCGAGAGTCGGCAGCCATCGATGATGCTGGCGTGGTTGAGCTCGTCGGAGAAGACGACCTGCCCGCGCCCGGCGAGGGCGGCGATCGCGCCCATGTTGGCGAGGTAGCCCGAACCGAAGAGCAGCGCCGCCTCATAGCCCTTGAACTCGGCCAGCCGCGACTCCAGGGCGCGGTGAGCCTCCATGTTGCCTGAGATCAACCGCGAGGCCCCCGACCCCGCCCCCCAGCGCATCGCCGCCGCCGCCGCCGCCTCCCGCACCCTCGGGTGGCCGGCCAGATCGAGGTAGTTGTTGGAGCAAAGCAGCAGCACTTCTTGCCCATCGAGGTGCACGCGCGGCCCCTGTGGCCCGCTGATCAGCCGCAACCGGCGGTAGAGCCCCCGGTCGCGGAGCTCCTCCATCCGCTGGGATATGTCCGTCATGCAGCCTGGGGGTAGGGGGGTGACTTCTTTGCCTTTTTGATCACCCGCAGCTGGGTCGAGGGGTCCCAGAAGTTCGCCTCCTCCTGGCGGTCGATCAGCTCATCGATCGGCGTTGCCGGGGCCTCTCCCCCCAGCCAGCCGGAGCGGTTATCGGGGCGCGGGTTGGCACCGTTGTCGGGCTGGCGGCCGACGTTGAGACCCAGCCCCTCAAACATCGCTCGGTCCTCCTCGGGCTCGGCGCCGAGGGTGGTGAGGAAGTTGCCCATCATCACTCCGTTCAGCCCGGCCCGCACCGCGAGCGGCTGAAGGTCACCGAGGTTCTCGACCCGCCCGCCGCAGAGCCGGAACAGCGCCGCGGGGATGATCAGGCGGAAGATCGCGACCCACTTGACGACCTCCCAGGCATCCATCAGAGGGCGGCCGCCAAACTTCGTCCCCGTGCGCGGGTTGAGCAGGTTGATCGGCACCGAGGTCGGGTTCAGCTCGGAGAGCTCAAATGCCATCTCGACCCGCTGGCGGCGACTCTCGCCGAGGTTGAGGATGCCGCCGACGCACGTCTCCAGTCCGGCCTCCTTGACCGCCTGGATGGTCCGCAGTCGGCCCTCGTAGCGCACGGTGGTGGAGACCTCGGGGTAATGGGAGCGGGCCGACTCGACGTTGTGGTGGACCCGCTGGATTCCCGCTTCGCGCAGCCGTTGGGCCCGCGCGGTCGAGATGTGGCCGATCGACGCACAACGCTTCAGGTTGGTCCGCTCGGCAACCAGCCGGGCGCCCTCGAGGATCTTCTCGAAGTCCAGTTTGGAGAGCCCCTGGCCCTGGGTGACCATGCAAAAGCGGTGCGCCCCCGCCGCCTCGGCGGCCTTGGCGTGCTCGAGGATCTGCTCGGGCTCCATCATCGCGTGCATCGGAGTGTCCGCTTCGGCGTAGCGCGACTGGGCGCAGAAGCCGCAATCCTCGGCGCAACCGCCGGACTTGGCGTTGACAAGTGAGCACATGTCGGTCGAGTCGCCGAACCTTTCGCGGCGCACTGCCCAGGCGCGCTCGACCAGCTCGCCGATCTCCTCGTGGCCGCTCAGCTCACCGAGGGCGAGGGCTTCTTCGAAGGAGATCAGGGGCGGCATGCGGCGGCAAGGCTAGGCATCGCCCCGGACGGCGACCGGGTCAAAGACCCTGACCCCATCGCGCCCGGAATCCTTGGCCGCGTACATCGCCGTATCCGCCTCCGAGAGCACCGACTCGAAGCTGGTTCGCCCGTCGGTCCCGAACACCGCGATGCCGATGCTGGCGGTCACCCGGGGGCCCTCATCCTCGCTTTGGGCGTGCCCGCGGATCGCCGATGCGATCGCCTCGGCCACCAGCTGGGCTTCATCGACGTCACAGTCGGGCAGGACGATTGCGAACTCGTCGCCGCCGAGCCGGGCAAGCACGTCGGTCTCCCGAGCCCGCCGCCGCAACACGGTGGCGATCTCCTTGATCAGGCGATCGCCGGCCGGGTGTCCGAGCGAGTCGTTGACTCGCTTGAAGTTGTCGAGGTCGACCATCAGCAGGGCGCCGGTCTTGCCGACGCGACGGCTGCGAGCCATCTCGCCGCGCAGGTCCTCCTCAAAGCGGCGGCGGTTCTTCAGCCCGGTCAGCGAATCCTGACCCGCCTCGCGGCGGAGCTCCTGCATGCGCTCGTTTCGGCTCCAGACCAAGATCAGGGCCCCGAGGAGCGAGGCGAGCGAGATCCCGACCGCCGCCACCAGGATCGGCAGCCCGACATCCGGACGGTCGGGGTCGCGGAGGACCAGCAGCCAGACCTGATTGGCGACGTGGATCGGTGCGCTGGAGGGGTCTTCGAGGGTGCCGTGGGGGCCGACATCGGTTCGCCCGCCGATTCGCAACTGCACGGTGTCGGCACGCGGTACGGCGGAGATCGCCGCCGCGGCGAGGCTGCGCAGCCGAAATGCCCCCACCGCGAAACCGAGCAGCGCAAAGCGCCGCTGCGCGCTGGTCCGGGTCGCCATCCCCTCGCGATATACGGGCCGGTAGACGTCGAGGCCGATGATTCCGACCGGCAGATCCATCACCTGGGTCGCCACCGGCCGGCCGCTGGCGAGGGCCTGGCGCAGGTAGGGTGCGCGCCGAGGATCGCTGCCCAGGTCATAACCGAGGGGTGGGGCGACGTCCGGCACTGAGGCGGCGTCGAGGAGGGGGAAATAGACGCGGCGGTCGCCTGCCCTGCGCAGGCCACCTACAGCTCCGGCCTTTTCGACGATCGGGAAGCCGTGCTCGCGTTCAAAGCGCCCTCGTTCAGAGCCCGGCACTCGCTGCACGAACCCGGTCCCGGTCAGGGCGCCGTGTCCAAGCAGGGGACGGGCGATCAACTCGAATTGGTTGCGGTTGAAGTGGCGCTCGGCCTGGTAGAAGGCGGCGGCGCTTGTAAGCTGGCCGACGGAGAGGTTCGCGGCTGCTTCGGCCCCGCGTGCGGCCCGGCTCGCCTCGTCGCGCTGAGTCTGGTGGAAGCCGGCCTCTTCGTTGGAGCGCACAAGAAGGGCGGTTGTCACCGAACCGACGGCGAGGACGGCGACGGCGGTGAATCCGAGCCAGAAACGAAAGCGCATGGCCATATTGTCGGGTGGCCCCGGGACGGCTTTGAGTTCCGGGAGGCCTCACCCTCCCGGCACGGCGGCCAGCGACTCCCACAGGTACAGGGAGGCGAGGCTGCGGTGGGGCTGCCAGGGCTCGCCGATTTCAAGCACTTGCTGCGCGGTCGGCATCTGGTCGAGCCGGTACTCGATCTGAACGGCCTTACGGATGCCGAGGTCCCCGCCGGAGAGGACATCGGGACGCTCCAGGTGAAAGATCAGAAACATCTCCGCGGTCCACTGGCCGAGGCCGCGCACGGCGACGATCTCCGCGACCACCTCCTCGTCGGAGCGCGAATCCAGGCGGTCGAGCTCAAGCTCTCCGCTCAGCACGTGGGCGGCGAGGTCGCGTATGTACTGGACCTTGCGACCGGATAGCCCAGCGCCGCGCAGGTCTGCTTCGCTTGCCTTTAACAGCCGCTCAGGAGCGGGGGTGCTCCCACCAAAGAGGTCAAGGACGCGCAGGTAGATGGTCCGCGCCGCCTTGGTGGAGAGCTGCTGGCCGACGATCGCGCGCAGCAACGCCCCGTAGGCGTCGGCGGGGCGCTCCTCGTTGCGGCGGCGCAGCCGCGTCTTTAGGTCGATCTTTCCGACCCGCTCGATCAGGGCCGCCATCGTCGGGTCCGCGGCGGCCAGCTCCCGCCGCCCCTTGGCGCTCATCGTCCCCGCCACTGGGGCTTGCGCTTCTCGGCGAAGGCGCGTATTCCCTCGCGGAAGTCCTCCGAAGAAAAGCACGACTCGCGCAGCGCAACCAGTCCGGCCTCCTGCTGGTCGGTCAGCTGCGGGCAGCGGTTGAGCAGGTCGATCGCGTGCTTGTTGCCGCGCAGGGAGATCGGCGCGTGTGAGGCGATCTCGGCCGCCAGTTCGAGTGCAGCACCCTCGAGCCGCCCGTCCTCGACGACCTCGTGGACCAGCCCGATCCCCTCGGCGCGCTTTGCCTCGAAGTCACGGCCGGTGAGGAACAGCTCCTTGGTGCGCGCCAGTCCGACCGTGTCGAGAAACTTGCGCAGCCCAGTGTGGCCGTAGACGAGGCCGAGCTTTGCGGGTGGCATTCCGAGCTTTGCCCCGGCGGCACAGATCCGCAGGTCACAGGTGATCGCCAGCTCCAGTCCGCCGCCGAGGCAGTGCCCGTTGATCGCCGCAACGGTCGGCCAGGGGTGGTCATATAGCTCCTCCATCGCGGCGTGGAAGGGGTGGGCGACGAGGGCCTCCGCGTCGCGTTCAAAGGTCTCGGGAGGTATCGATGCGAGGTCGTACCCGGCCGAGAAGACGGGCGGCTCGCCGGTGATCACCACGCAACGGGTCTCGATCCCGCTGTCGAGCTGCGGCAGGGTCTCCGCCAGGGCGTTGAGGATCTCGTGGTCGAGGGCGTTGCGGCGCTTCGGGTTACAGATTCGAATACGGGCGACGGCCTCGGCAGGGAAGTCGAGCAGGAGCTTGCCGTCGGCGAGCCGATCCTCCACGGGCGACCTATTCCAAGACCACGAGGACGTCGCCTTCGCTGACCGCCTGGCCCTCCACGCAGCGAATCTCCGTCACGGTCCCCTCGTCCTCGGCCTCGACCGGGATCTCCATCTTCATCGACTCGAGGATGACCACCGTGTCCCCTTCGGCGACGGTGTCCCCCTCCGCGACCTCGATTTTCCAGACGTTGCCGGTGATGTGAGCCTCAATCTCTGCCATTGGCGGGGACAATATCCATCGTTTCGGTGCTCCTCTTCTTTCCCGGCTTAACGATGGCGGACCGGGAGGCCGCAGGGCGCGAGAATGGTCGCCGTGACCCCCGCGGACCCGAGCCCCGGCGCCTCGCTCGCGGTCCTGATCGCGGCGCGTAATGAGGCAGAGCGAGTCGGTGAGACTGTGGTGGCGTTGCAAGGTGCTTTCCCCGAAGCCGCACTCTGGGTTGCCGATGATGCCTCCATCGACGGCACCTCCGAGGCGGCGATGGCCGCCGGCGCCCAGGTGGTCAGTCGCCATCGCCGGCACGGCAAGGGAGCCAACGTCACCGCCGCGGCGGAGGCGGCCCTGAGCGCCGATCCCCCGCCCACGCTGGTCCTGCTCTGCGACGCCGACCTCGGGGTCTCCGCCGCGCGGCTCGGCCCGCTGGTCGAGGCCGTGCGCGCTGATCAATGTGACCTCGCGGTCGCCGCCTTCTCCCGGCCTGTCGGCGGTGGCTTTGGCATCGCCATCGGCTTTGCCCGCTGGGTGGTCCGTCGCCTCTGTGGCGCTGAGACTGCGGCGCCGATCTCCGGCCAGCGTGCCCTTCGCGTCGATGCCCTTCGCGCCACCCTCCCCTTCGCCCAGGGCTTCGGGATGGAGGTGGGAGTGACGGTTGACGCGGTGCGGGCGGGCTTCCGCCTGTGCGAGATCGAGCTGGACCTCAGCCACCGCGCGACCGGACGCACCCTCGCCGGCTTCCTGCACCGGGCCCACCAGCTCGCCGACTTCGCGCGCGTGTACCTTCAGCGCCGTTGATCCTCGCAATCGACCAGGGAACCACCGGGACGACGTGCCTGCTCTTTGACGGGGAGGGACGGGTCATCGGGCGCGCCTACTCAGAATTTGAGCAGCACTTCCCGCGTCCGGGGTGGGTGGAGCACGACGCGACAGAGATCTGGGAGACGACCCGGCGGGTCGCGGCGGAGACGCTCGCCGGCGCTGGCGTCGGGGGCGCCGAGCTCGACGGAATCGGAATCGCCAACCAGCGCGAGACCGTGGTCGCCTGGGACCCCGCCAGCGGCGAGCCGGTCCACCGTGCCCTGGTTTGGCAAGATCGCCGCACGGCCGCGCGCTGCGATGAGTTGAGGGCGGCGGGACACGAGGAGATGGTGCGGGAGCGGACCGGGCTCGTCATTGACCCATATTTCTCGGCGACCAAGATCGAGTGGCTCTTGCACAACGCAGAGGGGGCAGAGCGGGCTGTTTTCGGCACGGTCGACTCCTGGCTTTTGTTCAAGCTCACCGGACGCCACGCGACCGACTTCACCAACGCCTCGAGGACGATGCTCTTCGACATCCGGCGGCTGGCCTGGGATGAGGATCTGTGCGCGATCTTCGGCATCGATCCCGCGCGATTGCCCGAGCCGTTGCCCTCGGCTCACCTTTACGGCAGGACATCGGAGTTCGGCGGCGAGGTGCCGGTGGCCGGGATCGGCGGTGATCAGCAGGCGGCGCTCTTCGGCCAGGCCTGCCACCGAGCCGGGACGGCAAAGAACACCTACGGCACCGGCAGCTTCGTCCTCCTGCACGCCGGTGCCGCCGCGCCGCGGCCGAGCCCGGGGCTGCTGACTACGATTGCCTGTGGGGCTGGGGAAGATGCGGCCTATGCGCTGGAGGCGGCGATCTTCGTCACGGGGGCCGCGGTTCAGTGGCTGCGCGACGGGTTGGGGATCGTCGGCGAGGCCAGGGAGAGCGAGGCGATGGCAGCCTCGCTGGGGGGCAACGACGGGGTCTACTTCGTCCCGGCCCTGACTGGGCTGGGCTCGCCGTACTGGGACCCCTACGCGCGCGGGACGATCGTCGGGCTGACCCGCGGCACGCGCCGCGAGCACCTGGCACGTGCAGCGTTGGAGGCGATTGCCTACCAGACGGTCGACGCCGTGCGTGCCCAGGAGGCGGCGGTAGGCAAGCGGCTGGAGGGGCTGAAGGCCGACGGCGGTGCTGTCGCCAACCGCTGGCTGATGCAGTTTCAGGCCGACATGCTGGGGGCGCCGGTCATCGTCCCCCAGGTCGCAGAGACGACCGCCCTCGGTGCCGCCTTTCTGGCTGGGATTGGGACCGGGCGCTGGAGCGCGGCTCAGGTGGCGGATATCTGGCGCGAGGAGGCCCGCTATGAACCGCGCATGGGTGAGGCACAGCGCAGTGGACTGCTGGCCGAGTGGAGCCGCGCGCTGGAGCGCTCGAGAGGCTGGGCAAGGCCGGAGGCGCCCGCCGCTCCCACGTAACCGCGGTCGGCGGCGAGGGTAGGGAGCAGCGGCGGCGGGCGCCGCCGTCTCGTCATGGTGGAGATGAAGCCACAGGTCTACAGGGACCCGCGACCGGCGGAGTACTTTGGCCAGTTCCACGCGGCCGCGCGGGCTGGGATCGGGTGGACCTACACCGCTGCTCGCATCCTCGTCACCGTTCCCACGATCCTCATCTACCGGGTGCGGGCGATCGGGGTGCAGAACGTCCCCACCAGCGGCCCCCTCGTGTTGGCTCCCAACCACTTCAGCCAGATGGATCACTTCTTCGCCGGGGTCTATCTGCGCCGGAAGATCCGCTTCATGGCCAAATCCCAGCTCTTCGGGCCGCCGGTACTTACCTACATCTACAAGCACGGGGGGGCGTTTCCGGTTCGCCGTGGAGAGCGCGACGAGGAGGCGTTCAAGACCGTCTTCACGCTCCTTGAGCAGGGTGAGATGCCACTCATATACGCCGAGGGCGGTCGGTCGCGCTCGGGCGAGCTGGGGGAGGCCAAAGCTGGGGTCGGGCGGATCGCGCTTGAGTCCGGCGCGCCGATTGTCCCCGTCGCGATCCACGGATCGGCGGCGGTGCGCGGTTGGAAACGACTGCGCTTCCCGAGGGTGACGGTGCAATACGGCGCGCCCCTGGTCTTCCCGGTCGAGCCGACGCCCAGCCGCGAGCGCCAGCTCGAGGTCGCGACTGAGATCTTCAGCCGGGTGCGGGAGATGTACCAGCAGCTTGACGCGAAGGGCCGTCGCGGCGTCATCCGCGCGCTGCGCGAGGGCCAGCCGGCCTAGGAGCTATTCGTAGCGAGCGTCGAGTTTCTCGTAGAAGCTCAGGTCGTGCCCGGGCGTGATCACCGCATCTGGAAACTCGCGGTGAAAGAGGCGCAGCTCCTGCAGGGAGCGTCGGAAGTTGTGGGCGTCAAATGGGCGCGGCGGCAGCGGTGCATTTCCTTCCAGCTGCGCGTATGTGTACATCACGTCGCCGCCGATCACAAAGTCGCGGTCCCTAAGATGGGCGATCACCGAGATGTGGCCAGCGCTGTGCCCTGGGGTGAAGGCGAGCCGCAAAGAGCCGTCATCGAAGAGATCGAAGCTGCGGCCGAAGGTGGCGAAGGAGCCGATCCCGCCGCGGTCAAAGTCCACCGTTCTGTAGTCGAAGGCGTAATCGAAGTGTGCGCGCCGGTAGCCGTTCATCGCCGACTGGGAGCCGTGGGTTGCCTCCCGCCACTCCTGCTCGCTGAGGACGAAGGTCGCCTTCGGGAACTCCGAGATCGCGGAGGTGTGGTCGAGGTGCATGTGGGTCATCACCACGATCGGGACCTCGCCCGGATCGATACCCCGCTTTCGCAGCTGGGCGGGGACGTCTTCCCCGGGCTCAAGCGCCGGTTTGCCAATCCGGGTCGCGAGCTTGCCGAAGTTCTCTGTGCCGTCGGTGGAGATCGAGGGGTGAAAGCCGGTGTCAACGAGGATCGCCCCGGCGCTGGGGTGGCGGATCAGAAAGGTGGGGATCGGGATCGTGACAGCCGACTTGGAGGTGAGAAGCCCGAGGAGCACCTTCGCGGTGAGAAAGCGGCCGCCGGGGCTTTCCATCATCGAGCGCGACCAGGTGGCGTGCCCGGCGATGATTGGTTCGACGGCCACTGTGGCCCCCGCGGTGCCACCGGCCAGCGGCTCGTGCAGCGGTTTTGCTTCCACGTGGACCGTCATCAGCCGCCCACCATACGGTGAGGCCGGCGTCTATAGGCTTGCGCGGGATGGCTGAAAGCGCGCATTCGCGGATATTCAGGTCGGGTCTGCTAGACGGCCAGGTGTGCGTGGTCTCTGGGGCCGGCAGCGGGCTCGGCAGGGCTACGGCGCTGGAGCTGAGCCGCCTTGGAGCCACCGTGATCGGCTGCGGGCGGCGGGAGGAGCCACTGGCGCAGACGGCGGCCCAGGCTGCCCATCTGCCGGGGCGCTTCGAGCGCCAGGCGATGGACATCCGCGAGGAGGCCGCGGTCGCACGGCTCTTCGACGCGGTGCTCGACCGCCACGAGCGGCTCGACGTGCTGGTCAACAACGCCGGCGGGCAGTTCCTCGCCCCGGCGGAGACGATCACCCCAAAGGGCTTTCGCACGGTGACTGAGCTAAACGTTCAGGGGACCTGGCTGATGACCCACGCGGCGGCGACCAGGGCCTTTATCCCCCAGGGCGGCGGCAAGGTGCTGAGCATCACCCTTTCTCCGCACAACGGGATGCCGGGGATGGTCCACTCCGGCGCGGCGCGTGCTGCGGTCGAGAACATGATGCGGACGCTGGCGGTCGAGTGGGCTCGATTCGGGATCAAGACCTGCGCGCTAGCGGCGGGTCAGTTCGCAACCGAGACCCTGCTGACCAAGTACCCACAGGTCGTCGTCGATAATCTGGAGCGCTCGATCCCGATCGGCCGGGCCGGTCGCCCCGAGGAGATGGCGTGGCTGGTCGCCTATCTCGCCTCGCCGGCCGGGGACTTTTTCTCCGGCACGACGATCACCATCGACGGAGCGCGCGACAACTGGGCCGGCCCCTGGCCCCCCGAGGCGATCGCCGATGAGGGCGGCAGTCCCGTCGCCGAGGAGCGCCGCCCCAAATGAGGGGCTATTTGCGCGGTTCGAGGATGAGGATCGGAATCTCGCGGCCGCGGCTGCGCGCCTGGTAGTCGGCGTAGCCGCGATAGGTCTCGACGGCGCGCGGCCAGAGGCGCTCTCGCTCCTCCGGGGTGGCGAGACGGGCGTGGACCGGGCGGCGTTCGGCGCCGATCTGCGCCGTCGTGTCGGGGTGCGCCTTGAGGTTGTGAAACCAGGCCGGATTCTTGGGGAATCCGCCCTTGGAGGCGATCACGAAAACGTTCTCGCCGTCGGGGATGTAGAGCAGCGGGGACGTGCGCAGGGCGCCGCTCTTGGCACCGACATGGTCGAGTAGCAGCATCTGGCCGCCGATCCCCGGGAGCGTGTGGCCGAGCCGGCCGCCGGTCGCCCGGTAGAGCAGCGTGTGGACGCTCATGAAGCGGCGGAGGGCAGGCCAGATGTGGTCCGCCACATCGAGGTAGGGAACCTTCGACCTGCCCTCTGTCGCCCCGCTGCTCAGGTGTACATGCCTCCGAACATCCCGCCGGTGACGTTTAGCACCTGGCCGTGGACGTAGTTGGCCAGCGGGGAGGCGAGGAAGAGCACCGGACCAGAGGCCTCCTGGGGCGTCGCCGGGCGGCCCAGCGGGATGATCGCTGCGGCCATCGCCCGCATCTGCTCCGGGATGCCCAGCTCGATCTTCTCGCCGCTCGGCGAGGTCATCTCCTCGCCCTGCTCCTTGGCCGCGGTGAGACGCGTTTCGACGAAGCCGAAGGCGACTGCGTTGACGTTGATCTTGAACTGACCCCACTCCTTGGCGAGCGTTTTGGTCAGGCCGACAACCGCCATCTTTGCCGCCGAGTAGTTGACCTGGCCGGCGTTGCCCATCGTGCCCGAGGTGGAGGAGACGTTGACGATCTTGCGGAATACCTCTTCGCCCTCGTTGCGCTCCGCCTTGGCTGCCTCGCGCCAGTGCGGCGCGAGGGCCCGCGCGACCCGGAAGGGGACGACCGTGTGGATGTCGAGCATCGCCTGAAACTGCTCGTCGGTCATTTTGTGGGCGACGCCGTCCCAGGTGTAGCCGGCGTTGTTAACGACGATGTCGACGGCGCCGAATGCGTCGACTGCAGCGGCGACCAGCTGATCAGCAGCGCCGGTCTTGGTCAGGTCGCCCGCGTGAACGGCGGTCTCGCCGCCGATCTCACTCGCAGCCTGCTCGGCGACGTCGGAGTCGAGGTCGTTGATCAGGACCTTGGCGCCCTCGCTGGTGAATAGCTCAGCAGTGGCCCGGCCGATCCCGCGCGCCGATCCGGTGACGATCGCCGCTTTTCCATCGAGAATTCCCATCGGTATTCGTCTCCTTGTGGTTCGTGAAGTCGGCCCGGGAGGCTATAGGGAACAGGTGGACCCTGGCCCTCCGGCCAGGCAGGCGGCGGCAGGGGAGCCGGCGCCGGCGTTTCCGCCGATCGATCGGCAACGATCCGGGCAGCTTAGAAAGGAGTCGCGTCCATGCAGCCCTCCGACTACCCGATCACACTCTCGATCGAGTACCCCGATCGTTCGCTGAATCGGCTCAGCACTGCCCTTCGGATCTTTGCCGCCATCCCGATCCTGATCCTCTTGGAGCTGCTTCAGGGAGCCGGCGCCGGCGTCGGCGCCGGCGGTGGCAGGGCGATCTTTTCGACCACAGAGGCCGGCGCCGGGATCGTGGTGCTCCCGACGGCCCTGATGATCGTGTTCAGAAAGAAGTACCCGGGCTGGTGGTTTGACTGGAACCGCGAGCTGCTGCGCTTCGTCAACCGGGTGGGCATCTACATGGCGTTGATGGACGATCAATATCCCTCCACTGATGAGCAGCAGGCCCTCCGCCTCGACTTTCCCTACCCCGACGCCGCCAGCGAGCTCAAGCGAGGCATGCCCATAGTCAAGTGGCTGCTCGCGATCCCGCATTACGTGGTCCTCCTCTTCCTCTACCTCGGCGCTTTCTTCGCGGTGATCGGCGCCTGGTTTGCGATCCTCTTCACCGGGCGCTACCCGCGCCCGATCTTTCGCTACGTCGAGGGCGTGTTTCGTTGGCACAACCGCGTGCTCGGTTACGCGGTGACATTGGTCACCGACCGCTATCCGCCGTTCCGGCTCTCGCCGTGACCATGCGCTGGCGCGCAACAGGTGCCGCTTTGGATTCTGGCGAAGCGCTGCTCGCTAGTGGGCCGGCGGCGCGGGGTCCTGGGGCAGGGGCGGCGGCATCTGGTCCGGTGCTGCCGGGGGCTGGGGTTGTCCCGACAGGGGTTCGGCCTCCGAGCGCCAGACGCTGTTTAGCGATGACTGCAGGTAGGCCCACAGGGCGGGAGCGAACAGCAGGTAGAGGATCAGCGCGATCCAGCCATTTACCGGCTCATGAGCGCTGACGCGGGCGGCCCCCTGGACTCGCTTGGTCCCGCGCCAGTAGGTGATCAGCGCCGGCACGATTATCAGACTGCCGGGGAAGATTGCGAGCAGCGAGTTGGTCGGGCTCTGGCCGAGGTCATAACCCTTAGCCTGGCCGTAATCGCGCAGCTCGCGGTTGACCCGGTACCACCAGAGGAGGTGGTAGATGCCGAGGGTGATGATCGGCTACAGGGCGGCTGCCCAGGGGCTCCGAATCTTGACCTTGCTCTCGGTGCCCCGGATCTGCATCACGTAGGCCATCTATGTCCCGTTCCTCCCTGCCTGCGTTGGCTGCAGACGACACTACCCGACGGCGGCGGGGCAGTTTGCGGATACGCTCCTCCGCACCGTGGGCGGCGATCTCTCCAGCGTCTTCCTGCTTGCGCTCGTCTCGATGCTCAACCCGACGCTGCTCGCCGCGGTGACCGTGATGATGCTGCTGCCGAACACCAAAAGGCTGATGCTCGGCTACCTGCTCGGCGCCTACACGACGAGCGTCTCACTTGGCCTGGTGATCGTCTTATCGCTGAACGATTCAAGCGCGGTAAACACGGCCCACAACGCCCTCAGCCCCGGGGCGGACATCGTGCTCGGCCTGCTCGCGCTGCTGGTTGCCTTCGTCCTCGGCACCGGGCGCGACCAGCCGGTGAGACAGCGTCGCCAGCAGCGCAAGGAAGCGAAGGGAGGTGGCGAACCCACGCAGTCCTTACCCGAACGAATGCTGGGGCGGGGATCTGCCCGGGCCACCTTCCTGGTCGGCCTCATCCTCTCCTTCCCGGGGGTCTCCTACCTCACGGCACTCCACCACATCGCCAAGCTGGACCCGGGGACGTTGCCGACGGTGCTGCTTGTCGTCGGCTTTTGCCTGATGCAGCAAATGCTGCTCGAGCTGCCGCTGCTCGGTTATGCGATCGCGCCGGAGTGGACCAGGGACGCGGTCAAGCGCTTTCGGGCGTGGCTGGGCCGCAGCGGCCGTCGGGGCGGCGTGATCGGGGCGGCGGTGATCGGGCTCTTGCTGATCGGCCGCGGCCTGGCCACCCTGATCGGTTGATCTGCGGCGTGGCTACCGGGGGGGCTAAGGTTCCTCACGAGCTCATCGCCCCAGCGAAAGGTAAGTAATCGGTCTTGGTGGTCGACGAGAACTCCGCGCGCCATCCGCTAAACCGGGCGCTCCTGGTTCTCACCTTCACAACAGGGTTGGTCGACGCCGCTAGCTACCTCGGGCTGGGCCACGTCTTCACCGCGAACATGACCGGCAACATCGTGCTGCTCGGCTTCGGGATCGCCGGCAGTGGCGGCCTGCCGGTGCTCGCGCCGCTGATCTCGCTGGGGGCCTTTCTGAGCGGCGCGGGGGTCGGCGGCATCATCGCCGGGAAGATGACAAAGAGCGATCCCGGTCGCCTCGCGCGGGCTCTGGCGATCGAGATCTCAGCGATCGGCATCGCGGTGGTTGTGGCGGTGGCGATCGACGTGCAGCCAAACCGCGTTTCGGGCGATCTCGTGATCGCGTTGCTTGCGCTCGCGATGGGAGTCCGCAACGCGACTGTCCGCCGTATTGGCGCGGCCGACTTGACGACGACGGTGCTGACAATGACGCTGACCGGCCTTGCCGCTGAGTCGCCCTTAGCCGGCGGCAAGGGGGAGGGTTCGGCTCGCCGGATCGTCGCAGTCGTGGCGATGCTGACCGGCGCCGTGTTGGGGGCGCTGCTGCTGAAGACCGATCTGGCCCTGCCACTTGCCGCCGCAGCGGCCCTTGCGCTCGCTACCTGGTTGGTGTACGTGCCTGCAGCTCGGCGGCTGAGGTCCACTGAATTGCCCGCGGCTTGACGAGAGGTAGGGGGGATGGGGCCGGCCTGAGGGCCCTCGGTAGACGAGGGATTGGCAGTTCAACCCACGGACTTCCTGGGATCCGTGCAATTCCCCCTGCCCCTCATCTTGCCCTGCCAGGCCGTAGGCTGAAGGCCAATTTGGGGGAATTTCACCGGCTGGTTACAGCCACGAATCGCAGTGGATGCCGACCTCGGCGCCTCGGCGACGGTGTGAGGCTGGCATGTCCCTGACCCGGGAGCGCGGCGGGACCACAGATTGCGGTACTACCGCGCTGCCGCTGCCGGCATCGTCGAAGGTGCACCGAGCGGCGAAAGCTTCATGATCAAAGCCCGCGGGATGACCGATACGGTCGACGTCTCCATTGCGACGACCTACCGCGAGCGCCACCTCTCAAACCCGACCCTGAGCAACGTCGAAAGTGGCGATTACGTCATCGTCTTCGGGACCCTCGCCGGCTCGAACGTAACTGCGACGCGCGTTTTGAACGGAGACGGTGGCCTCAACGGCGCTCCCGGCCACCGCTGCGGGGGGCCTGGGGCGGGCGTTGATCTGGCGTCACTCGTGCCTGTGATAGCGATAGCGATTTGCTGCAGTCGAGAAGTTGGGCGCCAACCCTGCAGTCCCTACAACCCCATCCCCTTGCCGAGAATCTCCTTCATCACCTCATCGGTGCCGCCGCCGATCGGGCCGAGGCGGGCATCGCGGACGGCTCGCTCGATTCCGTACTCGCGCATGTAGCCGTATCCGCCATGGATCTGGAGGGACTGGTCGGCAACCTCGAGGACCGCCCGCTGGGTCATCAACTTTGCCATCGTCACGTCGCGGATGCAGTCCTCTCCGTGGTGAAAGAGGCGCAGGCCGTTGTAGGTGAGGGCGCGGGCGGCCTCTGCCCTGGTCGCCATCTCGGCGACGCGGTGGCGGATCGCCTGAAACTTGCCGATCGGACGGCCGAAGGCTTCGCGGTCGAGAGCGTAGGCGACGGTCACGTCGATCAGGCGCTGCATCGCACCGACGGCGCCGATCGCCATCAGCAGCCGCTCCCAGGCGAAGTTGGCCATGATCAGCCTGAAGCCCTCGTTCTCTTCGCCGAGCAGGTTCTCCGCCGGCACCTCGACGTCGGTGAAGGACAGCTCTCCCGTGTCGGAGGAGTGCCAACCCATCTTCTCCAGCTTCCGCGCCACCTCGTAGCCGGGCATCTCCCGCTCAAGGACGAGGAAGGAGATGCCGTGGTGGCCACCCTCCTGGGTCGTCTTCACCGCGCAGACGAGGAAGTCGGCGCGGACGCCGTTGGTGATGAAGGTCTTGGCGCCGTTGACGACGTAGCCGCCGTCGACCCGCCGCGCGAAGGTGGAGATGCCCGCAACGTCCGAGCCGGCGCCGGGCTCGGTGATGCCGAGCGCGCCTACCTTCTTGCCAGCTATCCCCGGCACCAGCCAGCGCTGCTTTTGCTCCTCGGTGCCGAAGTTGAAGATCGGCGGCATCGCGATCGAGGCGTGGGCGTTGAGGCCGGCGGCGACGCCCCCGGAGCCGCCGGAGCGGGCCAGCTCCTCGACCCAGATCGCGTCGTGCAGATGCGTCCCGCCCTGGCCGCCGTACTCCTCGGGGAACTTCAGCCCCAGGAAGCCCAACTCGGCGCAGCGACCGTAAAGCTCACGCGGGAATTCGCGTGCGGCCTCCCACTCTTCGACGTGTGGTGCGATCTCCTTGGCGACGAAGCGGCCGACGGTTTCCCGCAGCTCCTCGTGCTCCTCGCCGAAGGGCGGCAGCGTCGCCCGGGTGCCGGTGTCTCGGATCACATTCCCGTTGTTCAATGCCCGAGACCGGCTCGTCTCTTTGGCTGGGGTGGCTCGTTAGAGCCCGTAGCTTCTCCCGATCACGTCGAGCATAACCTCGTCGGTGCCGGCACCGATCCGGTTGAGGCGCACATCGCGGTAGGCGCGCTCGATCTCATACTCCTTCATGTAGCCGTAGCCGCCGAGGATCTGCACGCAATCGTCGGCGACCTCGCAGGCGATGCGGGAGGCATACAGCTTTGCCATCGTGATCTCGCGCACCGGGTACTCGCCGTTGGCAAAACGCCAGGCGGTTGAGTAGGTGAACTGTTTCGCCGCCTCTGTCTTCGTCGCCATCTCGGCGAACTTGTGGCGGATCGCCTGGAACTTGCCGATCGGGCGACCGAAGGCTTCCCGCTCCTTGGCGTACTCCAGCGTCTTCTCGATCATCCGCTCGGCGCCAGCGTGGCAGCCGGCGGCTGCCACCAACCGCTCGCCCTGAAGCTCCCAGGCGATGTGATAGAAGCCTTTGCCGACCTCGCCCAGGACCGCGTCGGCGGGGACGCGGACGTCCTCGAAGGCCAGCTCGCCGGTATCGGAGGCGTGCATCCCCATCTTCTCCAGCTCGGCGGAGACAGTGAATCCGGGCACATGCTCGCCGCTGTCGTCACGCAGGTCGACGAGGAAGAGGGTGATTCCGGCATGACGCTCACCCGGATCGGTCTTGCAGACGAGGACGATGAAGTCAGCTCGCGGCCCGTTGGTGATGAACGTCTTGGAGCCATTGATCACGTACTCATCGCCGTCTCGGATTGCAGCCGTGCGGATGCCCGCGACGTCGGAGCCGGCGCCGGGCTCGGTGATCCCCAGGCTGCCGATCTTGTCTCCCTTCAGGCCTGGCTCGAGATACCTGCGCTTTTGCTCCTCCGTTCCCAGCAGATGGATGGGGGGGAGGACCATGTCGGTCTGCACCGCAAAGCCCATGTTGGTTCCGCCGGAGCCGGAGTAGCTCATGCACTCGGCGCGGACGAGTGAGTAGAAGTAGTCGCCGCCCTGGCCGCCGTACTCTTCGGGGAAGCAGAGACCGAGGAAGCCGAGCTCACCGGCTCGCTTCATCGCCTCGCTGGGCCAGTAGGTCTCCTCCCACTCGTTGCGGTGTGGCCACAGCTCCTTTTGCACCCAGGCCTGCATCGACTCGCGCAGGTCTTCGTGGTCCTGGCTGAAGATGAAGTGCTTGCGCCCGGCCTCATGGTCGGGTTTGATCACGCTGGAGCCGTTGGTCGTCGCGGTCGCCACTTTTCTTCTCCTCGCTCGCTGGTGCGGATGGGCGACGCCAGCCGCCCTCAAAGGCGAGTGGACAGTAGCACTTCCCACTTCCAGTCCGGTTCGGTTATCGTGGCGCCCGATGAGCTATGAGCTGATCCGCTACGAGCTCGCCGAGGGCATCGCCACGGTGACCCTGAACAACCCGGAAAAGCGAAACATGCTCTCCGGCCAGATGCTGGCCGAGCTGGTCGACGCGATGAGGGCGGCGCGCGACTCCGCGGAGGTGCGGGCGGTGGTACTCACCGGAGCCGGCGAGAAGGCATTCTGCGCGGGCGCCGATCTGGGCGGCTTTGCCGCTGAGGTTCCGCTCGTTGCCAAACACTTCGCCACCGACCTTTTCCTCGAGTTCTTCCGCCTGATGCCGCGTCTCGGCAAGCCCTCGCTATGCGCAGTCAACGGCCACGTTCTCGCCGGCGGTATGGGGCTAGCGCTCTCCTGTGATTTGGTGATTGCAAAAGAGAGCGCCACCTTTGGCACGCCGGAGATCAACGTCGGTGCCTTCCCCTACATGATCATGGCGATCATCTACCGCAACGTCCCGCGCAAGAAAGTCAACGAGATGATGCTGCTCGGCGAGCGGCTCAGCGCCGACCAGGCGGTTGCCTATGGGCTCGCCAACCGGGTTGTGCCGGCAGCGGAATTCGACGCGGCGGTCGCGGAGTGGGCGGGCAAGCTGGCCGCCAAGAGCCCGGTGCTGATGCGGTTTGGCCACGACGCGATGTACCGCCAGCAGGACATGGCGCTCGACGACGCGCTCGAGTACCTGCGCTCGCAGCTCTCCCTCACCTTCTCGACCGAGGACATCGTCGAGGGCGTCACCGCCTTCTTCGAGAAGCGCGAGCCGCAGTGGAAGGGGCGTTAGTGGCGAGCGAGCAACACGACGAGCACCTGCTTCCCGGGACGGCGCCCCTGGGGGAGCTGACCGAGCAGCTGCTGGAGCGCCGCGCAAAGGCGAGGCTGGGCGGTGGCGAGGAGAAGGTTGCCAAGCAGCATGAGCGCGGCAAGCTGACCGCGCGGGAGCGGATCGCCTTGCTAGTCGACGAGGGGACCTTCGTTGAGCTCGGCATCCTCGGCCGCCCGCACTTCGCCCAGCGAGCGATGGACGGCGTCGAGGCGCCCGCCGACGGGGTGATCACCGGTTGGGGGGACGTCGACGGCCGTCCCTGCTGCATCGCCGCCTACGACTTCACCGTGATGGCCGGCTCGATGGGGATGACCGGCGAGCTGAAGGTGACTCGCCTGCGGGAGATGGCGCTCTCCAAGCGAATGCCGTTCATCTGGCTGCTCGACTCAGCGGGCGCTCGCATCCAGGAGGCGGCCGGCTCGCTGTTTGCCGGCTCCGGCCACCTCTTCCGCGAGGAGGTCGAGATGTCGGGGGTCGTGCCGATGGTCGCGGCGATGATGGGCCCCTGCGCGGCGGGCACCGCTTACATCCCGGCGCTCGCCGACTTCGTGCCGATGGTCTCGGGCCAGGGGGCGATGGCGCTTGCTGGCCCGCACCTGGTCAAGGCGGTGACCGGCGAGGAGATCTCGATGGAGGACCTCGGCGGGGCCAAGGTCCACTGCCGCAAATCGGGGGTCGGGGACCTGGAGGTCGCAGATGATGGGGAGTGCATCGCCGCGGTCAAGCGCTACCTCTCTTACTTTCCCGCCAACTGCGAGCAAAAGCCGCCGCTCGCCGAGAGCGCCGACCCGGGCGGGCGGATCTCGGAGAAACTCCTCGAGATCGTCCCCGAGTCCCCGCGCCAGCCCTATGACATGTACGACGTGATCCGCGAGATCGTTGACGAGGGGGAGTGGTTTGACCTGAAGCCGAAGTTCGCGCGGACGCTGATCACCTGCTTGGCCCGCTTCGCCGGCCAGCCGGCCGGGATTGTCGCCAATCAGCCAAAGCAGCTGGCCGGCATCCTCGACAACGATTCTGCCGACAAGGCCGCCCGCTTCATCAACCTCTGCGACGCGTTCAACATCCCGCTTGTCTTTCTCCAGGATGTGCCCGGATTCATGGTTGGTTCCAAGGTCGAGCACGCCGGGATCATCCGCCACGGGGCAAAGATGCTCTACGCGGTGAGCCGCGCGACGGTGCCGAAGATGACCGTCGTCGTCCGCAAGGCCTACGGCGCCGGCTACTACGTGATGTGCGGGAAGGCCTACGAGCCGGACCTGATCGTCGCCTGGCCCGGTGCCGAGATCTCGGTGATGGGTGCCGAGGGAGCGGTCAACATCATCGGCCGCTCGGCGATTGAGGCCGCCGAGGACCCCGATAGCACCCGCGAGGCGATGCTCGATGCCGTCCGCCGGCAGATCGACCCCTACATCGCTGCCGGTAACGCGGTGATCGACGACATCATCGACCCGCGCGAGACCCGGCCGACGATCGTCAGAGCGCTGGCGATGGCCCGCGACAAGCACGTGGAGAAGCCGAAGAAAAGACACGGAGTGATGCCTGTATGAGCAGGTTCGAGGAGCCGGTGATCATCAGCTGCTCAATCTCTGGGGTGATCGCCAACCGCGACCAGTGCCCGGCGATCCCCTACACGCCGGAGGAGTACGCGGCGGAGGCGCGCCGCGCCGTCGACGAGGGCGCCTCACAGATCCACATCCACGCCCGCAAGCCGGACGGCACCCCTTCCTATGAGATCGAGGATTTCCGTGCGATCACCGAGGCGATCCTTGCCGAGGTAGGCGAGGTGATCATCAACTACTCCACCGGCGCGATCGGGATTCCGATCGAGAAGCGCATCGAGTACCTGCGGGCGCTCCGCCCCGATGTGGCTGCGCTGAACATGTGCTCGATGAACTACGCCAAGTACTCGCGGCGGCGCAAGGACTTCGTCTTCAAGGCCGTCTTTGAGAACAGTTTCGACACGATCGTCGAGTTCCTCACGGTGATGCGGGAGTTGGGGATCAAGCCCGAGCACGAGTGCTTCGACGCTGGTCATGTCGCCAACCTCGACCCGCTGGTGGATATGGGGCTGCTGGAGCCCCCGCTGCAGATTTCCCTGGTGATGGGGGTGACCGGCGGCATCCGGCCGACCCCCCGCAACGTCACCGCGATGGCCGACCAGATCTCCGGCGGCTCGGAAGGACCCAACCAGTGGCAGGTGATCGGAATCTCCCGCGACCAGTGGAAGCTGCTCGCCTGCTCGCTGGTTTTGGGCGGCAACGTCCGCGCTGGAGTGGAGGACAACCTCTACCTTCCCAACGGGGAGATGGCGAGGTCCAACGGCGAGCTGATCGCCAAGGCTCGCCAGATGGCCGCGGACGTTGGCCGCCGCCCCGCCACAGTCGCCGAGGCGCGCGAGCTCTTGGGAGTGCCCAGGCGTGAGCGATCTGCCGCTTAGCGACGTCAGGGTCCTCGACCTCACCCGGCTTCTGCCCGGAGGATTCTGCTCGCTGTTGCTTGCCGACCTCGGCGCCGAGGTGCTGAAGGTCGAGGACACCGGGATGGGCGATTACGTCCGCTGGGCCCCGCCCTACTACGGCGGTGAGGAACAGAGCGCGCTTGGCACCCGCTCGGCGCTTTACCTTTCGCTCAACCGAGGCAAGCGCTCGATCCGCCTCGACCTCAAGAGCGAGGCTGGCCGCGGGGTCTTGCTGCGGTTGGTGGAGCGCTACGACGTCGTCCTCGATGGCTTTCGCCCCGGCGTTCTCGATCGACTCGGGGTTGGCTATGAGCGGATGCGCGAGGCCAACCCGGCGGTTGTCTTCTGCGCGATAACCGGTTACGGGCAGGACGGTCCCTATGCTCAGCGCGCTGGTCACGACATGAACTATCTCGGCCTGGTCGGCCTGCTCGGCCTGACCGGTGCCAGGGACGGCCCGCCGATCCAGTCTGCGGGCCAGATCGCCGACCTCGGCGGCGGCGCCCTGATGGCGGCCTTCGGCGTGATGGCCGCCCTGCATGAGCGACAGCGCTCTGGCGAGGGCCAGATGGTGGACGTCTCGATGGCCGACGGCGCCCTCGCCTGGCTGGCGATGGTCGCCGGGCGCTACTTCTGTGACGGCGAGGTGCCGCGGCGCGGGGAGCAGCAGCTCGCCGGCGGCCTGGTCTGCTACCTGCCCTACGAGGTCGCCGACGGCTGGGTCAGCTGCGGGGCGTTGGAGCCGAAGTTCTGGGCAACACTGTGCAACGGCGTCGAGCGCCCCGATCTGATCGAGAAGCAGTTCGAGGCGCCCGGCTCGCCCGCCTGGAGTGAGGTCGCGGGGATCTTTCGCTCCCGTACGCGAGCCGAATGGGAAGCTTTCAACGGCGAGCACGACTGCTGCATCGAGCCGATCCTCGACCTCGATCAGGCGCTCAATTCAGAGCTGGTGGCGGCGCGCGGGATGGTGGTCGAGATAGAGCAGCCGGAGCTCGGCACGGTCCGCCAGCTGGGCTTACCGGTGAAGATGAGCCGCACCCCCGGTGACCCCACCCGTCAGGCTCCGGCCCTCGGCGAGCACACCGGTGAGGTCCTGCGCGAGGCGGGTTACTCCGCCGAGCAGATTGCGGCGATGGTGAAATCCGGCGCTGCCGCCGAGGGCGGCACCGAGCCCGCCGCCGCCTTCCGCGCATGAGCGCAAACGGCGAGAAAACGCTCCTTCGCATCGGGGAGCTGGCGGAGGCATCGGGCGTGCCGGTGCCGACGATCAAGCACTACCTCCGCGAGGGCCTGCTGCCCGAGCCGGTCAAGACGAGCCGCAACATGGCCTACTACCCACCCGAGTTCGTCGACCGGATCAAGCTGATCAAGCAGCTGCAGGAGGAGCGCTTCATGCCGCTGAAGGCGATCAAGTCGGTGCTCGACGAGGACCCCGAGCGGGCCCGGGCCCTGATCGCCCTCGAGGACCGCATTCTCGATCGCGCCCTAGCCGGCGAGCGCACCCGCACCAGCGCCGCCGAGGTGCGCGAGAGCTACGGCGTCCCCAGGGAGGTGCTTGACCGGCTAGCCGAGCTTGGGGTGCTGAGTCCCAACAGCCGCGGTTACTCGCCCTCTGATGTGAGGATCATCGAGGCGATCAGCCGCTTTCGCGCCGGTGGCTATGACGAGGAGATCGGCTTCACGGTCTATGACACCCTGCGCTATAAGAGGGCCATCGAGGAGCTGGTCCGCCAGGAGGTCGATGTTGTGATGACCCGCATGGCGGGGAGGTCGAGCCCGAGCGGGTAGTCGAGATGCTGGAGGCCGGAGCCCAACCCCTGCAGGACCTGATCGCCGCGCTGCACACCAAGCTGATGGTCGCCGAGCTGGAGCGCCACCGCGCCAGCCGGCGCTGAGGGCGAGCGCCCGCTTCGGGGAAATGCTCCGGCTTTCGATCCAGCGAGGCTGCGGCGGGTAGCCTGGGCGCCTTGAGGTCGGTTGTCATCACCGGGGCATCGACCGGCATCGGTCGGGCCACGGCGCTGCGGCTCGATGCCGGCGGCTGGCGGGTCTTCGCTGGGGTTCGCCGACCCTCTGACGCCGAGGAGTTGAGCGCGGTGGGCTCAAAACAGCTGATCCCGGTGATGCTCGACATCACCGATCCGGCGCAGATCGCAGCCGCCGGCCGGAGCGTCGATGCGAACCTCAGCGGCGGCGGACTTGACGGCCTCGTCAACAATGCCGGCGTCGCGATACCCGGTCCCCTGGAGACGCTGCCGATCGAGGACTTTCGTCGCCAGATCGAGATCAACCTGATCGGCCAGATCGCGGTTACCCAGGCGATGCTCGGCCCGATCCGCCGGTCGCGGGGACGGATCGTCTTCATCAGCTCGATCGGCGGTCGCATCGCCTTCCCGCTGACCGGTGCATACCACGCCTCGAAGTTCGCCGTCGAGGCGGTCGGGGACGTTTTTCGACAGGAGCTGCGGCCCTGGGGGATCCCGGTCTCGATCATCGAGCCGGGGTCGATCTCGACGCCGATTTGGGAGCGCGGAGAGCGCGAGGCTGACCGGATCGGCGAACGCGCCGATCCCGGCCAGGAGGACCTCTATGGCCCGGCAATCGCCGGCTACCGCAAGACGGTTAGGCGGCTCGCCGCCCGCGGCATCGGGCCCGAGGTGGTGGCCGAGGCGGTTGAGGCGGCGCTCCGCGTGCGCCGTCCGCGCGCCCGCTACCTGGTTGGTCGTGACGCGAAGCTCCAGGCGCGACTGAAGCCGTTTGTCCCGACGCCGGTGTTTGATTGGCTGGTGGCGCGGATGATCGGCCTCTGAGCGGAGCGATCGGCCCCTGCTCCTATACTTGCGGACAGCCGATTGACTGGTCAATCAGCCACTCGGCGGCGATTCCGGAGCGATAAGAGGAGCTTTTGCGCGCAGCGGCCGTACAGCTTAACTCGACTGGCGATAAGGACCGCAACCTGGAGGTCGCCGAGCGTCTCGTGGGTGCCGCGGCCGCCGATGGCGCCGAGCTCATCGGACTGCCGGAGAAGTGGAACCTGCTGGCCGGGGGGGAGGAGCTGCTGGCCGGTGCCGAGCCTCTCGACGGGCCCTCCCTGAGTCTCGCCCGCGGGTGGGCGCGACAGCTTGGCCTTCACCTGCTCGCGGGCAGCATCGCAGAGCAAGGCGGGGAGAAGGCGTTTAACACCTCGGTGCTGATCGGGCCAAGCGGTGAGGACCTCGCGGTCTACCGCAAGATCCACATGTTCGACGTAGATGTCGGCGGCGTCGCCTACCGCGAGTCCGACTACGAGCGCCCCGGCACCGAGATCGTCACCGCGCCGATCGGGGATCTGCTCGTCGGGCTCTCGGTTTGCTATGACCTTCGATTCCCCGAGCTGTACCGGATCCTCGCGGTGCGAGGCGCCCGCCTGCTGGCCGTGCCCTCGGCCTTCACCGAGGCCACCGGTCGCGATCACTGGGAGGTGCTGCTGCGGGCGCGGGCGATCGAGAACCAGGCCTTCCTCCTCGCCCCCAATCAGGTCGGCCAGGCGCCGCCGCATTTTCACTCGCACGGGCACTCGGCGATCGTCGACCCGTGGGGAACGGTCCTTGCCCTACTTTCCGCCGGCGAGGGCTTCGCCGTAGCCGAGCTCGATTTGACCGAGCAGGGTCGACTCCGCGAGGCCTTGCCCTCCTTGGCCAACCGCCGTTCAGATTCCTACGCCTGGCCCCAGCTGGCGGGGATGAGCGCCTGATGGCCAAGGCCCCGCCCGTGGACAAGCGCCGCCAGATCCTCGACGCCGCGATCCGCGTCTTCGCCCGCCAGGGTTTCCACTCGACCCGAGTGGCCGACATCGCCGACGAGGCCGGCGTCGCTTACGGGCTCGTCTACCACTACTTCCGCTCAAAGGACGAGGTGCTAAACGAGCTGTTCAGCGAGCGTTGGTCGCTGCTGCTTGCGGCAATTGAGGAGACCGACAGCAGCGAGCAAACGCCGCGCGCGAAGCTGGAGGCAGTCGCCGCGTTCATCGTCGACTCCTATCGCCACGACCCGGAGCTGATGAAGGTGATCATCGTCGAGGTGACCCGCGCCGCCAACTCGTTTGGGCGCACCCACCTGCCGGAGATCCGCAGCGCCTATGACTCGATCGCCAAGATTGTCGCCGAGGGCCAGGAGGCCGGGGCGTTTCGCCGTGACATCGACCCGATCTTCGCCTCGATGTCCTTCTACGGGGCGATCGAGCAGCTCCTCTCCGGTTGGATCTTCGAGGTGATCCCCGCCGCCGAGGCAGATTTTGACCATGCAAAGGAGCTGGTAGTGGCGACGATCTGCGACGGCCTCGAGCCTCGATAGGTAAGGTCGGCGCCAATGGAGAACGAGATCGTCAAGAGACTCGCCTGGAGCGGGCTGCTCGCCGCGAGCAGTGCCCTCGCCAGCGTCATCGCCGCGAAGATCGCGGCGATGGTGTGGCGGCGGGTCCTGGGCGAAGAGCCACCGGAGTAGCCGACCGGGCGATGCCAGAGCCGACCGCGACGCCCCCCCCGGAGCCCGGCCAGAAGTCGGTTGCCGAACTTGTCTTCGATGTCTCCGAAAAAACCTCCTCGCTGATCCGCGAGGAGATCGAGCTCGCCAAGGCGGAGGTCTCCGAGAAGGTCGGCAAGATCCTCCGTGGTTCCGCGGTCGGGGCGGCCGCCGGAGCCTTTGCCTTCCTCGCCTTGATCTTGGTCATGGAGGGGGTCGCTTGGCTGCTCAACGAAGAGGTGTTCGAAGGCAAGACGTGGCCGGGGTTTTTCGTCGAGGCGGCGATCTTTCTGCTGATCGCGGCGGCCGCTGGTTTCTTCGCCTACCGTTCGTTCCAGGCCGGTGCGCCGCCGATGCCAGACCAGGCAATCGAGGAGGCCAAGCTGACCAGGGCGATGCTGGAAGGGGAGGAGAAAGGATGAACGCTCACCCCGAGCCCGCGCGTCCCTCCCCGGTCGGGGCGCCCGGCCGCTCCGCGGCGCAGATCCGCCGCGACATCGACGTTCACCGCCAGGACCTCGGGCGCTCGGTCCAAGCGCTGCGCGGGCGAGTCACCGAGCTCACCGATTGGCGCCGCCAGGTCCGCGAGCACCAGCGGGAGTTGGCCATCGGCGCAGCCGTGGTCGGTTTTGCGATCGGCGGGTTCCTCGCCCTCCGCCGCCGCCGCTGAGCGTTAAGCCAGCACCGATCTGGAGACGCTGCCGACGCCGAGAAGGCCGGGGCCGACGTGGGCGCCGATCACCGGCCCGATCTCTGAGATGAACACTGGTTTTCCGCCGAAGATCTCGCGGCAGTCGCTGGCGAGGGTGGCGGCGGCCTCGGGGTCTTGGATGTGCTGGACGACCCAGGCGTCGAATCCATGTTCGTGGCGCTGGCGTGCATAGTCGCGCAGGCGCTCGATCGACCGCGCGCGGGTCCTCACTCGCTCGACCGGAGTGATCTCCTCCTCCAGGGTGAGGATCGGCTTGATCTTCAGCGCAGTCCCGATCCAGGCGCGGGCGCCGCCGATCCGGCCACCCCGGCGCAGGTACTCGAGGGTGTCGATCGCAAACCACATCTTCAACTCCGCGCGGGCCTGCCGGGCTCGAGCAAGAACCGCGTCGCCGTCGCCGCCCGCGGCTGCCGCCGCCGCGGCGGCGACCACCGAGAACCCCATACCGCCGCAGGCCGTGCGCGAGTCAAAGACGTGGATCTGCTCCCCTCCCTCACCCTCGGCGATCAGCCGTTCACGGGCCTGGTTGGCCGCCTCGAAGGTTCCGCTGATCCCAGCGGAGATGTGGATCGAGACGATCTCCTTGCCCTGCTCAAGCAGCGGTTCATAGACAGAGACGAAATCGCCGATCGATGGCTGGGAGGTGGTCGCGCCGCTCTCTGACGCGCGCAGGCGCTCATAGAACGCGGGGTAGTCAGAGATCTCCGACTCCCGTTCCTGGTGGCCATCGACGGAGACGTAGAGGCTGATCCTGTGGATGCCCGATTCGGCGACGAGGGCGTCGGGCAGGTAGGCCGTCGTATCGCAGACGACGGCGGTTTGAGGCTCAGAGCTCAAGGGGGGCGGAGTTTGTCAGACCAAGCCCCATCGCCGGAGGCAATCGGGCGGACCCGCGAGGTTGATCGAGCCGCCGGCGAAAGCGGCTTATCCCTCTGACCCTCTGGCGGTCTGCCGGCGGCTACAATCTGTCAAGTGAGCGAGACCCCCCAAGCGGCGATCAGCCTGACCGAGAAGGCCGTCGAGAAGATCGGCGAGCTGCTCGGCGGCCACCAGGAGGCCACCGACCAGGCCCTGCGGGTCGCCGTTCGCGGCGGTGGCTGCTCGGGTTTCCAATACGCGCTCGCCTTCGACAGCCCCAAGGATGACGACAACGTCTTCGAGGTCGATGGCGTCTCCGTCATCGTCGACAAGGTCAGCTTGCAGTTCGTCTTTGGCTCAGAGATCGACTACGTCGAAGGCCTCCAGGGCGCCGGCTTCCAGGTCAACAACCCCAACGTGGTTGCGGCCTGTGGTTGCGGTTCCTCCTTTCAGGTCAAAGAGGACGCCGCCGAGACGGCAGCGGCCTAGCTGCCGTCGATCTGCAACGGCTGCGATGGCTGCGCCGGCAAGTGGGCGGGCGTAGCGCTGAGCTCGGGCTGATCGACCCCGAGCAGCTGGGCAAGCTCCCCCGATTCGAGCATCTCTTCGACGATGTCGGCGCCACCGATCAGCTCACCGTCGACGTAGAGCTGTGGAAAGGTCTGCCAGTCGGAGATCTCGGCGGTCACTTCGCGCAGCCCCCCGAGCGCGGGCAGGACGTCGATCGCCCCGTACTCAACGTCTAGGGAGTCGAGCACCGAAACAACCCGCATCGAGAAGCCGCAGCGCGGTGCGTCGGGTGTTCCTTTCATGAACAGCAACACCCGGTTGGCGGCGATCAGCTCTTCGACCCTTGTCTTCAGATCGTGGTTTGCCATCGCCACAGGGTAGCTACCCGGAGATTTCGGTCCGCACCGATAGGGCGTGAATGGTGCCGTCCTCAAATCGCTCCCTTACCGCCGCCTTGACCAGACGGTGCTGGTCGATCCGCGAGAGCCCCTCGAACTGGCGAGCGGCAACCGTCGCCCGCAGGTGGTCACCGGCGCCGGTCTCGTCGATCACCTCGGCCCTAGCGCCGGGCAGCGCCGCCTCGATCATCGCCTTCAGTTCCCCCAGGTCGGCCGCCATCAGCGCTCGGCCGTATCGAGGGCGCCCGCGTGCTCGAGCATCTCCTCGACTCTGACGAACTTGACGCGGGGGCGCCCGTGCGGCTCGCCGCGTCCGATCTCAACCTGGTCGATCGCCTGCCAGTCCTCGAAGCTGACGAAGCGGATGCCGCGTGCAGCAAGGAGCTCCTCGACCGCGGCGGGGTCCGGGCTTGTGGGGCTGAGCAGGCTCTCGGAGTCGACGTCGGCTAGCAGATGTTGGACCGTCTCCAGGGCATCTTTCTTGTTGGTTCCGATCACGCCGGAAGGACCCCGCTTGATCCAGCCGGCGGCGTAGTGGCCGACCTTGTGGCCGGCGTCGTGGGAATCGAGAACCCGGCCTCCGTCGTTGAGAATCAGGCCGCGCTTCTCGTCGAAGGGAACACCCTCGATCGGCACGCCGGTGTAGCCGACCGAGCGCAGCACCAGTCCGCATCCCAGCTCCTCGCGCTCGCCGGTGTCCCTGGCGCGCAAGGCGCCGGCCTCCTCGATCAGCTCGTTTCGCCCGATCAGGATCCTCTCGACCCTGCCGTCGCCGTCGATCTCAAGCGGCGATGTGAGGAAGCGAAGGACGATCCGCTTGCCCCTCCCCTTGGGTCTGCGCCGGGAGAACCCCTGAAGGGTCTCAACGTTGACGCGGGTCGTCTTGTCGGCCTCCTCGGAGTCGAGATAGGCCCGGCTGGCCGGGTCGAGTTCGACGTCGGCTGGGTCGACGATGACGTCGACGTCCTCCATCTCCCCGAGCTCCTTGATCTCGGGGTTGGTGAAGGCTGCCTGGGCGGGACCACGGCGGCCGAGAACGACGATCTCGCGGATCGAGCTGCGGTCAAGCGCCTCAATCGCATGGTCTGCGGTATCGGTCTGGCGCAGCTCGTGGTCGGTCAACGCCAGCATTCGGGCAACGTCCATCGCAACGTTGCCGTTGCCGATCACCACCGCCCGCTCGCAGGAGAGGTCGAACTCCTCTGCGGCGTAGTCGGGGTGGGCGTTGTACCAGCCGACGAAGGCGGTGGCGGCGTGGCTGCCAGGTAGGTGCTCGCCGGGAATGCCGAGCTGGCGGTCGGTCTCACAGCCGACCGTGTAGACGATTGCGTGGAAATGCCGCTCGAGGTCCTCGACCTCGATGTCGTGACCGACCTTGACGTTGCCGAAGAAGCGGAAGCCCTCGCGTGCCGCCGTCTTCTCATAGACACGAATCACCGACTTGATCTTTGGGTGGTCGGGAGCGACGCCTCCGCGGACGAGGCCAAAGGGGGTGGGGAGGCGGTCAAATATGTCGACCTGGGCATGCACATCGCTGTCTTTGAGGATGTGCTCAGCGGCGTAGAAGCCGGAGGGGCCGGCGCCGACGATGGCAACCCGAAGGGGGTTCTCTGCGGTTCCAACCTTGCTCATCAGAACGCGGAAGGATAGGGAACGCCTTGCCCGTGGCGCTTAAAGTCCTCAACAGCAGCTCGCCGCATTGCGGGCAGATTCCATGACCGATCTGGGGCGGCTTTAAGCGGCGAAACGACTCGATCTCGGCCACCGCCTCCTCAATCTCGACCCACCCCGCCGGTCACAGGAGGCGCAGATCACAGGCAGGTCACTGTCGCGGCTGCTACTCGCCCCTATCGCCCCGGATCAGTCGGTCCTGATGTTGAGCGCGTAGCTGAGGGCGCTGGCGCTCACCGCGGCGTAAGGACCTCTCGGGCGATGCTCGGTGCGCCGTCGAGCGCGTCCAGCGCCTTGTGCACCGACATCGCTAGGCAGGTGAAGATCGGGGTCTCCCGCTCGGTGTACTCGCTTGACTCGGTCGGGCGCAGCTCGTTGACGAGGTCGAGGAACATGCCTGGGTCATCGCCCTCAAAGGCGACGACGAACTCCTGGTCGTCGAGCCCGAACGAGTAGGAGGTGTTGATCGTGATCTCCGGGTAGCGACGGCCGATCTCAATGTGGTTCTTCATGATCCTGCCGCGCTCCTCCGCCGCCAGCCCGTACCAGCGGCGCTGCTTGACCATCGGGTAGAGGAAGAGGTACCTGCGTTCTGAGACGCAGATCTCCGGTCGCGCTTGCTCGTCGGAGTAGGGCGAGCGTTTGGTCATCGAGAGGAATGAGTGCGGCGTCCGGGCCCATTTGGCAAGCCCGCTCTGGCCAAGGACGACGTGGAAGGTATGGAGATCGTCGAGGTTCGGGCTCTGGGTGAGGAGGAGGAGGTCGACGTCACCGCGGGTGCCTATGGTTGAGTACGCGCGCAGCGCGCGGTCGGTGGCGAAGTCTTCGCATGCTGCGAGGAACTCCTGCTTGTCAACGGCCCTGAGGTCGGAGTCACGACGACGCCAGGCTGGATCGATCTTGAAGAACGTGAACTTGGCGAAAGTCCGGTCGGCCACCGTGCTGACGATAGCGGTCGTTGCCCTGTCGGTTTGCCTGCTATCTCGGTGCGGGGCTCAGCTCGGCTTATCCGCTGCGGCGTGGGCGTCTGGTCCAGCTGCAAACCGCGCAAGCGCGCCCTACCCTCGACCCCGCACCCGGACTCCCCATACACGCGTAATCCTCGCTCTGCTGCCCAACGGAACCGAGATCGAGGAGCTGGCGAAGGTCCGCGGCGTTTCACTCGGGTTGCTCAGCGCGGGGCTTGGCAATGTACCGGCGGCGCAGACCTTCCTCGATATCACCCAGGGCAACCGGGTCTTTGACTCGCTCTACAGCTCGCAGCTGCCCACCTCGGCCGAAGCCGGTAGTTGCGCGGCTTGGTGGGAGGCGGTGGTCAAGCGGGCGCAATCGGCTCCGGCGGAAATCGTTCCCGGGCTGCTCGCTTTGACCCTTGAGGCGGCCGGCGTCGGGGTGCGGTCGGCGGGGGGAGCGGCCTGTCCTTTTTCGGTGTCCGGGTTGCCAAGCGCCACCGCGGCCTCAGCGAAGGAAACGGGCAAGGCCTCCCAAGCGCACGCCACCGAGACCTTCGAAGTCCGCAGCTCCACCCTGCGCCAACTTCCGGCGCTCGTCCACAGCCTCCGCGGCAAAGACCTGCTGATCGCGATCGGGAGGCCACCCCCTGCCAACGACCGAGCGTTGTCGATCGGAATCGCCGGCCGGGGCTTTGATGGAAACCTCACTTCCGCCAGCACGCGGATGAACGGGTACGTACTGGCGACCGATATTGCGCCGACGATCCTGCTGCGGCTGGGGATCGCGATTCCGCCGCAGATGTCAGGGCAGCCGATCCGCTCGCAGGGATCCGTCGACCCGGGGAGGTTGTCTCGCTGGGAGACCGGATGGCAGCCATCTCCGGCAGGCGGGGGCCGGTCATCGGCGTCGGCCTCGCCGTCTGGCTGGCGGCTCTCGGGCTGGCGGTCGCCCTCAGCGGGGGCCGCCTCGCCCGTCCGGGGGTTCGCCTCCTTGGTCTCAGCGTTGTCTACCTGCCTTTGGTGTTGCTCTTAGTCGCTGCATTTGAACCCAGCCAGCCTGCCGAACAGGCGGTGACGATCCTTGGGGCGCCGCTCCTGGCGGCGCTCACACTGGCCCTACTTGGCGGTTACCGGGCGCTGGCGTTTGCCTCGGCGGCGACCGTCCTCGTCTACGCGATCGACGTGATCGCCGGCTCGCCGCTGACCACCGTCTCCCTATTGGGGCCGAATCCGGGGCTCGGGGTGCGCTTCTATGGGATCGGCAACGAGCTGGAGGCGTTGCTTGCCGTGCTCGTCATCGCCGGGACCGGAGCGGGGCTTGTCGGTTTTGCCCCGCGGCTTTCTGCCAGCGCTTGCGCCCTCGTGTTTCTTGTGGTCGGTCTCTCCTTCGCGGCGATCTTCGCGGTCGGGCAGTTCGGCGCCGACGTTGGCGCAGCGATCGACTTCCCCGCCGGCGCGGCGGTCGCCGCGGCGGCGATTGCAGCTCGCCGCCGGCGGGCGCTGCTGCTCGCCCTCGCCGCGCCGTTCGTTGCGGTTGGGCTGCTGGCCCTAGCCGACCTGGTCTCGGGAGCCAACGCGCACTTGACCCGTACGGTGCTCGACGCGGGTGGCTTCAGCCAGCTCGCCGACGTCGCTCAGCGACGTCTGGAGCTCTCCGCCCGCAGCTTCGTGCGCCCGATCGTCTTTGTCTTTTTGCCGCTGATCCTCGGCGTCGTTGCGCTGGCCGTGCTGCGGCGCGATCGGTTGCGTGCCTGGGTGCGGGGGCTGCCGGCGATGCGGGCCGGGCTGCTCGGCGGGCTCGTGGCGGTTGTAGTTGGGGCGCTGGCAAACGACTCCGGAGCGCTGATGTTGGAGATCGGTGGGGCCTATCTAGCGGTGTTCGTCGGTTACGTCTGGGCCGAGAGCCGGCAAGCGGGTGGGGCCCGCCTGATCGACTACCCTTAACACCTCGTGCGAATAGCTCTCGTCTCGCCATATTCCTGGAGCTACCAGGGCGGCGTGAACCGGCACGTGGAGGCGCTCGCCGAGCAGTTCCTCGGTCGCGGCCACGACGTTCGCGTGCTGGCCCCCTTCGATCCCCCCGGCCTGTTCAGCCGCGTGACTCACCGGGCTCGGGCGGACTCGCGCGAGCCGCCCGAGTACTTCATCCCCCTCGGGCGTTCGATCGGGTTCTCCTCCAACGGCGCGATCTCCAACCTCGCCCCCTTCCCCGCGGGGGGCGTCATCGCCCCGCGCCGGGAACTTCGCCAGGGCGACTTCGACGTGATCCATGTCCATGAGCCGGTGGTCCCGCTGGTCGGCTGGAACGCGGCCCTCGGTGCTCGCACCCCTGTCGTCGGCACCTTTCACGCCTACTCGACCAAGGCGATCCCCAATCGCATCGCCACGGGGCTCGGAGCAAGGCGGGTCTTCAACCGGCTCTCGGCCAGGATCGCCGTCTCGGAGGCGGCCGCTTGGACGGGGCGGCGCTGGTTCGGCGGTGAGTACGAGATCGTCCCCAACGGGGTCGACGTAGACGCGGCTCCAAGCGGCCCGAAGCCACCAAGCGAGGAGCTGCGGGTGCTGTTCGTCGGTCGCCCTGAGGCGCGCAAGGGCCTGCCGGTCCTGCTCGCCGCGTTCGGCGCCCTGGTCGAGCACGTGCCCTGCCGCCTCACGCTGGTCGGGGCCGAGCGCGAGGAGGTACTCCGCTACCTGGCCGACCCCGAGCTGCTGCGCTGGATCGAGATTGGCGGGCGGGTTTCCGGCGAGACGCTGTGGCGCTACCTGCATACGGCCGACCTGCTTTGCGCGCCATCGCTCTCGGGCGAGAGCTTCGGCATGGTCCTGACCGAGGCCTTCGCCGCAGGCACGCCGGTGATCGCCTCCGCGATCGCCGGTTACAGCGACGTGGTCAGCGACGGAGTCGACGGGGTGCTCGTCCCTCCTGCCGACCCTCAGCGCCTCGCCGAGGAGCTGCAGCGGGCCTACCACGAGCCCGAGCGCCTACGGGCGATGGGCGAGGCGGCCCGCCGCAGCGCCCAGCGCTACGGCTGGTCGCGGGTTGCCGACCGGGTGACGGAGGTCTATGAACGGGCGATTGAGCTGCCCCAGCCGCAGGGGACCGGTGAGCGGGTTGCCCATTGGGCCGGCCTGCGTCCGGCTGACGGCGGGCCGCGGCGCCGGCCAGAGCGCCTTCCCTCGCTTGATCCCCCGCCGCTCCGTGAGGGGAGCCAGCGTCGTCTCGCCCGCCGCGCCGGTCTGGGCGTTGCGGGAGCGTTCGGGATCGGGCTGACGGCGCTGGCAGCGCAGAAGATCGGCATCGATAACGTGATCGAAAGCATCGTCCGCTCCAACTTGACGCTGGTGTTGGTGGCGTGCGGGCTGATGGCACTTTCGCTCTTCGTCCGCGCCGCCTCCTGGTACTGGATCGTGCGGGCTGCCCTGCCCAACCGGCTGGTTCGACGCCGCGACGTCACCGCAGCGACGATGATCGGGGTGCTGATGTCCGCGACGCTGCCGGCGCGCCTGGGCGAGCCGGCGCGCGCGGTGTCCCTCGCTCGTCGCACCGGCAGGATGCGAGAGACCTTCCCGGTCCTGCTCGGGACGCTGGTTTCCCAGACCATGCTCAATCTCCTCGCCCTGATTTTGCTTGGCGTTGTCATCGTCTCGACCACGCCCCTCTTTCACTCCGGCACGCAGGCGCTCTTTGCCTTCAGCCTCCTGCCGGTGCTGCTGCTCGTCTTGGTGCTGTTTGCGCCGGCGCTGATGCGCCGCAACGGCAACGGCCGCCTGGCTCGGCTCGGGGCAGCGCTGCAGGGAGCCCTGCTCCAGGTGCGTGCGGGGCTCGCGATCTTCCGCGAGCCGCGGCGCGGGGCGGCCGCCTCGATCGCCCAGCTCGGCGCCTGGGCGATCCAGCTCTCGGCCTGCTGGGCGTTGCTGTACGCGCTCGGCCTCAACGGACAGGCTGGGATCGGCGCCGCCGCCGCGGTGCTGTTCGCCGTCAACGTCACCGCGGTCGTGCCGGCGACCCCGGCGAACATCGGGGTCTTCCAGCTCGCGGTGATCAGCGTCCTCCACACGGGATTCGGCATCGACACCGCAGACGCCCTCGCCTACGGCGTGATCTTGCAGGCTGTGGAGATCGCCACCGCCGTCACCCTCGGTCTGCCGGCCCTTGTCCGCGAGGGCCTGACCTGGAGCGACCTTCGAGTACAGGCCCTCTCCGCAGCCCCGGTCAGGCTCGAGCCCCATCCCCGACGGCGGCAGGCTGGCGAGCGCATCGGTGCCTGAGGCTTCCGGGTGCGCGCGAGCGGCTACAGTTGGCTGACCAGCCAACTAGAAGGAGGGCGGTCAGGTGGAGGGTGGAACTGCGCAGGCGAGCGCCGAGGCCAGCAACGGAGCGAGCGCCGGCGGGTCGAGCGAGCGCCTTGAGGTTCACAACCCGGCCACCGGCGGGCTAATCGCCACCGTCGAGGTCGACTCGCCCCAGGCGGTGTCCGAAGTCGTTGCTCGGGTCCGCGCCAACCAGCCAGAGTGGGAGGCAATTGGGATCCAAGGGCGCTACCGCTGGCTGGGCAAGTTGCGCGACTGGCTGCTGGACAACGCCGATCGGGTCCTCGACACGATGCAGCTGGAGACCGGCAAGGTGCGGGCCGACGCCTCCAACGAGCCGGCCTACCTGGCCGACCTGATCAATTTCTACGGCTCCAAGGCGGCGAGGTTCATCGGCGAGGAGGGCGTCCGCCCCCACACGCCGCTGCTCGCCGCGAAGAAGCTGCGGATCCAGTACCGACCCCACCCGGTGGTGGGAATCATCAGCCCCTGGAATTTTCCGCTGATCTTGGCGCTCGGCGACGCGATCCCGGCAATGCAGGCGGGGGCCGCGGTGGTGATCAAGCCCTCGGAGTTCACACCGCTTGGCCTGGCCGAAGTGGTGAAGGCCTGGCGGGAGGAGATCGGCGGGCCCGATGTGCTGGAGTGCGTGCAGGGCCTCGCCGAGACTGGCGAGGCCCTGGTCGACGCGGTGGACTTCGTCCAGTTCACCGGTTCTGACCGCACCGGTCGCAAGGTGATGGCTCGCGCCGCGCAGACCCTCACTCCGGTCAGCCTCGAGCTCGGCGGCAAGGATCCGATGATCGTTCTCGCCGACGCCGACATCGACCGCGCCGCCAACGCCGCGGCCTGGGGCGGGATGATGAACTCCGGGCAGATCTGCATGTCGGTGGAGCGGATCTACGTCGAGGAGCCGGTCTATGACAAGTTCCTCACCAAGCTAACAGCCGAGGTCGGGAAGCTGCGCCAGGGCACCGATGACCGTCGCTTCGGCAAGGACGTCGGGGCGATGACCTCCCCCAACCAGACCGCGATTGTTGAGGAGCAGGTCAACGAGGCACTCGCCGCCGGCGCCAGAGCGCTGACCGGCGGGGGGCGGGTAGAGGGGCCCGGCGATTACTTTGAGCCGACCGTGCTGGTCGATGTCGACCACTCGATGAAGGTGATGCGCGAGGAGACCTTCGGGCCGGTGGTTGGAGTGATGAAGGTTCGCGACGCCGAGGAGGCACTGCGACTTGCCAACGACAGCCGCTACGGGCTCTCGGGCTCGGTGTTCGGGGAGAGAGAGCGGGCCGAGCGTCTCGCGCGCCGGGTTGAGTGCGGCGCTGTCAACGTCAACGACGTACTAGTCAACTACCTCGCCACCGACGTGCCGATGGGCGGCTGGAAGCAGTCGGGGATCGGCTATCGCCACGGCGAACCTGGGATCAAGAAGTACTGTCGCACCGAGTCGGTTGTGATTACCCGCTTCGGCGGCAAGCGCGAGCCCACCTGGTACCCCTACACCAAAGGGCGCCGGGGCCTGGTCGGCCGCATCGCCCAGGCATTCACCGCTCGCGATTTCAAGCGTCGCCTCGGCCTGCGCGGCTGAGCCTTTCCGAAGGGGTGGGGGGCCTAGCCCTTTAACCTCTGACTCGATGGCAGAACGTGACTATTTAGCCGCAACCCGGCAGCGGATCGTCGTCTTTGACGGCGGCATGGGCGCGACCCTGGAGCAGTTTGACCTGACCCAGGAGGACTACGGCGGCCTCGACGGAAAGTGTCATGAGGCGCTGGTGCTCAACCGCCCCGACGTGATCGAGGGCGTCCACGCCTCGATGCTCGAGGCCGGTGCCGAGGTGGTCGAGACCGACACCTTCCAGGGCTCACGTCTGAAGCTTGCCGAGTGGGGGTTAGGCGAGCAGACGCTCGAGATCAACAGGAAGGCGGCGGAAATCGCCCGCCGGGCGGCGGGCGATGCACGTTTCGTCGCGGGCTCGATCGGGCCGACCGGATACCTGCCCGCATCGACCGACCCCACCCTTGGCGGCATCTCTTTCGGCAGGTTGGTCGAGGTTTTCGCCGAGCAGGCTCGCGGACTTATCGACGGGGGCGCCGACCTGATCATCATCGAGACCGCGCAGGACATCCTCGAGGTGAAGGCGGCCATCTTCGGGGCCCGCGAGGCGTTCGCCGCCAGCGCTCGCGCGCTGCCGATCCAGACCAGCGTTTCGCTGCTGCCCCAGGCTGGCAAGATGCTGCTGGGAACCGACATTCGGGCGGTGCTGACGACGCTGGCGGCGCTCGAGGTCGACGTGATCGGGCTCAACTGTTCGACCGGGCCGGAGGACATGCGCGACGCAATCCGCTACCTCGGCGAGAGCAGCCCACTGCCCGTCCACTGCATCCCCAATGCTGGTCTGCCGCTTCAGGGTCCCGACGGTGAAACGATCTTCCCCGAGGAGCCCGAGCCGCTCGCGGGGACCCTGGGGGAGTTCGTCGAGCGTTACGGAGTCGGCATCGTCGGCGGCTGCTGCGGGACGACTCCCGAGCACATCGCCGCGATCTGCGAGCGGGTCGCCGGCCGGGTGCCCGGCCAGCGCCCCGCCCCGGGGCCGATCGCCGTCTCCTCGATGATGACCGCGACCCCCCTGGTGCAGGAGCCGCGCCCGACCCTCATCGGCGAGCGAGTCAACTCCCAAGGTTCGCGCCGGGCAAAGGAGCTGCTGCTTGCCGAGGATTACGACGGCCTCGTCCAGGTCGCAGAAGACCAGGTCGAAGGCGGAGCTCACATTCTCGACGTGTGCGTGGCGCTGACCGAGCGCTCCGACGAGGCCGAGCAGATGGGCGCGGTGGTCAAGCGGATCTCGCTGACTCAGCCGGCGCCGATCCAGGTCGACTCGACCGAGCCAGAAGTGATCCGCGTGGCGCTTGAGCAAATCCCAGGACGGGCAATCGTCAACTCGATAAACCTCGAGGCAGGGCGCGGAAAGGCGGATCTGGTCACGCCCCTGGCCAGAGCGCACGGCGCGGCGCTGATCGCCCTGACTATCGACGAGGTGGGGATGGCGAAGACGGCTGAACGAAAGCTGGGGGTCGCCAAGCGCATCCGCGACATCGCCTGCGCGGAGCACGGCCTCGATCCCGAAGCGCTGATCTTCGACGCGCTCACCTTCACCCTCACCACAGGCGAGGAGGAGTGGAAGCGATCGGCGCTGGAGACGATCGAGGGGATCCGCCGGATCAAAGCGGAGATCCCCGGTGTCAAGACCTCGCTTGGCATCTCCAACGTCTCCTTTGGCCTCTCGCCGCGGCCCCGCGCCGTCCTCAACTCGGTCTTTCTGCACCACTGCGTCGAGGCCGGGCTCGACCTGGCTATGGTCAACCCCAACCACATCACCCCCTACGGTGAGATCCCCGCCTCTGAGCGCGAGCTGACCGAGGACCTCGTCTTCAACCGGCGCCAAGACGCGCTCGAGCGCTTCATCGCCTATTTCGAGTCCAGAGGTGACGATGCTGCCGAGGAGTCGACCGACCCAACCGCGGGCATGGATCCCGAGGCGGCCCTGCACTGGCACATCCTGCGCCGCAAGAAGGACGGGGTAGAGGAGTGGATCGACCGCTCGGTGGAGAAGATCGGCGCCGTCCCGACCCTCAACGAGGTGCTGTTGCCGGCGATGAAGGAGGTCGGCGACAAGTTCGGCGCCGGCGAGCTGATCCTGCCCTTCGTCTTGCAATCGGCAGAAGTGATGAAGCGGGCGGTTGGGCGATTGGAGAACTACCTCGACCGGATCGAGGGCCACAGCAAGGGCAAGGTCGTGATCGCCACCGTCTTCGGCGATGTCCACGACATCGGCAAGTCGCTGGTCAACACGATCCTCACCAACAACGGCTACACGGTGGTCGACCTCGGCAAGCAGGTGCCCGTCGACGCGATCATCGAGGCCGCGGTCGAGAACAAGGCAGATGCGATCGGCCTCTCCGCGCTGCTCGTCTCCACCTCTAAGCAGATGCCGATCTGTGTCCAGGAGCTGCACCAGCGCGGGCTCGCGTTCCCGGTGTTGATCGGCGGGGCGGCGATCAACCGTGACTTCGGCCGGCGCACGCTCTACCCGATGGGTAAGGAGTCAGACGAGGTCTATGAGCCCGGGGTCTTTTACTGCAAGGACGCCTTCAAGGGGCTCGACACGATGGACGCTCTGATCGACGCTGCGGCGCGCGAGGCGTTGGTCGAGCGGATCCGCGCCGAGGCGCGGCAGCTGCGCGAGAAGGTCATCGCTGTTGATGAGGCCCCGCCGACCAGCGACGACAGCGTCCGCTCCGCCGCCCGCACCGACGTGCCGGTACCCGAGCCTCCGTTCTGGGGCGTGCGTGAGGTCGCTGTCGACCTCGAGGAGGTCTTCCCTCACCTTGACCGTCACGTTCTGTTCAAACTGCACTGGGGCGGCAAAGGCATCAAGGGCGAGGCCTGGCGCGAGCTGCTGGAGGGAACCGATGAGGAGGAGGGTTTTGCCCCCCGGCTTGAGCGGATGTGGCGCGAGCAGCGCTACCTAAAGCCCCGGGCGCGGCTCGGCTACTTTCCCTGCAACGCTGATGGCAACGAGCTAGTCGTCTTCGATCCCGCCGAGCCCGAGCGTGAGCTCGAGCGCCTTGTATTTCCCCGCCAGCCTGGGCACGACCGCATCTGCCTCGCCGATTTCTTTCGCCCACTTGATTCGGGGGAGCGCGACGTTGTGGCTCTCCAGGCTGTCACCGTCGGCTCCGAGGTGACCGAATTGATCGAGCGCCTGGAGAGCGAAGGCCAGTTCGCCGAGCAGCTGTACGTGCACGGTCTCGGCGTGCAGGCGGCGGAGGGCCTGGCCGAGTGGCTGCACTCAGAGGTGCGGCGCGAGCTCGAGATCCCGCTTGACCAGGGGCGCCGTTACTCCTGGGGCTACCCGGCCTGCCCCGACCAATCAGAGCACGAGAAAGTCTGGCGGCTGCTTGACCTGGAGCAGATCGGGATGACCCTCTCGGGGGGCTATGCGGTGTTGCCGGAGCAATCGACGGTGGCGATCGTTGCCCACCACCCCCAGGCGGTCTACTTCGGGATGAAGTCGGGATTCATTCCCGAGGGTATGGCGCCCGATGACCTGGTTGCCGGGATCACTTCTTCGGGCCGTTGATTTCGACCACTTCGCCGTTATCGGTGACGACCGTGTTCGGCGGAGTGGCGGAGATCGCCACCCGAAACGAACCTCCCGGCGCGACGCCCGAGGGCGTCTGCGCCCTGGCGGAGCCGTTGAGGCCAGCCGCGATTCTGTAGAGCAAGGTGTAGCGTCCGGCCCGGACCGCCGACAGTTTCCAAGTCGCTTCGACCGTTGCCCCAGGCTTCAGCGGCCCGAAGTCGAAGGTCTTGGGGTTCGCGGTCTGGGCGCCGGCAGATTCGGCGGAGCCGGCGAGTTTCGGGAAGTGTTCGGCCAGCACCCAGACCGGCCGGTCAGGGAACGCGAGGTCGGGCTGCGGGCTGCGGATCGCGAATGGCAGCGAGGAGGCGCGGCCCAGCGGGCCGGCGATTGAGACGGTGACGGTCAGCGCCGGAACCGTCTTGCGGCCGGCGTTGTGGACGTCGATTCCCAGCTGGGAGGTCTGGGCGAGTCGCTGGAAGGTCGGGAACTTTGCGCTGAGCACTCGCACCGCGTAGCTTCCGGCGGGCTGGTTTGCGCTCGAGGAGGAGCCGCCCCCGCAGGCGGCGAGCAGCGCCGCCGCGGCCACGGCGGCAACCCCGGTCGCAGTGGCTCGAAGGCGGGCATGCCGGGAATGTGGTCCGGTCCCCCGCAAAGCGGGCGGAACATACCACGGGGTTTGCCTGCTCTTTGTCGCCTTTCGGGGTGATCGAAAGGGGTTAGCCGGATCTCAACACTCATGTAACGGTTGACGCCCAGCCATCCCATAGACTCGGTTGACTGAGCCCGGCGTCGCGAGCCCGCGGCGCGGCTCGACGGAGGAGCAGATGGTCAGATCCGCGGTAGACAGGGCGTTCCTGCCCGCAAAATCGCTGTTCGAGCAGGTGGGGGACATGGTGATCCTCACGGCGCGGACGATCGGTTCCGCCGTGCGGCCCCCCTATCCCTACGGCGAGGAGTTCATCGGCCAGTTCCTCTTTGCCCTGCGACTCTGCTGGTTCCCGCTGCTGATCTCAACCGTGGCGATCAACTTCGGCGCCCCCGGCTTGCAGGCTGCGAATTTCCTCACCCTGGTCGGGGCACTGGACCGCCTCGGTGGCTTCTTCGTCCTCGCCGCGATCCGAGAAATCGGGCCGTTTGTGACCGCGGTCGTCGTCGCCGGCGTCGCCGGTACCGCGATCACCGCCGATCTCGGTTCGCGCAAGATCCGCGAGGAGCTCGACGCCCTCCAGGTGCTCGGTGTCGATCCGATCAAGAACCTGGTGGTGCCGCGCTTCCTGGCGCTGATGCTGATCACCGGCCTGCTCGACATCTACGCCCTGGTTTTCGGGCTGAGCGGCGGCATCCTCACCGAGATCCTCTACCACCAGTCGCTGGGCGGCTTCTTCGCGACCCTCTTCACCAATGCCTCGATAACCGACCTCTGGGGCTCGGTGATCAAGTGCATGCTGTTTGGCGCGATCATCGCGGTCGTCTGCTGCTACAAGGGAATGACCGCCTCCGGAGGCGCGGCCGGCGTCGGCCGCGCCGTCAACGAGGCGGTGGTGATCTCCTTCTTGGGGGTTTTCGCCTTCAACTACGCCTTCACCCAGACCCTGCTCGCTACCCATCCTGAACTGCAGGTGGTCAGGTGAACGCCTGGCTGGATGCGCCGCGGGCTTGGCTTGACTCCTTCGGGGAGATCGCCCGCTTCGGCTCTCGCATCGCGGGCCTCGTCTACTCCGGCCGCGTCCTGCGCTTCTTTGGCGAGGCCCTGCGCCAGGCCGGGATCCTGATTCTCGGCTCGGCGGTCGTGATCTGGGGGCTGGTCTTCGTCCTCGGCCTGCAGTGCGGGATCGAGGGCGCCTACCTGCTGCGCGCCCAGGGGGCCCCCGCCTACGCCGGTGTCTTCTCGGCCTGGTGTGATCTGCGCGAGATTCTGCCCTACGCCTTTGGCTACATGCTCGCGGCGAAGGTGGGCACCGGGATCGTCGCCGAGCTGGGGGCGATGCGGATCTCCGATGAGATCGATGCGCTTGGAGGTGATGGGTATACCGCCGGTCACCTTCCTGTGCGCCACCCGCCTGCTTGCCGCCTGGATCGCCTTCCCGTTCATGTATCTGGTCGGGATCGGGGTCATGTATCTGGCCAGCTACCTCGCTGTCGTCAAGCAGATCGGCGACGTCTCCGCCGGTGGCTATGACCTGATCTTCTGGCAGTTCCAAAATCCCCCGGACGTGATCTTTAGCCTGATCAAGGGGATGGTGATGGCGACCGTGATCGTGATGGTCGGCTGCTATTACGGTTACACCGCCTCCGGCGGGCCGGTGGGCGTGGGAACCGCGACGGCGAAGTCGATGGTGCTCAACATCATTCTCGTTCACATCATCGGGATGCTTGGGACACTTGTGTTCTGGGGTGCCAATCCGAGGGCGCCGATAGGAGGCTGACCGAAATGTCAATGGACGATCTCAACCAGAGCGGGCAGGCCGAGCCGGACACCGGTGCCGCGGTGCACGAGCCCGAGCCCACAGGCCCATACGTCGGACCCGACGGGGCGGTGATGGGTCGTGACTTCGTCATCCCCGGCGTCGACCCCAGCGATCCAGACCCGTATCGCTTCCACACTGGTCGCAAGCGCGACCATGGTGGCGAGGACGCGATCGAAATCATCGATCTGGTCAAGCAGTTCGGCCGGGCGCGAATCCTCAACGGCCTCAACCTCGGCCTCCCCGAGGACCAGGTCTCGATGGTGCTGGGGCCGTCGGGGACCGGCAAGAGCGTATTGATCAAGCACATCGTCGGGTTGCTCTATCCCGATTCCGGCGATGTCCTGGTCCACGGAGAATCGATCCCCAACATGACCGACGACGAGTTGTTCGAGGTGCGCAAAAAGTTCGGCCTTCTGTTCCAGGACGGGGCCCTGTTCGGCTCGATGAACATCTACGACAACACCGCCTTCCCGCTGCGCCAGCACACCGACAAAAGCGAGGAGGAGATCGGCGAGATCGTCAACCGCCGCCTCAAAGAGGTTGGGCTGACCGAGGCCATCTACAAGATGCCGAATGAGCTCTCGGGCGGAATGCGCAAGCGCGCCGGATTTGCCCGGGCGCTGGTGCTCGAACCCCAGATCGTCATGTTCGACGAGCCCGACTCCGGCCTTGACCCGGTCCGCACCGCGCTGCTCTGCGAGCTGATCCGCGAGGTGCACGCCGAGCACGGCGGCTGCTACCTGACGATCAGCCACGACCTCAACACCGCGCGCCGGATCGCTGACTTCCTCGCCGTCTTGTGGAGCGGCAAAATCGTCGAGTCTGGCCCGAAAGAAGAGCTGTTTGACTCCGAAAACGAGTTCGTGTCGCAGTTCCTCAAGGCGGACGTGACCGGTCCGCTCTCGATGGATTGAGTGCGCTCGCGGGCTGGGCGCCCGCCATGCGCGCGCGGTCCTGGCGCTCGCGGTCGTCCTCTCGGTCGGGGCCGGGTTCGCCGCAATGCGGCTGCAGACCGACGCCGGGATCAGGGACGCTGGTCGATTCGGATACCGCCAGCTACCGGGCCACGCAGCACGTGCGCCAGGTATTTGGGGAAGAACCGGTCGTGGTCGTGGCCGAGGGCGATCTGCAGCGGCTGGTGCTGACCTCCAACCTGGTGCGCCTGCTGCGGTTGGAGGGCTGCCTCTCGGGCCGAGTGCCGAAGGGCGCAAGGCCAATTCCCGGGCCCTGCACCGAGCTGGCGAAGATGCACCCGGTCCGGTTCCTCGCCGGGCCCGCCACCTTCCTCAACGAGGCGGTGATCCAGATCGACGACTCAGCTTAGACGCCTGGCGGCGCGGATGCCGCCGCCGAGCTGCGTCGTTACCTGCTCTCAGTCGCGGCGCGCTACGGGATCACCAGCTTGCCCAGTCTCGCCAACCCCGATTTCCTGGCGGGCGTGATTTTCGACCTCCGCGACGGGCACGAGGTACCAAAGGCGCGCCTCGCCTACCTCTTCCCCAACGACCACTCGGCCCAGATCGTCCTGCGCCTGCGCCCGGACCTGACCGAAGCAGAACGCCACCGCGCGCTGGGGTTGATCCATGAAGCGGTCTATGACACGACGCCGCGGCGGGTCTGCGCCTTCAAGGGGAGCCCGGCGCCGTGCTTCGAGCTGTCCGGCGGCAGATACGTGATCTCCGGCGCGCCGGTCGTCGTCGACGGGCTCGCTCGAGCGCTGAAGGACGCCCTGCTGGTCCTCTTCGCCGTCGCGGTAGCGGCGATGGCGCTGACCTTGATGGTGGTCTTCCGTTCCCGTCTACGGCTGCTGCCTCTCGGCATCGCGCTCGCCGCCGCCGCGCTGACCTTCGGCCTGCTGGAGTGGTGGGGGGCTCGCTGACGATGGCCTCGATTGCGGTGCTGCCGATCCTGATCGGCCTCGCCGTCGATTACGCGATCCAGCTCCAGGCCCGCTTTGACGAGGCGGTCGAGGGCGGCGCGAGAGGAGTGCGAGGCCGTCCGGCTCGCCGCAGCGCGCGGCGGACCGACCATCGGCACCGCCTGCCTTGCCACCGCGGCGGGGCTTCCTGGCCCTCCAGCTATCCCCGACCCCGATGGTCCGAAGCTTTGGCTGGCTTTTGATCGTCGGGGATTGCGATCGCCTTCGCTTTGGCGCTGACCGCCGGCTTCGCCGCCCTGAGCCTGCGTCGAGGCGGAGTCCGCGGGAAGCGTCCGCGGGCGGGCTGGCGAGGGGTATGGGGAGGTCGAGCCCGCCGGCGCCCTGCAGCGCCCCCCTTCACTCCGCGACAGGGATCCGCCCGCTGGAGCGCAATCGCTCCCTTTGGCCGCACACGGCCCGCCTTGTCCTCGGCATCTGCCTGGTGCTTGCCGCGATCGGCTGGCTCGCCGGCACCCAGATCCGAGACCGTCTCTGACATCCGCTCGCTTGCCCCGCAGAGCCTGCCCGCGGTGCGAGACCTGACCCAGGTCCAGGACGTCACCGGCGTCTCCGGCGAGCTCGAGGTCAGCGTCCAGGCCCCCGACCTCGCCGATCCCGCGACGATCCGCTGGATGGCCGCGTTCAAGCAGCGGGTACTGAGGTCCAACGGCTTCTCTGGGCCAGACCCGAGCTGCCGCGCCGCCGAAGTCTGCCCCGGCCCGGCGCTCTCGGACTTCCTCACCGGCGGCGGCGCCCCGCTGACCGAGCGGGGCATCCGCGAAACCCTCGCCCAACTCACCCCGTATGACCTCGAACAGGTCGCGCCGGTCGATCCGAGGACCGGCCGCCTCGGCCACACGGCCTTGCTGGCCTTCGGCATCCGCGCCCAGTCACTTGAACGCCAACAGGCCCTGATCGACCGGGTGCAAGGGGAGATCGGCGCGCCGGGCTCTCCCGGCGGTCCGCCTCCGGGGGTCCTGGTGCGGCTCGCCGGGCTGCCGGTGATCGCGACAGAGGCCGCCGCTGAGCTCTCCACCAGCCGCTACTGGCTCACCCTGGCGGGACTGGTCGGGGTGGCGCTTGTCCTGCTCGCGGCCTACCGCTCCCTCGCCCGCGCCCTTATCCCGCTCGTCCCGGTCGTGCTGGCGAGCGGCTGGGGGGCGCTGATCCTCTGGCTAACCGCCATCCCGCTCAACCCGATGTCGGCGGCGCTGGGAGCGCTGACGGTGGCGATCGCGACCGAGTTCAGCGTCATCCTCTCAGCCCGTTTCTACGAGGAGCGGAGGGCGGGGCGCTCGGTCGCCGACGCGCTCGGCGGCGCCTACTCGCGCACCGGGGCCGCGGTGCTCGCCTCCGGCGTCACCGCGATCGTTGGCTTTGGGGTATTGATCGCCAGCGACATCGCCATGCTGCGGGACTTTGGCTTCGTCACCGTGATCGACCTCGCGGTCGCCCTGCTCGGGGTAATGGCAGTCCTGCCGGCCGCGCTGAGCTTGAGCGAGCGGAGATGAGGGACCGTTACTCCTTGGCCGTCGGTCTGCTCTTTCTGGCGCTGATCGCAATCGCCTTCTTCCACACGATCGCGGGCAACCAGCCGAGCACCCTTGGGCTTGAAAAGCTGCCTCCCCGCTGGCCGCTCCCCGAGTTCGCGGTGCCGATCGCTGCCGGCTCTTTAGAAGGGGACGCCAACATCGCCCAAGACGATTGCGAAAGCGGCCAGATCCCCTGCCCCCCAGGAAAGCGCCGCACCCCCGCCTGCCGGATCCACGTGGCCGGGGCGATCCGGGTCTGCGACTTCTTCGACCGGCCGCTTGTGATCTCGTTCTGGTTCACCAAAGGGGGCGATTGCGCCGACCAGCAGGACGTGGTCGAGAGTGCCTACCAGCGCTACCGTGGGCGGGTGAATTTCCTCTCGCTGGACGTGGGCGACGAACGGGGCACGGTCCGCGAAGTGGTCCGCCAGCACCGCTGGAGGATGCCGGTTGGCTATGACCGCGACGGCGCCGTCGGCGACCTTTACGGGGTCGGCGGCTGCCCGACCTTCGCCTATGCCTATCCGGGCGGGACCCTGCAGAGCGCCAGCGCCGGCGATCTGAGCGCGGCGCAGCTTGACGCGCGGGTGCGCGCCTTGTTGCGCGCCACCCGCGTCGCGGAGGCTGGCTAGGTGGGCGCCGAGCTTGCGAGCTCGCAAATGGGGTGGGACCCCGCCCCCGAGCAGGGATGGGTGGCGCCCCATGTCGCTGCCGAGTTCCCCGGTCTTGGGATCGCCTGGATCGAGGCCGACTGCCGTCCGGGCAGGAGCCCCGAGCCTGTCCGCCGCCGCCTTCGCGACCTTTCTGACCGCTTCTTCGGTGCCCACGCGATTCACCTACGGGAGCGGCAGGTCCCCTGGTCTTACCGGGTCTTCTTTCGCCAGATCGGCCTCGACCCGGACCGCACCCGCACCCCGGTCGAGCAATTGGCGCTGGATCGCCTCCACGACGGGGCCTTCAGGAGCAGAGGGCTGCCGATCGACGCGCTGACGATTCCGATCGTCGAGACCGGCGTCGCCCTGCGCGCCTTTGACGCCGACAGGATTGAGGGGCGCCTGTGCATCCGCGACTCCGCGCCCGGCGAGCAGCTCGCCGGCAGGCCCGGCGAGCTGGCGCCGGGAACCCTGGCGATCGCCGACGATCAGCACCCGGTCGGGCTGGTGTTCGGGGAGACCGCGGCGGGCCGTGAGGTGGACGACGGCACCCGCCGGGTGGCGATCGTCGCGGTGCAGGTAAACGGCGTTTCGCAGATGGCGGTAGCCGAGGCACTGTGGATGGCTGCGGCCACCCTCGATTCAACCTAACCCAACGCGCTGCCTCACCGTCCTGCCTCCGTAATAGACGCCTAAGGAACGCCGGCTGCCGGTCAACTAGACTCGAGGGGGTTTCCATGTCGCAGCTGCTGCAGCTAGACACCCGGGCCGCGCCGCTTCGCGTCGGCGCTGGCGAGCGCCTTGCTCGGGCCGAGCTGCGGCGCCAGATCGGTCGCCTCGAGCGGGAGCTAGCGGGCCTGTTTGCGGAGTCATTTCGCCGGGTGCAGATCGATTGTGGGGTCCTCGGCTCGGGCGGCGCACCCAGGTTGCTCGACCTCGGCGAGCTGGAGCGGGTGCGTGATGAGCTGGCGACGCGAGTCGGCGAGGCGCGGCTGGCGCTCGATCAGCGCAGCCGGCTTGAGAGCGACAATCGCGAGCTGCTGAGGAGGATGCTCGCCGATCCGGCCGCGCACAGATGGGTGCGGGTCTCCCGTCAAGACGTCGGTGAGCCTGGCTGCGGCGGCTGGCACTCCCGCCCCCGCTTGGGTGTACTCGGCATGGTGATGGGGTGGTGGCGGGTGAAGGTCTCCTCCGGATGTCCCCCATCCGGACGGCTTGCGGCCGTTAGCAATTGAGCAGAAAGGCCAAGATCGACGAGCGTCCGCCCGCGCCTTGGGGCTCCTTCCCGCTGGCCGAGCTGGTGGTGCTCGCCGGCATCGTGGCGCTGGCGACCGGCCTGATCGGACAGATACCGACGGCGATCGGGGTCGGCGTCGTGCTTGCCGGCCTGGGCGGCCTTGAGGTTTCGGCCCGCGAGCACTTTGCTGGCTACCGTTCCCACACGACTTTGCTCGCGGGTACCCTCTTCGTGCTCGTCGTCGGGGGCCTTCACTACCTGGCGAACCTGATTCTGGCCATCTGCCTGGGGGTGGGCGCGGTGGCCTTCCTCCTCGCCTTCCTGGCGCTGCGCCGTGCCTTTCAGCGAGCCTCCGGCGGCCTCAGTTTCCGCGCTGGCGGCCTGCGGGGCTAAGTCCCCGCTCAGACCAGGATCGCGCTGCGCTTGCCCGCCAGTTCGGCGGCAAGGAGGGCTCGCTGGCGCGAGGTGAGGGTGCCGAGTCGCTTGTTCTCGCTCAGCGCGAGGGGGAGGAGAAACTTCCGGGCTCGGGTGCGGCCCCAGCGACGCTGGCTGGTCAGCAGCTCGGCGATGGTCATGCTCTCGGTCTCCCACGGGCACTCCCGGACCACCTCGGCCGCGTCGATTTCGCCGCGGGCGATCGAGCGCTTCAGCTCGGCGCGAGCGAGCCGGACCAGGTTTGCCCGTTCGAGGGCTCGCATGTGCTGCGGGGCCGGGGCGACGGAAGCGGTCGTCGTTGCAGGGGCGATCGAGGCAGCGTCCACTGGAACTCCTCCCTTTGGGGATCGGTTAACTGGGTATCGCTTCGTCTCGGCGGGCGCGGTGCGAGCCGCGGGCATCGCCGGTCTCAAAGCTCTCCGCCGTCCGGCCCGCCCAGGGTTCGTACGGCGAGGCAGCAAGTTATGGCCCCGGGGTTTAGGCGTCAACCCGGCGCGGCCAAACTCGGAGCGGCTCACTCGCTAAGAGCAGCTTTTTCGCCGCCGCCGAGACTTGTCCAGATCCGGACAAGCCTGAAACTACCCAGACCGGGGGATGTTTAAACCCAGTTAACCGCGGATTAGGCTCGGGGAAGCTCGGGGAAGTCCTCGATGACGCGGGCGATCGTCCCGAGGGCGCCGTCTAGGTGCTCGCGCTCATGGGTCGCCATCAGACTGGTCCGCAACAGCGCACCACCTGGCTGTACTGCCGGGTGGATTGCGACGTTGGTGTAGACGCCGGCGTCAAACAGCGCCTTCCAGAGCAAGACCGCCTGCCAGTCATCGCCGACCATCACCGGCACGACGGGGGTGGTCGCGACCGTGCCGTCCGGAAGGGTTCCGGGCTCGATCACTTTCAGCCCGAGGTGGCGGAGGCCCTCGCGCAGGTATTCGGCGTTGTCGAGCAGCGCCTCAAACAGCGCCGGCCCCTCGGAGCGGATCACCCGCAGCGCCGCCAGTGCCGCGCCAACCGCGGCCGGGACCCCCGCGGCGCTGAAGATGAAGGAGCGGGAGGCGAAGCGCAGGTACTCGACGACGTCGGCCGGCCCGGCGACGAAACCGCCGCAGGAGGCGAGGCTCTTGGAAAAGGTCCCCATCCGCAGGTCGACCTCCTCCTCCAGCCCGAACAGCTCGCAGGCCCCCGCGCCGCGGGCCCCAAGTACACCCGCACCGTGCGCCTCATCGACCATTAGCCGTGCCCCGTGCGCCTCGCAGAGCTCGATGGTCTGCGGCAGGTTGCAGACGTCGCCCTCCATCGAGAAGACGCCGTCGACGATGACCAGTACCCCGCCGCCGTCCTCTGCCGCCCGTTCAAGCATCTTCTCCAACTTGTCCATGCGGTTGTGGCGGAAGGGGCGCAGCTTTGCGCCGGAGAGTCGGCAGCCGTCGAGGATCGAGGCGTGGTCGCCGGAGTCGCAGATCACCGTGTCGCCCGGCTCGAGGATCGTCCCGATGCAGCCAAGATTCGCCTGATATCCGGTGGTGTAGACGATCGCGTCCTCGGCCCCCATCCACTCCGCCAGCTCGCGCTCCAGCTCGACGTGCAGCGGCGTCGTCCCATTCAGCAGCCGCGACCCGGTCACGCCCGTTCCATAGGTCTCCAAGGCGTCGCGCGCCGCCTGCTTGACCCGCTCGTCGCCGGTCAGGCCGAGGTAGTTGTTGGAGCCGAGCATGATCGTCTCCCTACCCTCCATCTCGACCACCGGGCCGGCTTGGGAGGTGAGCAGGCGGAAGTAAGGGAGGAGGTTGTGCTGCCTGGCGGCTTCCAGCTGCTCGAGGCGGTCGTGGTTGCGCGCCTTCTCGAAGACGTCGAGGGGGGCCTTCGCTATCTCGCTCATCACGCAGAGTGTAGGTTCCGCACCGATGGGAAGTGTGGCAATCCGCCCAGTGCGCACGCGACGGGAGCTGAAGCGATTCGTCAAGGTCCCGTTTGCTTTGCACCGGGAACACCCCCAGTGGGTCGCCCCTTTGATCTTTGAGCGGATGGAGTTCCTCAACCGCGACAAGAATCCCTACTTCGAGCACGCCGAGGCGGAGTACTTCATCGCCGAGCGCGACGGCGAGCCGGTCGGCCGGATCAGCGCTCAGGTCGACCGGCGCTGGGACGAGTTTCAGGGCGGCAGCGACGCCATGTTCGGCTTCTTTGAGACCGCGAACGACCCGGCGGTCGCCGCCGCGCTGCTCGGGGCGGCAAGCGAGTGGGCCCGCTCGAGGGGGCGCTCTCGCATCCTCGGCCCGATGGACTTCACGACCAACGATGAGATCGGCATCCTGGTCGAGGGCTTTGAGCGCCGGCCGATGATCCTCGAGCCCTGGCACCCTCCCCACTACCAGCAGCTTCTCGAGGGCGAGGGCTTTGAGAAGGCGATGGACGTGCTGATGTGGGAACTGCAGTTCGGCGACCTCAAGGAGGGCGAGCGTTTCGATCCGGCGATCCACGCCGCCGCCGAAAGGGCGCTCAACGAGGAAGGGATCACGATCCGCAACATGCGCAAGAGCGAGATGGCGGCGGAGGTCCGGCGCTTCATGGACGTCTACAACGAGGCTTGGGGGGATAACTGGGGCTTTGTCCCGATCACCGACGCGGAGGTTGAGTTCCAGGCAAAGAACCTGAAGCAGATCCTCGACGAGGATTGGGCCTACATGGCCGAGAAGGACGGCGAGGCGGTAGGCGCCGCCCTCACCCTGCCCGACATCAACCAGGTGATGGCGAAGCTGAACGGTCGCCTGCTCCCCTTCGGCTGGGCCAGATTTCTGCTCGGCAAGCGCAAGATCGACCAGCTCCGCGTTTTCGCCCTGGGGGTCAAGCACGCCTACCGGCATTCCGGCGTGGCTGCCTGCCTGTACCTCAAGCACCTCGAGACGGCGGCCCGACCGGGCAAAATCGAAGGCGGTGAGATGGGCTGGATCCTCGAGAGCAACGGCCCGATGAATCGGGCGATGGAAGGAATGGGCGGCAAGGTGGTCAAGCGCTATCGGGTTTACGAGACTGCCTTGTAATGCCGCAAGTTCCGGGTTATCTCCAAGGCTTTGGCGGATCCGCTCTGACCCGCCGCTAGAGTCGGGCCCGGTGAGCGAGTTCGAGGTAGAGGGCGAGGTCTTGGCAGAGGAGGATGCCGGGGAGGCCGACTGCGAGCAGCCCGTTCGGCCATTGCCGCGGCCATATGAGGCGCCCGCTTCACCCGTCCTGCGGGGCGATGTCCGCAATGCCGCGATCGCGGCGGCCGGGGGGGCGCTGGCTGGCGCCGCGACGGTCGCCGCGGTGCGGGCGCTCGGAGCGGTCGGCCTGCGCAAGCGCTCATCGCGGCGCCTCTCGCGCCGCCGCGACCGGCCATCCAATGTGGTCGCCAGTCGATCCTTCTTGGTCGACGTCCATCTGCTGGGGCGCTGATGGACACCTCGGCTTCAGTTGAAGTCGAGGTGAGGCCTACCTCCCCGTTTCGCCTGCCGTCCTCCGGTGGCGAGGACCGCGTGATGCTGGTCCGAGATGGCGTCGCCTGCCGGCTGCTGCACGTCGATGGAAGCCCGGTCTTGGTCCGCGCCTGGCAGCCGCGGGCCGAGTGCGTTGCGATCCGCGCCGAGCCGGTCGACCCCGCCGCGATAGCCACCCCCCGAGCGCTTCCCCCGCCCACCGGCGCAGCCGCCGCTACCGCCCAGCTGCAGGTCGCGGTCGAGCGGATGCGCTTTGCGCTCGGGGTAGACGATGACCTCAGCGAGTTCCACCGTCGGTTTCGACGCGACCCGCTGCTTGGCCCGCTGCTGCGGCGCAACCCATACTTCCGCCCCCGCCGCCGCCCCTGGCCCTGGGAGGCGCTCGCCTGGGCGGTGGTCAAGCAGCTGATCGAGTCAGAGCGCGCGGCCCGGATCCAGCGCCGGATCGTCGGACGCTGGGGAGTGCGGCTGGGAAGGGAGCGCGAGGGTCTGCGCGACGTCCCTGGCGCCGCCGCGATCGCCGGGCGGGCACCCGCCGAGCTGGAGTCGATGGGCTTGGCGCTGCGGCGGGCGATCGCGCTTCGCGCCGTCGCCCGTGAGGTCGCGGCCGGACGCTGCGACCTCACCGCCCAGGCCAGCGACAGGCGCCTTCTCGCGGTGCCGGAGATCGGCCCCTGGACGGTCCAGTGTCTCGGCCTCTTCGGCCGCGGTGACCCCGACTCGCTGCCCGCTGGCGACCTCGGCTACCTGAAGCTGGTCGGACGACTCGCCTGTCTGGGGCGACGCGCCACGGTTGAGGAGGTTGAGGAGCTCTACGCGCCCTATGCCCCATTTCGCGGGTTGGCAGGAGCCCTCAGCTTGATCGGCCTGCACCGACTTGTCGCCCAGGGGCCGCCGCTGCGCATCTCCGCCTGAGCCCTCCTCGATTTGTCGGGGCGGGTGCTTGGACGAAGGTCTCGTCAAGGAACCAGTTGATTTGTCGATATCGCGCCAATGGAGCGCGTACTCGGAGACAGGAACTGGCCCGAGGAGCAGGTCGAGGAGTTCATCGACCAAATCGCTTCCGGCGGTGAGGACTACCGTCACCTTGTCGAGCGCCTGCCTGCGATCGTCTACACATCCGAGCTCGGCGAGCAGGGCCGCTGGCGCTACGTCAGCCCACAGGTCGAGGAGATCCTCGGCTACACCCCCGAGGATTGGAAGTCTGACCCGAAGCTGTGGGCAAAGCTCGTGCACCCCGAGGACCGCGAGCGGGCTCTTTCCCAAGAGACGAGAGAGACGCTCGGCGAGCGCAACCCGCCGCCGCTCGACTACCGGATGATCACGCGCGAGGGTGACGTCGTCTGGATTCTCGACGAGGCGGTGCTGGAGGCCGACGAAGACGGGGTGCCGGTCTGGCACGGCGTCCTCTATGACATCACCGAGCGAAAGCTCGCCGAGCAGGAGGTGCAGCGGGCTGCCGCCCAGCAGGCGGTCGTGGCCCAACTCGGCGAGCGGGCGCTGAAGGACGGGGATCCCGACTCACTGATGCGGGCTGCTGTCTCGTTGATCGAAGGGATCGAAGGGGTCGACGGTGCCTGCATCTGGGAGGTGGGGCGCGACGGCCGTCGCCTTCACCTTCGCGCCGGGCTCGAGGGCCAGGTGACGGGCGCCGGCAGGCGCGTCTCCGCGGCGCGCGACTCCCACGCCGGAGCGGCGCTTGAGTCCGGCTTGCACGTGATCGTCGCTGAGTGGTCCAAAGAGCAGCGGTTTACGATGCCGCCAGTTGTCAGGGTGCTTGGTTTTGGCGCCAGCCTCGCGGTGATGATCGACGGCAAGGAGCGCCCCTTCGGCGTCCTCGATATCCACTCGACTGACCCCGGCCGCTTCGGACCGCAGGACGTCCACTTCCTGCAGGCGGCGGCGAACGTGCTGGCCGAGGCGATCGAGCGCCACATCGCCGACCAGGCGCTGCGCCATCGAGTCCTGCACGACTCCCTGACCGGACTACCCAATCGGCTCAGCTTCATCGAAGCGCTCAACGAGGCGCTGAGGCGTGCCACCGCGTCGGGATCCCCGGTCGGGATCCTCTTCCTTGACCTCGACCACTTCAAGCTGATCAACGACAGCATGGGCCACCACGCCGGCGACGCGCTGCTGCGGGCGGTCGCCCCCGCCTTCGCTCGCACCTGCGGCCGGGGGACCTGGTGGCGCGGTTTCGGCGGTGATGAGTTTGGCATCCTGATCGATCGCCTTGCCGACGAGGAGGAGGGGCTGGCGATCGCCGATCGGGTCGCAGCAGCGTTCGCCAAGCCCTACTCGATGGAGGGGGTCGAGCACTTCATCTCGGCCAGCATCGGGATCGCCGTAGCCCGCCCAACCGACCGCGATCCGGTCAACGCCGATCTGCTGATCCGCGACGCGGATGCCGCCATGTACCGGGCAAAGGAGAGGGGCCGGGCGCGCTGTGAGCTCTTTGACGCCGAGATGAGGGCCCGCGCCCTGCGCCGACTTGGAGATCGAGCGCGACCTGCGCCACGCGCTGGAGCGCGAGGAGATGGTCCTTCACTACCAGCCGGTCGTCTCGCTGCGCAGCGGCGAGGTCTGTCGGGCCTTGAGGCGCTGCTGCGCTGGCGGCATCCCGAGCGTGGTCTGCTGGATCCGGCGGAGTTCGTCTCGGTCGCCGAGGAAAGCGGCCTGATCGAGCCGGTCGGACGCTGGGTGCAGGAGCAGGCCTGCCGCCAGATCCTCGAGTGGCACGAGCAGTGCCCGGACTGCGCGGCCCTTCGACGTCTCCGTCAACCTCTCCGCCCGCCAGGTCGCGCACCGCGAACTGCCGACGATCGTCGCCGAGACCCTCGCCCGCACCGGCCTCGACCCGCGCCACCTGCGGCTGGAGATCACCGAGAGCGTCCTGGTCGAGGAGTCGGCGACCGCGCAGGCCACCCTCGAGGCGCTCACCGAGATCGGCGTGCGGCTGGTGCTCGATGACTTCGGCACCGGCTACTCCTCCCTCGCCTACCTCAACCGCTTCCCCTTCGACGCGCTGAAGATCGACCGATCCTTCGTCGACGCGCTGGGGATCGAACAGGAGCGCACCGCGATCATCGAGGCGATCATCGGCATGGCCCGTGCCCTCTCCCTCGACGTGATCGCCGAGGGAGTGGAGAACGAGGCCCAGCTCTCCGAGCTGCGCCGCCTCGGCTGCGACTACGCGCAGGGCCACCTCTTCTCCCCGGCCCTCCCGCTCGGGAGAGGTCATCGCCCTGCTCGGCGATGGAGCCACCTCGCCCTATTCGGCAATCTTCCCCGGCAGGTAGGCGTTGCTGAGCACTTCGGATGTGGCGGGAGCTGTCTTGATCAGTTCGTTGTCCCGCATCCAGGCGATGAAGTTGCGCCACTGGCTCGGGTCCATGTAGCCGTAGGGTGGCCGTCGAGGTTGGGGGCCAACAGCGGCAGCGTCGCCTTCACCTCGGCGGCGGTCAGCTTCGGTTCGAGACTGTGGTTGGCTTCCAAGCACCGCTTTGGTGGCGGCACCTCGGGTTTTTCACCGCGGCCGCGGTACCGCGATCGAGGGCGGCGATGAAAAGGCGGATCGATTCGGGGTCTTCTTCGAGATGCTTGCGATTGGCGACCAGGACCAACTCGTCATAGGGCGGGACGCCGAGCCTGTTGACCGGAATTACGACGGGTGCTTGCCGCGTTCGCGCAGGTCGATCCCCTCGACGTTGATGTAGCCGCCGAGCATCGCTTGGGCGCTGCCGCCGGCCAGCGCCGGCAGCAGCCCGAAGCCGACGTTGACCGTCTTGACGTTCGCGGGGGTGAGGTTCGCCCGGGCGAGGATCGTCTTCAGGAAGGCGTCCTGGTAGGGGATACCGGCGGTGGCGATCGTCTTGCCGCGCAGGTCGCCGATCCCCTTGATCGCGGACTTTTTCAGCCAGATCATCGAGGTCAGGGGGCGATCGACCAGCGCCCCCACCGCGACGACGTCGAGGCCCTGCTGGCGGGCGAGCATCACCTCGGGCTCGTAGGAGATCGCCAGGTCGCTCTGCCCGGCGGCGACCTCCCTGATCGGCGCCGAGGGGTCTGAGGGGGCGGCGATGCTGACATCCAACCCGGCTTCTTTGAAGTAGCCGAGCTTTTGTGCCAGATAGATCCCGGCGTGGTCGGGGTTGGGGTAGAAGTCGAGGGTGAGGCGGAAGGGCTGGGCCTGCCCGGTGACGGCGGTGCTCTTCTCGCCACATGCGGTGAGGCCGAGCGCGGCGGCGAGGAGGGCGAGGAAGAGGGGCAACGCCGGTATGCGGTGGAGCTTCACCCCTGCTTTCTATCGCCAAGTGACGACGCGGCGCTCCGCCAGGGCCAGTAGGCCGAAGAGGCCGATCGCCATCCCGGAGAGAACGACGACCGCTGCGAATTGCCTTGCCACTTCAAATTGATAGCCGTCCTGGTTGATCAGGTAGCCCAGCCCGGAGTTCGGATTTGCCAGCTCGGCGAAGACCGCGCCGATCACCGCGACCGCCACCGCGATCTTGGCGCCGCTGAACGCGTATGGCAGCGCGGTTGGCGCCTCCAGCCGGCGGAATATCTGCCAACGAGAGGCGTCGAGGGTGCGCAGCATCTTGACTGCCTCCTGGTCGACCGCGCGCAGCCCGTCGAGCGCATTGACGGTTATCGGAAAGAAGCAGATCAAAGCGACGATCGCCAGCTTCGGGCCGATCCCGTAGCCGAACCAGACGATCAGGATTGGGGCGATGACGACGATCGGGATTGTCTGGGAGGCAACGATCAACGGGTAGAAGGCTCGGCGCAGCGTCTCGAACAGGTGCAGGAGGACCGCGAACAGGAGACCGGCGACCAGGGCGCAGCCGAAGCCGATGATGACCTCCCGCAGTGTCACTAAGGCGTTTTCGGCCAGCAGCGTTCGGCTCTCCCAAAGTGAGGTTGCTACTTCGGCGGGGGAGGGCACGAGGTAGGGTTCGATATGCAGCGCGCTGGCAAGCGCGCCATTGCTGGCGACGATCTGCCAGGCGCCGACCAGAACCGCGAGCAGGAGGGAGGGCAGGACCCAGCGCTTCATTGGGGCCCCCCGCGGAGCGCTCGCATCGCTTCCTCGCGAACCGCGACGAACTCCGGGTCGGTGACCGTCTCGTCGCGATTCTCAGCGCGCGGCGCCGGCGCTTGCAGCTCGGCCACTACCCTGGCGGGCCGCGCGGAGAGCACAACCACTCGGTCTGAGAGGTAGAGCGCCTCCTCGACGTCGTGGGTGACGAGAATGACCGTGCGCGGGTCGCTCGCCAGCGCCGCGGCCAGCCACCCTTGCATCTCGGCCCTGGTGATCGCGTCAAGTGAGGCGAAGGGCTCATCCAGCGCGAGCACCGGCTTACCGGCAACCAGGGTGCGCAGGAAGGCCACCCGCTGGCGCATGCCGCCGGATAGCTCGGCGGGGCGGGAGCGCTCAAAACCCGAGAGACCAAAACGGCCGAACAGGGCACCCGCCTCGCGCCGCGCCTGCACCCGCCCGGCGCCGCGATTGCGCAGTGCCAGGGCGGCGTTATCGATTGCCGAGAACCAGGGCAGCAGCAGGTCGCGCTGGGGCATGTAGGCGCAGCGCGAGAGACGCCCCCCAGCGTCCGATCTCCCACCGACTTCCAGCTCGCCCCCGGAGGGCGCCTGTAGGCCGCAGATCAGCTCCAGCAGTGTCGACTTGCCACATCCCGACGGACCGACGACTCCGACCACGCCGTGCGGCTCGACTCCGAGGTCCAGGCGCTCGATCGTGCGCAGCTGACCGTAGCAGTGGCGCAGGTCTCGGATCGAGACTCCAGCCGGAAGGGGCTCCGACGCGGCGAGTGGCGCGCCGCCTAGCTGAGCGCGATCGGTGACATCGGCAGGCATCTTGGTATCCTCGCGCAATCTAGGCTCCTGACCAAAAGGGTCGAGAAAGTCGATAAGCACTCACGCGGAACCGAGATGGACCCGGCAATCATCTTTTTCGGACTAGGGATCGGCGTACTGGTCGGTATGACCGGCATGGGCGGAGGCTCGCTGATGACCCCGTTGCTCATCCTCATCTTCGGGATCCAGCCGACCACCGCGATCGGCACCGACATCTTCTACTCGGCGATCACGAAGTCCGTGGGCGGTTGGCGCCACCTGCGGATGAAGACCGTGAACATGGAGCTGGTCAAGTGGCTTTCGATCGGCAGCGTGCCGGCGGCGGTGAGCGGGGTTGCGGTCGTTTCCGTACTTCAGAGAAACATCGGCGAAGAACGGCTCGATTCGCTGGTCTACGCCGTGCTCGGTGGAACCCTGTTGATGGTGGGGATCGTCACCCTGGCGCGAGCGCTGATCCTGCGCAACCTCGTGACCGAGCGCGACCGCTTCGACGTCGAACGGCGCCACAAGGTCGCAGCGATCGCGATCGGCGCTGCCACCGGTTTCGTGATCGGGATTACTTCGGCCGGTTCTGGCACGGTGATCGCGATCTTGCTGATCGCCGTCTTCCGCCTCGCGCCAAAGAAGGTCGTTGGCACCGACGTGCTCCACGCCGCGGTTTTGCTCTGGGCGGCAGGGATCGCCCACTGGGTGGGCGGCAACGTTGACTTCTCCCTTGCCGGCACCATCCTGATCGGCTCCGTGCCTGGGGTTGTGATCGGATCGGCGCTTTCGGGCAGGGCCCCACAGAGTCTGATCCGCACCGCGCTTGGCATCGTCCTGATCGGCTCAGGGGTCATCACCATCCAGAAGGCCGACCCGACGCTCTGGCCGATCGCCGCAGCCGTCGCCGGCCTCGGCCTCGGCCTGATCCTCGCGACCCCCCGCTGGCTGCATCACCGCCGCCGGCGTGAAGCCGCCGCTCTCGCGCTGAACGCGGGCGCTTGATTTACTCTCGGCATGCGCGTCTCCGCCAAGGCTGACTACGCGGTCCGAGCCGCGGCGGAGCTGGCCGCCGCGGGGGAGGGTCCGGTCAAGGGGGAGCGCCTCGCCGAGGCGCAGGCGATCCCGCTCCAGTTCTTGGAGCACATCCTGCTCGAGCTCAAGCACGCCGGCATCGTCCGTGCCCGTCGCGGAGCCAGGGGCGGCTACTGGCTGGCCCGACCAGCAGCTGAGATCACGGTCGCAGACGTGGTGCGTGCGGTCGAGGGTCCGATTGCCGACGTGCAGTCCTCACCGCCGGAGTCGATTGAGTATCGCGGCAACGCCGAGCATCTCAAGGAAGTCTGGATCGCCGTACGCGCCAGTCTGCGCACCGTCCTCGAGCAGGTCACCCTCGCCGACCTCGTCTCTGGTGAGCTCCCTTCAATCGTCGAGGAGCTGGCCGGCGCTCCCGACGCCTGGGTTGCCAGGTAGCGCCCTCAATCGCGGGCCGGGATGCCGCCGGCGACGACGTTGACGAAGTTCTCCAGGTGTCGGGTGGTCCAGCACTCGAAGGCACCGTCGCAGTAGCGCTCGTAGGCGGCCATCACCGAGTCGCCGTAGTTCCAATAGAGCCGCGGCTCAGGATTCAGCCAAAAGAGGCGGCCGGCCCGCTCGGCCACCTGGGCGAAAACCTCTGCGTGGGGCTCGCGCCCGTTGGTGCGAGCGTCGCCGAGCACGATCACGGTCGAGCGCGGGTCAAGGTCGTCTGAGATCTCGGCGAGGAACTCGAGCCAGACGCGGCCGTAGTCGGTGTAGCCGGAGACGTCGGCGACGCCCCCCTCAGTGGAGATCCGCTGGGCGATCACCCGGAAGTCGCGCTCATGCTCGAAGACCTCGGTCACCTCGGAGATGCGCTCGATGAAGACGAAGCTGCGCAGTTTGCGGAATGAGCCGTGTAATGCGTGCAAAACGGAGAGGAAGAAGACGCTGGCCGAGGTGACCGAGGTGGAGACGTCGCAGAGGACGTAGATCTCGGGGCGGCGTGGCCGCTTCGGCCGGAAGCGCAGGTGCATCGGCACCCCGCCCGTCTCCAGCGAGGCCCGCATCGTGCGCCGCACGTCGACGGTCTGTCCCCGGCGTCGTCCACGCTGCTCGTGTCCGAGCGTCGCCAGTCGCCGTTTCATCTGCGATACGGCGCGGTGCACGGCGGCGAGGTCCTGGGTCGGGCTGGTCGGCAAAGCTCGGTCGAGCTCGGCCAACGGGCGGGAGGGAGGGAGGGTGGAAGTGCGCTCGATCAGGTCGCGTTCGAGCTCGCGGCGCAAATGGCGCTCGAAGTGGCTGAGCTGGTCGCGGTCGATCGGCGGCAGCTCGGCGGCGCCGTCCTCGGCCGGCTGCTGGGTCCCGGCGGACAGGCCCAGGGTGCGCCGGATCCTCTGCACGTCGACCCCAACCACCCCGGAGCCCTCAGCGCGGCTGCCAAACGCGGCGATCGCCAGTCGCGCCAAGTCGCGCAGCTGTCCGTCATCGCCCTCGAGGATCGCCTGGCGGATCTGTTCGCGCAGCTCGTCGATCTCGAGGCGATCGTCGCCTGCCTGGCGCTCAGCCTGCTCGCCGATCCCCCGTCCGACCGCCTCCGCCTCGGCGGCGCGGAAGAAGAAGCGGTCAAAAAGCAGCTCGAAAATGCGCCGGTCCTCCTGGGACTTGGCGATCGTCGCCGCGAGCGCCTCGCGGAAGTCCGCCTGCGCTGTCCAGGGGATCTGGTCAAGCGCCGCGAAGGCATCCAGGATCTCTGAGGTCCCGACACCGACCCCCTCGCGGCGCAGCTCCTCACAAAAGCCCAGCAGCTTCGCCGCCAGGCCCGGGGGCCCAGGGTCGGCCTTCGGCCCGAAGGGCGATCCGCTCAAGACAGCCTCACCCTGCTGTTTGGGTGGGTGCCCCGGCCAGTTTCACGCCGACCCGCTCGGCCACGAGATCGATGTCCGTGCGGTGCTTGACGATGATCGACATCGATTGCTCGAAGGTCTGCGGTCGATGTCCTCGGCGCCCATCAGCAGCAGGGCGCGAGCCCAGTCGATCGACTCGGCGATCGAGGGCGGCTTCTTCAGGTCGAGCGCGCGGACCATCTGCACCACCTCGACCAGCCGTCGGGCCAATGCCTCGTGGTAGCTCGGGTGCGTGCAGGCGGACGATCTCCATCTCCCGCTCGACCTCGGGATAGTCGAGCCACAGGTAAAGGCAGCGGCGCTTCAGCGCCTCGGTCAGCTCGCGCGAGTTGTTGGAGGTGAGGACGACGATCGGCATCGTGCGCGCCGATACCTGGCCCAGCTCGGGGATCGTGATCTGGAAATCGGAGAGCAGCTCGAGCAGCATCGCCTCGAACTCCTGGTCGGTCTTGTCGATCTCATCGATCAGCAGCACCACCGGATCGGGCTGCGCGATCGCCTGCATCAACGGCCGCTCCAGCAGGAACTCCTTGCCGAAGATGTCGTCCTGCACCTCGCCCCAGCCGGTCTCGCCGCCGCCGCCTGGATCCGCAGGAGCTGCTTTCGGTAGTTCCACTCGTACAGCGCCTTCGCCTCGTCGAGGCCCTCGTAGCACTGGAGCCGGATCAGCTCGCGGTCGGTGCGCGGGAGAGCGCCTTCGCCAGCTCGGTCTTGCCGACCCCCGCCGGACCCTCGACCAGGACCGGCTTACCGAGTCGCTGGGCGAGGAAGGAGACCAGACCGCCGGCTCGTCGGCGAGGTAGCCGGCCTTCTCCAGCCCGTCCTTGACCTCGGCGAGGGCACCGTCTTTCATGGCGCCGATGATAATCCGCCGGGTCCCCGACCCACGCCCCCCCGCAGGCTCTACGATCAAGGTGGCAGCAGCCCAACTTCAGCAAGCCAGGAGGATCCCCCGCCTTGAGTCCAATCCGCGTCTCCATCGTCTTCGTCGCATTGCTTGCGCTGGTGACCGCGCTCGCCGCCTGCGGCAGCAGTAGCAGCGGCAACAGCGAAAACCCCCAGAAGGTTGTCAACGAAGCGACGCTGAAGGGTATCAAGAGCGGCACCCTGAACCTCTCGCTCGGGGTCAAGGTCGAAGGCAGCGAAGGTGGCAACCTCAACGTCAGCCTCTCTGGGCCCTTCCAGAGCGAGGGCAAGGGCCAGCTTCCCGAGTTCGATATGACCGCCAAGGTGAACGGCTCGATCAACGGCAAAAACGTTGATTCGAAGGCGGCCTGACCCTGCTCTCCGAAAAGGCCTACGTCGACTACAAGGG
>CAVROX010000014.1:0-66310 GCA_963722965.1 uncultured Solirubrobacterales bacterium | reverse complement strand
GCGCTTCCTGGTGGGCCAGGGTCCTGAGGGGTTCGCTTGTTTGTTGTGGCAGAATAGACAGACAATGACCACATGGCCACCAATGTCCCCGCCGCGTCCGCCATCCCCCCCGTCGGGCCCGCCTCTGGGCACATGAGCCTCCCGCCGGAAGCTCACGCAACCGTTCCCGCCGGCCCCACCCTCAACCCAAATCTTCGCCCGGTCATACACGCTTAGAAAGGTAAACGGCGGCAGCCACCGTGGCGGAGCGTAGTCCCCATTTCCTGCCCCCTCCTTGCCGCGCGGCTAGCTGCGCTGAGGCCTGCCGAGGCGCCGTACTACTCGGGCACCTGAAGCACCGAGATGGTCCGGCCCTTACGCGAGGGTTTGAACTCGACGGTTCCCGCCCGGGTGGCGAAAATCGTGTGATCGCGACCCAGGCCCGTCCCTTCCCCGGGCCAGAACCGCGTGCCGCGCTGGCGCACGATTATCTCCCCGCCAAAGACCCGCTGCCCGGCAAAGACCTTGACCCCGAGCATGTTCGGGTTGGATTCGCGTCCGTTGCGGCTGGAGCCGAGCCCCTTCTTATGAGCCATCGGAGGCCTCCCGCTTGGCGGCGGCGCTTTCAGCGCGGGATTTGCCGGCGGTCGTTTTCTTCCCGTCTGGATCTTTTTTTGCCGCAGCCCTGCGGGCGCTGACCTTGACCTCGGTCACCTCGAGCTTGGTCAGCTCCGAGCGGTGCCCGGCGCGACGGCGGTAGCCCTTCTTCGGCTTGTATTTAAAGACCCTGACCTTCGGGCCACGCAGGTGCTCGCTGACCTTTGCCTCGACCGTGACCTTCTCCAGCTCTTTGGGCTTGGCGAGGACCTCCTTGTCGCAGAACATCACCGCGCGCAGGGCAACTTTCTCGCCCTCCTTGGCGCTGAGGCGGTCGACGAGGAGGGCGGTCCCCTTCTCGACCTTGTACTGCTTACCACCGCTTTCGACCACTGCGTACATGCTCACTCATCCTTGCTGCCTTGGCTGGCGCGCGAACGCCCACGACCGCCCCTGCCGCCGCGGCTGCGCCTGCGCGAGGGGTCGGAGTGTAGCTCGGAGCCCTCCTCCCCGTCCCCGCCGGCGCCGTTGCTCGCCTCGACCCCCGGCAGCGAGGCGACCGCCGAGGAGCGCGCCACTTCCTCGATCCGCACCAGCTTCCGTTCGCCGACAAAACGCCCGCCGCCGGTGACGCTGACGATGTAGGAGTCGATCCGGGCGACCGCGTCGTCGGCGTTGTACATGTGCGGCTCGTCGATCTTGACCAGGACCTCGTCGCCCACCTTGAACGGCAGCGCCCGCTCCTCGATCTCCTCGCGGCTGCCCGACTCGATCAGCTCGAAGGTCTCGATCGGCAGCGCGTCGCCGCCCTCGAAGTGAAACTGCTTGGCGGTCTGGGCCTCCAGCTCCGCCAGGTCACTGTCGCGGGCGGTCAGCTCGCGAGCGACCTTCGGGTTGACCCGCAGCAAAAACGCCTCGGGCGCCGGCTGCTCGGCCGCGAGATCGCGCAGCTTGCGCAGGCCCTCGAGCGCCATCGTCTCGGCGGAGAGGATCACTCCCTCGCCGCCGCAGGTCGGGCACGGCGCGGTGAGGATCTCGCGCGCCCCGTCGGTGACGTTCTGGCGCGTCATCTCGACCAGGCCGAGCGGCGAGATCTCGACCACGTAGGTCTTCGTCCGGTCGGCGCTCGAGCTCTTTGCGCAGCGCGTCTTCAGACCGCGTCGCGGTTCGCGGGCGCGCGCCATGTCGATGAAGTCGATGACGATGATCCCGCCGATGTCGCGCAGCCGCAGCTGGCGCACGACCTCCTCGGCCGCCTCGAGGTTGTTCTTCGGTGATCGTGTCCTCGAGCCGCCGCCCTTGCCGCGGCGGCGAAGCGCCCGGTGTTGACGTCGATCACGGTGAGCGCCTCGGCGTGGTCGATGATCAGGTAGCCGCCCGAGGGCAGGTCGACGCGGCGGTTGAGGGTCGAGCTCGATCTCCTCCTCGATCCCCGAACGCCTCGAACAGCGGCTCGCCTCCTCGTAGCGCGTGACCCGCTCGACCATGTCCGGCGACGTCTTCTTGAGGTAGCCGACGATCCGCTTGTGACGTGCGTGTCGTGAGTCGACGAGCGCCTTCTCGAAGTCGCCGGTGAAGAGGTCGCGCAGCGACCCGCAGCGGCAGGTCGGCCTCCTGGTAGACCAGCTCCGGCGCCTTGCGCCTCGTCGGCGCTTGCGCTCGATACGCGTTCCAGAGGCGCTGCAGGAAGTCGAGGTCGCGCTCGATGTCCTCGGCGTCTTGGCGCCCTCGGCGGCGGTGCGGACGATCACGCCGCCCGCCTTCGGGTGCGAGTCGACCTTGACGATCGCGCAGCCGGTCGCGCTCGTCGTCCGTCGAGCCGGCGCGAGACGCCCGACGCCGCTCGCCCTGCGGGGACGTAGACGAGGTAGCGGCCCGGCGAGCGAGATGCTCGGTCGTCAGCCGCGCGCCCTTGTCTCCATCGGGTCCTTGACCACCTGCACGAGGATCTCCTGGCCCCGGCTTGATCAGCTCCTGGATGCGCTTGCCGGCGCGGCCGCTTGCGGCCTCTCGCCTCCGGGCCGACGATCTCGTCGACGTAGAGGAAGCCGTTCTTCTCGAGGCCGATGTCGACGAAGGCGGCCTCCATGCCGGGCAGGACGTTGTCGACCTTGCCGCGGTAGATGTTGCCGGCGATCGAGCGCTGCTGCGGCGCTCGATGTAGACCTCGGCGACCTCGCGCTTGCCGCCCTTGGCCTTGGATTCGAGGACGGCCACGCGGGTCTCGCCGCTGTCGGCCGAAACCAGAATTGTCTTGTTCATTTGATCAGCTCAGTTCAGATAGGTACGCATATTCGCCGGCCACCCTGTGATGGATCACCAGGCGAACCTGCCCTTCTGGCTGAGCCGCGCTTGGATGTGGATGCTCTGGAGTACGCCAATCGCCAAAAACGTCGCGAGCACGGAGGAGCCTCCGTAGCTCATCAGTGGCAGGGGAATCCCGGTGATCGGCATGATCCCGAGGTTCATCCCCACGTTGACGAAGACCTGGAACAGCAGCGAGACGGCAATGCCGCCCGCCACGAGGGTTCCGTAGGAGTTCTTCGAGAGCGTCACGATCCGCAGCGCCCGCCAGATCAGCAGGGCGTATAGGGATAGGACGAACGCGGCCCCGAGGAATCCGTAGCGCTCACCGATCACCGCGAAGATGAAGTCGGTGCTGCGCTCAGGGACGAAGTCAAGCCGCGTCTGTGTCGCCTGATCGCCGCGCCCGGTCTTCTCCCCGGAGCCGATGGCGATCAGTGCTTGGTGCTGCTGGTAGCCAGCGTTGCGTGGGTTTTGGCTGGGGTTCAAGAAAGAGGTGAGTCTTTCCGCTTGGTAGCCCTTCAGCAGCGGGGTTCCGACTGCCGGGGCCACCACCATGACCAGGGTGATAAGTGCAACGAGGGCAGTGCCGATCACAGCGAAGTGCGTCCAGCGGACGCCTCCGAAGTACATCACGGCGAGTGTTGCGACCCCGAACACCAGGGAGGTGCCGAGGTCGGGCTGCAGAAATACGAGCGCAGCCGGTGCCAGACCCAGACATAGGTAGCGCACCGTGCGCTGCCGATCGGAACCGCGCCTGGCGCCATCGATGACGAACCCGGCGAGCGCAAGCACGAGCAGGAGCTTGCCGAGCTCAGATGGCTGGAAACTGAAGAAGGGGAGTTCGAAAGCGCGCCGCGAGCCGCGCGCTGCGATCCCGAAGACGAAGATAAGCGCGATGCTGGCGCAGAGGAAGGTGTAGATGCCGACCCGCAGCTCACGGAAGCGCGAGTAGTCAACGCGGGTCAACGCCAGCATCCCCGCGACGCCGAGCAGGCCGTAGACGATCTGGCGATCGACGTAGTAGTGGGGGTTGCCGGGAACGTCCTGCAGGGTCGCCTGGCCCAAGACGAAGACGCTGAAGGCGATCAACCCAATCGCAGAGAGGGCCAACAGCGCGTCCATGTAGGGGAGGCCAAGGCGCTCGGCGAGGCCGGGGCGAGCGACGAACGGCTCCGGGCGAGCCTGGCGGGAGCGGGTCGCATACATCAGCCCGGGCTCCCCCCGTTGGGGCCGGCGGGACCGGTCGTGTGCTTGCGGTAATAGGCCTCGAGGATCTTGAGCGCGGCCGGCGCTGCCGATTCGGCGCCAAAGCCTCCTTCCTCGATGGTCACCGCAGTCACGATACGGGGATTCGGGTACGGGGACATGACGATGTACCAGGACTGGTACCGGGGTGAGGGGGCCGTTCGGCGGTCCCGGTCTTGCCAGCCACCGGGACCGGGAAGCCGCCGAAGACGGCGTAGGAGGTGCCGCCGGCGGTCTGTGCTGCCTCGTGCATGCCTTCGAGGATCGCCGCCCGGTAGGTGGGGTTGACGTAGACGTGGCGGCGCGGCGGCGGTTTGATTTCCTTCAGCACCCGGCCGGCGCCGTCTTCGATCTGCATGCCGACGTGCGGCGTCGGGACGGTGCCACCGCTGGCCACCGTCGCGTAGGCGATCGCCATCTGCAAGGGGTTTGTCTGCAGGTACCCCTGGCCGGTCGCGAGCTGGATGTTGTCCCCCGGCGACCAGGGGCCTTCGACTTTCCCGTGTTTGAATTCGCGTTCTTGCCACTGTTTGCTGGGCAGCAAGCCGACTTGGTGCTCGGGGAGGTCGATCCCGGTCGGCCGGCCGATCCCCAGCAGATGTCCCCAGTGCTGCAGCGCCCCGGTGTTCCACATTTTCAGTCCGAGCGTGTAGAAGAAGACGTCGTCGGAGACCTTGATCGCCGGGACCAGGGTGAGCGCTCCGTAGGCGGCGTTGCCCGAGTTGTGAAAGCTCTCCGTGCCCACCGTCAGCGCGCCGCTGTCGACGATCGTCGTTTCCGGGGTGATCACGCCGGAGTTGAGCGCCGCCATCGCGGTGATCAGCTTGAAGGTGGAGCCGGTGGGATAAAGCCCTTCTGTAGCGCGGTTGGTGAGCGGTGAGAGCGGGTTGCGGTAGAGATTGTTGACCTGGGCTTGGGTCAGCGGCTTGGTGAAGGTGCTCGGTTCGAAGGTCGGGAAGGAACCGAGGGCGAGAATCTGGCCGTTGTCGACGTTCATCGTCACGAACGCGCCCGGCAGGCCCTCGCTGGCGAGCGCCGCTTCTCCCGCTTCCTGCACGTTGGACTCGAGCGAGAGTTTGAGGCTGTCGCCGGGCACCGGCGGCCTTGAGAGGAGCTGGCCGCCTGGGGTAGGCTCCCCCAGCGCGTTGACCTGGATCCGGGTGATACCCGGCCTGCCGCGCAGGTAGCGGTCATAGCTCTCCTCGACTCCACCCTGGCCGATCTCATCGCCCGGCTGCAGACCGTGGTAGCGCGCTTCTTTCAGCTCTTCTTCGCTGATCTCACCGACTGTGCCCAGGACGTGCGCGGCGAGGGTCCCGTGCGGATAGGTGCGGACGAAGACGCGCTGGACCTGCACCCCGGGGAAGCGGTCCTGGTTTTCCTGAAGGTAGTAGACGAGGTCATAGCCGACGTTGCGGCGCAGGGTGATCGGCGCCCCGGCGGTCACCTTGAGCTGTTCGCGCATCGTGCTGCGCACCTGGTGGGCCGACATGTGAGTGAGCCCCCCCAGGCGCGCCATCTCCGCCCGGCGTCGCGCCGGATCCGATGGCAGCTTCTGCGGATCGATCTGCAGCGCCAGGCTGGTGCGGTTTTCGACCAGTACCTTGCCGCGGCTGTCGAGGATTTTGCCGCGCGGAGCTTCGACCCGGAACTCGCGCGTGCGGTTGTTGTTGGCCTCTTCCAGGTATTTCTTGCCGGAGAGCACCTGCAGGTCCCAGAGGCGGAAGAAGAGAGCCGCAAAAAGTGCCACGGCGAGGCCGACGACGATGCCGATCCGCAGCGCCAGCCCGCTGCGCATCTGCGGGCGGCGATCATCGGAGCGCAAGTACATGCTTCTCAGGCTCCCAGCACGGTCGGCTGTTTGCGCCGCCTGACGGTCGGGTCCTCGACCAGCGCCGGGCGTAGCGCGCGCCGCACGCCGAGGTAGATCGGCCAGCCGAGAAAGAAGGCGAAGATGCTTTGGATCAGCACTTCCCGCACCACCAAGACAGAGACGGTAGCGTCGAACCCAAGCAGGAGCTGAAGTGCCCCGAAACCAAGCTCGGCGACCAGGGTGAGGCCCATGCACAGCAGCGGCACCACCAGCGGGCTGTGGATCTCAAAGCGCTCGCGGAACAGGCCGGCGAGGTAGCCGACTCCGAGCAGCACCAGGGAGCTGGCCCCCAGTGGCTCGACCAGGAGGCAATCAAGAAGCAAACCGATCGAGAAGCCGGTGACCACCCCGTTCATCGTCCCCCCGAGCAGGCCAAAGGAGACGACCAGCGCCGGCAAGATATCGGGGCTGGTGTGAAAGAGGGCGACCCGCGAGAAGAAGGAGAGCTGCAGCAGCACCGCCGCGATCGCGATCGCGACGATCCGGGCGAGGATTTTCGGGGTGACGATCACCCGCGCCACCCACCGGTCAGCGCCTGAACCGTTTCGAGATCGCGGAGGTCGGCATAGGGGCGCACGTGCACCTGCTGATTGGCCTCCTGTTCGACGATCGAGGTCTGGGTGACTTCCCCGATTGGCAGGTCGGGCGGAAACAGCGAAGCTAGCCCCTGTGCGCGCCAGCCCGCCGTAACGACTGTCTCTCCCCGGTGGACGAGCCGGTTTGAGTCGATGAAGTCAAGGGTCAGTTCGCCCGGATCGCCAACCTCGGCCCTGGCGATGCCCTGCACCCCCTGCGGCACGACTTTGGCCGAAACGGCGCTGGAATGGTCGGAGATCAGGGTGACCTGGGCCGATCCGCCGGTCACTGCGGCCACCCGCCCGACCAGCCCGTCCCCGTCGATCACCGGGTCGTTGACTGCCACCCCCTCGCCACTTCCGATGTCGATCGTCACGGTCGAGTACCAGACGGTCGGCGAGCGGGCGATCACCTCGCCGGTGACCGGCTTGTCGTCGGCAGGGATGACGCTGTGGTCGAGCCCGAGCAGCTTGCGCAACTGGGCGTTCTGGGCCTGCGCTGCCTGACCCGCGACGGCCTGAGTTCGGGCCTTCTTGAGCTCGGCCTCCAGCCTGCTGTTGAGGCCGCGGGCGTCGAAGGTCGCGTCGAACCAGTTAACCAGGTCGCGGGCAGGCTTCAGCCCACGGCTGGCGACTTCCTGCAGCGGGCTGAAGATCGAGCTGACCGCGCGCTGCACCGCGTCGGACCCCTGTCCGTAGGTGACCGTCAGCAGCGCGAAGGAGCCGATGATCAATAGAGCTAGTACCGCCCTACGGCGGCGTACTTGCTTTCGGTACACGTTGAGGGCCTAAGTTTGGGGCTTTACATGAGCAGCGGCTAAGCAAAGCGCCGCGCTCCGGAATTTTTCTTGCTGGCGCGGTGGATCGCCTCAAACTCCTCAAGCGATATCCCCGAGCCAACAGCTACGCACGTCAACGGCGACTCTGCCAGCTGACAGGGCATCTGACATTCGTCGCGCAGGCGCTGCTCCAGTCCTTGCAGCAGCGCCCCTCCGCCGGCCAGGGTGATGCCGCGGTCCATGATGTCGCCGGCCAGCTCTGGGGGGGTGCGGTCGAGGGTGTCCTTGACGGCGTCGACGATGTGCCCGACGGTCTCATCGAGTGCCTCGCGGATCTCTTCAGAGCCGAGGGTGATCGTCTTCGGCAGACCGGAGACGAGGTCCCGACCGCGGATCTCGACACGCACCTCCTCGGGAAGCGGCGAGGCAGAGCCGGCCTCGAGCTTGACCTCCTCAGCGGTCTGGGTGCCGACCGCCAGCTTGTAGACGTGCTTGCAGTGGCCGATGATCGCGTCGTCGAGCTCGTCGCCGCCGACCCGGATCGACTGCGAGACGACGATCCCGCCGAGCGAGATCACCGCGACCTCGGTGGTCCCCCCGCCAATGTCGACGATCATCGACCCGGTCGGCTCACCGACCGGCAGCCCGGCGCCGATCGCCGCCGCCATCGGCTCCTCAATCAGGTAGGCCTGACGGGCGCCGGCCGAGAGGCAGGCCTCCTCGACCGCGCGCTTCTCGACTCCCGTCACCCCCGAGGGAACGCAGACGACAACGCGCGGATGGGCGAAGCGATTGGAGTGGACCTTCTTGATGAAGTGGCGCAGCATCTGCTCGGTGACGTCGAAATCGGCGATGACGCCGTCCTTGAGCGGGCGGATCGCGGTGATCGTCCCCGGAGTCCGCCCCAGCATTCGCTTTGCCTCGACGCCGACCGCATGGACCTGCCCGTTGCGCGAGTCGATCGCCACCACCGAAGGCTCTGAGAGCACGATCCCCCGCCCCCGTACGTAGACGAGCGTGTTGGCCGTGCCGAGATCGACCGCCATGTCGCGGCCACCAAGTCCGGTCAGATTGCTAAATAAACCCATGCGGAAATTGCGTGCTTGCGGGCGCATCATCCCAGACGGGCGAAACCGGCCTCCCTTGGCGCTCAACCGCGGTCGAATAACTGCGGCGCCAGCTCGACCAGCAGCCCGACGGGGAGGCCAACCACGTTGGAGACGCTCCCCTCGATCCGCTCGACCAAGGTCGAGCCGAGCGTCTGGATCGCATACCCACCGGACCGTCCCCGCCACTCGCCGAACCGAACGTAGCGCTCTATCTCGGCCTCCTCCAGCTCCCTGAAGGCGACCGTGGTCCGCTCCAAGCCACTCCTTTCCCCCGCCGCAGAGAGCACCACCAAGGCACTCAGTACCTCGTGTACCCGGCCCGAGAGCAACTCCAGGTACTCGCGAGCCTGGGCGCTGTCAACGGGCTTGCCGAGGGCCCGCCCGTCGATAACGACATCGGTGTCACACGCGATCACGAGCCCGCCGCGCTCGACGGCGCCGGCCTTCATCCGGGCGTTGGCGAGCACCTCAACCTCCGGAACCCCGCCCGTAAGCTCCCCGACGCCCGGCACGACCGTCTCGAACTCGATCCCCAACTTCTGCAAAAGCTCCCCGCGCTGGGGGGAGCCGGATGCGAGGATCACGCTCACCCGGGTCCGCTCGCCCCGCTCGCTAGGCCAACTCGGGAAACCAGATCTCGATCTCGCGCTCGGCTGACTCCTCGGAGTCAGAACCGTGAACCATGTTGAAGGTGACCTCGAGGGCGAAATCGCCGCGGATTGAGCCGGGCGCCGCCGCGAGGGGATTGGTTGCTCCGATCAACTGACGTGCGGCGGCTACCGCGTCGTGGCCCTCGAGGACCATCGCGACCAGCACCCCGCCGGTGATGAAGGAAACCAACTCGCCGAAGAAGGGCTTTTCAAGGTGCTCGGCGTAGTGCTTGTTGGCGATCGGCTCGTCCGCGCGCATCGTCTTCAGCGCGGCGATGCGAAGACCCTTGCGCTCGAAGCGAGCGATCACCTCTCCGGTCAGTGCGCGCTCGAAGGCGTCAGGCTTGACGAGGACCAGGGTCCGGCTCACGGCTGGGGCTCCTTTGCTGTCGGGTGGGGCTCGGCGCCTCTTTGGAGGCGGCCCGGGTGGCCGGCTCTTTCTTAACGGGGGCGGAATCTTTCTTGCTAGCGAGCGGCTGGCGTTTAGGCGCTGTTCGCTCCTCGCCCGGCGCGGGCCGCTCCTCGCGCGGCGGCGCCTTGCGTTCCTCGCGGCGCCGCGGCCGCGCCTCGCGTGCTTGCAGGGCCGTCTCGCAGTATGGACAGACCTTCCAGCTGGGAGCGACCGGCCGGCCGCATTTCGGGCAGGGGTCCTTGAGGCGGTGGCGGCAGTCGGGACAGCGGAGGAAGTTCCTCTCGACCGGATGCCCGCATTTGGGGCAGGAGGACTCCGTCAGCTGGCGGACCCGCATCTCTGCCGCTTTGATCTCGAGCTCACGCTCGCGGGCGTCCTCCAGAAACTCCGGTGGGCGGACGATCGCATACACGGCTGTGCCGACGTAGGGGAAGAAGGAGGCGATCGTCGCGCAGGCGATAAGGAAGGGGTCAGAGAGGCGGCGCCTGGCATCGAGGTAGGTGTAGACGATCAGGGCCAGCCAGATGACGACGAAGATCAGCACGAGCAGGGAAACGGCCAAGTTGAGGCCGCTGCTGCTGATGCCGAAGATCGCTAGTGACATGGCTGGTTGGGCGCCGCGGAGGAAGGGCGGCAGTTTACTTCGCCGCAGCGCCGACGAACCCTGTGCAGCGCCCGTTCATAGGAAAAGCCTGCCGAAAAGGTAGCCGAGCCCGAAGAAGAGGAGGATCACCACGGCGACCACGGCGGCAACCAGAGCCATCATCGAGAGCAGTTCGGAACCGGCACTGCGATCCATCGGCCAATCCTCGCACAGTGCCGCCGGACCCACGGCCGCTCAGGACCCCGGCGGATCGCCGAGGTCGCTGCGAGCCGGCCCGAGCAGGTAATTGGACCCGGTGATGAGGAGCGTCGCGCCGGCGGCCTCGGTCGCGAGCTCACGCGCCCGGCGAAGGGCCTCGGGAAAGTTCGGGCGGGCCTCGGCCGCGAGGCCGGCCTGCGCGCAAAGCGCGGCCAGCTCGCCGGCCGGGTGGGAGGCGGCCCCGGGCCGCCCCTGCGCGGCGAGGGCCCCCGTCGGCAGCTCGGTGCAGACGACGCGGTCAAGGGCAGGGGCCAGCGCCCGCACCATCGACGCCGCATCCTTATCTTGGAGGATCGCCAGGCAGGTGATCACGGGGCCGGTTGTGAGCCCGGGCAGCGCCTCGGCGAGCGCGGCCGCACCGTCTGGGTTGTGGGCAGCGTCGATTAGCGTCGGCGGGCTCTCGGCGATCCGCTCAAGGCGCCCCGGGACCGTCAGCGTCGCGGCGACCTCCCCGACCCGCTCGGGGTCGAGCTCGCCGAGGAAGGCCTCGGCGGCGGCGAGCGCCAGGGCGAAGTTGCGCCGCTGGAACGGACCGGGGGCCCGCAGCTGAAGCTCAGAACCTGGATCCTCGGCCGCGCGGATAAGGCGCGCACCCCGCCTGGCTGCGACCCGTTCGGCCAGCGCCGCGATTTCCGGGCTGACCCTGCCGATGACCAGGATCGAGTGGTCGCGCGTCACCGCCAGCTTCTCGGCGGCGATCTCGGCCTCCGTCTCGCCCAGCCACTCGGTGTGGTCGAGGCCGACCGAGGTCAACACAGTGACCCGCGAGGGGATCGTGTTGGTCGCGTCGAGCCTTCCGCCGAGCCCCGCCTCGATCACTCCCACCTGAACCCGCGCCGCCGCGAGGGCGAGGAAAGCGGCGGCGGTGGCGGCCTCAAACTGGGTCACTGCCTCGCCCGGCTCAAGGGTGCGATTGACGACCTCGGCCGCCTGCGCGACGCGCTCGACCACGGCGTCAAAATCACCGGGGTCGATCTCCTCGCCGTGGATCAGCACCCGTTCGGCCCAGCGGGCCGTATGCGGCGAGACACATGCACCGCTGCTGATCCCGTGCGCCTCCAGCAGGGCGGCGATCATCCGCGTCACTGAAGACTTCCCGTTGGTGCCGACCACGTGGATCGAGGCGAAGCGGTGCTGGGGCATCCCCAGGGCCGTGCTCAAACGGTGCATCCGCTCGAGGCCGAGCCGCCAACCGATCGGCTCCAGCGAATCAAGGTAGGCCTCGGCGTCTATTCGGAGAGCTCCTCAAGCTCAGCCCGGTAGTGCTCGAGCTTGCCGCGCTCCTCCTCGACGAGCTCGGGGGGGCTTTGGCGAGGAAGCCCTCGTTGGCGAGCTTGCGCTCGGCGCGCTCGAGCTCCGCCCGCAATTCATCCCGGCGTCTCTCCAGGCGCCCGGCGACGGCCTCCGCGTCAAGCGCAGCGGAGGAGAGCACCCGGACCGGGCCGACCGAAGCGACCACCTCCCCGCCGATCCCTGCGAACTCAAAGCGGGCCAGACGGGCGACGAACTCCTGGGGTTCTACCCCATCGACGCGGGCGGCCAAGACGGAGCCCACCGGCACCTCTGCCAACTCACGCCAGGCGCGCAGCCGCCTGGTCAGCTCAATCGCGCTCTCCACGTCAGCCTCCGCGTCGGGATCAAGCAGCGAGCGCTCGCAGAGCGGGAAGGGGTGCACCGCGAGGTGGCCTCGCCGGGAGGGATGGTGGGACCAGATCTCCTCGGTGACGAAGGGCATGATCGGGTGCAGTAGCGCCAGGACTCGCTCCAGCGCCCACAGCAGCGTCGCCGAGACCTCGGCCTCGGCGCCGTAAAGGCGCGGCTTGACTATCTCCAGGTACCAGTCGCAGAACTCCGACCAGAAGAATGAGTAGCCGGCCTGGGCGGCGTGGGCGAAGTCGTATGACTCCAGCAGCCCACTGACCGAGGCGATCGTCTGCTCCAGCCGCGAAAGGATCCAGCGGTCCTCGACGCGGAGCGGACGCGGCTCAGCCTTCACCGCGGCGGCGTTGAGGAGGATCAAGCGGCTCGCGTTCCAGAGCTTGTTGGCGAGATCGCGGCCCTGTTGCATCTTCTCGTCTGAGTAGCGCACGTCCTGGGTCGAGGACATCGCCAGCAGGCCGAAGCGCATCGCGTCGGCGCCGTGGACCTCGATCTCCTCGAGCGGGTCGATGCCGGTGCCGAGGGTCTTCGACATCCGCCGCCCGTCGGGGGCCTGGATGACCGAGTGGACGTAGACGTCGCGAGAACGGGACCTCGCCGGTGAACTCGAGCCCCATCATGATCATCCGCGCGACCCACAGGAAGATGATCTCGCGCGCGGTGACGAGCACGTCGGTCGGGTAGAAGGCGCGCAGCTCGGGCGTCTCGTCGGGCCAGCCGAGCGTCGCGAACGGCCACAGCGCCGAGCTGAACCAGGTGTCGAGCACGTCCGCCTCCTGGCGCAGCTCGCCGCTCGCAGCGCCGCAGCGCTCGGGCGCCTGCTCGCCGACGTAGGTCTCCTCGCAGGCGTCGCAGTACCAGACGGGCAGCCGGTGGCCCCACCACAGCTGGCGGGAGATGCACCAGGGCCGGATGTTCTCCATCCAGTCGAGGTAGACCCGCTTCCAGCTGGGCCGGGACGGATCGCGCACCCCGCCGCGTCAACCGCCTCGATCGCCGGCGCGCGCGAGCTCGTCCATGCGCATGAACCACTGCAGCGAGATCAGCGGCTCGATCCGCTCGTCCGGAGCGGTGCGAGAAGGGGACCGCGTGGAGGTAGGGCTCCTCTGCGCGCAGCAGCCCCTCCTCGCGCAGCGCGGCGACGACCGCCGCTCTGGGCCTCCTCGACGGTCAGCCCGACGAAGCGCCCGGCGCGCCTCGGTCATCCGGCCGTCCTCGCCGATCACGATGATCTCGCTCCAGCCCGTGGCGGCGGCCGATCTCGAAGTCGTTGGGGTCGTGGCCGGGCGTGATCTTCAGCGCGCCGGTGCCGAACTCGGGCTTGACGTAGTCGTCGGCGATGATCGGCAGGCGGCGGCCGACCAGCGGCAGGATCGCCGTCTCGCCGACCAGCTCGCGGTAGCGCTCGTCGTCGGGATTGACCGCGACCGCGGTGTCGGCGAGCATCGTCTCCGGGCGCACGGTGGCGACGGTCATCACCCGCTCCGAACCCTCGACGCGGGTAGTCGATGTAGTACAGCGTGTCGGTCGACCTCGCGGTCCTCGACCTCGAGGTCGGAGATCGCCGAGCGGGAGCCCGGGTCCCAGTTGACGATGTAGTGGTCGCGGTAGATGTAGCCCTTTCGTACAGCTGCCACGAAGACCTGGTGACACAGCGCGCACGTAGCCCTCGTCGAGCGTGAAGCGCTCGTCGCTCGTAGTCGCAGGAGGCGCCGAGCCGCTTGAGCTGCTCGATGATCGCGCCGCCGTACTCCTCCCGCCACGCCCAGACGCGCTCGACGAACGCCTCGCGGCCCAGCTCCTGGCGGTTGGTCCCTTCGGCTCTGAGCTCCTTCTCGACCTGCGCCTGGGTCGCGATGCCGGCGTGGTCGGTGCCGAGGATCCAGTTCGTGTTGCGGCCGCGCATCCGGTGCATCCGGATCAGGGCGTCCTGGATCGAGCCGTTGAGCGCGTGGCCCATGTGCAGCGCGCCGGTGACGTTCGGCGGCGGGATCGCGATCGAGTAGTTCTCCTCCGGCGTACCCTCAGCGGCTGGGTGAAAGTAGCCACCCTCGAGCCATTCGCCAAACACCCGCGGCTCGACCTGCGAGGGGTCATAGCGAGTGGTGTCCCTGAGGTCCTGCAACCGCGCCGCGTCCACGCGGCGAGTCTAGGCGGATTCCTCGCTTAAGCCCTCGTCGGCCTTGCCGATGTCCTGATGCGCGGCCTCGGTGACGAGCGTCGGGCGGCGACCCTTGTCGATCGTCTCGCGGGTGACCACGCACTTGGTGACGTCGCGGCGCGAGGGCAGCTCGAACTGGACGTCGAGCAGCACCTCCTCGATGATCGAGCGCAGCCCGCGCGCGCCGGTCTCGCGCTCGAGGCCTTGTCGGCGATCGCCTCGAGGCTGTCCTCGGCGAAGACCAGCTCGACGCCGTCGAACTCGAAGAAGCGCTGGAACTGCCGGACCAGCGCGTTGCGCGGCTCGGTCAGGATCGTGATCAGGTCCGCGCGGCTGAGCTGGTGGATCGCAGCGACAACCGGCAGGCGTCCGATGAACTCCGGGATCAGGCCGTACTCGATCAGGTCCTCGGGCAGCACCTGCTCAAACATCTCGCCGGTGTCCTTGCTCTCCCGCGAGGAGATCGCCGCGCCGAAGCCGACGCCGTGGTCCCCGATCCGCCGCTCGATCACCTTGTCGAGCTCGGCGAAGGAGCCACCGCAGATGAACAGGATGTTGGTCGTGTCGATCGTCAGGAACTCCTGATGGGGATGCTTGCGCCCCCCCTGCGGCGGCACCGAGGCGGTAGTCCCCTCGAGGATCTTCAGCAGCGCCTGCTGAACGCCTTCGCCGGAGACGTCGCGGGTGATCGACGGGTTGTCGGCCTTGCGCGCGATCTTGTCGATCTCGTCGATGTAGATGATCCCCGTCTCCGCCTTCTTGACGTCGAAGTCGGCGGCCTGGATCAGCTTCAGGAGGATGTTCTCGACGTCCTCGCCGACGTAGCCGGCCTCGGTCAGCGCCGTCGCGTCGGCGATCGCGAACGGGACGTTGAGGATGCGGGCCAGGGTCTGGGCGAGCAGCGTCTTGCCGCAGCCGGTCGGGCCGAGCAGCATGATGTTCGACTTCTGCAGCTCGATGTCGGGGTCCTCGGACTGGGCGATCTGGACGCGCTTGTAGTGGTTGTAGACGGCGACCGAGAGCGCCCGCTTGGCGGCCTCCTGGCCGACCACGTACTCCTGCAGCACGTCGTGGATCTCGCGCGGCTTCGGCAGGTTCTCAAGCTCGAAGGTCGGCGGCGCGGTCAGCTCCTCGTCGATGATCTCGTTGCAGAGGTCGATGCACTCGTCGCAGATGTAGACCCCGGGGCCGGCGATCAACTTCTTGACCTGGCGCTGCGACTTGCCGCAGAAGCTGCAGAGGAGTTGCTCGTTCGAGTCTGTGGGACGTGCCAGCGGAATCCCCTCCTTGCGGGGCGGTCGTTACTCCCCGGCCGCCCCAACAGCTTAGAGGTGGCGGCAAGCCGGGCCTGTCGGGTCGTTTACTTCGCCGCGGGCGCGGTCCCTTCCCGTGAGCGCGAACAACCAAGCCAGCGCATATCGTCCAGGCGATGGCGACGGCGCCGCGGATCGAGCCGGTCAGCGAGGGGCGGTTTGAGGAGCTGCTGCCGCTGATCGCCGCCTACCAACGCTTCTATGGGGTCGAGGAGATCGACGAGGGGCGCAACCGCGCCTTTTTCCGCCGCTTTCTCGCGCCCAGCAACGACGGCCTCCTGCTCGGCGCCTGGACCGGCGAGCGGCCGCTCGGCTATGCCTGTCTGTACTGGACCTTCACCTCGCTGGTGCCGGCCGAGATCGTGCTGATGAACGACCTCTACGTCGCTGAGGAGAGCCGTGGGCAGGGCATCGGCCGCGCGCTGATCGAGGCAGCGGCCGGCGTCGCGCGGGAGCGGGGCGCCCACCACCTCGAGTGGGTCACCGCCGCCGACAACGCCACCGCGCAGCGCCTGTATGACTCGACCGGAGCCGGGCGCGAGGATTGGATCGGCTACGAACTGGGCCTCTGAGCGCGCGGGGCCGGGTCAGTGGTGCTCGATGACGCGGTCGACGAGGTTGTACTCCTTCGCCTCCTCGGCGCTCATGAAGTAGTCGCGCTCGGTGTCTTTGGCGACCTTCTCGAAAGGTTGGCCGGTGTGCTTGGCGAGGATCTCGTCGAGGCGGCGGCGTACGTCGATGATCTCTTTAGCGTGGATCTCGATGTCGGTAGCCTGACCCTGGAAGCTTGAGGAAACCTGGTGGATGAGGATCTTTGAGTTCGGCAGGGACATCCGCTTGCCCGCCGCGCCGCCGGCCAGCAGCAGCGCCCCCATGCTCATCGCGATGCCGACGCAGATCGTCTGCACATCGGGCTTGATGAACTGCATCGTGTCGTAAATCGCCAGGCCGGCGTAAACCGAGCCGCCCGGTGAGTTGACGTAGAGGCTGATGTCCTTGTCGGGGTCCTCGGACTCCAGGTGGAGGAGCTGGGCGACGATCAGGTTGGCGATGTCCTCCGTTACCGGGGTGCCGAGGAAAACGATCCGCTCGCCGAGCAGGCGCGAGTAAATGTCAAAAGCACGCTCGCCGCGGGAGGTCTGCTCGACCACCATCGGGACCAAAGGACTCATGCCTGGCACTCTATAGAAGGCGTCAGGCTGGCCCAGCCAGGCTCACTCTGAGCCCGGAGTCCAGAGACTGGCGGCGCCCTCCCGCTCCTTCTCTGGGGTCCAGATCTTCTCCCGGGCGGCCGCCTGCGCGACCGGGATCGCCACCGCCGACTCGGCGATCACGTCGATTGCCTTGCGCGCCCGGATGTCCTCGCGGACCAGCGCGTCGCGGCCGTTCTCCTGCAACCGCTTCAGCAGCTTCTCCGGGGTGGTGCGCTCGTGCTCGGCGGTGTGCGCGAGGGCCTCGACCATCTCCTCCTCGGATACCTCGATCGCCTCCGCCGTGGCGATCGCCTCCAGCACGGCTTCGCGCTTCAGCTCCAACTCGGCGTCTGACTTTGTCTCCTCGATCAACTCCTCGCGCGTTTTTCCCTGCGTCTGCAGGTAAGCGGCGGGGTCCATGCCGCTGCCGATGAGCTGGCGCTCGAGCCGCTCCCAGCGTTCGCCAGCGCGGGCCAGGGCGAGCTCTTCTGGCACCTCGACCGTGGCGTTGGCGAGGGCGGCGTCGAGTGCCGCGACCCGGAAGTCCTGCTCGATCCGCCCGCCAACCGCCTCGCCCAGCCGGCTGCGGATGTCTTGGCGCAGCTCCTCGAGGGTCTCGAACTCGGAGGCCTCGGAGGCAAACTCGTCGTCGAGGTCGGGCAGGACCTTCTCTCGTACCTCCTTGACCTTGACCGCAAATTCGGCGTCCTCGCCGGCCAGCTGCTTGACGTGGTAATCGGCGGGAAAGGCAACCTCGACACTGCGTTCCTCGCCGGCCCTCGCCCCCACGAGCTGCTCCCCAAAACCCTCGACCAGCCGCTCGGCGCCCAGCTCCAGCAGGTAGTCGCTCGCCTTGGCGCCCTCAAAGGCCCGGCCATCAATCGTGCCCTCGAAATCGACGAGGAGGGCATCCCCCTCCGCCGCGGGGCGCTCGACCGGCTCCAACCTGGCAAATCCCTCGCGGATCCGCTCAATCTCGCGGGCGACGATCTCATCGGGGACCTCGGCCTCAGCTCGGCCCACCTCCAGTTCGCGGTATTCACCAAGCTTTGCCTTCGGTCGGACCCCGGTCTCGAATCTGAAGTTGAACGGCTCGCCGTCTTCCTCTGGGGAGGAGACGAGCTCGATGCTCGGGTCTCCAACCGAGCTGACGGCGGACTCAAGGAGCGCGCTTTCATACCACCCCGGCAACGCGTCGCGGATCGCCTCCTCGAGCACCGCGCCAAAGCCGAGGCGCTGGATGACGAGCGACGCAGGCGCCTTACCCTTGCGAAAGCCGGGCAATCGCATCTCCCTCGCCAGGGCGCGCGCCGCGCGTTGCATGGCACGATCGACCTCAGCGGCAGGAACCTCAACATCGACTCGCGCGCGCGAGTGGGGAAGCTCTGTGACCGAGGTCTGCATCGGCGCCTGACCCTAGTAGACGGACCCCAACAGCGGGCTAGCGGCGGTGCGCGAGACCGGTACGCAGCGCCGCCGCAAAGTCGATCGCGAACGAGAGACCGCGCCCAAGCGGACCGCTGACCAGCCACACCCGCGCTCTATCCAGCGACAACACGCGCTGGTAGCTTGGCAGCCCTTGAGCGACAGCGACCACCGCTTCCCGCCGATCGGAAGCTACGGCTTCCTCTCTGATTGCCATACCAGCGCCCTGGTCTCCTTCTCGGGCGCCGTCGAGTGGCTCTGCCTTCCCCGCTTTGATTCTCCCAGCGTCTTCGCGGCCCTGCTCGACCGCGGGGCCGGCCAATTCAAAGTGGCCCCGCGGGGGGTCATCGTTCCGATCAGTCGCCGCTATGAGCCGGGAACTCTGATCGTCGAGACGACCTGGGTGACCGAGACCGGCTGGGTGGTGATCTACGACGCGCTGACGATCGCCGAGTGGGCAACAACGGGAGGCGAGGGCACTCGGCCGCAGACCAAACACGACTCAGACCACTCCCTCTTGCGGCTGATGACCTGCATCGATGGCGAAGCTGAGATCGAGATGGAGTGCGTGCCGCGCTTCGGCTACGGGCTAAAAGAGGCGACCTGGAGCGGCGGGGAGCTGGGTGAGGCGGCCGCCGCCGCTGAGGGCATGGAGCTGGGTCTGACCAGCGACATGGAGCTGAACCTCCAGGGGGGTGCCGCCCGCGGTCGGCTGCGACTGCGCGAGGGCGAGAGCGGGTTTTGCGCGGTCTCCTGGGGTGAGGGCGGTTTGGGCGGACCGCGCAGCGCCCCCGAGGCACTCGAGCGGCTTGAGTCAACCAAAGTGTTCTGGCGCGACTGGCTGCGCGACGGCGACTTCCCCGACCATCCCTGGCGCATACACCTGCAGCGTTCGGCCCTGGTCCTCAAGGGCCTCACCTACACCCCGACCGGCGCGATCCTCGCCGCGCCGACCACCTCGCTTCCGGAGACGCCGGGCGGGGAGCGCAACTGGGACTACCGTTTCAGCTGGATCCGCGACTCGACCTTCAGCCTCTGGGCGCTGCACACGCTCGGCTTCAACCAGGAGGCACGGGATTTCATGCGCTTCATCGTCACGGTCTGCCGCGAAGACCCCGACCTGCAGATCATGTACGGGATCGGCGGCGAGAGAAAGTTGACCGAGAGGACCCTTGACCACCTCGGCGGCTACCTCGGCTCGAGACCGGTGCGGGTCGGCAACGGCGCCTACGACCAGCGCCAGAACGATGTCTGGGGCGCGCTGCTGGACTCGATCTACCTCCACGAGAAAGCGCTGCGCGGCGCCGGCACGCCCGCTGACCGCGAACTGATCCGCTACCAGGTAGAAGCGGCGATCGCTGCCTGGCCCCATCCCGATCAGGGGATCTGGGAGTCGCGCGGCGCACCCCAGCACTACGTCTCCTCGAAGCTGATGATCTGGGTCGCGGTGAACCGCGGTGCCCGCCTTGCCCGCAGTATCGGCCAGGAGGAAGTCGCCGGTGAATGGGAGGAGACGGCGGAGCGCTTCCGCGACGAGATCCTGGAGCGAGGCGTGCGCGAGGGGGTCTTCAGGCAGCACTACGACACCGATGCCCTCGACGCCTCGCTGCTGCTGATTCCCCTGCTGCGCTTCCTCCCCCCCGAGGACCCCCGCATATGTGCGACAGTCGAAGCAATCGACGAGCAGCTCACCGAGCACGGCCTCGTTCTGCGCTACAAGGTGCACGAGACCGATGACGGTCTCAGCGGCAAGGAGGGCACGTTCCTGATCTGCTCCTTCTGGCTGGTCTCGGCCCTTTCGGAGATTGGCCAACCCCAGCGGGCCCGCGCCCTGTGCGAGCGACTGCTTGAGGCAGCGGGGTGGCTCGACCTCTACGCCGAGGAGCTGGAGGCCAATAGCGGCAGGCATCTCGGCAACTTCCCCCAGGCCTTCACGCATCTGGCGCTGATCAACGCGGTCTCCCACGTGATCGCCGACGAGCAGCGAGAGGACGGCGGACCCACCGCCGTCTTCACCGAGATGGGCGGCGTCCGCGAGGACGCCTGATGGAGGCGCAGTACTCCTCCAGATAAACCGCTCCCTGCGCCGATTGGGCCGCTCCACCAGGCAGCCAGCCCTCTCGGCTGCGCCCTCCCGCGCCACTCTCCCCAAGGACCCCACCCCGGCTCACGAGCTGCTTTGCGCTTGCCGGTGCTGTTCAGACCACGAGGTGGTGAAATTCGGCCTCCAACCTTGATTGCAGCTCCCGCCCCGCCTCGTAGGCGGCCTCGTCCTCCGCAGCGCTTCCGCTCACCAGTACCACGGCGGTGGCTGGGAAGCTCTGCAGCTGGTCCTCAACCGCCTGCACGATGTCTTCGTCGCCGACCCTTGCCTCGGCGCTGATGCCCGCCTTCGCCAGCGCGGCCACGGTTATCACCAGGCTGCGTTGGGCCTCGCGGCGCGCGGGCTCCAGGTCGGAGGCCCAGCGGTCGAGGAAGCGCACGTGGGCGGGCGCGAGAACGAGGACCTCCGCCTCACGGCCACCTAGCGCCACGGCGGCAATCGCCTGGAGCGCCGCCGCCTCCTCGACCGGACGGCTGATGACGACCAGCAGGTGAGCGCGGTCGTCTCGCGTGCTCGCCGAGGTGATCGGTCCGCGGGGGCGTTGGGCGATCGCGATTGCGAGGATCCCCACCGCCACCAAAGCACCGACCCCGACCCCGACGCCAGGACCTCCGAGGAGGAAGGCAACGACGATCGGGACGGCGATCGCGGCGACCAGCAGCGGTAGCTTCCAGGGTGCCATCCGCCCAAGACTGCCAAGTGCAGGCGTCGGTCGGTTAGGAGCTGAGTGGGACCGCGGCCTCGGGCGTGGCCACCACGAACGCGAAGCTCTCCTCCAAGTAGAGGCGGACGAGCTCCTCGTCGTGGCTCTCATAGCCGATCGAGAGGTCCTGGCCGGACTCGAAAATGAAGTCCCCCCCGCGCAGGCTGAGGACGACAGCGCCCCTGACTCCAGGGGCCCAGACGATCGGTCCGGAGAGGATCTTGCCGAGGTGGTCGAGCAGTGGGTAGCCACCGTGCTCAGCGGTCTCGCTGACGCGGGTGTACTCCTCGGGTCCGAGCGCCAGGCCGTAGGGGCCCCCGATCCCGCGCCCCAGCAGTCGCTCGACCGCGCCAGCGACGGCGCGGGGGTAGGCCTCCGCACTCTTGCCGAGCGCGATCGCCTTGCCCGGCGCCCTCTCGGCGATCCCCGAGATGCCGGCGGCCGGCCAACCGTGGAAGACCGCGACGTTCTCGGCGATCGCGATCCGCTGCGCCGCCTCATCGAGCTCGGCGAGGTCGACGTCGACCGCGCCGCGTTCATGGCTGCGGAGCTCCTCGCGGGCGAGCGAGAACCCGCCGCGCAACTCGACCAACGGCAGCACGAGTCGCTTGGCCGCGCTGACGCTTTCGGCGGGAGCCGTTTTGACCCCGGCGACGCGCCCGAGGTTGGTGGCTGAGTGCTGCCAGCCGTGGGGCCCAGAGAAATCGACCAGTCGCCGCGCAGCGAGTGCGCCGCTGAGGCGATCCCTGGCCTCCGCGTCGATAACTCCCCAGGTGGAGTCGGCGATTGGGGCGAGCGGGCGAAGCAGATGGTTCACCGCGAGGCCTCCCTGAGGCTGCCGATCCCAAGTGAACCGGTCTCCTGATCGGCGGGAGCGCCTTCAGCAGAGCCGCCGTCGAGGGCCTCAGCCTCGGCCTGCTCTCCGTGCTCGACGATCCCGCCGGATTGGAAGAGGACGCCCTTTGCGATCGCGCGCCAGCTCGGCACGCGGCGAAGGAGGAACTCGAGGTCCATCGAGAAGTGCTTGAACTCCTCCCCCTGGGCATCTCGCATGATCGCCTGCGCATCTGGATCGGACTCGACCGCCAAACGCTGCTCATACCAGCCGATCGCTTCCGCCTCCTCGGTCAGCGAGGCGCAGATCCGGGCGAAGGTCCGGGTCTCGGCGGGCAGCTCCCCGGCGGGCTCGTGGTACTGGTCAAATCCCATGCTCAGCCACCACCGTAGGTGATGATCGAGTCCGTTGCCAGCCCGACGATGGATCCAAGCGAAAAACAGGCCTGGGCCAAGCTCCCGATACCCGTAGCACCATCCCGCCCAGGCCTCGCCGATCACCTCGGGAATCGCACCACCGGCGAGCGGGTAAAAGGTGCTCCTGAGCGCTCAGGGCATTTTGATCGTAAAACCGCTTTCCACACAACCAAGAAAGCGCTTTCAGAAGCGAAATGGGCGTTGCTCAGACGCCGGCGACGTCGCGCCGTCGAAAGATCCGGAGGGCGAGGATCGCGGCGAGGGCCGCGATCCCGAGCATCATCGCCGCCGCGAGCGCCTTGAAGGGCTGCGCTGGAACCAGTCCGACGTGGTGGAAGGGAGAGAGGTCAAGGGTCCACTCGGGAGTACCGAGCAGCGCCCCGAACAGCTCCCAGAGGAAGGTGGCGCTGACCAGTCCGTAGGCGATCCCGGCGCTGGCCCGCGGCACCAGGGCGAAGGCGAGGGCGCCGAGGGCCAAGAAGAGCAGCCCGGCGGGCAGGCAGTTGGCGCCGGCACCGATCATGTCGGGGAGTGAGAGGTCAACCCCTTGGGAGACGGCGCCCGCCCAGGCAAGCAGGCCCGCGGCGAGCGCCAGGATCGCCGACCCCAGCACGGCAAGCGCCAGCCGCCCCGCCAGCCACTCCGTGCGGCCGACGGGAAGCGCGAGCAGGGTCTCCAGGCGCTGATCGGCCTCCTCCCGGCGCACCGCGGCGATCTGAGAACAGGCGAAGAGGCCGATCGCTAAGACGAACATCAGGAAATAGAAGCCAAGGGCGCCCGACGGGGTAACTAGAGAGGCCCCGCCTACTTTGTGGATCTGCTGTTTCACGCTGGCGGAGATGTGGGCTGCGGCAAAGGTGTTGGACAGCAGCCCGAAGACGCCGGCGAAGAAGCCGATCCCGACCAGCCAACCGAGCAGGCTGCCACGCTCAGAGCGCAGCGCCATCGCGGTCGGCGAGGAGAGCAGGACCAACCTTGGCGCCCTGGCGTCGCGACTAGCGAGCAGCCCATTGCCGACGTCGCGCCGCAAGGAGATCAGGCCGGCGAGCGCCAGGAGCAACGCGGCGGCGATCAAAGGGAGGAGCAAGACAGCGGGGCGCGGGCTGGCGAAGGCACGCATCTGCTCCGCCCAGCCCAGCGGCGTCGCCCAGCCCAGCCATTCAAGCCCAGTCGATGTGTCGGCGATCACGCGCATCGCTAGGGCGAGCCCGAGGACAGCGGTGCCGATCTCCAGCGCCATGCGGCGGGTCGGGGCCAGCTGGCTGACCAGGGCGCCAACCCCGGCAAAAACCGGGACTGGCGAAACCGTGACCAGCGCCAGATAGGCCGATCCTCCAGCGGGAAGCCCGCCAGCGAAGAGACCGGCAAACACCGCTCCCCAGAGCAGCCACGCCCCCACCGCGATCGCGGCGAGGGCCGCCAAATACACCGTAGGGCGGCCCACCGCCCCGGCCAGGACCAGCTCCTGGCGCCCGGCCTCCTCCTCGGTGCGCAGCGCCCTCACCGCGGCCAGCAGCCCCCACATCGCGGCGAAGAGCGTCAGTACACCGGCAACCCGCCAGGCCGCGTAGCCGCCGACCGTGAGCAGGTCGTGGGGGATCCCGTAGAAGAGCCGCACCGCCTTGTCGGCGCCGAAGCTGCGGGCGAACCCAAGCCTGTCCTTCAGGGTTGGGAAGCTGTGGCGGTAGCCGAGGACCTGGACCAAGGCGACCAGACCGAACAGCAGCGCGAAGGAGAGGGTGCGGGTGCGCCCGTCGGCGAAGGTCCGGCGGGCAATCGCGCTAGCCGCTGGCACTGCCCCGACTGCCGTCATAGTGGTGCAAGAAGACTTCCTCAAGGGAAGGCTCGCGGCTGGTCAGGTTCGTCACCTCGGCGCCGGCCAGCGCCGCGATCAGCGGGCCGATCGGACCGCTTACCTCGTAGCGCAAAATGTTGGCGCCGGCCCTCGCCACCGACACCCCCGGCAAGGGGCCGAGCTCGGGCGGCTCGCCCGCGAAGGTGACCTCGACCGTTTGGGAGCTGAGGTGGCGCAGCTCGGTGAGGCTGCCCTGATCGACGAGACGGCCCTCGCGCAGGATGCCGACCCGGTCACACAGGGCCTCAACCTCAGTCAGGATATGGGATGAGAGGAAGACCGTCTGACCACGCTGCTTGGCTTCGTGGACGCTTTCCCGGAAGGCGACCTCCATCAGCGGGTCCAGGCCAGCGGTGGGCTCGTCGAGCACAAGCAGGTCGGCCCGGGTGGCCAGGGCAGCAACCAGCTGCACCTTCTGACGGTTGCCCTTGGAGAGAGCTCGCACCTTCTTCGAGGTGTCGAGCCTGAAGCGCTCGGCCAGCAGGTCGCGGTAAGCGATGTCGGTACCGCCATGCAGGCGGTCGAGGAACTCAAAAGTCTCGGCGCTGGTCAGCGAGGGCCACAGGAACGGCTCGCCGGCGACATAGGCGAGGCGTCGGTGGGCAGCGACCGGCTCGCCCCAGGCGTCGAGGCCAAACAGTTCAGCCTGGCCAGCGGTTGGCCTGTGCAGGCCGAGCAGAAGGCGGATCGTCGTCGTCTTGCCGGCCCCGTTGGGGCCGAGGTAGCCGTAGACCTCGCCCTCGGCGACGGTGAGGTCGAGAGAGTCTAGGGCGAGGGTCGGCCCGTAGCGCTTGGTCAGCCCCTCGGTGCGGATCGCGTCTGCCATCTGGACAGCGTTGCAGCGTGAGCGGCGCTCGCGCGGGTTGGCACTCATACCCCGAGAGCGAGGCTCAGCGACAGCATCAGCGTGGCCCCGAGGAGGAACCCGACGCTGGGCGACAGCCAATCGGGCCGCGCATAGGCCTGAGGCAGCATCTCGACGATGATCAGAGCCAGCATCGCCCCGGCGGCGAAGGCGAATGAGAATGCAAGCAAGCTGTTTAGCTGCTCGACGGCGATGAAGGCGATCAGAGCGCCGACCGGCTGGGGAGCGCTGGTTCCGACCGCCGCCCAGAACTGCCGCCTGCGGCTGAACCCGGCAGCCTCCATCGGGATCGCGACGCTGGTGCCCTCGGGGATGTTCTGCAGCGCCATCGCGAGGATCACGAAGAGGCTGAGGCCGGCGCGATCGGAGGCAAAGGCGGTGCCGATCGCCAGGCCCTCGGGGAGGCTGTGGATGAACAGGACGGCAAAGATGAGCGCCGCGGTGCGTGCGCCGGGGCCGCTGCGACCCATGAAGGTGTGATCGGCGTCAAGCACTCGGCGGGCGAGGCCGAGCACGCCGCTTCCCAGGGCCAGCCCGAGGAGGACCGCCAGGGCCGAGCCGCCTTCGGTGGCGGGGATCAGCAGCCCAGCGATCGACGCCACCCCCATCACCCCGGCGGCGAAGCCGAGCAGTGCGGGCGTCAGCGCCCTCGCCCTGTCGCCGAGAATGAAGACCGGGATCGCGCCCAGCCCGGTAGCGAGCGCGGTGCCAGCTGCGGCGAAAACCAGGACGAGTACCTGTGGGATCACTGGTGCTCAGCGGCTCTCTGCGGCTTATCTATGCGGTTTTCACTACCGACCGGTCCCGGCGAAAGACGCGGGAAACCGCTCGGTTCCGCTGTCCACCGGCGCACGACTGTCGCACGGATTGGCTGCGGCAGCCCCGACCTTCGCCTCTCGGTCCACTGCGTCCAGGTAGGCATCGACCAGCTCGCGCGCCCGCTCACGGAAGCCCGGCATCAGGTGCCCATAGCGGCCGAAGGTCATCTGGATCGTGGCATGGCCCAGGAACGTCTGGATCGCCTTCGCATTGACCTGCGCGTCGATCAGCAATGAGGCGAACGTATGCCGACACTCATGCAGCGTAATCGCCGCTAGCCGGGCTTTCGTCCAAGCGCGTTCGGCCCGGACATTCATGCTCCGTGACGCTGCAGACGTGAAGGCTCAGTTCGTGATTCAGTTTCGCAACTACGGGAGGGCTCCCGGAAATGTAAAGGCCCAGGATCTAGGCGGCCTCTGCAAATAGGGCACTACCATGTTCCTTGTCCTAAGTGGAGGTGCGGCGTATGCTGCCTCCCACCTTGGCAAGAACAGCGTTGGCACAAGCAGCTCAAGAACGGAGCTGTTACAGGTGCCAAGGTCAAGAATGGCTCGCTCCTTGCCAGTGACTTCGCAGCAGGGCAGCTTCCAAAAGGGGAAAGGGGCAACGAGGCGAACCCGGCCCCTTGATTGAAACGCTGCCCTCGGGGAAAACCGAGCGAGGTGTTTACGACCTCGGAGGACCAGCAACGGGAGGCCTTCAACCGATAGCTGGTTCATGGTCGTTCCAGTTGCCGCTCTCCTCCGATCCGACGCAGCACTTCATCTTCGGAACCAACACGGCTTCCCAATGTACGGGCACTGCCGCGAATCCTACGGCGGCTCCGGGTAACCTTTGCGTGTACCAGGTAGTTGGGGTGAATCTCGGCGAACAATACATCGCCAATCCGATCACCAACGCAGCCGAAGCCGCATCGAAGTACGGGTTTGCAATTCACATCTTCGCCGAAGCTGCGGGGTTCTTTGGCAGCCGAGGCAGTTGGCAGTGACAGGTCCGTAGATAAATCGTCCCTCCCATCTGGTTAGGGCCACAAGCGATGCCCCGCGCCCGCGAAGGGAAGGGGCGGTTTCTCGTCCCTAATCAGGGCTCAGCTTTCTGCTCGGAATGTGATTCCGGAGAGAATCTCTGGTAGTCCTTTTTCTCCCTCGTAGAGCACGTCACCACTGAGGTCGTGGCCTCCGATGACTACATTTGACCCAAATATGAAAGTCACGGATTTATCAAAACCCGTGAATACTTCCGTGACTCCGCTTGCCGGCCGGTACCCGGGGGGCAAGCTGAAGATTAGGTTTGGAGACGGGTTGGTTTCTGTTCCGACTACCGCTTGGCCTGTTAGGTGAACGACTCCCTCATGGTCCTTGTAGAAGCCGACCGGCCCGAGTTTGCCTAATTCTCCCGCCGGGGCGTTGATGGAGCCATCCAAGAACGGAGGTTGACCCAACGCACCGACGAGGCGCGTAGGTTCCATTGGCGCAAGTGCGTTTGCGGTTCCCGCAGTCGCTGCGGTGTTAGCCGACGGAACCGTCCCCAGCTTTGCGAGGTTGACGTCGGTGCCGGTGATCGTGCCCTTCTTGATTTTGATCCCGGTGACCGCGCCGTTCTTGATCTGCTTGGTGCCGACCGTGTTCTTGCCGAGCTTGGTGGCAGCCAAGGCAACTCCTCCGCCAAGCAAGAGGAAGACGGCGATAGTTGACATCACGTTGGCATAGGTGAGTTTGCCTTCGAGGCGTCTCATGCTTGCTTCCCTTCGATTGTTGAACGAAAGTTCGGAGCCTATGCGGCGCCGGGGATTTGCCGGTGCCAAAGACCACGCCAGGATCGAGTGCCATTCACCTCGGGCATGTCCGGTGACCGGCGCGCTCTAGGTCGGGGACTGCTGTATGGCGGGCGTCTGGCCGGACTGCGCCTCGGGTTTCTCCGCATCGGGGATCGAGTCCAGGAAAGGCGCGAGCCGCCGGCCGACGATCTTGCCCTCGTGCTCCCACGCAGCGTGCTCGCTCAAGGTCGAAGTGTCGCCGTGGCCGCCGGTCAGCTGACCGTAGAGGTACACCGGACGCTCTCCCGTCCAAAGCGCCGCGCGCAGCACGGGGTCAAAGGGACAGGGTTCGAGCTCAGCGCCGAGCTCAGCTGCGATCGTCTCGGCGACCGCGTCGGCCTGCTGGGCTGCGATCCCGCCCTGCTTGACCGGGAATGAAGTGACGTCGCCTGCTGCGAAGACCCGTTCTGCTCCTGGCACCCGGCCTTGGTCATCGACCGGGATAAAGCCGGAGCGGTCGTGCGGGACGCCGGCGATCCGGCGCCCCTCGATGCGGGGGGAGCTGATCACCGCATCGGCCTCGATCGAGCCGCCGGGGGCGATCTGCAGGTGGCCACCGTCGAATTTGACCGGGTGGGCTCGGCAGGTGACCTCGATGCCGCGGTCGCCGAGCAGCTCGACAAGCTGCTCACTAGCCCGCAGGCCAAACATTCCCAGCGGGCGATCCTCGGGCGTGAGGATCGCCAGGGTTGCTCCGTCTCGCTTCCCGGCTTTGGTCAACTCGGCCTCGGCGAGCAGCGCCAGCTCATATGCAGGCAGGGGCCAGCTGGCGCCGCCCGGCCTGGTGAAGACAACCCGCCGCAGCTCTCCCTCCCGCAGTCCACGCATCACCTCGGCGACCCCGCCCTCGTCTGCCACACCCCAGAAGGTGATGGCGCCGGGCACGGCCCACAGCATCCGGGTACCGGGGGCAAGAAGGAGGTAGTCATAGGGGATCTCGCTCCCGTCGCGGATGACGACGCAGCACCGGTCGGCGTCGAGAGCGATCGCGCTGCCGAGCCGGAAGCTACCGCCGGCTCGGATTGCCAGATCCTCGAGGTCGAAGTCGATCACCCGCCCGGCGCCGAACGGTTCGCCGACGGCCATCGGCCGGTAGGAGAAATTGCGCCGCGGGGCAAGCAGCTCGACCTCGGCAATGTCTCCCGCGAGGTCGCGCAGCGCCAGCATTCCCTCCAGGCCGGCCACCCCACCGCCGACGATCAACACCTTGGGCTTGGAGCTTCGCTGCGAGCGTCCTGCCATGCCAGCGACCCTACGACCGCGAGGCGACGGCGCCATCCGCGGGAAATACTGATTTTCGGCTCGTAGGGCTCCGGCCCCGGCGCGCCCCTACACCCAGGTGCGCGGCCAGGGCCGCGGCGGAGCGGCGGCCTTGACCCTGATCCTGGCGTCGACCGCGAGGGCCCCGCCGGGGCTGGCGACCACGGGATTCAGCTCCAGCTCGGTGACCTCGTGATGGGCGTCGACCAGCGCGCTGAGGCGCAGAAGCAGACCCTTCTAGGGCGGCGAGGTCCACCTTCGGCGCGCCGCGAAATCCAGTCAAGAGGGGGAAGATCGCCAGCGAGCGGATCATCTCGGCACCGTCATCGGGAGCAAGCGGGCAGACCCGGACCGCGACGTCTTTGAGCAGCTCCGCCTGCGTACCGCCCGCTCCGCAAGCCAGTACCGGGCCAAACAGCGGATCGGTGATAACGCCGATCAGTAGCTCCACCCCGCCCTCGACCATGCTCTGCACGATCAGCGCCTCGGGCTCGGCCCCTGCGGCGGCCAGCGCCGCGCCCATCTCCCTCGCCGCCCGGGCGACCTCATCCACACCTTCGAGCTCGACCCGCACCGCCCCGATCTCCGTCTTGTGGAGGATTTTCGGTCCCTGGGCCTTGAGCGCCACGCGGCCGCCGAGGCGCTTCGCCGCGGCGCCGGCGCTCGCCGAATCGGGAGCGGTCAGCCAGCTGGGCATGGCGATCCCGTAGCAGTCAAGAAGCTGCGCGCATTCTGCCATCCCGAGCCACTCGCGCCCCGTCGCGAGGGCGTCGGCTAAGACGGCGGTTGCCTCATCATCGCGGACCTCGCCAAAGCGCACTGACTCCCGCGTTGGATGAGCGCGCCATCGCACGTGGCGCATCACCCTGCCCAGCGCCCGCGCCGCGTCCTCGGGGTAGAGGTGGGTCGGCGCCCCGCCCGTCCGCGAGGTGCTCGCGTGGTCGCGCGGGGACATAAACACGGTCTGGACGGGGATCGGCCGTTTCGTCTCAGCAAGCGCAGCATCGACCGCTGCGACGACGTCCTCTGCCTGAGTCAGCAGCGGGCGAATGAAGATCGCGATCAGGGCATCGACCCCCTCCCACCCGGCCAGCGTCGCGATCGCTCGCCGGTACTGTTCGGCGGTCGCGGTGGCGATCAGGTCAACCGGGTTTGCCAGCGAGGCCTCGGGGGCAAGAAAGCCGCGCAGGGCCTCGCGAACCGCCTCTGGTAGCTCCGGCACCTCAAGCCCCTCCGCCTCGCATGCGTCCGCGCACATGATCCCGGGTCCGCCGGCGTTGGTCACGATCCCGACCCGAGGCCCGGCCGGAAGCGGCTGGCTGCTGAGCAGCGCAGCAACGTCCAGCAGCTCAGCAAGCGTCTCGGTGCGGATCACACCAGCCTGCTCAAAGAGCGCGTCGACGGTGACGTCGGAGGCCGAGAGCAGCGCACCCGTATGGGAGCTTGTCGCCCGTCCGCCGGAGACCGAACGGCCGCTCTTGACGACGGCGATCGGCTTCTGGCGCCCGATCCGCCGCGCCAGGCGTGAGAAGCGCCGCGGATCGGTAAAGGACTCGATGTAGAGCAGGGCGACGCGGGTGGCCTCGTCGCCCTCCCAGTACTCGAGGAAATCATTGGCCGTGATGTCGGCTCGGTTGCCGATCGATGCAAACGAGGAGACACCTAGGCTGCGATCGGCTGCCAGGTCGATGAGCGCCAAGCCCAGCGCACCGCTCTGCGTGACGAAACCGACGTTTCCCGACGGCGGGAGGCTGGGGGCGAAGGTGGCATTGATCCGCGAACCCTCGGCGGTGTTGAGGACGCCGAGGCAGTTGGGCCCGACCAGCCGGATCCCGGCCCCGCGGCAGACCTCGACCAACTCGCGCTGGAGCTCGGCGCCCGGCGGGCCGAGCTCGGCGAAACCGGCGGAGATCACCGTCAAAGCGCGTACCCGCTTGGCGGCACATTCGCGCGCCACCGCGAGCACCGCCCGCGCCGGGACGGCGATCACCGCGAGGTCCACCTCACCCGGCAGGTCGGCGACGCTGGGGAACGCGTGCACCGACTGGACCACGTTGGTCGCGGGATTGACCGGGTAAACGACGCCGTCGAACTCCGACTCGAGCAGGTTATGGAAGATCTCACCGCCGACCGTGCCGCGGCGCCGCGAGGCGCCAACCACCGCGACCGTCCGTGGTTTGAGGATGTTGCGCACCGCGGCGGCGGCGGCGATGCGGTCGCGCTCCTGGAAGCGTCTCACCGCCTCGGGCGAAAACGAGGTCGGGAACTCGACCCGGATCGAGCCTGGCTCTGAGGATGTCTCCACCGGGAAGCCACTCTCCCGGAAGACCTCGATCATGCGGTGATTTTGCGGCAGCACCTCGGCGCAGAAGATCGCGATGCCATTTTCGTGGGCCACCTCAGCGAGGTGGGCAAGCAACAGCGTTGCGAGGCCGCGTCCCTGCATTGCGTCGGCGACCGCGAAGGCGACCTCGGCCCTGCCGCTCGCCGTCTTGACGTAGGTCGCGTGCCCGGCCAGCCCTCCCTCACCGCCACGGATCACTACCAGGCCGTAAGTAGAGGTGTAATCGACGTCGGCCATCTGGCGCGCGGTCGCCTTCAGGTCGGTGGCCGCCGAGAAGAAGCGAAAGGTCCGCGATCCGGGAGCCAGGGACTCAAACAGCTTCAGCAGCGCGCCCTCGTCGCTGGGGCGAATCGGACGCAAGTGGGCGGTTGAGCCGTCGCGCAGGACAACGTCAGCCTCCAGGTTGGCGGGGTAGGCGACTCCCACCGGGCCGATGGTAGCCCCCCTCCGCGGTTAGATTCGGGCAATGGCAAACGAACCAAAGCCGCCGTCCGCCGCCGGACCGGGGCTGTACTTCAGCCACCCGGCCTGTCTCGAGCATGACCCGCGGGCGCAGATGCCCGGGCATCCCGACACGCCCGAGCGACTGCTCGCGATCGAGCACGAGTTGGCCGCGCGGGACTGGCTTGGCTGGAAGCGACGCGAGGCACCGGCCGCGGAGAGCTCCCAGCTTGAGCTCGTGCACACGGCCCGCCAGGTGGAGGGGATCCGCGACCTCTGCCTGGCCGGCGGCGGCACCATCGATGCCGACACCTTCGTCGGTGAGGCCTCCTTCCACGCCGCCCTGCACGCCGCGGGCGGAGCCTTGGAGATGACCCGTTCGCTCCTCGCCGGCGATGGCCAGTTTGGCTTTTGCGCGGTGCGGCCCCCCGGCCACCATGCCGAACCCGGCCGGGCTATGGGCTTCTGCCTCTTTAACAATGTCGCCCTCGCCGCGGAGCTCGCAATCCGCGTGCTGGGCGTCCAGCGGGTATTCGTCTTGGACTGGGACGTCCACCACGGCAACGGCACGGCGGAGGCCTTCCGCCACCGCTCTGACGTGCTCTTCGCCAGCATCCACCAGGCCGGGATCTATCCGGGCACCGGTCCAATCGGCGATGCCGGCTCCGGTCCCGGCGAGGGCTACACGATCAATCTGCCGGTGCCGGCCGGCTCCGACGAGCAGCTGTGGCTTTCGCTGCTCGAGCACATAGTGCTACCGGCTGCCGCTGAGTTCGGGCCCGAGCTGGTCTTGATTTCCGCCGGCTTTGACGCCCACGCGGACAACCCTTTAGCCGACTGCCGGCTGCAAACGGGGTCCTTTGCCGAGATGGCCCGCCATGTCCGCGACCTGGCCAGGAGCCAGGGGATCCCTGTCGGGGCTGTGCTGGAGGGCGGCTACGAACCGACGGCGCTGGCAAAAAGCGTTGCTGGGACGCTTGCGGCCCTCGCCGGCGAGGGCGTGGCGAGTTCTGCGGCGCCCGAGGCACTGCTCACGTCGCGGGCCGCAGCCCACGTCGGCCATTACTGGCAGTTGTAATCAGACGGAGCGAGAGCGCCTACAGCGCGCGGCCGTGGCTCCGTTCATAGCGCTCCTGCTCCTCAGCGGTGCGCTCGGCCCAGGGAACCGCCTCGAGGCGCTCAGCGGAGATCGGCTCGCCGCTGTCGACCGAGAAGCCGTAGCCGCCTTCCTCGAGCCGCTTCTCCGCGCGTTCGACCGCCTCAAGCTCTGCCCGCAGCTGCGCGAGGAGGGCGTCGTCGACCTCCTCCTCCTCGATCAGCTCGCCCGCGTCGAGCGCGTCGGTGTAAGCGTCGATCTCATCGATCTCAGCCGCGAGGATCTGCTCTCGCGCGGCGAGCGAGTCCTCGATCCGCTCGCGTTCGCGTCCCAACAGCTCGCGGGCGCGGCTCTCCTCGATTGGACCCTCCCTACTTGTCATCGTGCGATCTCCAATCTCCTGTTGGTCGGGGGCGCATTGTCGCCCAGAATGACCTTGGCGAGCACAACTGCGATGCCCTCGGGGGTGGTCGGGCTAGAAATCTGGCTTGCGATCAGGTCATTCCCGCCCGCGATTTCGATCGCTCCTCGGTCAGCCGCGAGGAGCGCGAGCTGGCTTCAAGGCGCCTCGCCCGCTCCCGGCTGAGCTTTCCGATCGCGGCGATCGCCGTGCACGTACGATCGCTGGAGCAGCGTAGGGCGATACGTTACGATATATCGCGTTAGTTCAAAACAGAAAGGACCAACCGATGCACCACAGATGCAATCCAAGAGCTGCCGGCGTCCCGCGACAGGAGGAGTTCGCCCGCAGCCGGGCCGTTCGCTACGGCCGCGGTCGGGGCGGTCCCCGGGCAAGGCGAGGCGACGTTCGGGCCGCGGTCTTGGCCTTGCTCGCGGAGCGGCCGATGCACGGCTACGAGATGATCAAAGAGATCGAGGCGCGCACCGACGGAGCCTGGGCCCCGAGCGCCGGATCGATCTACCCGACCCTGCAACTGCTCGAGGACGAGGGTTTGATCAGCGGCCAAGAGATCGAGGGCAAGCGCCGTTTCGCGCTCACCGATGCGGGCGCCGACGAGCAGGCCGAGAAGGCGACCGAGACAACCCCCTGGGACGCGGTCCGCGCCGACGCTGCGCCGGAGCAGATCCAGCTCGCCGCCTCGATGAAGAAGCTGCACCACGCGATCCGCCAGGCCTTCACGGCAGCCGATCACGGACAGCAGAAGCGGGTCCGCGAACTGCTCGATGAGACTCGTCGCAAGATCTACGCGATCCTCGCCGAGGAGGGTTGAGCCGCGGGGTCGCGCCAAACGCCAGGCTGTGGCGAGGGCTAGCATCGAGAGGGTGGAGATTCTGGTCGTCGAGGACGAAGCGGCGATCGCCGACTTCCTTGAGCGCGGACTCGAGGCCGAGGGCTACACCGTCCTCACCGCCCGCGACGGCGTCGAGGGCGAGCGCCTGGCCCTCGCCCGTGCCGTCGACCTGGTGGTCCTCGACCGGATGCTGCCCGAGCGCGACGGCATGGACGTCCTGGAGTCGATCCGCCGCGCCATGCCGGCTCTGCCGGTAATCGTGCTCACCGCAAAGGGGGAGATCGGGGACCGGGTGGAGGGTCTGGACAATGGCGCCACCGACTACATGACCAAGCCGTTCTCCTTCGAGGAGCTTGCGGCTCGGATCAGGGCCCACCTGCGCCACCCCGGTAGCGAGGCGACAGCAACGACACTGGAGGCGGGGGGCATACGGCTCGACCTGCTGGCGCGGCGGGCCGATCGCAACGGGCTCTCGGTTCGCTTGCCCGAGCGCGAGTCCGCGCTGCTTGCCTACCTGATGCGCCACAGCGGTCAGGTCTGCACGCACCGCGAGATCCTCTCCGCCGTTTGGGGTTATGACCACGACCCGGGCACCAACGTCGTCCAGGTCTACATCGGCTACCTGCGACGGCGGCTCGCCCTGCCTAACTCGCCGGCGCCGATCGAGACCGTGCGCTCGGTCGGCTACCGGCTGGCCGAGCGGGGATGACGGGCTCCTGGCGGCGCCTGGGCCTGCGCGGCAGGCTTGCGCTCTCGATCGCCGCGATCGTCCTCGCCGCCTTCGGGGTGCTGTACGGGTTCGTCCGCCACGAGATGAACGACGAGTCGACGGTGATCAGAAACGAGGAGCAGCGCGAGGCCGCCGGCCCGCCCGGGAGATCGGGTGACACAGACCACGGCGACAGATCGACGCTGTCACCGATCGAGGAGGCCCAGGCCGAGGTTGGGCGCACATTTCTGATCACCGCCGCCCTCACCCTCGGCGCCGCGCTGCTCGCCGGCTACCTGCTCGCCGCCCGCACCGCTGCGCCGCTGCGGCGCATGGCCGCGACCGCAACCGCGGTCGGCGCCGGCGACCTGACGCCCCGGATCGGCCCGGAGGGGGGAGCTGCGGTTGAGGTTCGGACCCTCGCCGAGGCCTTCGACCGCATGCTGGAGCGACTCGAGGGCGCCTTCTCTCGCCAGCGCCAGTTCGTCTCTGATGCCTCCCACGAGCTGCGCACGCCGCTTACCGCGATCCGCGGGCAGCTTGAGGTGCTGGCCCGCAGCGAGCATCCCGGCGCCGCGGAGATAAGGAGGGTCGAGGCCGTCGTGCTGACCGAGATGGCGCGGATCGAGCGACTTGTCGAGGACCTCCTCACCCTCGCCCGCCTTGACGAGCAGGCCCCGCTGCATCGACGCGAAATCCCCCTCTCGCTCTTTTTGCTTGAGCTCGTCGAGGACAACTCGCTCGGGGAGGTGGAGGTCGGTCGGCTGCCCGCCGGGTCCCTGCGCGCCGACGCCGATCAGTTGACCCAGGTGATCCGCAACCTGCTGGCCAACGCTCGCCGCCATGCCGGTCCAAGCGGTCGGGTGGCGCTATCTGCTGAGGCGCGCGGCGCGCGGCTGACGATTCGCGTTGACGACGACGGTCCGGGGATCGACCGCGGCGAACGCGAGCGGGTCTTTGACCGCTTCCACCGCAGCGAGCGGGGACGGGATCGCGGTTCGGGTGGCAGTGGGCTGGGGCTGGCGATCGCCCGCTCGATCGTCGAGTTGCACGGTGGGCGGATCTGGGTGGAGGACTCGCCATTGGGGGGGGCGCGGGTCGCCTTTGAGCTGAGCGGCTTCGCAGCGCAGGTTGCCTAACTCGGCAGGGCGTAGATCTCCCCGCCCGCTTCCAGAACCTTCTTCGGCGCCAGACCGCTGGGTGGCGGGCCGGCGATCACTTCTCCAGTTTCGGCGCTGTACTCGCCGCCGTGGCAGGGACAGACGATCACCCCGCCTTCGTAGCCGACAGTGCAACCGGCGTGGGTGCAGACGGCGCTGAATGCCTTGAGGCCGCCATCGGACTCGCGGATCAGGATGTCGGGCGAACCGTCGGCGGGGTCGCTGTAGGTGACGGCCTGCCCGCTGGCCAACCGGTTGGCCGGTCGGAGTTTGACCGCGCCCGAAGGCAGCGCGGATGAGTGCCTGCCGGCGCCGGCGCCACCGGCCGGCGACCCACCCGACCGCGCCGACGAGCGCCCGGCCAACGAATGCGGCCCGGAGTAGGTCCCCTTGGCCAGGGCCGAGACCGCGGCGATCGCAGCCGCCATACCGGCAAACTCGGCCAGCAACACGCGGCGAGTCGAGGTGGCGAGCACCTCACCAGCTGCCCCCTCCCCGGCCGGACCCAGCTGGGTGCGCCGGGCCACCCCCGCCCGGGGCCGGCTGAGGACATTGTCGAGGGCCGGCTGCCCGCTCGCTCCGGCCAGCACGAACGGCAGCCAGGCGAATGAGAAGACGAGGTCGGGACCGAGGAAGTAGGGCGTGGTGTGCCAGCTCGCGGTGAGGAAAAGCAGGAAGTTCAATGCCATCCCGCATGCGGCAGCAGCCTGGGTGAAGAGCCCGGCGGTGGCCAGCATTCCGATCAGGATCTCGGCGATCGCTACTCCGATGCCCGCCAGTTCGGGGTGAGGCAAGGCAAAGGTGCGCAGGATGAAGCCTCCCGGCGTGCCGGTGGCAAAGCCGTGTAGCTGGGTGCCAATGTAGGTCGGCGCGCCAGGGTGCAGGAAGCCGGGATCGCTCAGCTTTTGGATTCCCGCGTAGGTGAACGTGACGCCGAGGAAGAGGCGCAGGGGGAAAAGCGCCTTGGCCGGAGAGACAGACATCGAGCGCACTTTCTTCAGCTGGCCTAAACCCTCGTTCAGACCACCATTAGAGAGCTCTCATCCCGGCGTTAGCCGCGCGTAAGCGCGCACGCTCAGCATCGCCCCGATGTACAGCCAGGGCACGGTCGAGGTCCACGACGGTGTCGAGGGAAACTCGCGCATCACCGGCGGCGCGGCGGCAATCCTGCTCGTCCTGCTCGCCGCAGAGGGGCTGACGATCCCGCTGATTGGCAGGTTGCGTGGCCCCCACATCTTCATCGGCATGCTCCTGATCGGGCCGGTTTTGGTCAAGCTCGCCAGCACGGGCTGGCGCTTTACCCGCTACTACGCAGGCGATGCCCGCTACCGTCGCAAGGGCCCACCGCCCAGACCGATGCGGCTACTCGGGCCAGCGGTCATCCTCGCCACCGTGGCGCTGTTTGGAACCGGTGTCATGCTGCTGATCGAAGGTCCGGGGGCTGGCAGTCCGATCAGATTCCTGCACAAGGCGAGCTTCATCCTCTGGTTTGTGCTGATGAGCGCCCACGTACTGGGACACATCTTCGAGTTACCGCGGCTGGCGATCGGAGACTGGCGCAGGGTGGGCGGCCGCGAGGCGGCCCTGGCGGGCTCGGGTCTGCGGATATCGCTGCTGTGCGCCTCTTTGCTGGCTGGCCTGGTGCTGGCCTTGGCGACGCTCTCGCTCGCCAGCCCCTGGCTCTCCCAGCTCCCCGGCCGCTGAGACAGCGAGCCCAATCGGTAGCGTCGCCCAATCGCCAAGCGACGACGAAGGGAGCGCGCCACGGTAGCCGGGGAAGCTCCGCCTATCGACCGGCGGGGCGTCGTGCGCCGCCTGGTCATGGCGGTTTTGCTTGGGGTCCTCTTGCTCGGACTGCTGCTCGCGATCCCGCCGCTGCGCGAAGTGCTGCGGGCAATCGACCACATGAACCCCGGCTGGGTCGCGGTGGGGATCGCACTCGAGCTGGCCTCCTGCGCGAGCTTCGTCGTCGTCTTCCGGCTCTTCTTCGCACCCCTCCAAGCCCACCCGGCGCGCAGGCTGGCGTGGACTGAGATGGCCACCGGGGTGCTGCTGCCGGCGGGCGGGATCGGCGGCCTCGCCATCGGCGGCTGGTTGATGCACCTCGCGGGAATGTCCACCCGCTCGATCCTCCAGCGCTCCAGCGCCCTGTTTTTCATCACCAGCGCCGCCAGCGTCGCCGCGATGGTCCTCGCCGGAGCGCTCCTGGTCAGCGGGGTCTCCGCGGGCCCGGAGGACTTCCTGCGGGCGGCGTCGCCGATTTTCGCCGGCTGCCTGGTGACGGGGGTCGTGCTCGCGCTGCCCGCTCGCCGATCGCTGCGGACCTCCCGACCCGGCGGCCCGGCCTGGATCAGCGACCTCCTCGCCGGGATCCGCGAGGCAGAGTACGCACTGCGAAGACCAAGTTGGCGCCTTTTGGGGTCGATCGGCTACCTGGTCTTTGACATCTCCGTCCTCTGGGCGATGTTCGCCGCCCTCGGCGACCGCCCGCCGCTGGCGCCCCTCACCCTCGCCTACATCATCGGTTACCTCGCCAACCTGATCCCCGTCCCCGGTGGGGTTGGGGTGCTCGACGGCGGCCTTGTCGCGACCCTCGTCATCTACGGCATCGCGCCGGTTCACGCGGCCGCGGCGGTATTGGCATACCACGCGATCGCCTTCTGGGTCCCCGGCCTCGGCGGCCTGCTCGGCCTCGCACTGCTGCGGCGGGAACTCGCCAGCGAGACCGTCTCCAACGGTGAGGCGGCGCTCAGGCCGAGCGGGCCTCCACCGCGGGAGGGGCCTTCGTCAGGTCAAACGCCCGCAGGGCACGGTTGACGTCGGTGATCGAGAGGATCCCGACGTCGTTGCCGGGTGTGAGCACCACCGCCCGCCCGACGCGCTGGAAGGCGGGACGCTCCAGCAGCTCGGCGACGTCTTGGTGCTGATCGACGATCAGATCGGGGTCAACGACGGCCACCTCGCCGACCGTGACCTTGGCCCGGCGATGCGGCGGGACGCGATCGACTGCATGCAGGTCGATTAGCCCCACCGGCCTTCCCTGATCGAGCACCGGAAAGGCGGAGTAGCGGTACCGGACGAAGCGGTCCTCGACAGCTTCCTCGATGCTCGCCTCAGCCGCTACGCTGACCGCCGGAAACGACATGAACCGCCCCGCCTCGCGGCCGGCGAAGGCGGTGCGGACCCGCAGTCCTCCCTCTTCGGCTTTGGCGGCGAAGATCACAAACACGCCGATCAGGGCGAGCCAGATCCCGCCAAAGGCCCCACCCAGCGTGGCGAGCAGTCCAATCCCGATCATCCCGTAGCCGAAGATGCGTCCGATGCCGGCAGCGGTCGCGGTGGCCCGAGAGAGGTCACCGACCCGGGCCCAGATCAGCGCCCGGGCAACGCGGCCCCCGTCAAGGGGAAAGGCGGGCAAGAGGTTGAAAACGAGGATCGCGCAGTTGATCAGCACCTGGTATTCGACGACCGCCCGCAGCGCGGCGGGGGACGAGGGCGGCAGGGCCAGCGCGATCGCACCGAAGGCGGCGGCGATCACCAAGGTGACGGCGGGGCCGGCGATCGCGAAGCGCAGCTCATCCCCGGCGGTCTTCGGGTAACCCTTCATCCGGGAGACGCCGCCCAGCAGCCAGAGGTCGATCTCCTCGATCGCGACCCCGCGGCGGCGCGCGACGATCGCGTGACCCAGCTCGTGGAGAAGGATGCTGGCAAAGAGGAGCAGGGCGCTGAGCAGGCCGAGGGCATAGGAGAGCCCGGGAGCGATGCCGGAGACCTGTTCGGGGTAGTAGGCGGCACCCAGCGACCAGGTGATCAGCGCGACGATCACCACCCACAGCGGCTGCACCCCGATCGGGATGCCGGCGAGCCGGCCGATGCGAATGCTGCCGCGGCTCATCCCTGCCCCCTGCCGCGACTTCCCCGCCCCGCGCGCAGCTCAGGCGCGGCATTGTGGAATTCCCCCAACACCGCCACGACCTCCGCGTCGGAGACCTGTGAGAAGTCGCGGTACCACTGGCCGACCCCATAAAGCAGCGGTGGCACCAGCAGGCAGACGACATCGTCTGCCTCTCCGCGCAGGCGCCGGACCGTGTCCGGCGCGCAGACGGGCACCGCGAGGACGGTTCGCCGTGGCGCCTGCCGGCGCAGCGCGCGCAGCGCCGCGGTGTCGGTAACTCCGGTAGCGATGCCGTCGTCGACGACGATCACGGTACGACCCTTGAGGTCCAGCGGCGGGCGGTCGTCGCGGTAGAGGCGGACGCGGCGGCGCAGCTCGGCGGTCTCGCGGTCGATGATCTTCTCGAGCACCCCACCGCTGATTCCCAGGCCGGCCACCGCCTCGGCGTCGATCAGCCGGGTCCCGTCCTCGGCAACCGCACCGATGCCGTACTCGGGGTTGTGGGGGGCGCCCAGCTTGCGAACCGCGAGGATGTCCAGCGGCGCTGCCAGTGCCACCGCGACCTCTCTGGCCACCGGCACGCCACCGCGGGGCAGCGCGATGATGACCGGGTGCTCGTCCGCCAGCGGCACCAGCTGCTCTGCCAGCTGGCGGCCGGCGTCCCGCCGGTCGGCAAAGCGGAAGTCAAGATCCTCGGTCTGCTTGGGAAGCATCGTCGCGATCCTCAGGGCGTCAGCGCGACCTTGACAACGCCCTCGCGCTGGTTGCCGAAGAGATCGTAGGCATCCTCGATCTGATCGAGCGAGAAGCGGTGAGTGATCAGCGGCGAGAGGTCAAGCCGTCCATGGCGCACCAGCTCCATCAGCTTGCGCATCCGCTCCTTGCCACCGGGACAGAGTGTGGTGAGGATCTTCTTGTCACCGATCCCGTAGACAAAGGGCTCCAGTGGCACCTCCAGCTTGCCCCCGTACACGCCCAGGCTGGAGACGATCCCGCCAGGCCGAGTCGCAGCGAGGCAGGACTCGAAGGTCTGCTGGGTACCCAGCGCCTCGATCGCCACATCGACGCCGCGGCCTTCGGTCAACCGCTTGATCGCCGCCACCGGATCTTCTTCGGTGAAGTCGATCGTCTGATCAGCGCCCATCCGCCGGGAAAGGTTGAGCCGCCCCTCGATCCGGTCGACGCCGATCACCAGGGAGGCGCCCATCAGGCGGGCGCCCGCGGTTGCGCACAGACCGATCGGACCCTGAGCGAAGACCGCAACCGTCTGGCCGATGCGGACATCTGCGGTCTCAGCCGCTGAGATCCCGGTCGAAGCGATGTCGGCGAGCAGAACGCACTGCTCGTCGGCGAGGTCGTCTGGGATCTTTGCCAGGTTCGCCTGTGCGTAGGGGACGCGGAAGTACTCAGCCTGAACGCCGTCGATCGCGTTGCCGAGGCGCCAGGCGCCGATCATCTCCCACTCCTCCGCATAGCCCGAGCACTGCGACTCGCTGTGGGATTGGCAGTAAAAGCAGGTACCGCAGGGGGTGATCGCGCCAACCAGCACCCGTTCACCGACCTCGTATCCGGAGACCGCCTCGCCGAGCTGGTGGATCGTCCCAACCGGCTCATGGCCGACGATGCGGCCCTGCTCGACCGGATACTCCTCGCGCCAGATATGGACGTCGGTCCCGCAGATCGTGGTCAGCGAGACCTTGACGATCGCCTCACTTGGCCCGCAGCTGGGCATCGGCTTCTCCTCCAGCACGATCCGCTCGTGGCCCTCGAACACCGCCGCCTTCATCGTCGCCGCCATCGCTCGCCTTTCGTTCGGTTGGAGTCAGAATTGATGAAATGGACCCCCTCTCCGCCCTCCAGAGAAAAGCTCTCGGCGGCTCCAGGGAGCACGTCGATGCAGAAATCCGGCTGGCGCCAGCGCCGGTACATCTCGCGGTCGACGACAAATGGGGCGCCGGCGAGAGTCCCCAGCCGCAAGTCGTTTGGTCCGGGCGGCAGATCGCTCGCGCGCAGGCACATCGCGGCGCTGCCCTCGCAGCAACCGCCGGACTGGTGGATGACGAGCGGCCCGTGCTTTTCACGCAACCGCTCGATCACCGCTTCGGCCGCAGCTGTTGCTCTGACCTCCCCCACTGAGATAGCTCCTAGAAGAAGCCCAGCGGCTTGCGGTCATAGCTGACCAGCAGGCACTTGGTCTGGGAGTAGTGGTCGAGCATCATCCGGTGGTTCTCGCGGCCGACGCCGGAGATCTTGTAGCCGCCGAAGGCCGCGTGGGCTGGATACTGGTGATAGCAGTTGGTCCAAACCCGACCGGCTTCGATCCCGCGCCCGACCCGGAATGCACGGGATCCGTCGCGGGTCCAGACCCCGGCGCCAAGGCCGTAGAGGGTGTCATTGGCGATGCTCAACGCCTCTGCCTCATCGGTGAACGTCGTGACGGAGACAACGGGCCCGAAGATCTCCTCCTGGAAGACACGCATGTCGTTGGTTCCCTTGAGCACGGTCGGCTCGAAGTAGTAGCCGCCGGCCAGCTCGCCGTCGAGGTCGGGGCGGTGACCGCCGGTCAGCAGCTCCGCACCCTCGTCGATGCCGATCTGAACGTAGCCCTCGACCTTTTCCAGCTGCGACGCCGAGACCTGCGGTCCCATCATCGTCGCCGGCTCGAGCGGGTTGCCCTGCACGATCGCCCGCACCCGCTCCAGGACCCGCTCCATGAACTCGTCGTAAATCGACTCCTGGATCAGGGCGCGCGAGGGGCAGGTGCAGACCTCGCCCTTGTTGAAGGCGTAGAGGACGAAGCCCTCGATCGCCTTGTCGAGGAACTCGTCGTCTGCGGCCAAGACGTCCTCAAAGAAGACGTTGGGGGACTTGCCGCCCAGCTCGGTGGTCGAGGGGATGATGTTCTGGGCCGCGTACTGCATGATCAGCCGGCCGGTGACGGTCTCCCCGGTGAAGGCGACCTTGGCGATCCTGCGGTTGGAGGCAAGTGCCATGCCGACCTCCGAGCCCGGCCCGTTGACGACGTTGAGCACGCCCGCCGGAACGATCTCACCGACCACCTCGGCCAGCTTCAGGATCGACCACGGCGTCGGACTGGCCGGCTTGACCACGGTGCAGTTGCCGGCGGCGAGCGCCGGGGCGATCTTCCAGGCCGCCATCAGCAGGGGGAAGTTGAAGGGAATGATCTGACCGACCACACCGAGGGGCTCGTGGAAGTGGTAGGCGACGGTGTCCTTGTCGATCTCTGAGATCCGTCCCTCCTCGGCGCGGGCAGCGCCGGCGAAGTAGCGCAGGTGGTCGATCACCAACGGCAGATCGGCAGCGAGGGTCTCGCGCACGGGCTTGCCGTTGTCCCAACTCTCGGCGATCGCCAGCATCTGCAGGTTGTCTTCGATCGCATCGGCCATCGCGTTGAGGACCTCGGCGCGTTCGGGCGGCGAGGTCTCCCCCCAGGCCTGCTTGGCAGCGTGGGCGGCGTCGAGCGCCAGCTCGATGTCATCGGCCGTCGACTCGGCGACGCTGGCGAATGGCTCCCCGGTGACCGGCGTCAGGTTGTCGCGATAGCGGCCGGCGCTGGGCGCCACCCAGCCACCGCCGATGAAGTTGTCGTAGCGCTCCTTGACCTCGACCGGGCTCTCGGGGCTACCCGGCGCCTCGAATGCATGTGCCTTTTCGATCGTCGCCATCTTTCTCTCCTCGGCTTGCGTATTGGGGCTACCGGCTCCAGCGGGACTCCATCACCGGGCGGCGTCGCTGCCATCCGTGGAAATGCGCAGGGTTGGCGCGGCTTTCCCTCAGACCGCAACCGCCGCACCTGAGCCGATCCCATCCTGCAATCTTTGGCCGATCGCACCCCGCGAGATTCCAGGCACGGGCGGCCCGACACCGGCCAAGACAACCTCCACGCTGTTTGAGGCGCTGCGCGTGCCCAACTTCCGCCTCTACTTCACCGGCCAGGCGGTCAGCCTGGTCGGGACTTGGATGCAGTCGGTCGCGCTCGTCTGGCTGGTGTTGGAAATCACCGGCTCGGGAACCCTGCTCGGCCTGGTTGTCGCGGCACAGTTTCTTCCGGTGCTGGTCCTGGGCGCCTACGCGGGCCTCGTCGCAGACCGGTTGAACAAGCGCCACCTCCTCCTCTTTACCCAGTCAGCGATGGCACTACTCGCCCTGTTGCTCGGGTTACTGACGGTTACCCACTCCGTCCAGCTGTGGATGATCTTCGCCATCGCCGTCCTGTTTGGCTGCGTCAACTCTCTCGACAACCCGACCCGGCAGTCCTTCGTGATCGAGATGGTCGGCGGTGTCCGGGTGCAGAACGCGGTCAGCCTCAACAGCGCGATGGTCAACGCATCACGGGCGGTGGGGCCGGCGCTGGCGGGCGCCCTGATCGCCACCGTCGGAGTCGGGATCTGCTTTTTGATCAACTCCGCCAGCTTCCTCGCCGTGCTCATCGCCCTCTCCCTGATGCGGGTCGCCGACCTGCGCCCGACCGAGCCGGTGGCGCGGGAGCGCGGTCAGCTGCGCGAGGGGCTGCGCTACGTGGGCCGCACCATCGGCCTACTGGTGCCGCTAGCGATGATGGCCCTGATCGGCACCCTCGCCTATGAGTTCCAGGTCGCACTGCCACTGTTTGCTCGCGTCTCCCTGCACGGCGGGGCCGAGACCTACGGCTTCATGACCGCCGCGATGGCAATCGGGGCGGTCGCAGGTGGGCTCTACGTGGCGACGCGCGATCGGACCGGTCTGCTTCCACTCACCGTCGCCGCCGCCTGCTTCGGCACTGCAATCTTCGGCGCCGCCCTCGCGCCCACCCTCGCGGTGGAGCTGGCCGTATTGCCAATTGTCGGCTTCGCCAGCACCTCCTTCCTGGCAACCGGCAACAGCACCCTGCAGCTCAGCAGCGCGCCCCGCCTGCGCGGTCGGGTGATGGCCCTCTGGTCGGTGACCTTCCTCGGCAGCACCCCGATCGGCGGTCCGATCATCGGTGCTGTCAGCGAGTACCTCGGCCCCCGCTACGGGCTGGCGATCGGCGGGATCGCCTGCTTCCTCGCGGCCTCGATCGGAGCGATCGCACTCAACCGCGTTCCGGCCGCCGAGCGCTATGCCCCGCGGCCCGATGAGTTGGAGCTCCCAGCCGGGACCCCCGAGCCCCGGACGCAGGAAACGCTGCTCAATCCGTAGACCTCCACAATCCTAAGCAGTGTTGGGCACGGATGGCGGGACGCCCCAAATCGCAATAAGGTCGTCTGGATGGTCGACTCCGGATCCCCCCCGCAAACCGATTGGGCTAGCTCAACGGCAGCGTCCGCTGACCCGGTGCGCGATTTCGAAAGCCTTTCGCGAGCCGACGTCGCCTACGCGGGCGGCAAGGGGGCAAACCTTGGCGAGTTGACCGCAGCCAGCTTTCCCGTTCCCCCCGGCTTCGTCATCGGTGCCCCGGCCTACGCCGCGTTTTGCGAGCAGGGCGGCCTGCGTGACCGGATCGGCGCGCGCCTGGCTGCGGTGGATGTCGAGGACACCGCCGCTCTGGAGAGCGCCGCGAGCGAGGTCCGGGCAATGGTCGAGGCCGAGCCGGTTCCAGAGTGGCTCTCCGCGGCGATCGAGGAGGCCTACGGCCGGCTGGCCGGCGAGGACCCTGAGACCGCGGTCGCGGTGCGCTCCTCCGCCACCGCGGAGGACACCGAATCGGCCTCCTTTGCCGGCATGAACGAGACCCTCTTGAACGTGCGCGGCTCAGACGCGGTGCTCGGCGCCGTCCGTCGCTGCTGGTCTTCGCTGTTCGGCGGACGGACCGTCTACTACCGGGCAAAGCGCGGCTTCGGCCAGGCTGACATGGACATCGCGGTCGTCGTCCAGCGCCAGATCGAGGCGGCCTGCGCCGGGGTGATGTTCACAATCGATCCCGCCACCGGGGCAGCCGACAGGCTGGTGATTGAGGGCGCCTTCGGTCTCGGCGAGTCGGTCGTCTCGGGGTCGGTCTCGCCGGATCGCTACGTGGTCAGCAAGGACAGGCTGACGATCGAGCGCCGCGAAGTGCGCCGCAAGGAGCTGACAATCGAGCCGCTTGCCGGCGGCGGCACCACCACTCGCACGCTGGGCGAGCGCGAGTCAGAGCAGCCAGTGCTCGACGACGAGGAGGTGGGACGGATCGCCGAGCTCGGCCTGCGGATCGAGAACCATTACGGCGCCCCCCAGGACACCGAGTGGGCGATCGACCGCTCCGGGGAGATCTGGATGCTGCAATCGCGCCCGGTCACCGCGGCCGGCGGCAAAGGCCCCGCTGAGCCGCAGACCGAACGCGGCGCCGAGCTGGTCCGCGGGCTTGGCGCAGCGCCCGGCGTCGCCTCCGGGCCGGTGCGGATCATCGCCTCGCTCGAGGGCTCTGGGGAGCTCGCCGAGGGCGAGGTTCTTGTCACCCACATGACCGCTCCCGACTGGGTGCCGCTGATGCGCAGGGCGGCTGCGATCGTGACCGACTCCGGCGGCATGACCTGCCACGCGGCGATCGTCTCCCGCGAGCTCGGCATCCCATGCGTGGTCGGCACAGCCGAGGCGACCAAAGTCCTGCGCGACGGCGAGCTGGTTACCGTCGATGCCGACCCGGGAGTCGTCACCGAGGGCGCTACCGTCCCCGACCGGCCACCTCCGAGGCCAGCGTCGGCAAGCCGCGGCGAGCCCGCCGGCCCGGTCACCGGAACCAAGCTTCTGGTCAACCTCTCTGAGCCCTCCCAGCTGGAGCGCGTCGCCGGCCTCGAAGTCGATGGAGTCGGGCTGCTGCGCGCTGAGCTGATGGTTGTCGAGGCGCTTGGCGGCGTCCACCCGCGGGCGCTTTTGGAGCGCGGCGAGAGCGGGCGGTTCGTCGAGCGAATGGCGGCCTCGCTGACCGAGTTCGCCGCCGCTTTCGCCCCGCGCCCAATCACCTACCGAACGATCGACTTTCGCACCAACGAGTTCCGCGGCCTCGAGGGCGGCGAGCGCTTTGAGCCCGAGGAGGCAAACCCGATGATCGGTTACCGCGGAGCTCTGCGCTATATGCGCGAACCCGACCTGCTGCGCCTCGAGCTGGAGGCGATCGGCCGCGTCTGGGAGGAGGGCCACGACAATTTCCACCTGATGCTGCCGTTCGTGCGCACCCCGCGCGAGCTGGTCGCATGCCACCGCGAGTTGGATGCCGCAGGGCTGCTCTCGCGGCCGGGATTTGAGCTCTGGGTCATGGCCGAGGTTCCGTCGGTGCTCTTCCACCTGGGCCGCTACGCAGAGCTCGGCGTCGCCGGGATCTCGATCGGCTCAAACGACCTGACCCAGCTCGTCCTCGGCGCAGACCGCGACTCCGAGCTGGTCGCCGAGGTATTCGACGAGCGCGACAGCGCGGTCACCGATTACATCACCGAGCTGCTCCACCGCGCCCGCGAGCTTGGTCTGCAGACGTCGATCTGCGGTCAGGCGCCCTCGGTGCATCCCGAGTACGCCGACCTCCTCGTCGGCGCCGGGATCGACGCGATCTCGGTCAACATCGACGCCGTCGACCGCGCCCGCCGCCTGATCGCCGCCGCCGAGCGTCGGCTGCTGCTCGATCGGGCCCGCTGAGACTCGTCATCCGCGGCGCTCAGGTCTCAACCATGCCACGTTCGAGCGCGTAGCGAACCAGCTCGGCGCGGCCTGAAAGTCGCAGCTTCTGCTGGATGTGGGCGCGGTGACTCTCCACCGTGCGGATGCTCAGGTACAGCTGCTCTGCGATCTCGGCGTTGGTGTGCCCCAGCGCGATCAGGCGCAGAACCTCGCGCTCGCGCTCGCTGAGCCCATCGCCGGTCTGCGAGTCGGGCTCAGACACCAACCGGGCGCCGAGCGCCGGCTGCAGGTAGGTGTCGCCGGCGGCGGCGCTGCGTACGGCCTGCACCAGCTCGGCATCGGCAGCCTCCTTCAGCACATATCCGCGGACGCCGGCCTGCAAGGCCTTGCGGGCGAAGGCCGGCTCGTTTTGCATCGTCAGGACGACGATCTCGGTTCCCGGCGAGGCCTCTTTGATGTCCGGGACCGCATCGAGGCTGGAGCGCCCGGGCATGTTGAGGTCGAGGATCAGGACCGTCGGCTTGTGGCCGCGCACATAGCGCACCGCGGTGTCGGCATCACCCGCCTCGGCGACAACCTCGAAGTCAGGCTCGGCCTCAAGCAGCATCCGCAGGGCGCTGCGAACGACGGTGTGATCGTCGGCAAGGACGATCGTCGTCTTATCCGCACCCGGTTGCTCGGCGGGACCTGCGGCGGCGGGCATAGCACCGAGGTTACCGGCGCCTGGGGAACCGTCGATCGAGTCCATGGCGCCCATCTAATCCCCTGCGCAGGGCGCCGCCATCCGTGTTTTCCCGCGCGATTGCTCAGCCGATCGCCCAACTGCGTCTTCGCGCCAGGCAAAATTGAGGATTGAGCCCGAGTTCCGGCCGCGACTACCATGGAGTGCGTCGATGACCTGGACTGCGGATCTGGGCGGCTGAGGTTGGGGTCCGCCGCCAACGACAGCGGTGCGCTCGAGGAGCGCAGGCTGCGCGAGCTGATCGATGTCGGCCGCGCCCTGGTGGCCGAGCTGGACCTGGAGGCGGTTCTCAGCCGGGTGCTCGAGGTGGCCTGCGAGCTGACCGGCGCCCGCTACGCGGCGGTCGGCGTGCTCGACGCCAAGCGACACGAGCTGGAGCGCTTCATCACCCGCGGCATCGACCAGCAGACCAGGGAGGCGATCGGTGCCCTGCCGCGCGGGCGCGGGGTACTTGGGTTGTTGATTGAGGACCCTGCCCCGCTGCGACTGCACAACGTCGGCGATCACCCTCGCTCCTACGGGTTTCCCTCCGGCCACCCGCCAATGACCAGCTTCCTCGGCGTGCCGATCGTGATCCGCGGCGAGGCCTGGGGCAACCTCTACCTCTCCGAGAAGGCGGGCGGGGACTTTGAGGAGGCCGACCAGCAGTCGGCGCTGATCCTCGCCGAGTGGACGGCCATCGCGGTCTCCAACGCCCACCTTTACCGCGACGTCGAGGCGCAACGCGACGACCTCGAGCGCGCCGTCCGCAGCCTTGAGGCGACCACCGAGATCGCTCGCGCCGTCGGTGGGGAGACCGACCTCGACCGCATCCTGGAGATAATCGTCAAGCGCGGCCGAGCGCTTGTCGAGGCGCGCTCGCTGTTGATCTTGCTCGAGGAGCGCGGCGAGCTGCGCGTCGCGGCCGTGGCCGGGGAATTTGACCTCGATCCTGAACTGCGCCTTCCGCTCGCAGGTTCGGCTCCGGGACAAGTAGTGCAGAGCGGACGACCGGGGCGTCTGCGCAACCTTGGCGCCAACCTGATGTCCCAGCCCCGCAGCCAGGGAACCGGGGTCGGAGCGCTGCTGGTGCCGCTCTTCTTCCGCGGCCAGTCCCTCGGCGTCCTGGTGGCGCTTGACCCGCTCGGCGAGGAGGCCGAGTTCAGTCCGGAGAGCGAGCAGGTGCTACAAGCCTTCGCGGCCAGCGCAGCGACCGCAGTGGGCACCGCTCAATCGGTGGCCGAAGACAGGGTGCGAAACAACACCGAAGCGGCCGAGCGCGAGCGGGGTCGCTGGGCTCGGGAGTTGCACGACGAGGCGCTGCAGAGCATGGGTGGGCTGCGGGTCCTGCTCTCAACCGCCCGCCGCGCCGGCGCCCACGGCGAGATGGACAAGTTGCTTTCGGAGGCGATCGAGCGGGTCGACCACACGATTGCAGAGATGCGGCGCCTGATCGCCGACCTGCGCCCGGCGACGCTCGACCAGCTGGGGCTGGCGGCGGCTCTCGAAGGCCTGGTCGAGCGGATCTCGGCGGAGGGGCTCGCGGTCGAGCTGCGAGTCGACCTCGCATACGAGGCAGCTCGCCATCCGACCCGCCTGCTCAATCAGGTTGAGGAGGCGGTGTACCGCTTGGTCCAGGAGGGGCTAAACAATGTCGCCAAACACGCCGGGGCCGAAGCCGCGACGGTCCTCGTGACCGAGAGTGACGGGACCATCCGGATCCAGATTGAGGATGGCGGACGCGGCTTTGACCCCGACCAGGACGCCGCTGGATTCGGCCTGCGCGGGATGCGCGAACGGGTGGCCATAGCGGGCGGCTCTTTGCAGGTGAAAAGCACGCCGGGTGCCGGCACATTGATCGAGGCAACGCTGCCGGCCCGCCATCGCGAGCAGCCCAGCGCCAGCTCTGGCGTTGCCGATTTCGACGAGGAAAACGGTCGCGCCGCCGAAAGCTGATCCCAGAGCGGGGAGCCGGTGTACGGGTTTCCCGCACAGTAGTGCGGGATTACCGTAGAGCGGGTTGACAACTCGAAGCCTTGGTGTAGCGTCGCCTCAACCAGTCGACGGGAGGAGGTGGCGAAAGCGATGGCACCCGCAGTGCCGGTGATCAGGGGGGCGATCTTCAACCTCAACCAGCCAGCGCATTACGTGCACTGGCATTTCTTCCAGATGTCGGTGGCGAACGTGATCGTCATCTTGCTGATGATCGCCGTCTTCCTCGCCGCGATCCTGCTGCCCTTCCCGAAGCACCGGCGGGTACCGTGAACGAGGGCGAGGAGCGGGGCGTCTCGCCCGAGGAGCGGCAGATGTGGACCACCTGGGTGCGCGAGCGCGCCGTCGGCGCGCTGCCGCCGGAGAAGCTGCTCCCCGACCGCCAGCCCTCCTACGTCTCATCGTGGATCTACGTCTTCGGGGTGGTCACGATCGCCGCGCTGATCATCGTCGTCGCCTCGGGGATGATCCTCGGCCTCAAGGGTCCGGAATGGTGGCACGTCTCCAGCGTCGGCCACTTCTTTAACAGCATTCACCTCTGGGCAGTGGAGATCTTCTTCTTTGCGATGGTCGTCCACCTCTGGGGGAAGTTCTTCATGGGCGCTTGGCGGGGTGGACGCGCACGCACTTGGGTGACCGGCGCCGTCACGTTTTTGGTCGCGATCGGTGCCGCCTTCACCGGCTACCTCTCCCAGCAGAACTTCGATTCGCAGTGGATCGCAAGCCAAGGCAAGGACGGGATCAACTCGATCGGCGTCGGCGCCTTCTTCAACGTCGCAGACTTCGGCCAGATGTACACCTTCCACGTCATCCTGCTGCCGGTGGCAGTGGTGATCTTGGTGATCGCGCACGTGCTGCTCGTGCGCCGCCACGGAGTGGTGCCCCCATACCCGGCCAAGCCGAAGGCGGTCGGCTCCCCTGCCCCCCCGGTGGCCTCGCCCCAAGAAAGCGCGCAGTGAACGAGGCCGGCCGAGCGCCGTCTACCGCGGAGGACGCCGCGCCCTGGGCTGGACCATGGGTTCGCTACGACCTGGTCAAGGAGTTCGTCCTCGCGCTCCTCATCGTCGTCGGGCTGGTGGTGATCCTCACGATCCTCTTCTCCTCCCCCGACGATCCGCCGACGACGATACAGAGCTGGGCGAAGGCCGAACCCGGCGACTTTCTCGCCACCGCGGTCACCGAGTTGAACTACACCAGTGACGTCGCCACCTACGGCCCGCCCTACACCCACACCTCCGGGGTTTCCCAGGAAGTCGCCTCGATCTCGCCGGCGGAAGCGGTCGGCGTTCACATCCCGATCGACACGGCGAAGGACTACGTGATCGACCCGCTGAAGGAGATCCCGGCCGACCCCCGCCTGAAGCTCGCCCTTGCCACCTACCAAGCGGCGCCCCCCAAGCTCCAGGAAGCCTGGAGCGCGGCCTATGAAGAAGGTGTCGGGAGGGCTCGCTTCCTCCGCGGCGTCCCGATCCTCCCCGCCGGGCGCTACGGGCCAGTTGCGACGATGATGGGCTCGCTGCTTGGTTTGGCCCAGAGCGGCGGCTTAGACGGCGCTCTGGTCGCCGGCAACCACCGCTTCTATGAGACCAACTACACCAAGCCGCTGCTCTTTCTAGCCGGTGGCGGATACTTCGAAAAACGGGGCGAAGCCCAGCACCTGCTCGGCACGCAGTGGGGCATGATGAACGAGACCGGCAGCTACCCCGGGCAGGTGTGGTTGTGGCTCTACACGTTCTGGTACCAGATCGAACCGTTCAAGAGCTCCGAAAACGCGGACCTGTTGGTCTTCCTCATCATGGGCCTGCTCAGCCTCGCCCTGATCTGCATACCGTTCATTCCCGGCCTCAGGTCCCTGCCCCGCCACCTGCGGGTCTACCGCCTGATCTGGCGCGAGCACTACCGCGAAGTCGAGAGCTGAGCCGCAGCTGAAGAACGGGTCAGTTTGCCGAGCAGCAGGATCATCGCGGGCGCGACCGAGAGGACGAGGACAAAAAGGAACCAGGGTTGTTCGGCATCGGTGCCCGAGCCGATCGAGTGGGCAATGCCGAGTACCCAGAACAAGGCGGTGAAGCGGTGCAGGGAACGCCACCGCGACTGCCCGACCCAGGCGCGGGCGTAATAGGAGAGCCCGAGTGCGGCCAGCGCCCAGCCGGCGACGATCCCGATCCCGGTCCAGAGCGGACGGTAGCCACCTGTGAACGGGATTGAGATGTCGAGGACGGTGGGGTGCAGGTAGTGGTCCCCGAGCAGGGCAAGACCGTGCACCGCGATCGCGACCAGGGCCGCCATCGAAAGCGCCTCGTGCAGCGCCTTGGCGTCGCCGCCCAGACCCCTGCGCGGAGTGCCGCGGGCGCTGATCAGCAGGCCCGCGCCGACTGCGGCGCTGGCAAGAACCAGGGCCGCAATCCCGGCTGCGCGGCTGGTGATCCAGAAGAGGTGCGGAGCAACTGAGGTCGAGGTCGCCGCGATCACGATGCCGAGGTGATGATCGGCGCCTGAACCGGGGCGGGCACCTGGCTCGCTTCGGCTTCTGCGGCTCGCGATGGTTCTTCGGGATGGGCAGATTCTTCGTTTGGAGTGGCCACTTCGCTGGGGACAGCTTCTTCGACGCCAACGACCTTGCTCACGTGGTGCGTTGAGGCGAGCAGCTTGCTGTGGATGCGGCTGAGGGCGGGATCGTTGCCGGTGACGAGCTGACCGAAAACGATTCCCCAAACGACCGCAAACAGCGCCAGCGACCCGCGGATCGTGCGGCGCCGAATCTCTTGCACGCGTCGGCGCTTTGACCGGATCTTCGCGCGGGCGAGCCCTTTTGCCTCGAGGCGGTGGAGGTCATCCATCGACCGCATACTGGGTTCGATTCCCTAAGCGAGCGCAAATCCCGCCTTAGAAAGCTCTTAGCCCCCGCCGAGGAATTAGGCTGCGAGCCGCTACGGACGATTACTCCCCCGATCGCCTACAACAGCGGCGCGCGGAAGCGCGGCGAGGACGGCGAACCCGGCGTCGGCGCCTGGTCGCGGCCGCGGCGCTGCTTTTCGCAGCGGCGCTCGCTGTCGTCCTGGTAATCGCCGCGCAGAGCGGTGGTGGCGCCAAGACCCCCGGTAAAGGCGCTCCAAAGACGGCCGCCTCAGCCGGCCACCGGAGCGCCCACCGCGCCTCGCAACTCGTCCGCAACGCGCGGCCGCAACCGGGCTGGAAGCCCCGCACCGGCCCGGTGCCGATCCTCGTCTACCACGCGCTCGGCACCGCGCCGCCAACCGAGGCCTACCCGGGTCTCTACGTCTCCCCGCGCGAATTCCGCGAAGAGATGGCCTGGCTCGCCCGCAACGGCTACCAGGGCGTCACCCTCGATCAGGTCGAGCAGGCCTGGTATGAACATGGGACCCTGCCGCCGAAGCCGATCGTGATCACTTTCGACAACGGCTACCCGCCGCAGGTCCGCTTCGCCCCCTCGGTGCTCGACAGGTACGGCTGGCCGGCGACGCTGTTTGAGATCACCGTCGAACACCTCACCCCCCCTACATCAAGCCGATCATCGCCAAAGGCTGGGAGGTCGACTCGCACTCGGCAACCCATCCCGACCTGACCACGATGAGCGGCGCCGAACTCGCCTACCAGGTGGCCGGCTCGCGCCGCTTCCTACAGCGCACCTACCACGTGCCCTCGAATAACTTCTGCTACCCGTCGAGCCTCTACGACAGCGCGACGATCGCCGCGGTGCGGGCAGCTGGCTACACCGGAGCCGTCACCGAGCAACCCGGCTACGCAAGTCGCGACCGCCCCTACGAACTGAACCGCTATGAGATTGAGGGCGGTCAGGGCGTCTCCGGCCTCGCTGCCGACCTCAGCTCACCGGGCTGAGGTCGCAGTCGGGGACAATCTCCACGATGCTCGCATCGATTCCCAGCCCATCGTCCAGCAGCTTTCAGCTCGGTCCCTTCGAAATCCACGTCTACGGGCTGATGTACGTGATCGCTTTGGCCCTCGCGATCATCATCACCGTTCGCCGCTGGGAGGCTATCGGCGGCTCCCGCGAGCTGGTCTATGACGTCGCGATGTGGAGCTTCCCGGCAGGGCTTATCGGCGGTCGGCTCTACTTCGATGTGACGAGCTCAAACCTGGTCCCACCGCACTGGTGGGGGCCGTTTGCTGTCTGGGACGGCGGCATGGGAATCTGGGGTGGCGTCGCCCTCGGCGTTGCGGTAGGCCTCTGGCGGCTGCGCCGCGCCGGAGTGAGTGCGGCCCCCTTCATGGACGCCGCCGCCCCGGCGCTCTTGGTTGGCCAGGCGGTTGGCCGGATTGGTAACTACTTCAACCAGGAGCTGTTCGGCGGCCCGACAAACCTTCCCTGGGCGCTCCAGATCTCTCCGGCCCACCGTCCCCCCGGTTACGCCGGGTATGCGACCTTCCACCCCACCTTCCTCTATGAGCTGATCTGGAACCTCAGTCTGGCGGTGTTCCTCGTCTGGCTGGGACATCATCGGCGGATCAAGCCGCCGGGCCTCTTCGCCCTCTACGTCACCGGCTACTCGGCCTTCCGCATCTTCGAGGAGTCCCTGCGCGTCGACCCCGCCCATTACATCTTCGGCCTCAGACTGAACTTCTACGTCGCCTGCGTGCTCACCGTCGTCGGTGCCGTCTGGTTCGTTCGGACCCAAAGGGGCGCTGGCGAGCCCCAACCGGCAGCGGCCAGCACAACGCCGGATGGAAAACCGGACCTAAGGCCGATGGACAGCGGGAGAGCGCCTTAACGATAGCCTTGCAGCGCAGATGGCGACCTACCTGCACACCTGCTACCGAATCGGCGACATCGACCGCTCGGTCGCCTTCTATGAGAAGCTCGGCTTCGAGGAGGTCGCCCGGATGCCGATCGGCGAGGAGGCGATCAACGTCTTCATGGGCCTGCCCGGGGAAGACCCGCGGCTCGAGCTGACCTACAACCACGGCGTCGACTCCTACGAGCTGGGCACCGGCTACAACCACATCGCGATCGCCGTCGAGGACCTCGACACCACGCTCGAACGCCTCGCCGAGCAGGAGGTCGAGCCCGAGAAGCCGCCCTATCGCCCCGGCGGCCGCACCGAGGGCCACCGGATCGCGTTTGTCAGAGATCCCGATGGGTATCGAATCGAGGTAGTTGAGACCGGCCCTAGCGCCGACGCCTAACTAACGTGCGCTGTCCGCTCAGCTGAGTGCGTCCGGAATCTGCTCGACCCGCTCACGGACCGGTGGGATCTCGGCCGGGTCGGATCTCAGCACGTATGCTCGCTGGCCGTTCCTGGCCCGATTGACAGGGCTGCCAGCACAGGAGTAGCCTGACCAGTTGGCAGCCTGGGCGGCGTCCAGGAAGCTTTGAGCAGGAGCACCAGTGATCAGAACCCGTGTCGTGGGCATCTCCCAGGTGATTGCCGTGGTCGTTGGGATTGGCCTGGCATCGCTCGCTTGGGCTGCGAGCGCTTCAGCAGCCTCGGCACCCTCGATCAAAAACGCATCGGTGTCGAAGGTCACCGCCACCGACGCAACGCTGGAAGCGCAGATCAACCCGAACGGACTTGAAACTACCTACCAATTCAACCTGGAATCGGGGTGCGGCATCGAGAAGCCAGAACCTGGCCACGGCGCATTTTGCCTGGTGATAGTCGAGACGTCCGTGCCACCAGGGCAGATCCCCCCCTCCTCTGAAGACCAGACCGTGAAAGTCGATCTAAACGCTGCCGGTGTGAGGCTGCACCCCGACACCGAGTACCGCTACAGCGTCAAAGCAACCAATTCCGCCGGTTCAACGATGCAGGAACTCGCGCAAGTTTTCAAGCAGACCTTCACGACCCAAGGACCCCCCTCGATCGAAAGTGAGTCGGTGTCGAACATCACGCCGACCGATGCGACGCTGGAAGCACAAATCAACAGCGAGGGCCTCGAAACGACCTATGCATTCAAGATGTGGGCCTCGCCGTGTTCACATCGAGGCAGCGGCTGTGAATTGATCATGGACGTACCCCTGCCAACCGGGAAGCTGCTCGGCTCCTTTGTAGGGCAGAGCGTCAGCCTCGACCTGAACAGCGCCGGTGTGACCTTGACGCCGGGCGGAGAATACGGCTACTCGGTGACCGCGACAAATGCCGCCGGCAGCGTCGAAAGCCCCTGGCATCACTTCGAACCGCTATCCCTGAATGCACAGACCAACGGCGCGGGTGGCCAAGTGACCGCAATCGATTCGCCGCCCGCGGCCTCGCTCGTGACCGCGACGGGATCGCCGCTCTCACATCACAGGAAGCACAAAATCCGGCGGCATCGGCGCGAGGGGCATCGAGCGCGGCACGGACGCTAGACGCTGCAGAGCTGCCGCCGCTTCGGCTCGCCGCCTAGCTTTTGAAGGTAGGACCCAGTCGTCCGACTGTCCCCGACTTGCGCGCCCAGGCGTTCTATGTCCGCGATCCCGACAGGTATCGCGTCGAGCTGATCGAGATGGCGAGCTAGATCTGCGGCCCAGCCGTGTCGGGCTTCTTTGGGAGCCGATTACCCAAGCAGGGATAGCGGGGCTCGAATTAGCCCAGAGCACCAGGAGCAAGCGCCCGCCTTGCGCGGCGCAGGGCTGGTCAGCTTCCACCGCTGGAACTTGGGCAGCTAACTCGCGGCCGGACCGGGTCCGGCGCTGGGGTCAGCGCCGGGTGGACTCGCGGGCGCTTTGATCGCACTGAGGCGGAAATAGAGCACCGCCGCCAGCAGCGCTCCGATCGGCGCGGTAAGCGTCGAGGCGATCGCGCTGAACACAATGCGCACGACGGTGCCACTGGCAATCGCCGCTCCGATTACAGAGAGTAGGAGCCCGGCGATCGCGGTGATCAGGAAGACGATGAAGATCGCCGCAAAGACCCGCCAACCGTTGCCGCGAACGAGCTGGCGTGAGCGGCCAAACGCAGCGAGTACGCCGGAGCGCTCGATCACGATCACTGGCGCGATCACGGCCCAGATGGTCAGCAGGATCAGACCCGGGATCACGAAGAGGAGGAAGCCGACGCCGACGCCCAGGCCCGACAACAGGCCGGCGCCGATCAGTGGCCCGACCACCGGAGCCGCCGAGCGAATCAGCTCCCTGGCAGAGGAATCGCGGCGCCCCTCCTGAACGTCTCGAACCAATCCCACGACCATGCCCTGATACAGCGTCGCCGCGATCACGCTGACGGCTAGCGCGATCGGCAAAAGGGTTAGGTTGGTGGTGATCAGGCCGTTGACGATCGCGACTATGAGAAAGAGCCAGAACGCGACCGGCAACAGCACCCCCGCTTGGGAGCCGTAGATCGAGAAGACCTCGCTGAGGGTCGCACCGACGTCGAGCGTCCTGTCCATGGGCCCTGATTCGACCCCCTTCTCCCCGGCCCTCCCTAGGATCGGCGAGGAGTTTCGCGATTTGTCGAGCCTTTGATCGAAATGTAGAAAACGAAAGGTTGGCGCGATGAGGAAAATTGTCGTTTCGCAGTTCCTCAGCCTCGACGGCGTGATCGAGGATCCGGGTGGAGCCGAGGGCTTTGACCGCGGCGGCTGGGCCTTCAAGTTTGACCGCGGGCCCGAGGGAGACAAATTCAAGTACGACGAGTTGATGGCGAGCGACTCCCTCCTCCTGGGGCGGGTGACCTATGAAGGCTTCGCCGCCGCCTGGCCGTCGATGAGCGACGCGGGGGGCTTCGCCGAGAAGATGAACGGGATGGCCAAGCTGGTCGTCTCGAGCACGCTCAGCTCGACCGATTGGAACAACTCAACCCTGATCAGCGGCGACCCGATGCAGGCGGTCTCCGAGATCAAGCAGCAAGGGGGCCAGGATATCCTCGTCACCGGCAGCGCACAGCTGGCGCAGGCGCTGGCCCGCAACGATCTGGTCGACGAATACCGGCTGATGGTCTTCCCTCTGATCCTCGGCGCCGGCAAGCGCCTGTTCGAGGACAACGGCAAGGCACGCACCCTGCGCCTCAGCGAGGCAAGTTCACTGGCCTCCGGCATCCTGCTGCTCAGATACGAGCCAGCCGCCTAGCGATCTCCTTGCGGGATTGGCTACCAGCGGCGCGCGGTGCCGAACAGCTCCTGCGCGTAACCGGCGACCGAGACCGGCGACATGAACAGCTGGTAGGTCAAAAGGTAGCCGAGATAGCCGAGCCGGTTGCGGCGCACTTTGAGGCCGATCTCCTCGAAGGAGCGCTTGCTGAAGTGAAACATGATTCCGGCCAGCAACAGGTTGAGCGGCAGCACGGCTAGCGTCATCGGGCCGACGATCGCGAAGTTGCCGAGCAGGGCCAACACGATCCCGATCGGGAAAGCGATTGAGTAGACGAGGTCTATGTAGGGGAAGATGAAGTTGATTAGGACGGCGTGGATGTTGGAACGCCCGCCGGCCAGCAGCGCCCCGCCGTGCTCGCGCAGGCCCTCGATCATTCCCCGCGCCCAGCGGCGACGCTGGCGGGCGAAGGACCTGATGTCTTCGGGCGCGCCGGTGAAGGCAAGCGCGGTGCGCTCATAGCCGACCCGTCCGCCCGCGCGCATCATCGCCCAGGTCAGGACGATGTCCTCGCCGATCCGGTCAGGCCACCCGCCGACTGCCTTCAGCGCCGCGGTTTGGTAGACGCTGAAGGCGCCCTGGGCAACCATCGTTCCTTGGAAGAGACCCTGCTGGCGCTTGACCGAGGCGATGCCGAGGAAGTAATCCCACTCTTGAGCGCGGGTTATGAAATTTCTGCGGGAGTTGCGTACGAAGACTGCGCCGGCGACCGCAACGGAATCCGGCGGAGAGATCAGCAGCCGGGCGACGATGCGCTGCAAAGCCGCCGGCATCAGCAAGGTGTCGGCGTCGACGGTCGCCATCAGCGGAGTCCGCACCAGCTTGAGGGCCGCGGTCAGCGCGTTGGCCTTGCCGCCGTGGCGGACGGTGATGACCGAGACTCGACTATCCCGCGCGGCTCGCCTGCGCGCCAGCTCAACCGTGCGGTCGGTGGATCCGTCGTCGGCGACGAGCACCCGCATCTCACCCGGATACTCCTGTCTTGCCACGTAGTCGAGGGTCTCCTCGATCGTCTTCTCCTCGTTGAAACAGGCGATCACTACGGTGATGGCCGGAAAGTCAAGGTCGAAGCGAAGCGGGGGCGGGCGGTCGATCAGAAGCGATGCGATCAGGTTGGCGTTGAGGTAGCCGGGGACGATCGCGATGCCGAAAATCACCGCGGCGGCGAGCGGCACCGTGATCGAAGCGCCGAGGGCCTCGATCCAGGGGATCGAGAGCCAAAACGAGAAGCCTGCCCAGCAGAGGGCGAGGGCAATTACCACCGCCAGCTTGAGGTGAAGCGCTAGGTAGAGCGCCTTACGTCCCTGGGCGGTTCCTTGCGGCTGCTTGAGTCGCGCGAGCCCGTTCTGCTCTTTTCGGGGTTCGGCGGCAAGCACCGGCGCCGCGCCGGCATCTGAGAGGGAGGGCGAGGCCGTCTCTGAATCCGTTTTGAGCGTAGCCATCTCAGCTGCGGGTATCGGCAAAACCCGCGGCGAACCGCACCGTGGAAGCTACGGGGTCCGCAACTTCTTAGCACCCGCATTGTTGAAAAGTTGGTAATAGACACCATGCAGAGGCATGGAGTTGCGTTGAAATCGGGGGAGGCACAGATGAACTTGAGCGTCAGGATGCTTCTAATCGGACTCCTCGCGGCGATGGCCATGTTGCCCGTTGACGTGGCGGCAGCCGCATCCTCACCGACCCTCGTCACTGGTCAGGCGTCCTCGGTCACATCCTCCTCGGCCTTCCTGCACGCGGCGCTGGATCCCAATTCAGCCGTCACCCACTACCGCTTCGAATGGGGCCTTTCCACCGGCTATGGCTCCGCCAGCCCGCTCAGGTCCACTGGGAACGGCAGCGCCACCGTCTCAGTCCAGGCGAAGGCCGCCAGCCTGCTCCCGGGCACCGTATATCACTACCGGGTGGTCGCATCCAACTCCTCAGGGGCGGCCAGCGGGGCAGATCGGACCTTCAAGACCAAGGGACACGCGCCTCCTGGCGTCGCAACCGGGGCAGCCAGCCAGGTCGGTCTTCGCTCAGCGACGCTGACCGGAGTCGTCGACCCCAACGGAGAGGCGACCACATACAAATTCCAGTACGGGCTGACCAGCGCCTACGGGAGCGAGACGTTCGGGGCTTCGGTCCCTACCGGACACGGACCGATGCCGGTCTCCCAGCCGATCGAGGGCCTCTCGCCGGGAACCGCCTTCCACTACCGGATCGTGGCGCTGCACGGGGGGGTCGTCTCCTACGGCAGCGATGCCACTTTCGTGACCTTGCCGCTGCGCAAGCGGCTGATCCGCGTGAGGGCGAGAACCCTGCCTCGCCGGGAGCGGCGCAGGCCCTACCTCTTCACCACGGCGGGGAGCCTGGTCGGCGCCCAGACGCTGTTGGAATCGGCACGCTGCTCGGGGGACGTTTCCGTGGCCTTCATCCGCCACCGACGCCTGTTGGCATTCCGGATCGTCCCCGTCCAATCGAACTGCACCTTCGGCGCCCAGGCCCTCCTGCGGCGCCTGGGGAACTCGCGGGGACGGGTCGGCGTGCGGGTTCTCGTCCACTTCCACGGCAATCCCTACGTGGCGCAGGCGAGGGCGCGACCGGAGCGGGTCTTCGTCGGGCGCAGCTGAGGGTTCCTGGGCCCTACTCTCCCGTGCTGAACTCCCAGATGGCGATCGCCAGCATGATCAGCCCCAGGCCGAGGACGGCGGCGATCTCCACCGCAGTGGGGACCGGCCAGCCGAACCAGGTGATCCCCGGATTCAGGGCCTTTTCGGCTTCGGCGCTTATGTTGAGGTGGTTGAAAACTAGGCTGCGCATCGGCTCGACGGCGTAGGTGAGGGGGTCGATCCGGTTGAGGAAGGCGAGCCAGCCGGGAAGGTTGGTGACCGGGAAGAGCGCGCCGGAGAGGAAGAACATCGGCATCACGATCATCTGCATCAGGCCCATGAAGGACTGCATCTGGGTGACGCGCGCCGCGACCATCACGCCGAAGGCGGTGATGCTGAAGGCAAGCAACAGCTGCAGGGCAAAGACGCCGAGGATCAGCGAGACGCTGTAGGGAACGCCGACCGTCGGCGCCAGCAGGATCAAGATCACTCCCTGGAAGCTGGCCACGGTCGCCCCGCCGAAGCACTTGCCGATCACGATCGAGCTGCGGCGCACCGGCGCCACCATCATCTCGCGCAGAAAGCCGAACTCCCGGTCCCAGACGATCGAGGCCGCCGAGAACATCGCGATGAACATCACCGAGATGCAGAGGATTCCGGGGTAGATGAAGGTCTTCAGATCGACCCCATGGGTGCTTGCCGCGGAGAGCTGCTGCAGGCCGGAGCCGAGGACGAAGAGAAATAACAGCGGCTGGATCAGCGAGGTGACTATCCGCATCCGGTCCTTGGAAAAGCGAATCAGCTCCCGCCACCAGACGACCTTGATTGCCCGCAGCTCGCTGCGCAGGCTGCGCGCCGGCACCTGCACCGTGACGACCTCGTGTGGACGCCCGACCGCGACGGCGGTCCCGTTCGGCGGCGCGCTCACCGCTGCCCCCCACCCATCATCTGCGCAGCGATCCGATTGCGCACCCGGTCCTGCGACTCCTCCGCGTCGCGGATCGTCGTTCCGGTATAGGACATGAAGACATCGTCGAGAGTTGGGCGGGCGACGCTGACCGAGCGAATCGCGACGCTGAGCTCGGCAAAGAGACGGGGGACAAACTCCTCTCCCACGGGCACCGCGAAGGCAACGGCTCCCTCAGACAGCACCGCCTCGATCTCAAACCGGTTGCGAATCTCCTCGATCGCGGCGGCGTCATCGTCGGTTTCGATCCGGATCCGATCGGCACCGACCTGCTCCTTCAGCGCCCCCGGTGAGTCGAGCGCGACGATCTCGCCATGGTCCATGATCGCAATCCGGCCGCAGAACTCCGCCTCGTCCATGTAGTGGGTGGTCATGAAGATCGTGATCTCCTCGCTCTCCTGCAGCTGGCGGATGTAGCTCCAAATCGAACGGCGCGTCTGCGGGTCCAAACCGATCGTCGGCTCATCGAGGAAGAGCACCCGCGGCGAATGCATCAGGCCGCGGGCGATCTCCAGCCGTCGTCGCATCCCGCCCGAGAATGTCATCACCTGCGCCCGCCGACGCTCCCAGAGGCCGACCATCTCAAGCACCTGCTGCATCCGCGGCGCCACCAGCGAGCGCTCCACCCCATAAAGCTCCGCGTGCAGGCGCAGGTTCTGCTCGGCTGTGAGGTAGCCGTCGAGGGTCGGGTCTTGGAAAACGAGGCCGATGTGCCGGCGCACGTCGTCGCGCTCAGCGACCACGTCATAGCCGGCGACCGTCGCACCGCCGCCCGTTGGCCTGGCCAGCGTGCAAAGCATGTTGATCGTGGTCGTCTTGCCGGCACCGTTTGGACCGAGGAACCCAAAGACCTCGCCCGTCGCAACGTCGAAGCTGACGCCGCGCACAGCTTCGATCTCGCCGAAGGACTTGCGAAGCTCGCGCACTGAGATTGCGAGGGTCGGCTCCTCCTCGGTATCCGCCAGCAGCACGGTCATGTCGTCGCCCACATCCGCATTGTCGCCGAAAGGCGCACCCGGTCCCCGCTTCGGAGTTAAACGGGTCAAGCTTGACCGCTGCTCGAGGTTCTCCGGCCCACAAAGGGAGATGTCAGCGATCTGACATCTGCTTTTGCAAGGAGCGCCGCGCAGCTAGATTTTGACCCTGCACGACGGTGGCCGGCGGCAAGCGACTCGACCTCGATCTAAGGGACCCACCCGACCAGGCCTCGCGAGGGGAGGTCTAGGTCGGGATCGAGGCTCGAGTCGCAGCCTTTCCGGCGAGATCACCCGCCCTTCTCTTGGAACTCTGCAGCTGCGGGCCGCGCAGCCACGGTGGGTTCAGATCGGCGGCCAAGCCGTTCCGCATACACCCGCAGAAGGTCACGGTGATCGATCCAGCCGACGATGCGCCGGGTACCCGCCGCCAGGACGGGCAGGGCCTCGCGGTCGCCGTTGGAAAGAAGCTCGACCGCATCGGCAAGCTCCTGATCGGCGTAAAGCTCCGGCACCTCCAGGACCAACGCGGCGGCATCGGCCTGGGCGCCCGATGCCCCTTCGCGCTCGACGTCGCGGGCGGCGATCACCCCGACCAGCATCCCTTCTTTGTCGAGGACCGGCAGGGCGCTCTTCCCTTCGCGGGCAAAGCGGGCGGCGAGCTCGGGCAGGCCCAGATCGGGGGCGAGGGCTCGGGGTGCGGGTCCCATCGCCTGGCCGACCCGCATCCCCGCGAGCGTTCCGTCAAGCGCCTGGCGCTCGATGTCGATCCCACGGCGCTTCAGCTTCAGCGTGTAGATCGAAGAGGTGGAGAGGCGGTGGCTGAGCCCGGTGGCAACCACCACCGCCAGCATCAACGGGAGGATGATCGAGTAGTCACCGGTCAGCTCGAAGACGATCAATACCGCCGTGATCGGCGCCCGTCCAGCGGCACCGAACACGGCCCCCATTCCGACCAATCCGTAGGCGCCGGCCCCGGCGGTGGCCGCGGGCAACAGCGCGTGAGCACCGAGGCCGAAGGCGCTGCCCAGCATCGCCCCCATGAATAGGGAGGGGGCAAACACCCCGCCCGAGCCGCCGATCGCCATCGTCAGGCTGGTTGCCACGACCTTGCCAACCAGGAAGGCCACCAGCAGCCCGAGCGCATACTGACCCGCGATCGCGTTCTCCAGCACCGGGTACCCAACCCCATACATCTCCGGCAAGACGAGGAGCACCGCGCCGAGCAGGAGGCCCCCGGCAGCCGGCCGCAGCCATGCCGGCCCACGCCAGATTCGGTCGGCAAGGTCCTCGGCCCCATAGAGGGCGCGAATGAAGGCGACGCCGACAAGCCCGGCCAGTAGGCCGAGCAGCGCATAAAGCGGGTACTCGGCCGCGGAAACCAGGTGGAAGACCGGCAGGTGCAGGAACGCGCCGGAGCCGAAGGCAAGGCGCCCTACCGCCGTCGCCACCACCGAGCTGAGCACCACGAGGCCGAACGAGCGCGTCTGGAAATCGCGCAGGATCAGCTCCAGGGCAAAGAAGACGCCGGCGATCGGGGCGTTGAAGGTGGCGGCTATGCCTCCCGCCGCACCGCAGGCGACGAGTAGGCGCAACTCCCGCGAAGAGAGGCGGCTGGCCTGGCCCAACACCGAACCAATGGCGGAGCCGATCTGCACGATTGGCCCCTCCCTGCCCACCGAGCCTCCGGCGCCGATGCAGAGGGCGGAGGCCAGTGACTTCACCACCGGCACCCGTCCCCTGATCCGCCCCTCGTTGCTGTGGACCGCGAGCATCACCTCGGGTACGCCGTGACCGCGGGCCTCCGGCGCGAAGCGGTAGACGAGCGGTCCGTACAGCAGCCCGCCGAGGATCGGTATGACCAGCACGACGTATGGGCCGAGCAGGGGCAAGTGGGGGTTGGTGAAGTGCCCGAGATCGCTCGGGTCGCCGTGGCCGCTGAACAGCTCGGTGAAGGCGAGGATCAGGTAGCGAAAGGCGATCGCCCCGAGGCCGGCGCCCGCCCCCACGACAAGCGAGAGCGCGACCAATAGACCCGACTCCCCGCCGAGCATGGATCGCAGAGATTCGCTCGTCCCATCGCCCCCGGCGAGCCGCATCCTGCCCAGGAGATTGCGGTCCATGGATAGAACCTAGGAACCGGCGGGACCCGCCGGGCACCCCGAGGCCCGCTTGCGGCCGATATCGTCAGAAAGCTGACACGCTAGGAGCGCTCCGGGCCCCGAGCAAAGGGCGCATCCGCGGCCGCCGTTGCGAAAACCCTGCGGCCCTCACCGGACCTCGGTGAGCGGTCAGTCTGCTTCGGATCGCCAGCGCCGGTAAAGAGCCGTAAAATCGTCACGCATCTCGGCGGTTAGATCCCCGGCCTGCAGCCGAGCGGTCAGTCGGATCGTGGCGCGCATCTGCTCGAGATACTCCGCACAGTCACAACCGTCCAGATGGGCCTCAAAGCGCCGCCGCTGCGATCGCGAAAGCGCACCCTCCAGGTAGTCGGTGACCAGCTCGACCACCTGCTGACAGACCAGCTCCTCTCCGCGGCGCAGAGCCCTCATGCCGCCCTACCTTTCGTAGTCAGCGAGGCAGGGATGGACTTCATGCTGGCTGCCGTCCATGGCTCAGGTGGCTGATCCCCCTGTCTCGCGACCTCTCCCGCACCGCTGATTAGGAGGAAGGGGGGGGAGGAGGGGGGGGGGGGGGGGAAGAGGGGAGGGGAAAGGGGAGTTTGGGTTAGGCACCGCGATCGATCGCTATGTAGGGCAAAGTCGGGAGGGAGGGGGATCCCAAGACCATTCCAACAGAAGAGAGGAGGAGCGCCATGGGGAATGTCGCCGTTGGGATCGACGTCGCCAAGGAGTTCCATTGGGCCCAGGCGATCGAGACCGGCACCGACGAGGTCCTTCTGAACCGCAGGGTCGAGAACGACCCTGCCGCGGTCGCCGAGCTGATCGGGGAGCTGGAAGAGCTCGAGGCGACCCACGGTCGGCCGCGGGTTGGCATCGACGTGCTTGGCGGCATCGCCGCCCTGCTCAGCGCGATGCTGCTGGAGGCCGGCATCGACCTGGTCCACGTCTCCGGCCTCGCCGTCAACCGCGCCTGTCAGGGCACCGCCGGCGGCGAGAACAAGAGCGACCCCCGCGATGCCCGGGCGATCGCCGAGCTGGTCGCTCGCCGGCGCGACCTGCGCGTCGTGGACGTCGAGGCCGAGCTCGATGCCGAGATCCGCCTGCTGGTCGGCCGCCGCCGTGAGCTGGTTGTCGACCAGACCCGCCGGGTCAACCGCCTGCGTGACCTCCTTGCCTCGATCCATCCGGGCCTGGAGGCGGTTGTCGACCCCACCCAGAAGGGGTCGCAGCGGTTGCTGGAGCGCTACGTCACTCCGACGGAGATTCGCACCGCGGGCCGAAGCCGGCTGATCGGCCACGTCGCCAAGGCGGGGCGCCTGCCGCGCGCCCACCTCGAACGGCTGGCCGACCGGGCGCTGGCCGCCGCGCAGGCGCAGACGGTGGCGCTGCCCGCCGAGGGCGTCGCCGCCGGCATCGTCCGCGAGCTGGCCGCCGAAGCGTGGGCGGCGCGGGAGCGAATCGCTTCCCTCGACGCCGAGATCGAGGCGGCGCTTTCTCGCCACCCTGACGCGGCCCTCATCCGCAGCCTGCCGGGCATGGGGGCGACGCTGACGGCGGAGTTCATCGCCAGGCAGGCGGGATCGAGCGCTTCCCCACGGCCGACCGCCTGGCGGCGGCGG
>CAVROX010000013.1:0-133083 GCA_963722965.1 uncultured Solirubrobacterales bacterium | reverse complement strand
AACGTATTGGCCAACGCTAGCGCTCAGGCGGCCTTGGCGTGCTGCGGGGCGCGCTTGCGGCCGGGGCCCGGCAGCGCCCGGGCGTCGCGGGCCCCCAGCAGCTCGCCGCAGACCTCGCAGATGCCCCGGTCGCTGACCCGGCCGCCGCACTCCTTGTGGACGACCAGCATCGGCGGCCCGTTCTCGGTCGGCGAGTGGCGGTCGCCCCAGTAAAGCAGTGCGATCAGCGCCGGCCAGAGGTCAAGGCCCTTCTCGGTGAGGAAGTACTCATAGCGCTCGGGGCCCTGCTGGTAGGCGCGCCGCTCGAGGATGTCCTCCTCAACCAGCCGCCCCAGCCGCGCCGAGAGCACGTTGCGGGCGATGCCAAGGCCCTTTTGCAGCTGCTCGAAACGGCGCTGCCCGTTCATCACGTCGCGGACGATCAGAAGCGACCAGCGCTCGCCGATCACCTCCAGCGCCTTCGCGATCGAGCAGACCTGCCCGGGATAGTCGTTGCGGAGCACGGCGTGATCTTTGCACACAGAGTTGCATCACGCAACTTACTGCGATACAGTCGCCTATCCAGGAGTTGCGTGAAGCAACTGCAGAAGACGAGCAACGGAGGCGCTCAGATGAGGCTGATCGGAAGGCACAGTCATCGCCACCGCCCGAAGGCACCGCGGATCTCGATAAGCCAGGCCGAGATCACGGCTGACCTGCATTACCCGGCAAGCCGCCGTCGCCTTGGCGAGGGCGCCGCGATCCGCGCGCGCGGGGCTGGTCGGTGAACCAGGGGCGCTGAGCCGCGGGCTAGGCTGCGAGGAGGCGCGCCAGCTCGACCAGGAGGCGGACGCCGAAGCCGCTGGCCTCGGCGCCGGTGTACTCGCGGCCGACGTCCCAGGCCGTGCCGGCGATGTCGATGTGGGCCCAGGGCGTGTCGCCGACAAACTCCTCCAGAAAGGAGCCGGCGTAGATCGTGCCCGCCTTGCGCTTTGCCGAGACGTTGGTGAGATCGGCGACGGTGCCCTTGGTCAGCTCCTTGTACTCGGGGTGGAGGGGGAGGCGCCAGGTCAGCTCACCCGTCGTCTCTCCCGCCTCCACCACCTCCCCGGCAAGCTCATCGTCGTTGCAGATCAGCGCTGCATAGGTCGATCCGAGGGCGACCAGCACGGCGCCGGTCAAGGTAGCGAGATCGACCACGCGCTCGGCGCCGAGCTCGACGGCGTAGGCGAGCGCGTCGGCGAGAATCAGTTGTCCCTCGGCATCGGTGTTGTTGACCTCGACCGTCTTGCCGTTGTACTGGGTGATGATGTCGCCTGGCTTGATCGCCGTCCCCGAGGGCATGTTCTCGGTCGCGGGCACGACCGCGACCAGGTCGACCGAGATCCCCAGCTCGGCGATCGCGCCGACTGCCTCCAGCACTGCGGCGGCGCCCGACATGTCCATCTTCATCTCGTGCATACCGGCGGAGGGCTTGATCGAGATGCCGCCGGTATCGAAGGTGACACCCTTGCCCACCAGTCCCAGAGTTGGCCCCGAGCCAGCGCCCGCGTAGCGCAGGACGATCAGCTTCGGTTCCTCTGAAGAGCCCTGGCTGACCGCGACCAGGCCGCCCATCTTCTTCGCGGTGATCTCCGCGCGGCCGAGCACCTCGGCGCTGAGCGCGCCGTGGGCGGCGGCGATCTCGGTGGCGCGCTCGGCGAGGAAGGCGGGCGTCGCCACGTTTGAGGGCAGGCTCTGCAGGTCGCGGGCGCGGTTTTGGGCCTCCGCACAGACGCGGGCCGCCTCAGCCGCGGGGGCGATGCTCGCCGGGCCGAGCAGCGTCAGGGAGGAAAGCGGCGGCGGCGAGGGGTCCTCGGGGTCGGTGCTGAGGAAGCGATCAAAGCGGTAAGAGCCAAGGATCGTGCCGGTGACCAGGCCCTCGGCGATCGCCGAGGGCTGCGCGAGCGAGGGCAGGGCCCAGGCCAGTGAGGTTGCCCGCAGCCCGGCGGCCACTTTGGCGCCAAGCGCCGCGATCACGCGGGCGCGCTCGGCCTCGAAGGCCTCGCGGCGGCCGAGGCCGAGGACCAGGACCCGCGCTGAGCCCTGCGGATAAAGCAGCGCCTGCTTCTTAAAGGCGGCCTTGGCGTCGGCGGCCCCCGGCGCCGCGCCCAGCGGGCCCGGCAGCTCCTCGCCCTCAAAGAGGCCGGCGATGAGGATGTCGGCCTCGGCGCCCGCCAGCTCGATGTCTTTGACCTCGACCCTCAAGGACGGCGAGTCTATGCGCTAGCGCACGCAACCAGCGCAAGTCTCCCGCTATCGTCCGCTCCGAGCCGAGACCCGGCATAACACTCAAAGAGAAAGGCAGCCCATGCCCAGCACAGTGATCCTCGGAACCGCGCGCACTCCCTTCGGCAAGGTGGGCGGCACGCTCTCCTCGCTGGAGGCGACCGACCTCGGCGGCAGGGTTATCGAGGCGGCGCTTCAGCGCTCTGGGGTCGATCCCGATCAGGTCGATCAGGTCGTCTTCGGCCAGGTCCTGCAGGCCGGCCAGGGGCAGATCCCCTCGCGCCAGGCGCAGATCAAGGGGGGCATCCCGAAGGAGGTCCCCTCGGAGACGGTCAACAAGGTCTGTGCCTCGGGCATGCGCTCGATCGGCATCGCCGACCTGGCGATTCGCGCCGGAGAGGGCGAGGTGGCGGTGACCGGCGGGATGGAGTCGATGAGCCGAGCCCCCTACCTGCTGCCGGGCGCCCGCTTCGGTTTTCGGATGGGCGATGTCAGCGCGATCGACGCGATGACCCACGACGGACTGACCAACCCCTTCACCGAGAAGCAGATGATCAACGAGGCCAGCACCGTCTCCAATGAGCTTGAGATCACCCGGGCTGAGATGGACCGCTTCGCCGAGCGCTCACACCGCCTCGCCGCCGAGGCGACCGACGCCGGGCGCCTCGCCGAGGAGATCGTCGGGGTCACCGTCAAGTCGCGCAAGGGGGAGAGCACGGTCGAGGTCGACGAGGCGATCCGACCCGATACGACGGTCGAGGTATTGGCCAAGTTAAAGGCGGTCGGCGGCGAGGACGCCACCCATACCGCCGGCAACTCCCCCGGCGTCAACGACGGGGCCGGCGCGGTGATCGTCGCCTCGGAGGAGTGGGCGGCGAAGGAGGGTCGCGCGCCGCTTGCCCGGGTTCTTTCCTATGGCGCAGTCGCTGACGATTTCCCCTACCTGGCGCGAACCCCGGCCAAAGCCGCCAGCAAGGCGCTGGAGAAGATCGGCAAGAGCCCCGCGGACGTCGACCTCTGGGAGATCAACGAGGCTTTCGCCTCGGTCGCGATCAACTCGGTGCGGATGCTCGGGGTTGAGGAGGACAAGGTCAACGTCAACGGCGGTGCGATCGCCCTCGGCCACCCGATTGGGGCCTCCGGAGCTCGCATCGTCGGCGCTTTGGTTCACGAGCTGCGCCGCCGCGGTGGCGGCCTTGGCGTTGCCGCGATCTGCTCCGGTGGCGGGCAGGGCGACGCGATCGTGATCGAGGTCAACGGGTCCTAGTTTGAGCCGCGCCGCGGCCTTCTTTGACCTCGACAAGACCCTGATGGCGGGGTCGAGCGGGATGCAGTTTGCCCGCGTCGCCACCCGCCAGGGGATCGTCGGCCGCCGCCAGCTCGCGAGTTGGGCCCTTGAGCATCTGCGCTACCGCCTGCGCGGCACCACCGACGAGCGCACCGCCGAGGTGCTGCGCGTCGCCCGCGAGCTGATCGCCGGCGTTCCGGCGAAGCGGATCGAGCGCATGGGCCCCGAGGTGATGGCGGCGATCCTGCCCCGCATCTATCCGCAGATGCTCGACGAGGTCCACGCCCACCAGGATGCCGGCCGCGCCACCTTCATCGTCAGTGCCGCCGGCAACGAAGTGGTCGAGTCGCTGGCGAGCGTGCTCGGGATGGAGGGCGGGATCGGCACTCGCTATGAGGTCGATGCCCAGGGCAACTTCAGCGGCCGCTTTGATGGGCCCTTCGTCTACGGCCCCGGAAAGGTCGAGGCGATGCGGGCCTTCGCCGCCGATCACGAGGTCGATTTGAGCGCCTCCTATGCCTACTCGGACTCGCTCTCTGATTTGCCGATGCTGCGCGCAGTGGGCCACCCCGTCGCGGTCAACCCCGACCCCTCCCTGGCCGAGATCGCCAAGCAGGAGGGCTGGCAGACGATGCGCTTTGAGCGGCTCGGCCGGCGCCTGGTCGCCGTCGCGATCACCCTGCTGGGGGCGCTCGCCGGCTTTGGCGCCTCCCGCGTCGCGACGCGCCGCCGCCCGCCGCCCCGGCGCCTGCCGAGCCGCCGCCCCTAGCACCCCAACTAGACTCCTGCTATGGCGGCGGAGCCCCGGCAAAAGCCCGAGCTCAGCGAGCGCGAGGCGGAGTTCTCGACCATCTCCGGATGCCCGATCAAGCCGCTCTACACGGCCGCCGACGCGCCCGCTGACCACGACGCGAGGATCGGCCGCCCCGGTGAGTACCCGTTCACGCGTGGACCCTATGAGTCGATGTACCGGGGGCGGCTGTGGACGATGCGCCAGTTCGCCGGCTTTGGCACCGTCGCGGAGACCAACGAGCGCTTCCACTACCTGCTCGACCATGGCCAGACCGGGCTCTCCACGGCCTTCGACATGCCCACCCTGATGGGCTATGACTCCGATCACCCGCGCAGCGTCGGTGAGGTCGGCCGCGAGGGCGTCGCCGTCGACAGCATCGAGGACATGGAGGAGCTTTTCGCCGGGATTCCGCTCGGCGAGGTCACCACCTCGATGACGATCAACGCCCCGGCGGCGATCCTGCTCGCCTTCTACGTCCTCGTCGGCGAGCGCCAGGGCCTCGGGCCGGAGAAGCTCGGGGGCACGATCCAGACCGACATCCTCAAGGAGTACATCGCCCAGAAGGAGTGGTGCTTTCCGATCGAGCCGGCGATGCGCCTGGTCATCGACATGATCGAGTGGTGCAGCGAGCGGATGCCGCGCTGGCACCCGGTCTCGATCTCCGGCTATCACATCCGCGAGGCCGGCTCCACCGCTCGCCAGGAGCTGGCCTTCACGCTCAAGGACGGCTTCACCTACGTCGAGCGGGCGCTGGAGCGCGGCCTTGAGATCGACGAGTTCGCCCCTCGCCTCTCCTTCTTCTTCAACGCCCACGTCGACTTCTTTGAGGAGATCGCCAAGTACCGGGCGGCGCGGCGAATCTGGGCGCGCGAGATGCGCGACACCTACGGTGCCCGGCGCGAGGAGTCGATGCGACTGCGCTTCCACGCCCAGACCGCCGGCGTCTCGCTGACCGCGCAGCAGCCGCTCAACAACGTGGTGCGGACCTCCCTGGAGGCGCTCGCCGCGGTGCTTGGCGGCACCCAGTCACTGCACACCAACTCCTTTGATGAGGCGCTCGCGCTGCCCACCACCGAGGCGGTGCGGCTGGCGCTCCGCACCCAGCAGATCATCGCGATGGAGTCAGGCGTGACCAACACCGTCGACCCACTCGGCGGCTCCTGGTTCCTCGAGCGGCTCACCGACGAGATGGAGAGCGCCGCATATGAGTACTTCGCCCGCATCGACCAGCTGGGGGGGATGGTCGCGGCGATCCGCCAGAACTTCCCCCAGCGTGAGATCGCCGATGCCTCCTTTGCCTACCAGCAGGAGCTGAACGAGCGCCGCCGGATCGTCGTCGGGGTGAATGACTTCACCGAGGCAGATCAGCAGGAGACGCCGATCTTGCGGATCGATCCCGCGCTGGAGCAAAAGCAGGTCGACCGCCTGCGGGGGGCCCGCGCCCGCCGCGACTCCGCCGCGGTCGAGAGCGCCCTCGCCGAGCTGAGGCGCGCCGCCGCCACGCAGGAGAACCTGATGGACCCGATCCTCGCGGCGGCCAGGGTCAGCGCCACCGAGGGGGAGATGATCGCGGCGCTGCAGGAAGTGTTTGGGACCTACACCGAGTCGCCGGTCTTCTAAGGTTCCCGCGCCATGGAGGCCTCCACCGCAAGGAAGATTCGCGTCGTCGTCGCCAAGCCCGGCCTGGACGGACACGACCGCGGCGCCAAGATCATCGCCCGCGCCCTGCGCGACGCCGGCATGGAGGTGATCTACACCGGCCTGCACCAGACCCCAGCGCAGATCGCCGAGACGGTGATCCAGGAGGACGCCGACGCGGTCGGCCTCTCGATCCTCTCCGGCGCCCACATGACCCTCGTCCCGCGGGTGGTCGAACTGCTCGCCGCAGAGGGGGTGGATGACGTGCTGGTCACGGTCGGCGGGACGATCCCCGCCGAGGACATTCCCGAGCTCAAGAAGCTCGGCGTCGCCGAGGTTTTCACCCCCGGCGCCGGTACCGATGAGATCGTCGAGTTCATCCGCGCCGGCGCCGAGCGGCGCCACGAGCGTGACCAAGAGCACGCTTAACCTCACACCGCGAGGTGTATAGATAGACTGACTGACTGGTCAGTCAACCAGCCCCAGAACCAGCCAAGGAGGCTTGAACTTGAAGATCTGCGTCCTGGTCAAGGAGGTGCCGGACGCCGCCGTCCAGAAGCGCATCGATCCCAACACGATGCGCCTGGACCGAAGCGGTGAGAAAAACCTCAACCCCTTTGACACCCACGCCATCGAGGCCGCCATGCAGATCAAGGAAGGCGGCGCGATCCCGGTCGAGGAAGTCGTCGCGGTGACGATGGGCCCCGATTCCGCTGTCCGCGCCCTGCACAAGGCCGTCGCCCTCGGCGCCGACCGCTCGGTCCAGCTCAGCGACGATGCGCTCGCCGGCTCCGACGTCTGCGCGACCGGTTACTCGCTGGCCAAGGTGCTGGAGGCCGAGAGCCCTGACCTGGTCTTGCTCGGTCAGCAGTCTGATGACGGTGAGTGCTACACGATCGGCGCCGTCGTCGCCGATCACCTGCAGATGCCCTCGCTGACCCAGGTGATCAAGATCGACGTCGCCGACGGCAAGCTGCGCTGCGAGCGCCAGGCCGAGTACGGCTATGACACGGTCGAGGTCGAGCTGCCCGCGGTGATCAGCGTTGGCGATGCGATCAACGAGCCGCGCTATCCCAGCCTGAAGGCGATCATGGGGGCGAAGAAGAAACCGCTGGACGCCAAGGCGACCGCCGAGGTAGGAATCGACGCTGCGATGGTCGGTGAGTCCGGCTCAAAGACCGCGGTCCTCGCGCTCAACCCGCCACCGGCCAAGGAGGCGGGGGAGATCATCGAGGACGAGGACACCAACGAGACGGTCGAGAAGATCCTCGCCTGGCTTGAAGAGAGGAAGCTGATCTAGATGGCAGGCATCCTGGTTTACGCCCTCCACGACGACGAGGGCAACTTCAACAAGAACTCGCTGGGGGCGATCTCTGAGGCTGCGAAGCTGGCCAGTCAGGTCGGCGGCGAGGCGGCGGCGCTGGTCGTCGGCGAGGTCGCCGAGGAGGCCTGCGCGGCGCTCGGCAAATACGGCGCGGCGAAGGTCTACCGGGCCAAGTCCGTGCCCGAGGGACTCGCCCAGCCGATCGTCGACGCGATGGCCAAGGTGATCGTAGATCAGGGCTTCTCCTATGCCCTGTTCGGCGGCGGGCTGCTCGGTTTTGAGATCGGGGCGGGGCTGACCGCGCGGCTGGGCGCGGGGGTGACGATGGAGGTCACCGAGGTCAAGGTCAAAGACGGCAAGCTGCTCGCCGAGCGCCCGATTCTCCAGGACTCCCAGATCGCCGAGGTCGGCTACCTCGGCGAGCCCGGGATCATCATCGGCCGCCTCAATGCCTTCGATGCCACCGAGGGCGGTGGCGACGCTGAGGTTGTCGATGTCGAGGTCGAGCTCTCGCCCTTCTCGGGGAAGGCGAAGATGGTCCAGCGCGGCGAGCAGCGCGGCGCCGACGTCAACATCGAGGACGCCGACATCCTGATCGGCGGCGGGCGCGGCCTCGGCGCGGCCGAGGGCTTCAAGCTCTGTGAGGAACTGGCGGCGGCGATGGGTGGGGCCGTCGCGGCGACCCGCGCTGTGGTCGACGCCGGCTGGTATCCCTATGCGGCGCAGATCGGCCAGACCGGCAAGACGGTCGCGCCCAAGCTCTACCTCGCGGCCGGCATCTCCGGGGCGATCCAGCACAAGGTCGGGATGCAGGGCTCGGAGAACATCCTCGCGATCAACAAGGACCAAAACGCGCCGATCTTCGAGTTCTCAGACCTCGGCGTGGTGGGCGATCTGCACAAGATCCTGCCCAAGCTGACCGAGGCGCTCAAGGCAAGGCAGGGTGGCTGAGCGCAAGCTCGGCCCCCGCTCGGTACTGCGGAAGGAGTCAGAGGATGCCCGACGTCGCACCAATCGAGTTCCCGCCGCCGTTTGAGAGCGCCGAGGCGATCGGCCCGCCGACCGATGCGCCGGAGGATCGGATCGAGGTCGGCGTCGCAATCGTCGGCGGCGGTCCCGCCGGGCTCGCCTGCGCGAACAAATTGATGCAGCTGCTGCAGGGCGAGCCAGAGCTGACCGAGAAGCTGGGTGAAGTTCCGGTTGCGGTGATCGAGAAGGGCAAAGTGCCGGGTGCGCACCTGCTCTCGGGGGCAAACGTCGACCCCTCGGCGCTGACCCGGCTGTTTCCCGAACTGGACCCGGCCGACTGGCCGCCGGTCTACCAGGAGGTGAGCAAGGACGCGACCTACTTCCTCACCGCAACTAAAGCGTTCCCGCTGAAGCCGCCCCCGCCCAACTTCCGCAAGGAGGGCACCTACACGCTCTCGGTTTCAAAACTCGGCCGCTTCCTCGCCGAGAAAGCAGAAGAGGCGGGCGTCTACATCCTCGCCGAGACCGCCGCCACCAAGCTGCTGGTCGAGGACCGGATCGTCAAGGGGGTTCGCTCGGGCGATCGCGGACGCGGCAAGGACGGTGAGCAGTTGGGCAACTTCGAGCCGGGCTCCGATCTGTTGGCCAGGGCGACGGTGCTGGCCGAGGGCACGATCGGCCACCTGACCTACGCCGCCTTTGACTACTTCGACATGCACGGCGGCGACCCGCAGGCCTGGGAGCTCGGCGTCAAGGAGATCTGGGAAGTCCCAAAGCCCCTTGACCGCGTCATCCACACGCTCGGCTGGCCGCTGCGCTGGAGCCCCAAATACAAGGAGGCGGGCGGCAGTTTCATCTACCCGATGGGTAGCGAGAAGGTCGGCTTCGGGCTGGTCGTCGGGCTCGATTACACCGACGCGACCTTCAGCGTGCACGACGCGCTGCAGTTGTTTAAGACCCACCCCTTCATCAAGAAGATCATCGAGGGTGGCAAGCGGGTCGGCTGGGGCGCAAAGACGATTCCCTCGGGGGGCTACTGGGCGCTGCCCAAGCGCTTCTCGGTGCCCGGGATGCTGATCGCCGGCGACGCGGCGGGGATGGTCAACATCGCCGAACTCGCCGGCGTCCACTATGCGATGCACGCCGGGATGTATGCGGCGGAAGCGATCATCGAGTCGCTGCGGGCCGATATCGACTCGGTCAATTTCAGCTCCTACGACGGGATGATCCGCGACTCGGTGATCGAGAAGGACCTCTACCGCTCCCGCAACATGAAGCAGCCGCTGAGCAAGGGCCTGATTTTCGGCGGCATGATGGGCATGGCGATGGTCGCCACCAAAGGCGCCTTCCCCGGCGGTCACTGGAAGGTCGAGGACAACGCCGAGCCGGCGATGCACCTCGGCAGCGCCGCCGAGCGCTACCCCAAGCCCGACAACGAGCTGACCTTCAACAAGCTCGACTCTGTCTTCCTCTCGGGCAACGCGACCCGCGACGATGCACCCAACCACGTCCGGATCCAAACGCGGGTGCCGCGCGAGATCGCCCAGACCTGGGTCTCGATGTGCCCGGCGCAGGTCTATGAGATCCCCGAGGAGGAGTTGGAGGGCGGGGCCGCGCAGGTCGACGTCCACGTCACCGCGTCCAACTGCGTGCAGTGCGGGGCGATCACCGCCAAGGGCGGGCGCCTGACCTTGCCAGAGGGCGGCGACGGCCCGCTTTACCAAGAGACCTAGGAACTAACCTCGCGCCCATGCAGGCGCTCGGGATACTCGCGGCTGTCGGGGCCTCGATGCTCTACAACACCTCGATCGCGCTGCAGGCGCTGGAGGCGCGCGGGGTCGGGGACCGCCACTCGCTGCGCCCTTCGTTGCTCGGCAAGCTGTTGGGGAACCGGCGCTGGCTGGGGGCCACCGGTCTGGGCTTGCTCGGCTGGCCGCTGGAGATCATCGCGCTCTTGTTGGCGCCGCTGACCGTAGTCCAGCCCGCTCTGGCCAGCGGCTTGATCCTCCTCCTGTGGCTGGGGGCCACCCGGTTGGGGGAGCGACCGGGACGAAGGGAGGCGCTGGCAGTGGGAGCGATCGTCATCGGCCTGGCCGGAGTCGCCTGGGCGGCGCCGGCGCGGACCACCGGCTACGCCGGCACCGCGGCGATCCTCGCGGCGCTCCTGCTCCTCGCCGTTCCGCTCCTCGCCCCCTACGCCCTGCGCAGCCGGGTGCGCGCGATCGGCCTGCTGCCGGTGATCAGCGCCGGCTGCGGCTACGCCTGGACCGGGATCGCGACGAAGCTGCTCACCGATGAGCTGGTTGCCGGGACGCTGCTCCTGGGCGCCGTCTGGCTTGCCAGCGCGGCCGCCTCGGAGGGTCTGGCGCTGCTCAGCGAGATGAGCGCCCTGCAGCGTCGCGCCGCGACCCACGTCGCCCCGACCATGTTCGCCGTGCAGGTGCTCGTCCCGGTGGCGCTGGCCCCGTTGATCTTCGGTGAGTCCTGGAGCTCGACTCCGCTCGGTGGCCTTGCCCTCGCCGCCTTCATGGCGATCACCGTCGCCGGCACGATGCTGCTGGCGGGCTCACGCACGGTCGGAGCCGTAATCGAGAGCGCCCACATCGACCCCAACTCTCCCGGCGAGGGCAAATCAGCGGGCGATTTGGGCCCGGTCTAGGGCGAGCGGGCCGCCTTTTGTCCACGGTCGGGGCGGCACCTCCTCCGCTGGCGCTGGTAGCCTGTGCTCGCCTGTTGCCCCTCCTCCGCATAGGCAACCTTCCCAGCCACACCGCCACCCCACCTAAGGAGCCACCGTAGGGCCCGCAGAGACAACCCGGCCTGACGCGACCCAGTTCGCGATCGGGTTCGACCACCGAGACCGTGCCCGCCTCTTTGAGCTGTGGGAGGAAGTGCTCGACTCCGAGCAGTGGTCAGAGGGCCAGATGTTGGCCGCCTTCGAGCAGCGCTGGGCCGATTGGAACGGGCGGCCCAGCCTCGGGCTCGCGAGCTGGGCCGGCGGGGCGCTGGCGGCGCTCGAGTTCGCCGGCGTGCGCGGGGAGACCGTGCTCTGCCCGTCGAACACGTTCATGGCGACGCCGCTCGCGGCGATCAATGCTGGCGCCGAGGTCGAGTTCGTCGACTGCAACCGCGAGGACCTCTGCATGTCGTTCGACGACTTCGAGGCCAAGGCCGAGCAGCACAAGCCCGAGGCGGCGTTCCTCGTCCACATCGGCGGCCACATCGCGTTTGACTCCGAGCGGATCGCCGAATACTGCGCGCGAGAACGGGATCTTCCTGATCGAGGACTGCGCCCACGCCCACGGCGCGAGCTGGAACGGCCGCGAGCCGGGTACGTACGGCGACGCCGGCGTCTACTCGCTGTATGCGACCAAGACGATCTCGACCGGCGAGGGCGGGGTGCTCGTCTCCGCCAACCCGAGCTGATCGAGTTCGCCCGCGACTTCCGCAACTACGGCAAGCCCGACCTACGAGGTCCACGGCCTCAACTTCCGGATGAGCGAGTTCACCGCGGCGCTCGGCCTGGTCCAGACCGAGCGGCTGCCAGAGATCGTCGCCTGGAAGAACGACGTCGCCCGCGAGCGAGCTCGACCCGCTGTACCCGGCCGCCTCGAGCTTCCCGACGGGATGGTCTCGGGCCTCTACAAGTACATCGTCTTCGACCGCTCGAGCGCTCGACCGGCCGCGTCTACGACGAGCCCTGCCACCGGATCATGGGCCACGCAGTCGATCTGCCCAACACCGACTGGGTCGCGCGCAACCATTCCTGCGTGCCGCTGTATTACCGGCCGAGAGCCGCGAGGATGCGCTGCAAGGCGGATGCATGAGGGTCCTGGTAACCGGCGGCTCCGGCTTCATCGGCTCCCACGTCGTCGACAAGCTGTCGCGCGCGGCGCACCAGCCGCGTGATCTACGACCTGCGCCCTCCCCCTGGCACGACCCCGGCTCGGTCGACACCGTGCTCGGCTCGATCACCGACCGCGAGGCGCCTCGACCGCGCGCTGCACAGCTGCGACGCGGTCGTCCACCTGGCCGCGGTGGCCGACGTCAACGACGTGCACGCCGAGCCCGAGTGACGCCGAGCGCGGTCAACGCGCGCGGCACCGTCGACGGTGCTCGAGGCGGCCCGCCGCGCCGAGGTCAAGCGCGATCGTCTACGCGTCGACGATCTGGGTCTACTCCGACTGCGGAGCGCGGAGGTCGACGAGGACACGCTGCTCCCGGCGCCGAGCCACCTCTACACGAGCACCAAGCTCGCCGGCGAGCTGTACTGCAAGGCCTACCAGGAGCTGTACGGGATCGACTACACGATCCTGCGCTTCGGGATCCCGTACGGGCCGCGCGCGCGCGAGGCCGCGCGTCATCCCGGCGTTCGTCAACAAGGCGCTGGAGGGCGAGCCGCTGACGCTCGCCGGCGACGGCAGCCAGTCGCGGCAGCTTCGTGTACGTCGAGGACCTGGCCGACGGCGTCGCGCTCGGGCTGAGCCGACGTGGCGGTCAACCGCATCTACAACCTCGCCAGCGACGAGACGGTGACGATCAAGCAGATCGCCGAGACGGTCCAGGAGCTGACTGGGCGACGTCGAGATCGTCCACACGCCGGCGCGCCCCGGCGACTTCAGCGGCAAGGATCGTCTCCAGCGAGCGCGCCGAGCGCGAGCTCGGCTGGACGGCGGCGACGCCGTTTTCGCGAGGGCGTGCGACGCTACGTCGACTGGCGCCGCGAGCAGGCCGGCGGGCCGACCGACCGAGCGAGGCCGCGGCGGTGATCCCGCGCCGGGGCGAGCCCGACGCCGAGGCTCGAGCGCGCCCGCCAGGTCCTGATCATCTCGGCCGACATCGGCGAGGGCCACGACCTTCCCGCCCGCGCCGTCGCGCGCGAGTTCCGCGACGAGGATCCCGACGCCCAGATCTCGATCGTCAACGGCCTGCCGGCGATGGGCCGGTTCCTCGACCAAGCTCCTGCGCGAGAACTCGCGCGTTCATGTTCCGCTGGCTGCCGTGGCTGTTCGACCTCCAGTACCGGCTGTTCATGAGCTTCGCGCCGACCCGCTGGCTCTCGCTGCAAGCATGCTGACGCTGCTCGGCCGCCGCGGGCCTGATGCGGCTGATCAAGGCCCACGACCCCGACCTGATCGTCTCCACCTACCCGGGGGTCACTGCCGTGCTCGGCGAGCTGCGCGAAACCGGCGCCTGAAGGTCCCCGTCTACTCGTCGATCACCGACCTGGCCGGCCTGCAGTTCTGGGCCCATCCGGGGATCGACCTGCACTTCGTCACCCACCCCGAGTCGATCGAGGAGGTCGAGGGCATCGCCGGGCCGGGCAGCGTCCGCTGGGCCAAGCCGCCGACCTCGCCGTCGTTCCTCGCCGCGCGCTCGCGCGCCGACGCGCGCCGGGCGCTCGGGCTGCCGGCCGACGGCCGCGTGATCGCCGTCTCGGGCGGCGGCTGGGGCGTCGGCGACCTCTCGGCGCGACGCGCGCCGCGCTCGCGGTGCGAGGACGCGATCGTGCTCTGCCTGTGCGGGCGCAACGACAAGCTGCGCGCCAGAGGTCGACAGCGCTTGCCGGCCGAGCCGCGGCTGCGGATCATGGGCTTCACCGACCGGATGGGCGACGTGCTCGCCGCCGCCGACGCGCTGGTCCACTCGAGCGCCGGGCTGACCGTGCTCGAGGCGATCATCCGCGGCTGCCCGGTCGTCTCCTACGGCTTCGGCTACGGCCACGTGCGGGCCAGCAACCCGCGCTCGAGCGCTTCGGGCTGGCCCAGGTCGCGCGCTCTGAGCACGAGCTGGAGTCGGTCCTGCGCCACCTCACCCGCGAGCGGCGTTCACCGGACTCCGCCTTTGCCTCGCTGCCCTCGATCGCCTCGCGGGTCCTCACGCCGCGCCCGCGCGTGCGCCCCCAGCCCGCCTGGCGCCTGCGCGTGGGCCGCGCCGCGACCGCGTTCAGCCTCGCCGTGATCGCGATCGCGGTGATCGTCTTCGGGGCCCTCTCGGTGGACTGGGAGACCCCCTACCGGGTGATCTCCAAGGTCGCCAAGCCGATCGAGAGCCGGATCCACATCGGCAAGCTCAGCAACACCCCGGTCGGGTCGTCACGCCACCCGGCGAACCGATGGCCGCGACCCACCCCGCCGTTTCGCATCTGCCAGCCCTTGATCGAAGCCCTGCTGGGGTCGGCGTGTCAACCGCGGCGATCGCTCCATGCTGGGCCGGCTCTCGCCCCCGTCGCTTCCCGGCCTCGGCCCGGCGCTGGGGATCGTCCACCGCCAGGAGGGCGCCGAGGGGGTGGCGCTGACCTTCGACGACGGTCCCCATCCCGCAGGGCACGCCCGAGGTTTTGGAGGCCCTGCGCGAGGTCGGCGCCCCCGCGACCTTCTTTTTGGCCGGGGAGCAGGTGTCTGCGGCGTCCGACCCTGGTCGCCGAGATCATCGCCGCCGGGCACCGGGTCGAGCTGCACTGCCACCGCCACCGCAACCAGCTCGGTTGACGCCGCGCCAGCTGCTCGATGACGCCGATCGCGCCCGGGCGGCGATCGAGGAAGCCGCTGGCCAGGCGATCGCCGACTACCGACCGCCCTACGGGATATTCAGCGGGCCAGGTCTACGGGCGATTCGCCGCGCGGCTGGCGCCCGGTGCGTGGTCGCAGTGGGGGCGCGACTGGAGCAGGCGGGCCACCGCGGCCTCGATCGCGCGGCGCTGCAGTGCAGATGCCCGCGCCGGGGACATCGTCCTGCTGCACGACGCCGATTACTACAGCGCGCCGGGCTCTTGGATGCGAACCGTCGCGGCGTTGCCGCTCCTCCTCGAGGAGCTCGACGCCCGCGGGCTGAAGCCGATCGGGTTGCGCCGCTGAGCGGGCGGCGCGAGCGTCCACTGCTCGCATCCGGCGAAGGCCTCATCGAGGCGCTGGGCCATCGTGCTCCGCGGCCGGTCCTGGTCGAAGATCTCCTTGGGCATGGCTCTCCGTCCTAGTCGGGGGGTTATCTAAAGGATGGCCCCCCGATCAGACGAAAAACATCGCGCCCAAGCAGAAGTGCCCGCAACTTGCGGACTCGCCGTCGGGCCGGGCTTAGCCGCAGCGCTCGGGGCGCTCGGCCAGCTGCCTCGGCGAGCGCGTGATCTCAACGCCGGCGGCCCTCCGCCGGGGTCGGCGGCCAGGCGCCGGCGACTCCTTCTGCGCGTACATCCGCAGGTCGGCGAGCTGCAGCGCCTCGGCGGGGTCGCCCGCCTCGCTGGGGATCGCCACCGCCCCCCATGAGGCGGAGACTTCATAGCCCCTGCCGCTCGCGGTCAGGCCTTCGCCGCCTCCCTCTTGACCTGTCGAGGCGGCCCGCGGGGCAGCTCAGAAGCACGCAGAACTCATCGCCGCCGATCCTGTAGGCGGCGCCGTCTTCGCCGATCGCATCGCGCAGCTCGCGTCCGAGGCGGGTCAGCAGGGCTGTCTCCGGCCGGGTGACCGAAGGTGTCGTTGAATCGCTTGAAGCCGTTGAGGTCGAAAATCACCAGGGTCACCGGCTCCTCCGCGCTCGCACTCGCGCAATCGGCCTCGAGGTCGACCTGCATCGCGCCGTGATTGCCGATCCCCGTCAGCGAGTCGGTTCGACCTGCTCAAGCAGGGCCTTGTTCTCGCGACACGGTGATCGCCAGGCGCGACGATCACGGCGATCATCGTCGCCGCCCAGAGCACGGTGGAGAGGGCGCTGGCGGCGGCTGAAGTACTGCATCACGAAGCAGGCCGATCATCACCGTGCCGAACAGCGCCGGGACCATCAGCTCGCGCCAGCCGTCAAAGCGCGCTGTCGCGGCGATCGTGTCGGCGCGCGGCTGCCAGGCCTCGGCGCCGAGGCAGGCGGCGGCGATCAAGTAGATCGGATCGGTCCAGACGCCGCCAGGCAGGGCCCCGTTTTCTTGCAGGGTGAAGGCGACATCGGCGACGACCAGGGCGGCGAGGCCGGCGAGCAACAGCGACCAGCTGCGGCCCGGGCGCCAGCGGGTCAGCGCCACCACACCGACCACGAGGGAGAACATCAGGATGTCGCCGAGCGGGTAGGCGAGGGTCGTCGCCACCTGAATCGGGGTGCCGGTGGTCCGGTTGGCGACGAAGTCAAAGACGAAGGCCGCACCCAGCGCCGCCGTGCCGAGTGCTGCGATCACCCCGTCCATCCACAGCCGCCAGTCGAGCTCGTGGGCTCGGGCGCGCACCAAAAGCCCAACCCCGAGGGCCGCCAGCGGGTAGAAGGCGAGGTAGCCGACGTCGGCCGGTGAGGGGTAGGGGGGGTTGGGGTTGTTGAGGATGAAGGCGGTCCAGTAGACCTCCGAGGCGCCCCAGAGCAAGATCGCGGCGCCGATCGCAAGCCAGGCGCCGTGCTCGCGCCGCGGCGACGCGCGCGCAGCAGCAGGCGAGGCCGGCGGCGATCACCACCGCGTCATAGACCGGCCCTTCCGCCGCGAAGTCAAGGCCCCTGCCGCCGAGGCCAAACCAGTCGTGCGCGGTGGCGGCGGCGGCCCCACCGAACAGCACGACGGCGAGGATCGCGCGGATGACGCGCTCGCGCCCCGCTCTGCCCCCGGTTGTTGCGTTCATCGGGGTCCTATCGGCAGCGCCGGCGCACTTCTCTAGACTGGGGAGACGATGAAGACAGGCATCCACCCCGAGTACACACTCGCCAACGTCCATTGCTCCTGCGGGAACCAGTTCTACACCCGCTCGACCAAGTCGGACCTCCACGTCGAGCTGTGCTCGGAGTGCCACCCTTTCTATACGGGTAAGCAGAAGCTGGTCGACACCGGTGGGCGGGTCGAGCGCTTCCAGCGCCGTGCCGCGAAGCACCGGGCCAGGAAGTAGACCGTGAGCCCGGAGCTGGGCTCGCCAGCGGCGCCGCCGGTCCCCGCCAACGGGGGGACCCGATGCGGATGCCCGACGGAGCCCTCGTCGCCAAGCGCGACGCGCCGGTTGGTGGGCAGGCGGTGCTGGAGGGGGTGATGATGCGTGGCGTGAGGACCTGGGCGGTGGCGGTGCGCCGCCCCGACGGGGAGGTTGAGGTCAGCGCCGAGTCGCTCGTACCCTGGGCGGGGCGCCACCGCGCCTGGCGGTTGCCGGTGATCCGTGGAGTCGTCGCCCTCGGCGAATCGATGAAGATCGGTTTCCGGGCGCTGGCGATCTCGGCCAACGCCCAGCTTCCCGCCGAAGAGGATGGCGAGCGGGAGGAGATCGGCGGCTGGGTTTGGGGGGCGACGGTGCTCTTCTCCCTGGTGCTCGCGATTGGGCTCTTTTTCGTCGTCCCGGTCGGCCTGACCAGCCTGATCAAGGGCCAGCTCGGCTCGCCGCTTTTGTTCTGGTTGATCGAGGGGACGCTGCGCACCGACTCTGTTCGTCGGCTACCTCGTCGCGATCAGCCGGATGAAGGACCTGCGTCGGGTGTTTGAGTACCACGGGGCCGAGCACAAGACGATCTCCTGTTATGAGGCCGAAGACGAGCTGACTCCGGCACGGGCAAGGCTTTACTCGCGCCTGCATCCGCGCTGCGGGACCAGTTTCCTTTTGATCGTGATGGTGCTGGCGATCTTCGTTTTCGCGCCGATCGGGCTGCCCGCCTGGTACTGGCTGATCGTCTCGCGCATCCTCGGCATCCCGCTGATCGCCGGGCTCTCCTATGAGGTGATCAAGTGGGCGGGCAAGAACCGGCGCAAGCGCTGGGTGCGGGGGATCATGTGGCCGGGGCTGATGCTGCAGAACCTGACGACGCGCGAGCCCGAAACCGAGCAGCTCGCGGTGGCGATCGCCTCGCTGGAGGCGGTGCTTGCCCGCGAGAGGTCCCGAGGACGCCGCCGCAGCGCGAAATCGAGATCGTCGCGTGATCGATCAGCTGGTCGAGCAGATCGAGGCACGGTTCGCCGAGCTGGAGGCCCAGATGACGCGACCCAGCGCGTGATCGGCGACCGCGAGCGCTACGCGGCCCTCGCTCGCCAGTACCGCGAACTTCAGCCCGCCCACGAGTTGGCGCTGGAGTACCGCAAGCTGGGCGACGACCTGGAGGGGGCGCGGGAGTTGCTGGCCGAGGGCGAGGACACCGAGCTGCGCAAGGTCCTCGAGCAGGCCCCCGAGCGCGCTCGAGGCGCTGGAGGAGGAGATCAGGCTGGCGATGGTCGAGCGCGACCCGAACGACTCACAAGAACGTGCTGGTGGAGATCCGGGCTGGTACCGGCGGCGACGAGGCGGCGCTGTTCGCCGGCGACCTGTTCAAGATGCTACCCGCTACGCCGAGCCGCGGGGGTTCCGCGACCGAGGTGCTCTCGCCGATCGGCCGCCGAGGCGGGCGGCTTCAAGGAGGTCACCTTCGCGGTCAAGGGCGACGGGTGCCTACTCGGTCTTCAAGTACGAGGGCGGGCACCCACCGCGTCCAGCGGGTGCCCGAGACCGAGTCCCAGGGCCGCATCCACACCTCGACCGCGACGGTCGCGGTGCTGCCGGAGGCCGAGGACGTCGAGGTCGAGATCGACCCCAACGATCTGCAGATCGACGTCTACCGCTCCTCGGGCCCGGGCGGCCAGTCGGTCAACACGACCGACTCCGCGGTGCGGATCACCCACATGCCGACCGGGATCGTCGTCTCGATGCAGGACGAGAAGTCCCAGCTCCAGAACAAGGAGCGCGGCGATGCGGGTGCTGCGCGCGCGGCTGTACGAGCGGGAGCTGGCCGAGCAGCAGGCGAAGATCGCCGCCGAGCGCAGAGCCAGATCGGCAGCGGCGAGCGCTCCGAGAAGATCCGCACCTACAACTTCCCGCAGGACCGGGTCACCGACCACCGCATCAAGCTGCACCTCCCACAACCTCGACGGCGTCCTGGGTGGCGAGCTGGGTGAGTTCACCGACGCGCTCGCAGCCGAGGAGAAGCGCCGGCGGCTGCAGGCGGCCGCAGCGGCAGTCTGATCGGCGTGGCCCAGTCAAGCGCTGCGGGCAGCGTTCGCGAGGCGATCGGGGCGGCCGTCGACGCGCTCAGCGCCGCCGGCGTCCAGAGCCCGCGCCTTGACGCCGAAGTGCTCCTGGTCGAGGCGACCGGGTGGGAGCGGGCGCGGCTTGCCGCCGACCCCGAGGCGGGGCTTCCGGCCGGCGGGGGCCGGCGCTTTGGGGAGATGGTGCGGCGACGGCTGGCGCGGGAGCCGGTCGCCTACATCCTCGGCCGCAAATGGTTTCGCGACATCGAGCTGGCGGTCGACCGCCGGGTGCTGATCCCCCGCCCCGAGACGGAGCTTTCGGTCGAACTCGCGCTCAAGCGAGGGCCGGCCAGCGTGCTCGACGTCGGCACCGGCTCGGGCGCCGTGGCCCTGGCGATCGCCGCGGAGCTGCCGCGCTGCCAGGTCACCGCGACCGACACCTCGCCGGCGGCGCTGGCGCTCGCCCGCAGCAATGCCGAGCGAACGGGGCTCGCGGGGAGGGTGCGCTTCCTGGCGGGCTCCCTGCCCGCGGGGGAGCACTTCGAGCTGATCCTCGCCAACCTGCCCTACGTCGCCACGGGCGAGTGGCCCTCGCTTCCGCCCGAGGTGAGCGAGTGGGAGCCGCGCGAGGCGCTGCTCGCCGGCCCCGACGGCCTCGATGCGATCCGCGCCTTCCTAGCTCAGCTGCGGCGCGCCCGTTCCGGGGGGCGCAGGGAGCGGCGCTGCCGCGCGAAATTGGGCTGGAGGTCGGGGCGGGGCAGGCTGGCGCCGTTGGCGGGCTGTTGGAAAGCAGCGGCTTTGGGCAGGTCGGGGCCTGGCGGGACCTGGCCGGGATCGAGCGGGTCATCTGGGGGGCGCGATCGGCTCTCGCCGATCCCACAGAGAGAGCGTCGGTGGACGGCTGTTGAGGGGGCCGGCTCTCGATGAGTGAGGTTGTCTCGGTGAGACGGGATGGGGGCGACCTCGCGCGCTCGGCGCTGGAGCGCTGCATCAGCGGCGGTGGCGTCGCAGTTTTCCCCGCCGAGGGCCTCTACGGCCTCGCCTGCGACCCACTTGACCCGGCGGCGATCGCACGCATCCACCAGATCAAGGGCCGCGACGATGGCAAGTCCGCCGCCGTGATGTACTTCTCAGCGCTGGCGATCAGGGAGCTGCTCGCGGGCCTTGGCCCCCGCACCCGCGCGGCGCTCGGCGCCCTGCTCCCCGGTCCGGTCACGCTGATCGTCGCCAACCCGGAGCGTCGCTACCCGCTCGCCTGCCGCGAGGATCCCGAGCGCCTCGGCGTCCGCCTGATCGGCGGCCCGCTGGCCGGCGCCATGTGCCCGCTCTTTCAGACCTCGGCCAACCGCAGCGGAGAGCCCCCTGCGGCAAGCTTCGCTGAGCTTGACGCCGCGATCCTCGCCGCCGTCGATCTGGCGATCGACGGCGGCCTCCTCACCGGCCTGCCCTCGACCGTCGTCGATCTGAGCGCCCTCGAGGCGGGCGGAGGGTGGTCGATCCTGCGCCAGGGCGGCCTCTCCGCCGGGGACCTCAGCGCGGCGCTGGCCGGCCTGGGCGGGGGCTGATTGCAGCGGTTGAGCTGCAGGGGCTTTGCTCACTCGCACGCGGCGCCGGCCCGGGAGGTGCGCCAGGGCGAGGCGTCCCTATCGGCGCCCGCGGAGTGAACCACCGCGGCCTAGCGCGCCAGAGCCGCGAGCCAGGGCACGATGATTCGCCGGCCTCGGGCTAGCCCGCCCGATGGGGCCTTCACGGCTCGTAGCGCATCGCCACCGCCCCCGTGCCGAACTCCAGCCGGCTCACGAGCTTCAGGTCGAGATCCCTCGATAGCCCCGCGAATAAGGTCGGCCCGTGGCCCGCGAGCCTGGGATGCACCACGAACTCATACTCATCGATCAATCCCAGCTCCGCCAGCGCCAGTGGGAGCTTCAAACCTCCCACCAACAGTCCCTCGCCCGACTCCCGCTTGAGTTGCCGAACGGCACTGCCCAGATCCCCGCGGAGGAGTTCCGCGTTCCAATCGACCTGCTCCAGGGTGCTTGAGATGACGTACTTCTTTGCCGCGTTGATCGTCTGGGCGAAGGGTTCCATCCAGTCAGGTCTGGCTGGGGTCGGCGCCGGCGGCCGCCACGCCGATTCCATCATTTCGTAGGTAACCCGGCCAAGAGAAGGGCATCGGCCTGCTTGAGGTTCTCGGCCGCGTGACGATGCAACTCTTCCCCCGCGGGGATTGCACGATGATCGCAACAGCCGTCCAAGGTGACGTTGACGGAGTAGCGAAGAGGTCCCATTTCCCAACCCTACCCAGGCCCTTCCTCTGGACCAAAGCCGCCGAGGAGATCCTCGACAACGCCCCGGGGAGGAGCCACCTCGACCAGATCACCAAATCCGCGGCAGGCCACCAGGTGGCGATTGACGCCAGGCGGGGCCCATCGGCGGGCGTCGGTATGGTCGCTCGCCCGTGGGCGAGCTGCCTGAGAACTTCCAGATCTGCCCCCCTTGCCGAGGTCGATCCGGCGATCGCCGCGGTGCTCGACGGCGAGCTGGGGCGCCAGCAGGAGACGCTCGAGCTGATCGCCTCAGAGAACTTCGTCCCCAGGCGGTGCTCGAGCGGCCGGGCTCGGTGCTCACCAACAAGTACGCCGAGGGCTACCCCGGGCACGCGCTACTACGGCGGCTGCGAGGTGGTCGACGTGGTCGAGCAGCTCGCCATCGACCGCGCCAAGGAGCTGTTCGGCGCCGAGCACGCCAACGTGCAGCCCCACTCCGGCGCCCAGGCCAACATGGCCGCCTACTTGGCGCTGCTCGAGCCCGGGCGACACGGTCCTGGGCATGGACCTCGCCCACGGCGGCCACCTCACCCACGGGCATGCCGCTCAACGTCTCCGGCATGCTCTACAACGCCGTCGCCTACCACGTGCGCCGCGACGACCGACGGATCGACTACGACGAGGTCGAGCGGCTCGCCCGCGAGCACCGGCCGAAGCTGATCATCGGCGGCTGCTCGGCCTACCCGCGCCACTCGACTTCGCCGCCTTCCGGGCGATCGCCGACGAGTCGGCGCCTTGCTGATGGTCGACATGGCCCACTTCGCCGGCCTGGTCGCCGCCGGGCTGCACCCCAACCCGGTGCCCCACGCCGACGTCGTCACCACGACCACGCACAAGACCCTCGCGCGGCCCGCCGCGCGGCCTGATCCTGTGCCGCGCGGAGTACGCGCAAGGCGATCGACCGGGCCGTGTTCCCCGGCGCAGCAGGGCGGCCCGCTGATGCACGTCGATCGCCGCCAAGGCGGTGGCCTGCGCATCGCCGCCAGCGAGCCGTTCCGCGCTCGCCAGCGCCAGACGTCGCCAACGCGACGGCGCTTGCCGAGGGGCTGCGCAGAGGGCGGCATCCCGGTCCTGACCGGCGGCACCGACGTCCACCTGGCCCTCGTCGACCTGCGCGCCACCGGGCTTGACGGTCGAGTGCCAGGACCTGCTCGAGTCGGTCAACATCACCGTCAACCGCAACGCGTGCCCTTCGATCAGCGCCCGCCGATCAACCCCTCCGGCCTGCGAATCGGCACCCCGGCGCTGACCACGCGGGGGATGGTCGAGGAGGACATGCGCGAGATCGCGGCGGTGATCGCCACCGCCCTCTCGGCGGACTTCGATTCCCAAGCAGGCTCATTAGCCGAGCGCTCCAAGGCGTTGATGGACCGCTACCCGCTCTACCCCCAGCTCGCAGAGACGTTGGTCTGATCGGCGAAGGCGGCCGGGGTCGGCTTCCCCAAGCCTCCGATCGGAGAAGATCACCGCGCGATGAAGGTCTGGGTCGATTGCACCGCGGCTGCACATCCGCTGGTGCTGAGGCCCCTGATCGAGGGGCTCGAAGAGCGCGGCCACGAGGTCTTTGTGACCGCCCGCGAGTACGGGCAGACGTTGGGCATCCTCGAGCGGCTGGGGATTCCCTACACGAGTGTTGGCAGCCACGGGGGCGGCTCGGCACTTGGTAAGGCTGCGGCCCTCGGGGGACGCTCACGGCGCCTGGCGGGATTCGTCTGGGAGCGCCGGCCCAACCTGGCAATCGCCCACGGCTCCGTCGACCTTGCCGTCGTCTCCTACCTGTTCCGCATTCCCTCGGCGCAGATGCAGGACTACGAGTTCGCCGGCATCCAGCGCCAGATCAGCTTCCGGGTGGCGCGTCGGGTTCTGGTCCCGGACTCGATCCCGCTGGGGCGGCTGCGGCGCACCGGCGCCAAGCAGCGCAAGCTCATCCGCTACCCCGGCCTCAAGGAGGAGTACTACCTCGCCGGCTGTGAGCTTGACCCCGGCGTGCTTGCGGAGCTCGGCGTTGATCGCGAGAAGGTCTTGGTCGTCCTCCGCCCGCCGCCGGAGACCTCCGAGTACCACGCCCGCAACGAGCTCTATGAGCGGCTGATCCGCCGCCTCGCCGCCGCCGAAGAGGCCCAGGCGGTGATCGTTCCCCGCACCGAGGCTCAGGGGGCCGCCGTGCAATCGATCGGCGCCGCCAACCTGATCGTCCCCGAGCGGGCGATCGACGCCCAGAGCCTGATCGCCTACGCCGATCTGGTGATCAGCGCCGGCGGCACGATGAACCGCGAGGCGGTGGCCCTCGGCACCCCGGTCTTCACCACCTTCAGCGGTCGCATGGGCGGTGTCGATGAGGCGCTGATCGCCGAAGGGCGCCTGCGGGTCCTCGCCGACCCCGACGAAGTGCCGCTGGCAAAGCGCACCACCGCGATCGGCGTCCTGCACCCCCGCGACCCGGCGCCGTTGATTGACGGGGTGCTCGGCGCCGTCGAAACCGTCAAGTAGCCTGAGCGCGCCCGCATCCGTCCCGGGCGCCGCAAATTGGCCTCGACCGCAGACGCCGTCCTCGCTTTTCTCGCAGCCGCCGCGATTGCCTGGCTGCTGGTTCCCTACGCCGAGCGCCTCGCCTACCGGGTCGGGGCGATCGATGAGCCCAAGGAGCGGGGGCTGCACGATCGCCCGATGCCGCGCCTCTCGGGGCTGGCGATCCTCGCCGGGGTCGAGGTGGCGGGCTGGATCTGGCTGCCCCACGACGGAGAGACCCGCGCGATCTTGCTCGGGGCGATCGCGATCGCCGCGGTCGGCGTGGTCGATGACGTGCGCGGCCTGCCGGCGCTGGCGAAGCTCCTCGGCCAGACCCTCGCGGCGCTGATTCCGGTCCTCGGCGGGGTCCGGGTCACCGACCTCACCCTGCCGTTCATCGGCGGCTTCCAGCTCGGCTGGCTGGCCTACCCGCTGACCGTGCTGGGAATCGTCGCCGTGGTCAACATCATCAACTTCATCGACGGCGTCGACGGGCTGGCGGCGGGCGTCTGCACGATCGCCGCCATCGCCCTGGCGGCGATCGCCCTCTCGCTTGAACGCAACGCGGCCGGGGTGCTGGCGGCGCTGACCGCCGGCGCGGCGCTCGGATTCCTGCGCCACGGTTTCCCTCCCGCCTCGAGCTTCATGGGCGACACCGGGTCCAACCTGCTCGGCTTCCTGCTCGCCACCGCCTCGGTCCAGGGTGCGCTGAAGACCAACGCCGTGATCGCCCTCGCCTTCCCGCTGGTCGTCCTCGCGGTGCCGATCCTCGATACCGGCTTCGTGGTCGCCAAGCGGCTCAAATACCGCCAGCCGATCTACCAGGCCGATAGCTGGCACTTTCACCACCGGATGGCGAACATCGGCTTCTCCCAGCGGCGCACGATCGCCTACCTCTACGGCTGGACACTGGTCCTCGCCGGCCTCGCCCTGGCGCTGCGCTTCGTCCCCTACAGCGACCACCACGGCCACTTCAACGCGCTGTGGACCGCGGTGCTGATCGTCTGCGGGCTGATCGCCGTTGCCTTCAGCGTTTACCTGGTCTACGTGCTCGAGATCTTGAAGCTGCGCCGCGGCCGCCTCAACCCCGAGACCGGCGAGTTCGAAGCGATCGAGCTAAAGCTCCCCGAGCGGTAGTGTCAACGCTCACGAACTGGCTTTGCAACGCGGTTCTGCGCCAGTTTGGGATATAGTCGCCGATCCGCCCGCTCGGCTGAGCCGGGCGGATTTTATGTCTCCTCCCAAGTACGTCAACCTCGTGGTGCTGGCCGCCGGGCTGGTTGTCTTTGCGATCAGCGGATTCCCGCTTCTCGGCTACGCGGCCGGGGCCGCCGCCTGGCTCACCGGGCGCGGTGTCCAGATCCTCGCCGTGCGCCGGCGTGTCTTGGTCTTGTTCACGGTCTCCTTCGCCGCCCAGGGGCTGCGCCGCGCTGGCGGAGCAGCTCGCCGAGGCCGAGGAGCGCAGGGGCGCCCAGGGCAGGGCGCAGAAAGAACGCGACCGGGCGGAGGCCTTCCTCGCGATCGCCGCGGAATGAGTGAGGAGCTGGTAGCCCTCGCCCGGCGGCTGATTGCCTACGAGACCTCTGAGCCCGACGCGCTCTCTGAGGCGGCGGGCTTCGTCAAGGGCTGGTTGGAGGCGCGGGGCATCGAGGCGGTGCGCGATGAGGTGCGGGGCCTGCCAGTGATGCGCGCCGAAGTCGGGCCCCCGCGAGCACCGACCGTGGTCTTGCACGGGCACCTCGACGTCGTCCCCGGGAGGCCGGGCCAATTTGAGCCGCGGGTCGAGGGCGATCGCCTCTACGGGCGCGGTTCCTATGACATGAAGGGAGCGCTGGCGGCGATGCTCTTGATCACGGCGGCGAGGCGCGACCAAGACCGGGTTCGGGTGCGCCTGGGGATCGTCGGCGATGAGGAGTCTGAGGAGGAGGCCCAGCGGGGCAGCGATCACTTGGTCGACAGCGGCTTCATCGGCGACTTCGCGATCACCGGCGAGCCGACCGACCTCCATATCGGGGTTGAGGCCAAGGGGGTCCTGGCGCTGCGGTTGGAGGTCAGCGGCACCGCCGCCCACGGAGCCACACCGTGGCTGGGCGACAACGCCGTGCTCAATGCAATCGACGTTTTCCGCGCCATCGAGTCGCTACCTTTCGCCAGGCACAGCTCGGAGCTGTTTGACCGCCCTTCGATCAATCTCGGCAGGATCTGGGGTGGGGACGCGCTCAACAAGGTGCCCGACCGATGCGTGATCGACGTCGATATCCGCTACCTGCCCGACCAAGATCCGGCCTCGGTGCTGGCGCAGGTGCGCGGCCTGCCCGGCGCCGAGGCGGCGCCGCTCTTCACCCGCCCACCGGCCACAGTCGACCGCGACTCCGCCGCGGTGGCGGCGCTGAGCGAGGCGGCGAGCGCCCATCACGAGGGGGAGCCGATGAGCGTCGGGCGCGACGGTGCCTCCGATGTGGTCTCCTTCCTGCGGGTCGGGGTGCCGGCGGTGGAGTTCGGACCGGTGGGGGCCGGACACCACGGTCCCAAGGAGTGGGTCTCGATCTCCTCCCTGGAGGCCTACCGGCAGACCCTGGCCGCCTTCCTGGACGCCGTCCCCGAGCGTTTGGGCGGTTGAGGTACCGATGAGCAAGCTGCCCTCAAAGCGCCCGCCGCTCGGCGGCGATCACGAACTGCCGCCGAAGCCCAGGCGCTACTGGTGGCGCTTCACCCTCGCTTCGGCGCTGATCATCACCGCGACTGCGGCGGCGACGGCGATCAGCGTTTTGCTCTACATCGGCAGCATCGCCAACGCGCTCTCCCACCACAACGCCTACGAAAAGAACAAACTGGCCCGCTACCTCTCGCAGGTACACGGCGCTCAGCCGCAGACCATCCTTATCCTCGGCTCTGACAAACGGGCCAACCTGGGCGAAGAACGCGGCCGCTCAGACACGACGATTCTGGTGCGGCTTGACCCCGATCAGAACACGATCACGGTGATGTCGATCCCCCGCGACCTCAAGGTCGATATCCCCGGCTACGGGGTCGCGAAGTTCAACGCCGCCTACACCTACGGCGGGCCGAAACTGACCCTGCGCCTGGTCAAGGAATTGACCGGTCTGGAAGTAAACCACGTGGTCAACGTGGATTTCCTCGGTTTCGTGCGCGCGGTAAACGCGCTCGGCTGTGTCTACACCGACGTCGACCGCCGCTACTACCACTCCAACGAAGGGGTGCCGCCCGCCGAACAGTACTCGGAAATCAACATCGAGCCCGGCTACCAAAAGCTCTGCGGCCGCCAGGCGCTCGCCTTCGTCCGCTACCGCCACACCGACACCGACCTGGTCCGCTCCGCCCGCCAGCAGGACTTCCTCAGCGCCGCCCGCCAGCAGGTCCCGATTTCCGAGCTCGTCCTCGGCCAGGGCAACCTGATCGACATCTTCACCAAATACACGACCTCTGACATCGCCAACGCTGAATCGATGCTCGGGGTGCTGAAACTGTTCATCGCCTCGCGCAACGCGTCGGTCAAAGAGGTTCACTTCCCGGCGACGCTTGGCCCCAGCTACGTCTACGCGTCAGCGAGCGCGATCCACGCTGCGGTCAACGAATTCCTCGGCAGCGCCGGCGCTCCGCCGCAGAGCCTCAGCGCCCAGGCCGGCGCCCCCACGAAGAAGGCGGTTGGCCACCGCCACCGGGCGCCAAAGCAAAAGCCAGCTGGCGGCGACGGTCTGATTTCGGCCTCTGAAGCCGGCCGGGCCGAGGCGGCTGGGCTCGCCGCCGAGGCCGGACACTTCCCGATCTTTTACCCGACCCGGGTGCCGGCCGGTGCCGAATACGTACCTGACTCATTCGAAGAACAGGTGCACAACCCCTACCTCTACCACCTCCCGGACTCAGGCGGCCATCGCCACGAGGCCTACCGGATGGTGCTCCAGTGGTCCCTGCCCGAAGGGGTCTCCTACTTCGGGCTTGAGGGGATCCGCGGCTGGTCGGATCCGCCGATCCTCAACGACCCGGCCGTGACCGAGACGCTCGGCGGCCGCCAGTATGAGATCTTCACCAACGGCGGCAAGGTCAAGATGATCGCCTGGCACCGCGGCCAGGACAGCTACTGGATCGCCAACAGCCTGCTGAACACGCTCAGCAACGAGCAGATGGTCGGCATGGCGCGATCGTTGAGCGTGATAATCCCCAAGCCGAAGCGAGGGAAGGGAGGACGATGAGCGAAGAGAGGCCACCGATCGGCGTGATCGGGGTCGGTTGGGTGGGCCTGGTCAGCACCGCCTGCTTTGCCGAGCTCGGCCACCGGGTGATCGCCTGCGACATCGATTCGGCAAAGGTGAGAGCGCTTCGCAACGGTGAGATCACGATCCACGAGCCCGGCCTGGATCAGCTCTTGGCCCAAAACGCCGATCGCCTCACCTTCACAACGCAGATCGACGAGCTGCTGGGGCGCGCGCGGCTGCTCTTTGTCTGCGTCGACACGCCGCCGACCTACTCCGGTGACGCGGACCTCTCGCGCGTGCGCTCGGTGATCGCCGAGCTGGACCCCCACGGTCCCCATGTCCTGATCATGAAGAGCACCGTTCCGGCGGGGACCGGTGGCTCGATCCGGCGCGAGCTCCCCGGCCTTGCCTACGTCTCTTGCCCGGAGTTCCTCAAGGAGGGATCGGCGGTCGCGGACTTCATGCACCCCGACCGGGTCGTGATCGGAGCCGAGCCCGGCGATCAGCACTCAGCGGATGCGGTGGCGGCCCTGTATGAGCCGCTCGGCGGGGAGATCGTCCGCACCGATGTCGCCAGCGCCGAGATGATCAAGCTCGCCTCCAACGCTTTCCTCGCCACCAAGATCTCCTTCGTCAACGAGATCGCCAACGTCTGCGAGGAGGTCGGCGCCGACGTCGGGGAGGTCGCTCGCGGGATGGGCCTGGACAGCCGGATCGGCCCCTCCTTCCTGCGCGCCGGGATCGGCTACGGCGGCTCCTGCTTTCCGAAGGACGTCAGCGCGCTGAAGATGCTCGCCGGCAACACCGGCTACCACTTCCAGCTCCTCAACGCGGTGATCGAGGTCAACGAGCTGCAAAAGCGGCGGGTTATCGGCAAGCTGGAGAAGCACCTCGGATCGCTGATCGGCAAACGGATCGCGCTGCTCGGGCTGGCCTTCAAGCCCGACACCGACGACATGCGCGAGGCATCGAGCCTGGTTCTCGCCGCGCGCTTGCAGGGAGAGGGCGCGCAGGTCATCGCCTATGACCCGGTCGCGGCGGAGCGAGCCGGCGAGCTTCTGCCCGAGGTGGAGTTGTCGGCCGCCGCGCTCGATGCGCTGGAGGGAGCCGACGCGGCGGTGCTGGTGACCGAGTGGGCCGAGTTCGCCGAGCTTGATTGGGCAGAGGTCGCGCGGCGGATGGCGCGCCCGCTGATCGTCGATGGGCGCAATTTCCTTGACCCCGCAACGCTTGCGGGGGCGGGAATCGAGTACGAGGGAATCGGCCGTGCCGGAGTCACCTCGCCGACCCCGGCGACAGCAGACTGAGCGCGCTGTGCAGGCGATCGTTCTCGTCGGAGGTGAGGGGACACGGCTGCGACCGCTGACCCTGACCGTTCCCAAGCCGGCGCTCACCCTCGTCGATCGGCCCTTTCTCGCCTACATGATCGAGTGGCTGGCGGGGCACGGGGTGGAGGAGGTCGTGCTTGCCTGCGGCTACCGCCCCGACGCGCTGCGCGCCGCGCTCGCCGGTGAGGAGGAGCGCTCGGGCGCCAGGATCCGCTACCTCGTGGAGCCCGAGCCGCGCGGTACGGCCGGCGCCCTGCGCTACGCGGCCGAGGTGCTCGGCGATCAGCTCGGCGAGCGCTTCCTGGCGCTCAACGGCGACGTCCTCACCGACCTTGACCTGAGCGCCCTGCTGCGCGCCCACGAGGAGCGCTCGGCGCCGGCGACGCTGGGCCTTTACCCGGTAGGGGACGCGGCCGCCTACGGCCTGGTCAAGACCGGCAGCGGTGGTGAGGTGCTCGCCTTCAGCGAGAAGACCGGCGAGCGGGCGCCTGGTGAAATCAACGCCGGGATCTATGTGCTGGAGCGCTCGGTGCTGGAGCTGATCCGGCCCGGCGAGCAGATCTCAATCGAGCGCGACGTCTTCCCGCGGCTGGTCGGTGCGGGCCTCGGCGCGCTGCGCCTTGACGGCTACTGGATGGACATCGGCACTCCCGAGCGCTACCTGCAGGCGAGCTGGGACATCCTCGAGCGGCGGGTCGAGACTCGGGTCGAGCCGACCGCGCCGGGCTGCTTCCTCGCTCCGGACGCGACCGTCGCTCCGAACGCGAGCGTTGGCCCACACGCGGTGCTCTGCGGCCGGCTGCCGGGTTAAGGCCGGCGCGGCGGTGCGCGAGTCGGTTCTGCTTGACGGCTGCGCGGTGGGCGAGGGTGCGCGGATCAGCGGCTCGATCCTCGCCCCGGGGGTCGAGGTGGCCGCCGGGGCGGTGCTTGAGGGCGCCGTTGTCGGCCGGGATGAAAGAGTCCCCGCCAAAGCCTGATGCTCGACGACGTCCTCGCGATCCCCGACCACCTGCGCGACGCCCTCTGGCGGGTCGAAGCGGCGCGCCTTGAGCCGGCCGACGCGGTCGGGCTGATGGTCTGCGGGATGGGCGGCTCGGCGATCGGCGGCGAGCTCGCCGCCGCCGCGCTCGGCGATCGCCTCACCCGGCCACTGCTCACGGTGAGGGGCTATCAGCTCCCCGTCTGGGCGACGCCGGAGTGGGCGGTGCTCTGCTCAAGCTACTCGGGCAACACCGAGGAGACGCTCGCCTGCTTTGCCGCCGCCGAGGCGCTCGGCGCCCGGCGCATCGCGCTCAGCACCGGTGGCGAGCTGGTCGAGGCCGCCCGCGCCGCCGGGCAGGCGGTGGTCGGCCTGCCGGGGGTCCTGCAGCCCCGCGCCGCCGTCGCCTACATGTTCACCGTCGCCGCCGAGGTCGCCGCCTTGATCGGGGCAGCGCCGCGCCTGCACACCGAGATCGACGCAACCGCCGCCTTCCTCGCGGAGCAGACCGGGGAGCTTGGCGCCCGCGCGCGGGAGATCGCCGGCCGGCTCGGGAGCTCGGTTCCGGTCATCTACGGCGCCGATCTGACCGCGCCGGTCGCCCGGCGCTGGAAGGCGCAGGTCAACGAGAACGCCAAGTACCCGGCCTTCTTCTCCGAGCTGCCCGAGGCCGACCACAACGAGCTCTGCGGCTGGGAGGGCGCCGCGGCAAGCGGCGCCCCGCTGGCGGCGGTTTTCCTCGAGGACGCCGACCAACATCCGCGGGAGCGCCAGCGCTTCGCGCTCACCGCCGCGGCGATCGCTGCCCGGGGCGCGGAGGTCCTGCGCCTTGAGACCGTCGGGGAGAGCCGCGTAGCGCGGCTGCTCTGGGCGACGATGCTCGGCGATCTGGTCTCCCTTGAGCTGGCCGCCGCGCGCGGCGTTGACCCCGTCCCCGTCGCCGCGATCGAGGACTTCAAGGCGGCGCTCGGGCGGCCCTGACTTCCCGCCCGCACCACGTATCCTTGCGGGGCTAAAACGAGGAAGGGGAATCGATGGCAACCGCCACCACCAACTACAAGGTCGCCGATATCGGCCTCGCCGATTTCGGGCGCAAGGAGATCGCGCCTCGCCGAGGTCGAGATGCCCGGCCTGATCGCGACCCGCGAGGAGTACGCGGCCAAACAGCCCCTGCAGGGGGCGCGGATCACCGGCTCGCTGCACATGACGGTGCAGACGGCGGTGCTGATCGAGACCCTGATCGCCCTTGGCGCCGAGGTGCGCTGGGCCAGCTGCAACATCTTCTCCACCCAAGACCACGCCGCCGCCGCGATCGCCGCCGCCGGCATCCCGGTCTTCGCCTGGAAAGGCGAGACGCTCGCCGAGTACTGGTGGTGCACCGAGCAGGCCCTGCTCTGGCCAGATCAGGGCGGTCCGAACATGATCCTCGACGACGGCGGCGACGCCACCCTGCTCGTCCACAAGGGCGTCGAGTTCGAGCAGGCGGGCGCGGTGCCCGATCCCGCCTCGGCTGACTCGGAGGAGTTTCGCGTCGTCCTCGAAACCCTGCAGCGCTCGCTGGAGGCAGACCCGCAGCGCTGGAGCCGGATTGCGGGGGCGATCAAGGGCGTCACCGAGGAGACCACCACCGGCGTGCACCGGCTCTACCAGCTGGCCGAGACCGGCGAGCTGCTCTTCCCGGCGATCAACGTCAACGACTCGGTCACCAAGTCCAAGTTCGACAACCTCTACGGCTGCCGCCACTCGCTGATCGACGGCATCAACCGCGCCACCGACGTGATGATCGGCGGCAAGGTCGCCGTCATCTGCGGCTACGGCGACGTCGGCAAGGGCTGCGCGCGAGTCGCTGCGCGGCCAGGGCGCCCGCGTGATCGTCACCGAGATCGACCCGATCTGCGCCCTGCAGGCGGCGATGGAGGGCTACGAGGTGCGCGACGCTCGAGGACGTCGTCGCGACGGCCGACATCTTCATCACCGCCACCGGCAACAAGGACATCATCACCGCCGAGCACATGGCGCGGATGAAGCACAACGCGATCGTCGGCAACATCGGCCACTTCGACAACGAGATCGACGTGGCCGGGCTGCAAGCCTCCGGCCGAGAGGATCAACATCAAGCCGCAGGTCGACGAATGGCGCTTCCCCGACGGCCACTCGATCATCCTCCTCTCCGAGGGTCGCCTGCTCAACCTCGGCAACGCGACCGGACACCCGAGCTTCGTGATGTCCAACTCCTTCACCAACCAGGTGATCGCCCAGATCGAGCTCTTCGGCCAGCCGGACGGATTCACGGCCAAGGAGGTCACCGTCTTGCCCAAGCACCTCGACGAGAAGGTCGCGCGGCTGCACCTCGCCGCACTCGGCGTGAAGCTGACCGAGTTGAGCGCGGAGCAGGCCGCCTACCTCGGCATCCCGGTCGAGGGCCCCTACAAGCCCGATCACTACCGCTACTGACGGGCCAGAGCTGGCTGGCTCAGAAAAGCACCGCCCGATGAAGACGATGATTCTCGCAGCCGGGTTGGGGACCCGGCTGCGCCCGATCACCTACGAGATGCCAAAGCCGATGGTCCCGGTCTGCAACCGGCCGGTGATGGAGCACATCCTGCGGCTGCTCGCCCGCCACGGCTTCAGCGAGACGATCGCCAACCTGCACTGGTTCCCGGAGACGATCGAAGCCCGCTTCGGCGACGGCTCGGGCCTCGGGGTGAGCCTCTCCTACAGCCGCGAGGAGCGCCTGCTCGGCACCGCCGGGGGGGTGCGAAACGCGGCGGCGTTCCTCGACGGCTCCTTCCTGGTCATCTCCGGCGATGCCCTCACCGATATCGACCTCGGCGCGATGCGCGAGTTCCACCGCTCCCACGAGGGCCTCGCCACCCTGGCGACCAAGCGGGTCGCAGACACCACCCAGTTCGGGGTCGCGATAACCGGCGCCGATGGGCGGATCCAGGGCTTCCAGGAGAAGCCCGCGGCGGCGGAGGCTCTCTCAGACCTCGCCAACTGCGGCATCTACATGTTTGACTCAGAGGTCTTTGACTACTTCCCCGAGCCCGGCGCGAGCAAAGCGGCGGGCCCCGCTGACCCGCCGGGCTTTGCAGATTGGGCGATGGACGTCTTGCCGGCGTTGCTGGCGGCAGACGTGCCCTTCTACTCGCACGAGATCGATGCCTACTGGAACGACATTGGCAACCTCGAGGAGCTGCGCCAGGGCAACTTCGACGCGCTGGGGGGCGCGGTCAAGGTCGACCCCGGGGCACCGCAGGTGGCCGACGGGGTCCGCGCCGCCGCGCCGCTCGGGGACGCCGAGGTCTCCCCGCCGGCCCTGATCGGCGCCGGCGTGCAGCTGGGCGAGGGGGTCTGCATCGAGGGCCCGGCGATAGTCGGTGAGGGCTGCCGGCTCGGTGCCGGCGCCCGCATCCACCAGGCGATCTTGCTGGAGGGGGTCGAGCTGGCGCCCGGAGCGTTCCTGATCGGCGGCATCGCCGGGCGCGCGCGCGGCGGCTGATCGCACCCGATCAAGGGCTCGGGTCGGCTCGGCCCCCGGCGCCCCCAGCCCCTGGGCCGCGCGGGAGCTCCCGGGCCCCGAGCCGGCGTGGACTCCTGGGATTAAGACTCGGCGGTGCGGCCGCGCATGCGGCTGACCAAAAGCCGCGTGCGGTGGCGCTTGCGGCGCAGGTCGCGGTGCTTCTTGACCTGGCGGCGGATGTCCTCGGCAAGCTCGTGGATCGTGTGGGCCATCTCCGGCGAGGCCTCGTGCGCGCGCAGGGTGATGCCCTTCAGACGCAGGGTGGCCTCCCCCACCTGGCTATCGGAAATCGAGGGGTTGCGCTCTTCGCAGAGCTCGACCTCAAGCGTCGCCAGCTCTGAGACCTGCTTGCCGACCCGCTGGAAACGCCTGGTCACGTGTTCTCGCAGTTCGTCGCTGACCTCAAGGTTGCGACCGCGGATCTCGATGCGCATCCTAGCCTCCTTCGTCTGGTCTGCCGATCCTACGCCCGTCTGCGCACTCCGACAAGGGGAACTCCACCCACCCCCGCTAACCTAGGCTGATGCCCGCTGCAAGGGACATGGTCACGCGCGCGCTGCGCGTCGGTGAGGGACGCAAATTCAAGGCCTACGAGAAGCGTACGGAGGCGATCAACCGGATCGAGCCGGAGATGGAGGTGCTCACCGAAGCCGAACTGCGCGAGGAGGCCGACTCGCTGCGCGAGCGCGCCCGCAACGGCGAGTCGCTGGAAGACCTCCTGCCGGAGGCCTTCGCGCTGACCCGCGAGGCCTCCCGCCGCACGCTCGGCCAGCGCCACTACGACGTGCAGCTGATCGGCGGCATGGTCCTGCACGACGGCGCGATCGCCGAGATGAAGACCGGCGAGGGCAAGACGCTGACCGCGACCCTGGCGGTCTTCCTCAACACGCTGGCGGGCGACAGCGTCCACCTGGTAACGGTCAACGACTACCTGGCCCGCCGCGACGCCGAATGGATGAAGCCGATCTATGACGCACTCGGGGTCTCCGTCGCCGCGATCCAGGAGGGCGACGATCACGCCACCAGACAGCAGAAGTACTCATGCGACGTCACCTACGCCACCAACTCAGAGTTTGGCTTTGACTACCTCCGCGACAACATGGCCTCAGCGCTTGAGCACTGCGTCCAGCGCGGCCACCACTTCGCGATCGTCGACGAGGTCGACAACATCCTGATCGACGAGGCCAGGACCCCGCTGATCATCTCCGGCGCCCCCGAACAGGCGGCCCAGACTTACTACACCTTTGCCCGCCTAGCCAAACAGCTGGCGGGCGTCCCGGCCAAAGAAAAGCTCAAGTCCCTGGGCGAGACCAAGGACACCTCCGAGGTCGACTACGACTACGAGTACGACGAGAAGCACAAGACGGTGGCGCCGACCGAGCGGGGGGTCAAGCGCACCGAGGAGTTCGTCGGGGTCGAGAACCTCTACCTCAGCGAGCACGGCAGCCTGGTCAATCACCTGGTCCAGGCGCTCAAGGCCGAGTCCCTCTACAAAGGCGACAAGGACTACGCGGTCGTCGATGGCGAGGTGATGATCATCGACGAGTTCACCGGTCGGATCCTCGAGGGGCGGCGCTGGTCTGAGGGTCTGCACCAGGCGGTCGAGGCCAAGGAGGGCGTCGCGATCCGCGAGGAGAACCAGACGCTGGCGACGATCACCCTGCAGAACTACTTCCGCCTCTACGACAAGCTCTCCGGGATGACCGGGACGGCGCTGACCGAGGCGACCGAGTTCATGAAGATCTACGAGATCCCGGTGGTCGAGATTCCGACCAACCAGCCGATGGTCAGGGACGACCACAACGACCAGATCTTCAAAACAAAGGACGGCAAGTGGAAGGCCGTCTTGGCCGAGATCAACGCGCGCCATGAGGTCGGGCAGCCGATCCTCGTCGGCACCGTCTCAGTCGAGGTCTCCGAGATGATCTCCGCCGAGCTGAAGCGCAGCGGGATCGAGCACGCGGTGCTCAACGCAAAGCCCGAGCATGCCGAACGAGAGGGCGAGCGGATCGCCCAGGCCGGTCGCAAGGGCGCGGTGATGATCGCCACCAACATGGCCGGCCGCGGAGTCGACATCAAGCTCGGCGGGGACCCCGAGCAGCTCGCCATCCACGAGCTAAAAAAGAGGGGTCTGCGTCCTGGCGAGGAGGGCTATGAGGAGGCGCTTGCGGCCAAGGTCGGCGAGCTTGAGCCCGAGTGCGCCGCCGAGGCCGAGGAGGTGCGCGAGCTCGGTGGCCTTTACATCTGCGGCACCGAGCGCCACGAGTCGCGCCGCATCGACAACCAGCTGCGCGGTCGCTCCGGCCGCCAGGGCGATCCGGGGGAGACGCGCTTTTTCCTCTCCGCCGAAGACGACGTGATCCGCCTCTTTGCCGGCGATCGCATCTACAGGATCCTCGACCGGCTGGGGCCGATCGACGATGAGGGCGGCGAGATGCCGCTCGAGGCGAACATGCTGACCAAGACGGTCGAGAACGCCCAAAAGAAGGTCGAGGAACAGAACTTCCTGATCCGCAAACGGGTCCTCGAGTACGACGACGTGATGAACGAGCAGCGTCGGGTCATCTACAAATACCGCCGCGAGATCCTCGAAGGGCGCGACATCTCAGAGACGGCCCGCGACGAATTGGAGGGCGTGATCGAGCGGCTGGTCGATGAGTACACGCCGGGCGACATCCTTGAGGACTGGGATATGGCGGAGATGGAGACCCAGCTGCGCCAGATCTGGCCGGTCGGGATCGAGGTCGCCTCGCTGGCGCCGGAGACGGTTGACCGCGAGAAGCTCAAGGACGGCCTCGACGAAGACGCCATGGGCGCCTACGACGAGCGCGAAAAACAGTTCGGCGAGGAGCTGATGCGCTACCTGGAGCGCTCGATCCTGCTCGGGGTGATCGACAACCGCTGGCGCGAGCATCTCTTTGATATGGACTACCTGCGGGAGGGCATCCACCTGCGCGGCTTCGCCCAGCTCGACCCCCTCGTCGCCTACAAAAACGAAGGCTTCTCGATGTTCGAAGAGCTGATGCACTCGATCTGGGAGGAGTTCAGCAAGCTGATCTTCCACGCCGAGCTGGAGCTCGAACCCGGACAGACCGAAGCTGCCTTTGCCCCCAACGGTGGCAGCGAGCCGGCGGCGCTGGCCTATTCGGGCGGCACCCTCGAAGGCCAGCCCTCTGCTCTGCAGCAGGTCGCAGCGGGCAGCGCGGCGGGGGGGGCGCAGATGGTCGGCGCCGAAGTCGGCGCCGTCGCGGGGGCCTCCGACGGGGGGGCGAGCGAGGTTGTGGTCGAGACGGTGGTCAAGGACGAGCACGACAAAATCGGCCGCAATGACCCCTGCTGGTGCGGCAGCGGCAAGAAGTACAAGAAGTGCCACGGGGCATAGACCCCATCCGTGAGTTCATCCGGGCGTTCAACGAGCGCGATCTGGATGCCTTTGTCGAGGTGCTCGACCCCGGGGTTGAGTTGCACTCGATGAAGGGCCTGCGCAAGGGCCGCGATGCGGCACGGCTTTGGGCGACGCGGCCCGCCGGGGGCGTGCAGCAGACGATCGAGCTCGAGCAGCTCTACGAGGACACCGAGCGAGCGGTCGCGCTGATCCGGCGGGTCTGGCACTGGGATGAGGACGGCTCGCCGGCGGGTGCAGAGGAGATGGCCTGGTTCTTTGAGCTGGCGGGCCACCGGATCCGCAGTTGGCGTCCGTTTGCCGATCGTGAGGAGGCGCTGGGTAAGCTGCGCTGATGGCCGAGGCCCGATCGACCGAATCGGTTCCGGCGCGGCTCGCCGCGATCCGCGAACAGCTGTCCCTGCTCGCGGACTACCTTTGACCCCGCTGCGCTGGCGGGGGAGGTGGGCCGGCTTGAGGCCGAGATGGGCCGGCCCGGGTTCTGGGATGAGAAGGAGGCAGCCGCCGCCATTTCAGCCGCCCACGCTCGCGCCCAGCGCAAGCTGAAGACCTTCACCGAGCTGGCGGCGGAGGTCGGCGATCTCGGCGAGCTGGCGGAAATGGCGGCTGAGGATGAGGAGATGGCGGCGGAGCTCGGCTCCCAGCTTGCCGCGGTCGAACGCCAGCTCGCCGCGCTGGAGGAGGCGCGGCTCTTCAGCGGGCAATATGACGCCGGTGACGCGGTGGTCACCGTTCATGCCGGCGCCGGCGGCACCGACTCCCAGGACTGGGCTGAGATCCTGCTGCGCATGTATCTGCGCTGGGCTGAGCGGCGCGGCTTTGCGGTCGAGATGAAGGAGGCCTCGCCTGGGGAGGAGGCTGGCCTTAAGTCGGCGACCTTCATCGCCCGGGGCGAGAACGCCTACGGCCTCTTCGCCGCCGAGCGGGGCGTTCACCGGCTGGTGCGGATCTCTCCCTTTGATTCCTCCGCCCGGCGCCACACGAGCTTTGCCCAGGTCGACGTCGGGCCGCTGGTTGATGAGGGGGTCGAGGTCGAGATCGACGATGCCGACCTGAGGATCGATACCTATCGCGCCTCCGGCGCCGGCGGCCAGCACGTCAACAAGACCGACTCCGCGGTGCGGATCACACACATCCCCAGCGGCGTCGTCGTCCAGTGCCAAAACGAGCGCTCCCAGGCCCAAAACAAGGCGGTCGCGATGCAGCTGCTGCGCTCCAAGCTGGTCGAGCTGGAGGAGCGAAAACGAGCCGAGGAGCTGGCGCGGGCGCGGGGGGAGGTCAAAGACGTCGCCTGGGGCTCGCAGATCCGCAGCTACGTCCTGCACCCCTACACGATGGTGAAGGATCACCGCACCGACCATGAGGTCGGGGATGTCCAGCGCGTACTCGACGGCGACATTGACGAGTTCGTCCGCGATTACCTGAACAGAACCGCCGCGTCGAGCTCCTCCTAGTCGGCCCCGGCGAGCGCCGCGGCACTTTCTCGCCGGGGCGGGCGCGGGGGCGGGGAGCTGGGCAGCTCGCTGGGCGGTGGCGCTGCGCCTGAATTTCTTCTTCTTCGGCTTCCAGTTCTTCTTCTTCGGCTTCTTCTGCGGCTGTGGCTTCTTCGAGTTCAGCTTCGCTTTCTTCGGCTCCTTCCTGGCGGTCGGGGCCGGGCGCTGTGGCGGGCGGGGGGGAAGTTGCGCCGGCGCGGGGGGGCCCGAGGAGGGGCGCCGGGGCGGCGAGCAGCGCGAGCAGCGCGAGCAGCGCCAAGCCGGCGAGAATCGGGCGCGGTTTTGGCGTTCGGGGCTTGCCTCTGCGCGGCATCCCAGCCGCCATCGGCGCCGAGATCGGGCCGCTTTAGCGGATCCCCTCTAGCCTCAACAGGGCTTCCTTCATCGGCAGCCCGCCCCCGTAGCCGCCGAGGCCGCCACCGCTTCGCAGGACTCGGTGACAGGGGACGATGATCGGAATCGGGTTGGTGCCACATGCCGTCCCCGCGGCCCGCACCGCTCGCTGGTTGCCGGCCGCGGCGGCGATCTGGGTGTAGCTGCGGGTCTGTCCGTATGGAATCTTGGCGATTGCGCGCTGCGCGCGGCCGCGGAAGCCGTCGGTCAGGCGCCAGTCGAGCGGCAGGGCGAAGTCCCGCAGCTTGCCCTCGAAGTAGAGATCGAGCTCGCGGCGCACCCGCTCGAGTTGGCTGGGCGCTTCGAGCACGCGGGGGGAGATCCGCCGCGCCAGCTCCGCGAGCAAAGACTCGGCGTCCTGATTGGGCAGGCCGAGGCGAACCAGGCCGCGCCCGGTGCCCGCCAAAAGCAGCGAGCCGAAGGGGGAGTCCGTCCTCGCGTAGGCGACGTCCAGCAGCCCCTCGGCGCCGGCGCGCTGGCTGAGGCGATGCAGGGCGGCCTTCACGCGATCTCCCTCCTCAGTCGCTTGATCCCCTCATGCAGGCTGCGGCGAGCCGCCTCCGCCGAGCAGCCGAGGGCGGCGGCGATCTCAGAGTGGGGCAGATCGCAGGCGTAGCGCAACTCGACCGCCGCCCTCTGTTTGGGCGGCAGCCCGCCGACCAGGGCCCAGAGCTCCCGATCGGGCTCGGGGTCTTTGACCGCAACCTCGACGACCTCGGCGACCGGGATCGGCCGGCGTCCCCTGGCGCGGTGGTGGTCAACCGCCTTGCGGTGGGCGATCGTCAAAAGCCAGCCGCGCAGGTTGGTCGGCGCCTGCAGCTTGGGGTAGGCGCGCAAGGCGGAGATGAAGGTCTCCTGGAAGCAATCCTCGGCGTCAAGGCGCCCGACGGCGCCGCGCAGCACAGCCATCACGGCGGCGGCGTGTTCGTCGAGCAGGGCCTGGAAGGGGGGCAGCTCGGTCAAGGCGTTGATTAAACGTGCTGGGGGCCCAAAACGTGAGACGCTGCGCCGATGCCCGGAGCCGGCGAGTCGCCCAGCGAGATCATCGCCCGCGCTCTCGCCGAGGACGTCGGTACGGGGGACGTCACCTCCGAGCTGACCGTTGCCGCCGATGCCCGCGCCCGCGCCCGGGTCGTGCAAAAGCAGCCCGGGGTGGTGTTCGGACTGGGGCTCTCGGCCGAGGCGATGCGCCAGTGCGGAGTCGAGCAGATCGAGGAGCTGGTGGTCGAGGGTCTCTGGCAAAGGGAGGTGCCCGCCGAGGTCGCACTGGCAGCCGGTCCGGCGCGGGCCCTGCTCGCCGCCGAGCGTACCGCGCTCAACTTCCTCGGTCACCTCTCGGGGGTGGCGACCCTGACCGCCCGCTACGTCGAGGCGGTCGCCGGCACCGGCGCTCGCATCCTCGACACGCGCAAGACGACGCCGGGGTTGCGCAGCCTGGAGAAGGCGGCTGTCGCCGCGGGTGGGGGTCAAAACCACCGCATGGGCCTCTATGACGCGGTCCTGATCAAGGAGAACCACATCGCCCTCGCCGGCGGCCTGGCCAAGGCTGTCCACGCCGCCCGCTCTGTGCGCCCGGACCTCGCGGTCGAGGTCGAGTGTCGCAACCTCGACGAGGTCGCCTGCGCGCTCAGAACCGGCGCTGATGTGCTGTTGCTCGACAACATGGATCCGACCACCTTGCGCCGGGCCGTCGGGCTGCGCGAGAGCAGAGGCGCCGCCCCGGCCCCCTCCTTGGAGGCATCGGGTGGGATCACCCTCCAAAACGTCCGTTCGATCGCCGCGGCCGGCGTTGACTTCATCTCCGTCGGCGCCCTCACCCACTCCGCGCCGACGCTGGATTTCAGCATCCTGATCGAGCCGGCCTGAGGAGGATGCGCGCCCCCCTGGAGATCACTTCAACAGGCGCGAGAGGCGGCGGTCCTTGAGGATGCGTCCGGCGGTCTGCTCGGCGGGGCAGTAGTTGGTCTGGTACTCGGCGAAGAAGACCGCCTCGATCCGGGTGCCACAGCGCGGACAGGGCTCGCCCTCGCGCCGGTGGACCCTGAGCGGCATCGGCATCTTGTCCGGCACCCGCTCGCCGACGCTCAGCTCGTAATGGTCGATCGCATCGCCGAGCAGATGAAGTGCCTCGCGCAGGCGCTGCACCTCCGCCGCGCTTAGCTCGCTCCCCTGCTTAAACGGCGAGAGGCGAGCCTCCCAGAGGATCTCATCCACCCATGAGCGGCCGATCCCGGCGATCGCCCGCTGATCGCGCAGCAAGGGGTGAAGGTGGCGCGGGCTGTCGATCAGCGCGGCGAACTGGCGCAGCGATGGCGCGGGCCAGGCCTCCGGTCCAAGGCAGGCGAGCGTCTCATCGGTGGCGAGGGCCTCGGCGCTGAGCAGCTTCGCCCAGGCCCGCTGTCGCGTGCCGAACTCCCGCAACCGCAGCTGCCGCCCGTCCTCGAGCCCGATCAGGACCCGAGCGGCGCGGTCTTTGGGCGAGGCCCGCTGCTCGGATACCCCCACTCGCCCCGCCGACATCAGGTGGACCAAGAGGCTGAGGTCCCCAAACTCGACGACGAGCATCTTCCCGATCCGTCGCACGCCGCTCAGCTGCCGGCCGGCGAGCTGATCCAACCCCGGCTCAAAGGTCTTCATCACGTTCATCCCGGGGGCGAGGGCCGATTGCACCACCGCTCCCGAGAGGGCGGTGTGGAGCCTGCGGGCGGTGATCTCGACCTCGGGCAACTCGGGCATCGACAAAGGCTAGACTTCAACCACGTTCATTCGACTGGTTCAAGGCAAAGCCGGGCCAGCGAACATCAGGAAAGGAGGGGCTCGGTGCAAGAGCTCCCGACGATCCAACCCACGATGCCGGATACCCTCACGCCCGAGGAGATCGCCGCGCTGAGCGAGGAGGTCCGCGCGCTCGCGGCGCAGCAAAACGCGGTGATCCTCTCCCACAACTACCAGTTGCCCGAGATCCAGGACGTCGCCGACTACATGGGCGACTCGCTTGGCCTCTCCCGCCAGGCGGCCGCAACCGACGCCGATGCGATCGCCTTTTGCGGCGTCCACTTCATGGCCGAGACCGCCGCGATCCTCTCGCCCCAAAAGAAGGTTTTGATCCCCGACCCCGATGCCGGTTGTTCACTGGCGGAGTCGATTGACGCCGATCAGTTGCGGGCCTGGAAGGACGAGCACCCTGGGGCGATCGTGGTGATGTACGTCAACACCTCGGCGGCGGTGAAGGCGCAGAGCGATTACTGCTGCACCTCCTCCAACGCAGTCAAGGTCGTCGAGCACATCTGGGCCGAGCACGGTCCCGAGACCGAGATTCTCTTTGGCCCCGACATGTGGCTGGGCGCCTTCGTCGAGCGCGAGACCGCGATCCACGAGGACCCCGAGCGCCGCTCGCGCTTCCACGTCTGGGACGGCGAGTGCCACGTCCACGCCGGGATCCGGCCCGAGGACATCGCCCGAACCAGGGCCGAACACCCCGAGGCGGAGCTCTTGATCCACCCCGAGTGTGGGTGTGCGAGCCAGGCGATGGAGTTCGTCGCCGCCGGCGAAATCGACCCCGAGGGCGTTCAGATGCTCTCCACCTCGGGGATGTTGCGCTACGTCGAAGCGCACCCCGACGGCAGCTTTATCGTCGCCACCGAGAACGGGATGCTCTACCCGCTGGGGCAGGTGGCGCCACGGGCCGAGCTGATCGAGGCCAACCGGATGGCCTTCTGCAAATACATGAAGATGATCACCCTGCCGAAGCTGCGCGACTCACTGCGCGAGATGAAGTTCGAGGTCAGCGTCGCGGATCAGATCGCCGCGCGGGCGCGGCGTCCGATCGAGCGCATGGTGGCGATCGGCTAGGACTGAAGGAAGGTAGAGTCAGCCTCCCGCCGGCACCGCGAATAGGTTTCGTCCCTTGCACCACCTGAGCACCGCGCAATCCGCGAACAGCGAGCAGCTGAGCGAGCTCGCCCGCCAGCTCCGCGTCGACGCGATCCGTGCATCGGCGGCGGCCGGCTCAGGACACCCGACCTCGGCGATGTCGGCCGCTGACCTGATGGCGGTGCTCTTCGCAGGCCACCTTCGCTACGACTTCGCCGCGCCCGATAACAGCGCCAACGACCACCTGATCTTCTCCAAGGGCCACGCCTCGCCGCTGCTTTATGCGCTCTACAAGGCGGCGGGGGCGATTGACGATGAGGAGCTGCTCACCTTCCGAAAGTTCGGCTCCCGACTGCAGGGCCACCCGACTCCCGAGATCCCCTGGGTCGACGTCGCCACCGGCTCGCTCGGCCAGGGCCTGCCGATCGCGGTCGGAATCGCGCTCGCCGCCGAACGCCTGGAATCCTCCGAGCTGCGGGTCTGGGTGCTTTGCGGGGACTCCGAGATGGCCGAGGGATCGATCTGGGAGGCGTTTGAGCACGCTGGCTACGCGCAGCTGGCCAACCTCATCGCGATTGTCGACGTCAACCGACTGGGCCAGCGGGGAACGACGATGCACGAGTGGGACACCGCCTCCCTGGCCGGGAGGGCGAGCGCCTGTGACTGGCACGTGCAGGAGATCGATGGGCACGACCTCGCCGCGATCGATCAGGCCTACGCCCGGGCCTTGGCGGCAGCGGGACCCGCGGTGATCTTCGCCCGCACCAAGAAGGGTTCCGGCGTCGCCGCCGTCGAGGACAAGCCCAACTGGCACGGCAAGCCGCTCGCCGACCCCGAGGCGGCGATCGAGGAGCTGGGCGGAATCCGCTCGCTCAGCGTCCAGGTGCGCCAGCCGCCGCCGCCGCGGCCCTATCAGATCGAGACAGAGCCGCTTGCGCGGCCCCGTTATCAGCTCGGCGAGACGGTGGCGACCCGCGGGGCCTACGGCGATGCCCTCGCCTGGATCGGCTCGATCGATCAGCGGGTCGTGGCGCTTGACGCCGAGGTGGGGAACTCGACCTACGCCGAGCGCTTTGCCGAGCATCACCCCGAGCGCTTCTTTGAGATGTTCATCGCCGAGCAGCAGATGGTCGCCGCCGCGGTGGGCCTTCAGGTCCGGGGCTGGAAACCGTTTGCCTCCTCCTTCGGCGCCTTCCTCAGCCGCGCCTATGACTTCGTCCGGATGGCCGCGATCTCGGGCGCTGACCTGAAGCTCTGCGGCTCCCACGTGGGCGTATCGATCGGCCCCGACGGGCCATCGCAGATGGCCCTCGAGGACATCGCCTCCCTGCGAGCGGTCCTCGGCAGCACGGTGCTCTATCCCTGCGATGCCAACCAGACGGTGGCGCTGCTGGACGCGATGCGCACCCACCGCGGGATCGGCTACCTGCGCACCACCCGCGGTGGCACCCCGGTCCTCTACTCACCCGATCAGACCTTTGCGATCGGCGGCAGCCAGACGCTCTGCTCGGGCGCCGCCGACGAGGTCACCCTGATCGGCGCCGGCCTCACCCTGCACGAATGCCTCGCCGCGGCCGAGCAGCTCGCCGGCCGCGGGATCGCTGCCCGGGTGATCGACCTCTACTCGGTCAAGCCCGTTGATGGAGCGGCTCTGCTCAGCGCCGCGAGCCAGACGCGGGCGCTGGTCACGGTCGAGGATCACTGGGCGGAGGGGGGGATCGGCGAGGTCGTCGCCACCGTCCTGGCCGACGCCGGGCTAAGCACTCAGCTGGTGCGCCTCGCCGTCACCGAGAGGCCGGGCAGTGGCGCGCCGCAGGAGCTCCTCGCCGCCGCCGGAATCGACGCCGCCCACATCGTCGCCGCGGCCGAGCGGGCGCTTGAGCGGGGTACGAGCGCCGGCAAGTAATAGCGTCCGCTAATAATTCGCTAAGGTTTCGCCAACTTTCGTGGGCGGGGTCTTGCGCGCCAGCCCGTGCGCAGGAGTCACCCTGTAGTCGCAGAACTGACCCGGGCATGGCAAGAGCTGACAACCGACAAAAGCGCGATCAGGAGCCGCGGCGGCCGCGCCGCGGCGGCCGGCCGATCATCGAGCTGAGCGAGGTGACCAAGGTCTACCCCGGTGGTCACATGGCGCTGGAGCGGGTCTCGCTGGCGATCAACCGCGGGGAGTTCGTCTTCTTGGTCGGCCCGACCGGTTGCGGCAAGTCGACCCTGATCAAGATGCTGATCCGCGAGCTGACTGCCACCGAGGGCGCCGTCAGGATCGCCGGTCGCGACATCGGCACCCTGCCGGAGAAGAAGATCCCCCAGCTGCGGCGCAACATCGGCACCGTCTTTCAGGATTTCAAGCTGCTCCCCGACCGCACTGTCTATGACAACGTCGCCTACGCGCTGCAGGTGATCGGCGCCAGCCGTGCCGAAATCCGCGAGCAGGTGCCCGAGACGCTCCGCCTCGTCGGCCTCTCCACCAAGCTGCACAGCTATCCCGACCAGCTCTCCGGCGGGGAGCAGCAGCGCGTCTCGATCGCCCGCGCCTTCGTCAACCACCCGCCGCTGCTGCTCGCTGATGAGCCCAGCGGCAACCTCGACCCGGTCACCTCGATCGGGGTGATGCAGCTGCTTTACCGGATCAACAAGACCGGCACCACCGTCCTCGTCGTCACCCACGACCGCGAGATGGTCGACAGCATGCGCCGCCGGGTGATCGAGCTCTACGAGGGCCGGGTCGTCCGCGATGAGGTCAGCGGCGGCTACACCGAGGAGTCGACCACCGAGTTCGGGCTGAGGATGAAGGCAGAGATGGGGGTCGGCAACGAGGGCCAGACCAACGGCCACGGCAGCGAGTCCCTGTTCTGATGGGGAGGCTCGCCTTCTTCACCAAAGAGGCCTTCCGGGCCCTGCGCCGCAACGGCGCGCCGAGCCTGGCGGCGATCGTCACCACGATCGTCACCGTGACCTTGCTCGGCGTCCTGATCCCGGTCTTGCAGACCACCCAGGCAAAGAGCGAACAGGTCTCCAACAGCCTCGAATTCCGGGTCCCCGTCTACGACGACGCGACCAGCGCCGAAATCACCGCCCTGCAGCGCAAACTGGAAGCGATCCCGCATGTCGCCGCGGTGCACTTCATCACCAAGCCCAAGGCGCTCGCTGAATTCAAGGGCTCCTACGGGAAGCAGAAAGTCGAAGAATCGATCGCCCAGCTCAACGGCCACAATCCGCTTCCGGCCAACTTCTCGGTCAAGGCCGATGACGCCAACAACCTCGCCGCCGTGCGCGCCGCGGTTGCGCCGCCCGGCCCAAACGGCAAACCGAAGCCGATCTCTTCGATCATCCCCGCCCAAGAATCCACCTTCGCGCCCCAGCAGGGGGTCCAGAAGATCGCCCAGGTGACCAGCGCGCTGAAGATCGTGCTGACGGTGATCACCGCGCTTTTGATCGTCGCCTCGCTGCTTTTGGTCGGCAATACGATCCGGCTCTCGATCTACACCCGCCGCCGCGAGGTAGAGGTGATGCGGTTGGTCGGCGCGACCCGCTGGTTCATCCGCTGGCCGTTCATGATCGAGGGAATGGTGGTCGGCTTCGCCGGCAGCCTGGTGGCCATACTGATCCTATGGCTGGGCAAGATCACGATCGTCGACCCGCTGAGCAAGACCTTCGCCTTCCTCGCGGCGCAGAACGAAAGCACCCTCTCCTTCCCGCTGCTTATCGCCGTCCTCTTCCTCGCCGCGGTCTTGGTATCGGCGGTCGGCTCCGGGATCACGCTGCGGCGCTTCCTCAAGGTCTGAGGCCGGCGTGAGAGCCGGGCGGATCGCGGCGCTCCTTGCCGCCCTTCTCCTCACCCTCTGCGCGGGGATGTGGTTGGGCGGCCATCCCGGCTATCTGCCGAGCTTCCTGCGCGACCGTTTCGTCGGCACTACCGGCGGCCTCAGCGCCGAAGCCAGTGAACTGATCGAAGGCAACTACTACCGCCCGGTCAGCCAATCGCAGATCACCGACTCCTCGCTTGGCGGAATCGTGCGCGGCCTGCGCAGGCGCTTCCACGACCGTTTCTCCGAATATTTTCCGCCGAAGGCCCTGGCGGGGTTCAACGAAGAGCTCGACGGTCATTACTCAGGAGTCGGGATCGTGATCGACCCCGTTCGGCGCGGGATCATCACCAAGAGCGTCCTGCCTGGATCTCCGGCGAAGCGGGTGGGGCTGCGGCGGGGAGACGTGATCGTCTCGGTCAACGGCAGGTCGCTTGCCGGCAGGGATATAGCGGTGGCAAAGAAATGGATCACCGGCCCCGAAGGCACCAGCGTCCGCCTCGGGATCGCGCGGCCCGGCCGCCCGGGGGTCCAGAGCGTCCGCGTCACCCGCGCCGAAATCACCACGCCGGTCACCTTCACCCAGATCAAGCACGCTGACGGCCGCAAGATCGGCTACGTGCGGTTCTCCAGCTTCACCGACGACTCCGACAAGCTGATTGAAGAGGCACTGCGGCGGGTGCAGCGAGAGGGTGCGCAGGGGATCGTCCTCGACCTTCGGGGCAACGGCGGCGGGTTGCTCCAGGAAGCGGTCTCGATCGCGAGCCTGTTCATGGCGAAGGGGAAGGTCGTCGTCTCGACCACCTCAAGGGCGGAGGGCAATTTCGTGTACCGCTCCGCTGGCGGGGAGATCGTCAAGGTCCCGGTCGTCGTCCTGATCGATCGCGAAACCGCCTCCTCGGCGGAGATCCTCACCGCGGCGCTGGCCGATGACATCGGCGCGACGGTCGTCGGCACCCGCTCCTACGGCAAGGGCGTCTTCCAGCAGGAGATCCCCCTCTCCAACGGAGGCGCGCTGAAGCTGACCGTCGGCGAGTACTTCACGCCGGCGGGGATCAACCTGGCGGGCAAGGGGATCCACCCCGACGTCTATGCCAAAGACAACCCGCGCACCAAGCGAGACGAGGCGCTGCAGCGGGCCCTCGAAGTTCTCGCGCACCAGGTCCACGGTTGACGCAGCGGGGCTCCCGCTCGCCCAAGCGGGCACGCGAGGCGGTTGAGGCGCTGCTCGGCGAGCGGCTTGGGAGCCGCGGCTTCCCAGCGGCGCTGGAGCTGGAGGCGGGGAAGGCGGCGCGGGTCGCGGCGGCGGCTGAGGCGGCCCGCCGCGACCTCACGATGCTGGCGACCTTCACCGTCGACCCGGCCACGGCCCGCGACTTCGACGACGCCGTCTCGGCGCGACGCGAGGGTGAGGGGGTCCGCATCTGGATCCACATCGCCGACGTCGCCGCGCACGTGCCTCCCGGCTCTGGCCTTGACGTCGAGGCCAACCGCCGCGCCAACAGCACCTACGCGCCCGGTTCGGTCGAGCCGATGCTGCCCCACGCCCTCAGCAGCGACGCGTGCAGCCTCACCCCGGGGCAGGAGAGGCTCGGGGTCAGCGCCGAGATCGAGCTGGGGCCGGGCGGGGAGCCGCGCTCGTCCCGCTTTTATCGCAGCCTGATCCGCTCCGACGCCCGCCTTGACTACGAGCACCTCGACCTGATCTTCGCCGGCCGCTCAAGGCCACCGGAACTCGTCGCCGAGCCGCTGGCGGTGGCGCGGGAGGCGGCCGCAGCGCTCGCTGAGCGAGGCCGCTCCAGCGGCCTTGAGGTCGCCTCCGCTGAGCCCGAGTTTCGCTTTGACGCCGCGGGGGAAGTCACCGGCGCTCACTCGGTGGCCCAGACTGAGTCCCACCGCCTGATCGAGCGGCTGATGATCCTCGCCAACGAAGCGGTGGCAGGGCTCCTGGAGCGCCGCCGGGTGGCGACGATCTACCGGGTGCACCCCCAGCCTGACCCGGCCGCGGTGGAGCACCTGATCTCCCAGTTGGGGGCGCTCGGCGTGCCGACCCCGCCACTGCGCGAGGGCCTCTCGCCGCGCGAGGCCGGCGATCTCGCGGCGGCGGCGAGCCGGCTCGCTGCCGCCGAGGCCGCGCGGCGCGGCCACGGCCGCGAGGCGTATACATCGCTCGTGCTCCGCTCCCTAAAACAGGCCTTCTACAGCGAGCGAAACAGCGGCCACGCCGGGCTCGCCAGCCCCGCCTACTGCCATTTCACCTCGCCGATTCGCCGCTATCCGGACCTTCTCGTCCACCGCGCTCTGCTCGCCGCGTTGGGGGAGGGGGAGGAGGCACCGCGCCGCGGCGAGGCCAGCCAGGTGGCCGCGCACTGCTCTGAGCGCGAGCGCGCCTCGGCCCGGATCGAGCATGAAGCTGACGATGTCTGCGCCGCCTACCTGCTTGAGCGCGAGCTCGGAGAGCGCGGCGCCGATGCCGAGTTTGAGGGAGAGGTGAGCGGCGTGATCCGGGCGGGCGCCTTCGTCTCCTTCGCCGGTGAGCTGGGTGACGTCTATGAGGGGTTTCTCCCCGCCCGTCGCCTGCGGGGTGAGTACTTTGAGCTGGACGGCAGCGAAACCGCCCTGGTCGGGCGCCGGAGCGGAAGCCGGGTGCGGCTCGGAGACCCGATCACGGTCGGGGTGGGGGGGATCGAAGCCCCGCGGGGGCGGGTTGACCTGGAGCCAACCCGTGGCTGAGAAACGGCGCCAGCCCGCCTCCGGCGACGTCGCCACCAACCGCCGGGCCCGGCATAAATTCGAGCTGGTGGAGAAGATGGAGGCGGGGATCGCCCTGCGCGGCTCCGAGGTCAAGTCGCTGCGCGGGGGCAAGGCGCAGATGACCGACGCCTACGCGGTCCTCGACGGCGGCGAGGTCTGGCTGCGCAACCTCCACATCCCCCCCTACGCGCCGGCGAGCAACCAAAACCACGACCCCGAGCGGCCGCGCAAACTGCTCTTGCACCGGGCCGAGATCGAGCGTCTGATCGGCAAGACGGCGCAGAAAGGGCTGACCCTGATTCCGACCCGGATCTACTTCAAGGGACCGCGGGCGAAGGTGGAGCTGGCGCTGGCTCGCAACAAGGAGGGTCGCGATCGCCGCCGCGAGATCGCCGACCGCGACGTACGCCGCGAGGTCGAGCGCGAGTTCAAGGGGCGGATGCGGTGAAGGGGTGGCCCGGTTGGGACATCGCTGGGGCCCGATCGTGGGGGATGGGTTTGCATACGCCGGTCCACGTGAAAGGATTCAGCGGAATGCGCACCCGCTTGCTCCTGCTGCCGGGCGTTGCCGCGCTCATCTTGATGGCACTGGTCATCCCTGCCCAGGCCGCAGCCGAATCCTTCCCCACCAAGGCCGGCAACTACGTCAGCAACCACACCGAGTACTTCGTCGCCGCGCTCGTCGTCGCGATCCTGATCCTCTTGCTTGTCGTCAGCATCACCCGGCGCCGCAGCAAGGGGAAGGCCGAGCGAGAGAAGGCCCCCGCTCAGTCCCCTCCCCAGCCGGCGGGCGCCCCCCCCGCGCCCGGGGCTTCCGCTGCGCCCCAAAGCGCCCAACAGAGGCGGCGGATGGCTCGCGATCAACAGCGTGCGGCGCGCCTTGAGCAGCGCAAACGACAGCAGGAAGCGGCCAAACGCCGCAAGGAAGAAAGGGTTGCCCGGCGCCGAGGCACGCCGCTGCCCCCACCCGCCCCCCAACCCCAAGAGCAGCTCCAAGCGCAGCCGCAAAGCGGCGCTGGCGCTACCCAGCTGCCAGTCCCCGCTACCCCGCCGCCCTCCAAGCCACCCCGCAGGGGGCTTTTTGGCATCGGCAAGGCCGAAGAGCGGCGCCGGCAAAAGCAGGCGGCGGAGGCTGAGCGAAAGCTGGCCGCAGCCCGGGCAGAGCAGGAGCGTCAGCTGCTGCGCCAGGGCGGACAGCCGCTCGCCCCAGCAGCTGCGGGGGAGCCAGCCCCACCCGCCCTCGCTGCTCAGCCGCCGCCGCCAGCCGCCCAACCGCCGCCGCCAGCCGCCCCGGGCCCCGCAGCGGCTGCGCTCGGTGGCAGCCCCTCCGGCGCCCGGCACCTATGACCCCGCCGCTGCCGAAGCGCGGGTTCGCGCCAAGGTGGAGGAGATCCAGCAGGAGGAGGAGCGGATCCGGGCGGAGGCCGATCGCCGGATCCTGGAGGCCGAACGACTCCAGCGTGAGGCCGAAGGCCGCGAGGCGCGCGCCGGGGCTAGCCAGATCACCGAGAGCATGGAGGCTTTGCCCCCGATCCAACCTCCCCCCGCCGCCCCCACCGCCCACCGCCCCACCCGCCGACCTGCACACCGCAGAGCAGCTCCTGCAGGAGGAGCACGTCGCGATCGACCGTTCGATGGAGGAAGCCCAGGAGCGCCTGCTCGAGATCGAGGAGCGCACCAAGGCCGCCGAGCGCCGTGCCGCTGAAGCCGAGCGCCTCGCGCAGCTGAAAGCCGAAGAGGATAAGCGCCAGCAGCGCCTGCGCGAGATGCAAGAGAGCGTCGCCGCGGCGGAGGAGCGCTCCCGCGAAGCCGAGCGCCGCGCCGCCGAAGCCGAGCGGGCGGTGGTGGACTCCGTCCAACAAGTCGGGGCCGCGCTTCCCCAGCAGCCCCAATCACTTCAGGGTCCGCCCCAACCCCCGCCGCTTCCGTCCCAGCCCCAGCCCCAGCCCCAACCCCAACCGCCGCCCCCGCCACCCCCGCGCCGTCCCAACCCCAACCCAACCGCCCCAACCCCGCCGCTTCCGTCCCAACCCCCGCCGGCACCCCCGCCACCCCCGGCGCCGTCCCAGCTCAAGCCCACCGCCCCAACCCCTGCCACCGCCCGAGCCGGTCCAGCTCGGTTCCGCCACCGCCCGAAGCGGTCGGCCTGCGCCAGCCGCCGCCGAGCGCCCCCAGCCCCGCACAGCCGACGCCGATCCCACAACCGCCGGCGCCCCAACCCGAGATCCCAGCGGCGGCGGTGGCTGGGCCGGGGGCGGCGATCGACCTCAACGCCGTCACCTTCGAGCAGCTGCGCGGATATGACCTGACGGTCACCCAGGCAACCCGGCTGCTCGCCCACCGCGAGCGCCTCGGGCGGTTTCAGTCGGTGGATGACCTCGATCAGATCGCTGGATTTCCGCCGGAGGTCCTCGCGGACCTGAAGCGGCGCTCGACCGTCTGAGCGGCGCTCGACCGTCTGGGCTGCCGCGGCTCGCTCAGATGCCGTATGCCTCCAGCAGCTTCAGCCAGACCTCGCTGCGCGTCGGATAGGCCGCGACCGCGTGGCGGATCCGCCCCAGCGGGACCTCACCGACGATCGCAACTGTCGCTGCGTGGAGGAAGTCGGCGGTCTCAAAGCCGCAGAAGGTGGCTCCGACGATCCTGCCGCGGCTCTCATCGACGACGATCCGGGAGGTGCCGCCGGTTTTTCGACCCTGGAAGCTGGCCCCCGGGGTACCGTCGGTGGGCACGTCAACGGCGCTGCGCGTTCATCCCCGCCTCCCGTGCCTGCTCAGGGTCATGCCGACCGCGGCGACCTGGGGGTCGGTGAAGGTGACCCGCGGGGAGCCGATCCCTCCGCGATCGCCTCCACGTCTCCTCCCAGCAGGTTCTCGGCGGCGACCCACGCCTGGTACTTGCCGATGTGGGTGAGCAATGCCCGGCCGTTGACGTCGCCGATCGCGTAGAGCCAATCGCGCCCGCCGACCCGCAGCCGCTGATCGGTTTGGAGGAAGCCACCGCGGCCGGGCTTTACCCCCACCGACTCCAGCCCGATACCCGCGGTGCGGGGGCGGCGCCCAACGGCGACGAGGATCTCGGCGGCCGCTACCGCGCCACCCTCACTCAACTGCACCTCCACCCCTCCCCGTGCGCCAGCAACCCGCCGGGCGAGGACCCCGGTCCGCACGTCGACACCTCCCCGTTCGCGCAGCGCCGCCGCGACTTCCTCACCGGCAAAGGGCTCCTCGCGCGCCAACAGCCGCCCTTCGCCCTCGATCAGGGTCACCGAGGTGCCGAGGCTCGACCAGGCCTGTGCTAGCTCGCAGCCAACCGGTCCGCCACCGAGGATGACCAGGCTCGGAGGGACCTGCTTTGCGGTAGTTCCCTGCCGGTTGTTCCAGGCCGCCACCGAGTCAAGCCCATCGACGTGGGGCATCGCGGCGCCGGTTCCGGTCGCGACGACGATCGCCCGCCTCGCCACCAGCGCCGCCTCACCGACGGCGATCCGGCGCTCGCCCTCAAGCCGCCCCTCCCCGCGGATCAGCTCGATCCCACGCTCGGCCAGCCAGGAGATCTGTGCGGAGTCCTCGAGGTTGTGGATCACCTCGTCACGGCGATCGAGAACCGCCTGGGGATCGAGCCCACCACAGACCGCCTCGGCGACTCCGGGGACGCGGCGCGCCTCGGGCAGCAGGTCGCCGGGGCGCAGCAGGGCCTTCGAGGGCATGCAAGCGTAGTAGGAGCACTCGCCACCGACCAGGTGTTGCTCGACGATCGCGACCGCCATTCCGCCTTCGGCGAGCCGTCCCGCACAGACCTCGCCGGCGGGTCCGGCCCCCAACACGATCGCGTCAAACTCCCGCTCGCTCATCCGCTCGCTCACCGACACCGTACAATCACAAGGCACATAGCACGGGGGCGACAGGCTTCGACGTGGCTGATCCGTGCGAGAGGTTGCAGGTCGAGGTTGCCGGAGGCCTCGTGAAACACCGGCACAAACCAATACGTGCGGACCATGAGTTCGCCCTCGCCGCTTAGTTAGAAGCTAGGCGATGAGAGTCGGTCCTCCCTCGCCCGCGGGGAGGGTCACCGGCTTCAAAAGCGGGCTCACCCCGGCAGAGGGCCCCAGCCGCCGGGGGACATCTGAGGGGCTCTGTCTCCCGCAGTGCCGGCCGGCGCGGACCCCGGGAGACGAGAACCAAGCGCCGGCTAAGCCTGTAGAGACCTTCGCACAGCGACCGCGGATGTGGGTTCGAATCCCACCGCCTCCACTTTCCGGCGCCTCCGGCGCAGCGCGCCACTCTGCGTGAGCGTTTTCTAAGGTCCGCTTAGCTCTCGCCTTAGGGGGCGATAACCAGTTTCTTAGGCTCCTTGCCGAGGGTGCTCTGGTGGCAACCGATCAGCACTCTATTGGCCTCGGCCTGCTCCGCAAGGACTGGGACAACCACGTGCTGCACGCCGATCAGCTGTCGCGCACGCCCGGATTCCGCCAGCTCCGCGGTCAGATCCTCGAGCGTGCAAAGCCGGCCGCCACAGATCGCGCGATCGATCTCGGAACGGGCACCGGCTTGCTGGCGTTGGCCCTCTCTGAGCAGGTCGCGAGCGTCTGGGCGATCGACATCTCCAACGCGATGGTCGAGCATCTGCGAACGCTGGTCGCCGAGCAGGGCCTGACCAACGTTCGCCCGCTGGTGGCCCCGGCAGAGAGCATCCCGCTCGAACGCGACTCAGCGGACCTCGTCGTCTCCAACTACTGCTTCCACCACCTCAGCAGGACGGGGAAGCGAAGCAGCCTGCGGGAGATTCATCGGGTCCTGGTGCCGGGGGGGCGACTGGTGTTCGCGGACATGATGTTCGGCCTGCGCCTGGCCAGCCGCCGCGATCGCCGCGTTGTCGCCTCAAAGGTGCAGACGATGGCCCGCCGGGGCCCCGCCGGCCTGCTTCGCATCGCCCGCAACGCCCTGCGGGTGCTGACCTTCACCGGTGAGCGCCCGGCGCCGCCGCAGTGGTGGGCCCAGGCCCTGAGCGAGGCCGGCTTCGTCGAGGTCACGGTGGGGGCGCTCGCCCACGAGGGCGGCATCGCGTTCGCGCGCAAGCCGCGATGAGCGCCAGCCGCCGTCGTGCTCTAGGGCGCCGTCGCGCCCTCGCTCTGGCGGCGCTGAGCGGGGTTGTGGCGCTGGTGGTGATCGCCGTCTCGGGCGGGGGAGGGGACTCACCCCACCCTCACCCTCCGCCCGCGTTTGTCCGCGTCAGCCTCGACGGCCGGGTCCTGGCGCAGCGTCACGTCGAGGGCCTGCAGCGCCCGGCGGCAGTCTCGGCGCTGGTTGGCCTGCTTCCGGCGACTCAGACCGTGCGCCGCGGCGCCGCCCAGATCGAGTTCGAAGTCCAACGTCAGGGGCTGGCTGGGGAGGTGGACCGGGCGGTGCGCGAGGGCGGCGGGGCGCTCGCGCTGGGCGAGCGTCCGGTGGCGGCAGCCATCCGCGTCCCACTGATCAAGCAGGTGCTGCGCGATGACTGCGAGGCGACGGCCCTCGCGATGATCCTCGCCTACCGGGGCAGGCGGGTCGACCAGCTCACCCTGCAGCAGCAGGTCGCCCACAGCAGACCACTTGACCCGATCGTCTCGGCGAGCGGCTCGGAGATCTGGGGGGATCCGAGCCTTGGCTTCGTCGGCCGGGCGGATGGGGGCGGGCCCGCCGGCGGCTTCGGCGTCTACCAGGGTCCAATCCAGGCGCTCGCCCGCCGCCACGGGGTCCTCCTCGAGGACCTCAGCGGAGATCGCCCGGCGGCGATCTACCGGGCTCTGCTTGCCGGCCATCCGGTGTTGGCCTGGGTGGCGCTCTCAAATGGCCCCTTCGCCACCTGGCAGACGCCATCCGGCCGCACGGTGCACGCCAATTACGGCGAGCACGCGGTCGTGCTCACCGGCGTCGGCCCCGCCGGCGTCAGCGTCAACGACCCACTCTCGGGCAGCCGCCTCACCTGGCCAAGACCCCAGTTCGAACGGATGTGGGCGGCGCTCGGCGACCGCGCCCTGTCCGCCTGAGCAGCGGTCTCAGAAGACGATGGTGCTGGCGCCGTCGAGGAGGACGCGGTCGTCGAGATGGGCGCTGACCGCGCGGGCGAGGACCAGGCGCTCAATGTCGCGGCCGATCCGCATCAGGTCCTCAACCTCGTTGCGATGGCTGACCCGCGTCACGTCCTGGTCGATGATCGGCCCGGCGTCGAGCTCCTCGGTGACGTAGTGGGCGGTGGCTCCGATCAACTTGACGCCGCGTTCGTGGGCCCGCCGGTAGGGGTCGGCACCGACGAAGGCGGGCAGGAAGCTGTGGTGGATGTTGATCGCTGGCGCGCCAAGATCATCGAGGAAGCTGGGGGAGAGGACCTGCATGTAGCGGGCGAGGACGAGCAGGTCGATTCCCGCCAGTAGCTCCAGCGCCCGTCGCTCGGCCTCCTCCTTGCCGCCCGCCGCCACCGGGAGGTGGTGGAAGGGCAGGCCCAGAGCGCTGACCTGGTCGGCGTGGTCGGGGTGATTGGAGATCACCGTGACGACCTCGCCGCCAAGCTCGCCGCTGCGCCAGCGCCAGAGCAGGTCAGAGAGGCAGTGGTCTTCGCGGGAGACCATGATCGCGACCCGCTTGGGCTCGCTTGACTCGGCGAAGCGGTACTCCATCGACAGCGGCCTGGCGACCTCCGCCTCAAAGCGTCGGCGCAGCGCCTCGCGCTGTTGCGCGGGGGCCGGCTCAAAGACCATCCGCATGAACAGCCTGCCCTCGGCCGAGGAGTGCTGGTCGGCGTCGACGATGTTGAGGCCCGCCTCGGCGAGGAAGCCGCTGACCGCGGCGATCAGCCCCGGGCGGTCCGGGCAGGCGAGCAAAAGGCGTGATGTGGGGCGCTCGGCGATCGATAGATCATCTCGCGAAGGCGGCGGCTGCGCCGGATCGGCGCCGCCTGCCCTGCACGATCGCCTTCAGGCGATCGTGCAGGGCAGGCGCAGTTTGTGCCTGCACAAGTGAGGATCGGCACGTTTGCGAGCCGGTATGTGAGCTCGGTCACCTTTTTGTGGCGGCGATCGGTGCAGGGTCCCGCGCTTGCTCACAAAACGCACATATTTTGTCCCTGCCCTGATCGCGATCATCGCCTCTCCGGCCGCCGCCCTCGCCGCGGGCGGCGGCCCCGCTGCGCGGGTCGCGCTCCCCGACTACCGGCCCGCGCAGGCGAACGCGCTCCAGCGCCCGGTCGCACAGTTTGAACGGGAGGTCCACAGCGAGGCGGGGCGGCTCCGCGCAGAACGCCGCGCGAGGTTGCGGGCGCGGGATCGGTTGGGCCCGACCCAGCTTCCCGCTGGCGTCAATCTCTCCACCCTTGAAGCGATCGCCGCCTGTGAGTCCGGCGGCAACCCGCGCGCGGTCTCAGCCGGCGGCACCTACCGCGGCCTTTACCAGTTCGATTACGGCACCTGGGCCTCGGTTGGCGGCAGCGGTGACCCGGCGGCGGCCTCGCCCGCCGAACAGACCTACCGCGCCGCGCTGCTGTACGCGCGCTCGGGCCCAAGCCCCTGGCCCGTCTGCGGCTGAGCCGCGGCGGGGAGGGCGATCCACGGCCCTCCCCGCCGCCCTGGCTGCGACGATGAGCGCGCGATGAGCGGCGAGCGCGTTCCCACCCCCGACCCTCATGGGCCGAGCCGCAAGCCGCCGCGCGAGGCGGTGGCCGAGGCCCGCGTCCGCGCCCCGACCCGCGGCAACCGCAAGCTCGAGGGGTTCCTTGAGGCGGTCAACGAGGACGAGCAGGTGCGGACCTGGTGGTACATGTCCCAGGTCCACGCCGAGCGATTGGGGATGTCGGATCACTCGTGGGTCCACATGCAGATCGTCCTCAACATCTCCCTTCGCCTCCTCCGCCTCCTGCTCAAAGCCGGGGTCGAGCCGGCGATCGTCGCCGACCACGGGATGAGCCCGCGCGACGCCGAGGTGATCGTCGCCGGGGGCGCCCTCCTGCACGACGTCGGCATGTCGATCCACCGCGCCGACCACGAGACCTACAGCCTCTTCCTCGCCGCCGGCGCCCTCGATCGCCTCCTCGCCAGCTCCTATAAAGAGCCCCAGCGCACGATCGTCGCCTCGGAGATCCTCCACGCGATCATCGGTCACCGCCGCCGCGGGGAGCCCTACACGGTCGAGGCCGGGGTGGTCCGGGTCGCCGACGCGCTCGACATGGCCCAGGGGCGCACCCGGCTCCCGATCGAGGCCGGCCAGGAGGGGATCCACTCGATCTCCGCCGCGGCGGTCGACGCGGTGCGGATCGAGGCAGGGCAGGAGCGGCCCGTGCGGATCGAGATCGAACTCAATAACTCGGCCGGAATTTTCCAGGTCGACGACCTGTTGGCGACGAAGATCCGCGGCACCCCGCTGGAGGGTCGGATCGAAGTCGTGGCGGAGATCGAGGGCGAGAGCGAGAAGCGTCTGCTGAGCGGCTTCAGGCTGAGCTGAGGGCCTCAGCCGTAGCGTTCGAGGTCATAGCGACGCCGTTCTTTGCGCTTCTCCAGCCTGCCCTGGATCAACGACATTACGATCACAAGCACGGCGAAGAAGATGATCAAGCCAAAGCAAAAGAAGGTGACCGTCTTGTCGGTGGCCGGTCCCGCCAGGCCAACGCCGTCCGCGGCCAGGGCCGCCGGCGCGGCAACGAGCAGGATCGAGCAGGCGGCAAGGAAGAGGGCGAGCGCGCGCTTCACGGGCGTCAATCTAGCGCAAGCGCTCCCGCGATCGCCCGGCTTCCCGCAATTTGGGCGCTTTGAGGTGTGAAAATCCTGTGAGCCGCTAGGATTCCGGCAGGCGCCCGTCCTCACCGACGCATAGAATCGGCCACTCAGAAAGCAGCCAAACGAGCTGTTGCTCTGAATCCCGAATCGGCACCGCCAACTTGAACTCACAGCAGACCATCAGGCTCGCGGTTATCGACACCGACAGCGGCTTTGTGACGGTGCTCTCCAAGCGCACCGAGATCGCCGGCTGGCAGCTGCGACAGGTGGCCGGCGCCGTCCCCCCCGAGGAGCTGGTGGCAATGAAGCTGAACGCCCTGCTGCTTGACCCCTCCGTGCTGGGCGAGGAAGGCTGGACCTACCTCGAGCGGGTCTGCGGCTTGCTTCCCGACCTCGGGGTCCTCGTCTGCACCGGCCGCTCAACGGTGGCTCAACGGGTGCGGGGCCTGCGCCTTGGTGTGGATGACTGGATCACCAAGCCCTGCCACCCCGAGGAGGCGATGGCCCGGATTGAGGCGGTCTCGCGCCGGCGCCGACGCAGTCAATCCCAAGCCGAGGCCGGCCCGCTGATCGCCGGCGAGCTGGAGATCCGCGCCGACCAGTTCCAGGCTTTCGTCAGCGACAGCAGCCTCGACCTCACCCGCCGGGAGTTCGAGCTGCTGCATCTGCTGGCCGAGGCAAAGGGCCAGGTGCTCGAGCGCGAGACGATCTACCAGCGGGTCTGGGGATACGCGATGGCCCACGGTGACCGCTCGGTCGACGTCTTTATCCGCAAGCTCCGCCAAAAGCTCGAGCGACGCTCGCCGAGCTGGAGCTACATCCACACCCACTTCGGGGTCGGATACCGCTTTGACCCTGAGCCGGTGCCCGGACTCACCGGCGAGGCGCTTGCGCAAGCGCTCTCGGCGGAGCGCTCGCCACAGGCCGAGCGGCTCTCTGCCGCCTGAGCGCTTCACAACTCGTTCACAACTGCTTCACGCCGAGGTAACCGGTGCTTCGCTATCTGCCGCCATCCTCGATGTGAATGGCGGGTAACAACGGGAGCCCACAGCGGCAGGCGGCCGAGCGTCTGGAGATCCGCCCCGATGAGCACGCGGCGCTGGTCGATGGACGCCCGCTCAGCCTCACCATGCGCGAGCTGCAGCTGCTGGTCACGCTCGCGGCCCACCCGCAGCGGATCATGACTCGGGAGGAGCTCTACGAGGAGGTCTGGGGCCGCCATCCCCGCCACGCCGATCGCTCGGTCGACGTCTACGTCAGCCGCCTTCGCGCAAAGCTCGGCGAGGCGTTGCCGGAGACGTGCCTGATCCACACCCATAACGGGATCGGGTACCGCTTCTCCCCGGATGGCTGATGCCGCCCAGCGCTCCGGTCGGCACCGCTCCCTCAGTTACATATCTTTTACATGTTCGATACAGCCGAATAACACGCTGTGCGGGCAGGGCTGGGAGCGTGGTCGGTGGATGGCCCTCTAGGTAAGGAGAATCGCCGTGACCAGGAGAGTTCTCAGCGTTGGCGCCCTAGCCGCGCTCACGATCGGAATCAGCGCCTGCGGCAGCTCATCTTCAAGCAGCACCGGCAGCACAAGCTCGCCCGGCTCGCCCCTGGTTGGCGCCGGCAGCACCCTGGTCGCGCCGCTGATGTCCAAGTGGCAGTCGGGCTATGCCGCGAAGACGAAAGAAACGGTCACCTACGGGGCGATCGGCAGCGGCGGCGGGATCGCCCAGATCACCTCCCGCACGGTTGACTTCGGCGCCTCCGACGCGCCGCTCACTGCCGACCAGTTCAAGGAAGCAAACGGCGTCGAGCAGATCCCCTGGGCGCTGAGCGGCACGGTGCCCGCCTACAACCTCAAGGGCGCGCCGAAGAACCTGAAACTGAGCGGCACGGTCCTGGCCGAGATCTACCTCGGCAAGATCACCAGCTGGAACGACCCGGCGATCGCCAAGCTCAATCCGGGCGCCAGCCTGCCGAGCACCAAGATCAGCCCGATCTACCGCAGCGACGGCAGCGGCGATACCTACGCGTTCACCAACTACCTCTCGACGATCGACCCCGAATTCAAGTCGAAGGTCGGCACCTCGACCAGCGTCAAGTTCCCGGAAGGCACCGGCGCCGAAGGCAACGACGGGGTCTCGGCCGCGATCTCCCAGACCGACGGGGCGATTGGTTACGTCGGTCTCGCCTACGCGCTCTCCAACAAGCTCAGCATGCCGCTGGTCGAAAACTCGGCCGGCAACTTCCCGCTCCCGGGGGTAAAGAGCGTCGAAGCCGCGGCGAGCGCGGTGAAGACGATCAACAAGGACAACTCAATCTCACTCGCCGACCTGCCCCCATCGGCCAAGGGCGCATACCCGATCTCGACCTACACCTACGTGATCGTGCCGCTCACTTCCTCCAAGGCGGGTGCGCTGCAGAAGTTCATCACCTATGCGATCGGCCCCGGCCAGGAATACGGGCCGCCGCTTGACTTCGCGCCGCTGCCGCCACAGGTCGTCGCCGCCGATAAAAAGGCGATCGCCAAAATCGGCAGCTAGACGATGGAGGCAGGAGCCCTCCGCACCCCGGTTCTGCGGGCTCGGCGCAACCTCAAAGATCGCATCGGCGACCCGCTGCTGCTGGGCCTCTCCGCGCTGGCGGCGGCGGTCGCCGTGGCGGCGATCGCGGGGATCGTCTATGAGACGGTCCACCTCGCCGGGCCGGCGATCTCGAAGTTCGGCATCGGCTTCATCACCACCAACGACTGGAACCCCGTCGCCGAACGCTTCGGCGCCGCTCCCTTCCTCTACGGGACCGTGATCACCTCGGCGATCGCACTGCTGTTTGCGGCGCCGCTCTCGATCGCGATCTCGATCTATCTGACCGAGCTGGCCTCGGGGCGGCTGAGGCGTCCGTTGGCGACCCTGGTCGACATGCTGGCGGCGATCCCCAGCGTCATTCTCGGCCTCTGGGGGATCCTCGTGCTCGGCCCGGTTATGCACGAGACGATCGAGCCGGCGCTAAAGAGCGTGCTCGGGTTCCTTCCCATCTTCAGCGGTGAACCGTCGGCCTTCGGTTACCTCACCGCCGCGTTCATCCTCACGATCATGATCACTCCGATCATCACCAGCGTTACCCGGGAGGTCTTCGAGACGGTGCCCGGGGACCTCAAGGAGGGCTCCTATGCGCTCGGCGCCACCCGCTGGGAGATGGTCCGCCAGGTCGTGCTTCCCTCCTCACGCGCCGCCATCGTCGGCGCGACCATCCTCGGCCTTGGTCGCGCGATCGGTGAGGCGATCGCGGTGGCGCAGGTGATCGGTGGGGCGAGCGCGATCAACGTCTCCCTCTTTCACACCGGCGGGACGCTGGCGGCGCAGATCGCCTCCCAGTTCATAGGGGCGCCCTCAGAACTGCAAAGGAGCTCGCTCGCCTACCTCGGGGTGATCCTTTTGGCCCTCGCGGTGATCGTCAACGTGATCGCCCGGATCATCGTCGGCCGGGGAAGGTTGAAGGACACCGACGTGACCCTGACTGAGGCCGAGGCGCTGTGAGTGGCGGGATCGAACACGCGCTGTCGGTCGACCGCGGCAACATGCGGCGGCGCAAGCGGGTCAACCGGCTGGTCGAGGCCTCCTGCACGGTGGCGACCCTGCTCGCCGTCGCCGTCTTGCTGATCGTGGTCGGCTCGGTGCTGCTGAAGGGGATCGGTGCGCTCAGCATCCACTTCCTGACGACGCCGACAGCGCTCTTCGGCGAAGCCGGCGGCGGCATCTCCAACGCGATCGTCGGCTCCGCGATCATGGTCGGCCTGGCTGCGGCGATGGCAATTCCGGTCGGCCTGGGGGTCGCGATCTACACGACCGAGTTCGCCCCCGAGCGAATCGGACACGCCGTTCGCTTCGTGCTCGACGTGCTGAATGGCGTGCCGACGATCATCACCGGAATCTTCATCTACGGCCTTCTCGTCGCCGGCCAACAGCAGAGCGCACTCGCCGCCTCGGTCGCGCTGGCGATCATCATGCTGCCGATCGTTGCCCGCACCGGCCAGGAGGTGCTGACCCTGGTGCCCGGCACCCTCAAGGAGGCAGCCCACGCGCTCGGGATCGCCCGCTGGCGAACGACGATCCGGATCACCGTTCCAACCGCGACCGGCGGGCTGATCACCGGCTCCCTGCTCGCGGTCGCGAGGGTGGCGGGGGAGACGGCGCCGCTGATCCTGCTCTCCTCGATCTTCACCCAGGGCGTCCAGACCAACCCGAGCCAGGCGCTGGCCTCGATCCCGGTCTTCATCTTCCGCTCCTCCCAGGAGCCAAGCCCTGAAGCCCACACCCAGGCCTGGGCAGCCGCCTTGGTCCTGATCGCCTTCGTCCTCGCCCTCAACGTCCTCGCCCGCACCTTCTTTGCCCGTTCGCGCAAAGGGATGACAGGATGAGTCGGGTAGCCAAGCAATCCGAACAGCCGCTGCGGGTCGATCCCGTGAGCACCCTGCGCCCGGCGGCCCGCCGTCGCGAGGTCGGCAACGTCGAGCTGCGCGACCTGCACGCCTACTACGGGACCAACCACGCCGTGCGCGGGGTCGGTCTGGGCTTTGACTCAGGCAAGGTCACCGCGATCATTGGCCCCTCGGGCTGTGGCAAGTCGACGATGGTGCGCTGCATCAACCGAATGCACGAGGAGATCCCGGGGGCGCGGGCCGAGGGCGAGGTGCTGCTCGACGGCATCGACCTATATGACCCGCGGATCGACGTCGTCGCCGTGCGGCGCTCGGTCGGGATGGTCTTCCAGAAACCGAACCCGTTCCCGACGATGTCGGTCTTCGACAACGTCACTGCGGGATTGCGGCTGACCGGCGCTTCGCGCTCTGAGATCGACGATCGTGGCCGCGAGGCCCTCCGCGGCGCCGGTCTTTGGGAGGAGGTCAAAGACCGGCTCAAGGCACCGGGGGTGGGACTCTCCGGCGGCCAGCAGCAGCGCCTCTGCATCGCCCGGGCGCTGGCGGTCGACCCGGAGGTGCTGCTGATGGACGAGCCCTGCTCGGCGCTTGACCCGGTCGCGACCCTGAAGATCGAGGAGCTGATCGGCGAGCTGAAGGAGCGGGTACACGATCGTCATCGTCACCCACAACATGCAGCAGGCGGCGCGGGTCGCCGACGCCACCGCCTTCATGCTCAACGGCGAGCTGATCGAGGTCGGCCCCACCGAGAAGCTCTTCACCAACCCCGAGGACGAGCGCACCGAGCAGTACGTGACCGGAAAGTTCGGCTGATGGCGGAGACCAGGAGCTACTACCAAGAGGAGCTCGAGCGGCTTGAGGGGAGCGCCCTTGAGGGTCTGGAGATGGTCAATTCCGCCCTTGAGCGCACCCTGGAGGCGATCGAGCACCAAGACGTCGAGCTGGCCCAGATCGTCGTCGCCGACGATGACCGCATCGATGGCCGCTACCTCGAGGTCCACCAGAGCCTGATCACCCTGCTTGCGACCCAGTCGCCAGTGGCGACCGACCTACGGCTGATCTCCGCCCTCCTGCACGTGCTGAAGAACGTCGAGCGGATGGGGGACCAGTGCGTGAACATCTGCAAGCTGATCCCGCTGACCGGCAACGAGCCGCCCGCCGATCGGGAGATGGTGGACCTGATCCTGACCATGGGCAGGCACGTGCGCTCGATCGACATCCAGGCAAAGCGCGCCTTCGAGGAGCGCGACGTCGAACTGGCGCGGGATCTGGTGCGCCAGGATGACCTGGTCGACAGCCTCAACCGCGAGTGCTTCCGCCTGGCGTTGGAGATCGGCGACGATGCCGATAGCCGGGAGTGGGCGATGACGATGCTGCTGGCGGCGCGGGCGATCGAGCGGATCGGCGACAACGCGGTCGACATCGGCGAGCAGGTCGCCTTTGTCGTCACCGGCCTGTTCAGGGAGTTTGAGGACGCCTCCCACCCAGGTGCCCTGCCGCGCTGACGATCCGACCGGTTTGCCATGATCGGAGATGGAGACTGTGCTCTGCGCTGCAATTGATATCGGCTCCAACACGACCCGGGTCCTGGTCGCCGAACCGGTGGAAGGGCAGCTGAAGAAGGTGATGGAGCAGCGGGCCTACACCCGCTTTAACCAAGCGCTAGATAGCGACGGCGCGATCGTTCCCGCGAAGATCGCCGAGGTCTCTGAGGTCGTCGCCACCCAGGTGCGCCTGGCGCGGGAGCTGGGGGCCGAGGTGATCCGCTCGGTCGCGACCGCGGCGGTACGCGAGGCGCGCAACGGGGAGATGGCGGCGCGCGCGATCGGCGAGGCCTCCGGGGTGGCGGTCAACGTCCTCAGCGAGCAGGAGGAGGGCCGGCTCTCCTTCATCGGCGCCACCAAGACGCTTGGCCACCCGGTCGAGGGCAAGATCGGAGTGGTCGACGTCGGCGGCGGCTCGACCGAGGTGATTCTCGGCACCGTTTTGGGCGGGGTTGAGATGGTCCGCTCGTGGCGGGTCGGCTCTGGGGTCTTGGCCGATGAGCTGATCGCCTCAGACCCGCCTTCAGCGGCGGAGATCCGCAAGGTCCGCGACCGCATCGATGAACTTTTTGAAGGGGTCCAGATCAACCACCCAGCGCAGGCGGTCGCGGTCGGCGGCAGCGCCACCTCGCTGCGGCGCCTGGTCGGAGCGGTGCTCGAGTACGAGACGCTGGAGCGGGGAATCCGGGTCCTCGCCGGCGCCCCGGCGGCTGAGGTGGGACGCCGCTTTGAGCTCGACCCCCAGCGGGTCCGCATCCTCGCCACCGGTGTGCTGGTCTTAGAGAAGCTCTCGCAGCTGCTCGGACAGCCGCTTCAAATCGGCAAGGGGGGCCTGCGCGAGGGGGTTATCCTCGACCTGCTCAACGGCAACCTCAACGGGTCTTCGCCGGCGGCCGTCGCCGCCTGAGCGAGCCTTCGCCGGCCTCGACTACGCTTTTTCGATGGCCCGGGCGCGTCAGGTCGAGTTCGATTGCGGGGAGCCCTTCGCCGCGGCGGCGGCGAAAGTGGTCGAGGCTCGCGCCGCCGAGGTCTTCGAGCAGGCGCCGGGCGTGCTTGACATCGAGAGCCCCGAGCGAGTTCACGACATGCGGGTCGCGACGCGCCGCCTGCGCGCCGCATTGGAGATCTTCAAGCCTTGCTTTCCGCCCAAGCGCCTGCGCCGGGCGCTGGGGGAGGTCAAGACACTCGCCGACGCGCTCGGGGAGCGGCGGGACCGCGACGTGGAGATCGAGTTCTTGGAGCGCTTCACGGCGCCGGCCGACGAGAACGAGCGCGATCGCCTCACGGCGCTGATCGCCCGACTCAAGCAAGAGCGGCTCGGGGCAAACGAGGACCTCGCCGGGTTCGTCGCCCCCGAGCGCCTTGAGCAGCTGCGCCGGCGGCTGCAGCGCCTGCGGGTGGAGACCGGGTGAAGGCGCGCAAGGTGAAGGGGCTTGACCCGGGGAAGTCGCTGCGCCGCAACGCAGCGCGGATCCTCGACACCCGCCTTGCGGAGCTCTGCTCCTTTGCCGCGGAGGCGCTCGATCCCTCGGCGGCGAGCGCCCAGCACAACATGCGGATCGCCGCCAAGCGTCTGCGCTACGTGTTGGAGATCGTCGAGGGCTGTTATGGCGCCGAGGCGCAGGCTGCCCGCCGCAGCGCCAAAGACCTTCAAGGTGTCCTCGGCGAGATCCATGACTGCGACGTGATGCTGCCCCAGGCGGCGGGGGTCGAGTCCCTCCAGGCGCTGCTGCGTACCCGTCGCGAGCTGCTGCACCGCCGCTTTCGCGAACTATGGCGGGCGGAGACCGAGAAGGGCACCTGGGCGGCGCTTGAGCGGTCGATCCGCTAGCTCTCGGTCACTTCAGCTTCACATCTCCTTATCTGTCGTTTCACAAGTTTTCCCTGCTATTTGCGGAATCTGGAAGCGATAAAAACGAATAGAGAGGGAGACACCGATGACTTCCCGTGTTGATCTGCACTGCCATTCCACCGCCTCGCAGCTCTCAAGGCTCGGGGTCCAGCGCTCGCTCGGCCTGCCGGAGTGCGCGACCCCCCCGCAGGAGGTCTACGAGCTGGCCAAGCGGCGCGGGATGGACTTCGTCACGATCACCGACCACGACACGATCGACGGCTGCCTGGAGCTGGCCGACCGCCCCGACTGCTTCATCTCCGAGGAGCTGACCGCCCGCTTCGCCGGCGAGCCCCAGGCGGTTCACGTCCTCTGTTACGGGATCACTCCCGGAGATCACGAGTGGCTGCAGGCCCACGCCGGCGACGTCGAGGCCTGCGCCACCTACCTTCGCGAGAACGAGATCGCCAGCGCGCTCGCGCACCCCTTCTACAACGTCGGCGCCCCCCTGACCCAGCGCCACCGCCGCCGTCTGGCGGAGCTGTTCCCGGTCTGGGAGATCCGCAACGGGTCGCGGGCCGCGGAGCTCAACATGCCCGCCGTCGTCTACGTCGAGACGCACGGCGGAACCGCGCATCGGCGGCTCCGACGACCATGCCGGCGTCGACATCGGCCGCACCTTCACCGAGGCGCCCGCGCGCCGCCACGCCGGAAGAGTTCCTCGCCCACATCCGCGCGCGGCGAGGCCCGCCGCGGCGGCGAGCAGGGCAGCGCCGCGAAGTGGGCGCACGCGGCGATGGCGCTTGCCATCCGCGCCCTCGGCCTCGACGGCGAGCCGGCGGAGCGTCGAGCCCGACCCCGCCGCGGTGCTGAAGATCGCCCAGCGGGTGATCCGCGAGGGCGACGCCCGCGAGGGCAAGGTCGCCGCCGATATCGGCCCGGCGGACGCGCGCGCGCCTGCTCGAGGCCTGGCTCGGCGCGATCGGCATGCGGCTCGCGGGGCCGCGAGCTACTCGGCTACCTGCAGGATGAGGCTTCTCCCACGCCGGCCTCTACCGTCGCGCCCGCCGCATCCACGAGCGGCGGCTGCGCGACGCGGTCGGCGGCCGGCGCGGCCGCGCTCGGCCGGGGCGAGGTCCCGGCGGCGCTCAGCGCGGCACTCTTCGACGGCGATCGTGCCGGCCATCCCCTACGCGCCGTCGACGGCTTTCCTCGCCGCGCGAGAAGGCAAAGCTCGGGCCCCCGCGACGAGGAGCCGCGCCGGGTCGCGATCATCGCCGACGGGATCGGCGCGATGCACGGCGTCACCCGCACGATCGAGCAGATCCGCGAGCGCGGCGTCCGCGGGCTTCGAGGTCGAGGTGATCGGCACCGACGCCGGCGTCGATCGGCGCCTGCCCGCCGCGGCCGAGCTTGAGGTCCCCTTCTACCCGGGCCTGGTGCTCGGCGTCCCGAGCCTGCCCGACCTGGTCGAGGCGCTCGCCGACGGCCGCTACGACCTGATCCACGTCACCGCCGCCCGGCCCGGCCGGCGTCGCCGCCGCGCTGCTCGGCCGGGTCGCCGACCTCCCGCTGCTCGCCAGCTACCACACCGAGCTGCCGCCTACGCCGGCCTGCGCAGCGGCGACGGCCGGCCTTGAGGCGCTCGCCGGGGCGGCGCTCGGGCCTTCTACGGCGCACTGCCGACTCGTCCTCTCGCCCAGCCCGGCGGCGGACCGCTCGCTGCTCGGCTCGGGATCGAGCCGGCGCGCCCGGCCGCTGGGAGCGCGGCGTCGACACTGCGCGCTTCGACCCGGCCGGCCGCGACGCGGCGCGCTGCCCGGGCGAGCCGAAGGTCCTCTACGCCGGCCGCCTCAGCAGCGAGAAGAAAATCGACCTGCTCGCCGACGCGTTCCTGCGGGCGCGCGCCGCGACCCCCGCCTGCACCTGCTGCTCGCCGGCGGTGGCCCCGAGGAGGCCGAGCTGCTGCGCGAGCGCCTCGGCGAGCACGCCACCTTCCTCGGCTGGCTCGAGGGCGAGGAGCTCGCCCGCGCCTACGCCAGCGCCGACGTCTTCTCTTCTGCAGCGGCACCGATACCTTCGGCCAGGTGATCCTCGAGGCGCAGGCGAGCGGGCTGCCGGTCTCGCGGTCGGCGAGGGCGGCCCGGCGGCGCTGGTCGAAAACCGCCACACCGGGCCTGCTCTGCCGGCCCGATCCCGACCACCTCGCCGGCGCCCTGCTCCAACTCGCCGCCTCTCCCCTGCTGCGCCGCCACGCTGGGCGCCGCCGCCGCCCGCGCCGCCCGCGAGCGCTCCTGGGAGCGCGCCCTGGAGCAGCTCGCCGCCGGCTACCGGCGCGCCCTCGACTGAGCCCGTCGCCGATCGGGGTCGGCAGGGCTTTGCCCAGGCTGCCTGAGCGGATCAGGACGCCCGGCGTGCCTCAGTACGATGGCCGGATCGACGATCCCGCTCTCTATTTCAACCGCGAGCTCTCCTGGCTTGACTTCAACCAGCGGGTTCTGGAGCTCGCCGAGGAGGAGGGCGTGCCGCTGCTGGAGCGGCTGCGCTTCTGCGCGATCTATGCCTCCAACCTGGATGAGTTCTTCATGGTCAGGGTGGCCGGGCCTCTTTGACCAGCTCGACGCCGGGATCGACGCGCGCGGACCCGACGGGCTGGCGCCGGGCGCCCAGATCGACCCATCCAGGCCCGCGTCCTGGGGCTCGACCAGCGCCTGCAGCGCCTGCTTTGACGGGAGCTTCGACCGGCGCTGGAGGAGAAGCGATCAGGATCGTCTCCCTGCAGAGCGCCAGCGAGCAGGAGCGCCGCGAAATCGACGTCCGCTTCCACGAGCAGGTCTTCCCGGCGCTGACGCCGCTGGTGGTCGGCCTCGGCCGCCCCTTCCCCTACATCTCGAACCTCTCGCTCAGCCTCGGAGTGCTGCTGCGCGACCCCGAGAGCGGGGTCGAGATCGTCGCCCGCGTCAAGGTTCCGAAGGAGCTGCTCGGGCGCTTTTTGCCGGTCGGGCAGGGCAGCGGCGCCCTGGTCCCGCTCGAGGAGGCGATCGCCGCCAACCTCGACGCGCTCTTCCCGGGCACCGAGGTCGTCGACCATGGCTACTTCCGGGTCACCCGCGACGCCGACTTCACGGTCAGCGATGAGGCGGATGACCTGCTGCAGGCGGTCCAGGACGAGATTCGCCGGCGGCGCTTCGGCGAGGTCGTCCGGCTCGAGATCGCCGCCGGGATGAACCCGAAGCTGCGCGAGCGAGCTGATCGACGCCCTGCGCCTGGAAGACCGCGAGGTCTATGACGTCGACGGTCTGATCGATCTCGCCGACCTGACCGACCTCGCCGACATCCCCGGCCACGCGGAGCTGCGCTACCCGCCCTGGTCGCCGGTCACCCAGCCGCGCCTGCAGAGCGAGGACGAAGAGCCCGTCGACATCTTCGCCACGATCCGCCAGCGCGATCTGCTCGTCCACCACCCCTACGAATCCTTCGTCGGCTCGGTCGAGCGCTTCGTCGAGCAGGCGGTGGCCGACCCCGACGTGCTGGCGATCAAGCAGACCGTTTACCGGACCAGCGATGACTCGCCGCTGGTGCCGGCGCTGATCCGCGCCTCCGAACGCGGCAAGCAGGCGGTCTGCATGGTGGAGCTCAAAGCGCGCTTTGACGAGGAGGCAAATATCCACTGGGCCAAGTCGCTGGAGGAGGCGGGGGTCCATGTCGTCTACGGCATCCCGGGCCTAAAGACGCACGTCAAGGCGATCCTCGTCGCCCGCCGCGAGGGCGACCGGGTGCGCGAGTACGTTCACATCGGGACCGGCAACTACCACCCCAAGACCGCCCGCCTATACACCGACTTCGGCCTCTTCACCGCCGATCCGGAGATCGGCGCCGACGTCGCCGAGATGTTCAACTTCCTCACCGGCTACGGCCGCCCGGCTGAGTACCGCAAAGTGCTGGTCTCCCCGACGACGATGCGCGACCAGATCATCGGCGAGATCGAGGCCACCGTCGATGCCCACCGGGCGGGGAGCGAGGCGCGGATCGCGCTGAAGATGAACTCCCTGGTCGACGCCGGCTGCATCCGGGCGCTGTATGAGGCCTCGCGGGCTGGGGTGCGGGTCGATCTCAACGTGCGCGGGATCTGCTGCCTGCGGCCCGGTGTGCCGGGGGTCTCCGAGAACATCCAGGTGCTCTCGATCGTCGGCCGCTTCCTCGAGCACTCGCGCATCTACGCCTTCCAGCGCGGTGAGGAGACGAGGGTGCTGATGGGCTCCGCCGATCTGATGCCGCGCAACCTCGACAGCCGGGTCGAGCTGGTGACGCCGGTCGAGGACCCCGACCTGCGCGCCGAGATGCTCGACGTCCTCGAGCGCTGCTTTGCCGACAACGCCAACGCCTGGGAGCTCGACGCAGACGGGCGCTGGAAGCGCTTGGTCGCGCCCCCCGGTGGGCGGCGCAGCGTCCAGGAGGAGCTGCGCGAGCGCCACGCCGCACGCGCCGCGGAGCAGCTCGCGGCGGCCGCGAGCTGAGGGCCCGTCGACGACTAGGATGGATCAGTGGCACGCCTCTCGCTTCTGCCCCGCGATCGCACCTTCTTTGAGCTCTTCATCGAGGCCGGGCAGAACACCGTCAGGGCATCGCGCCTGCTTGACCGGATGATGAATTCCTGGCCCGATGACGGCGGCCTCGGGGAGGAGATCCTTCAGGCCGAGCACGAGGGCGATCGGATCACCCACGACGTCATCCAGCGGCTCAACTCAGACCTTCGTCACGCCGATCGACCGCGAGGACATCCTCCGGCTGGCGTCGGCGCTGGACGACATCGTCGACTACACCGAGGAGGTCGCCGACTACCTCGGCCTGTACAAGATCGAGGCGCCGATGGCCCAGGCGCAGCGCGCTGGCCGGCGTCCTGCGTCGGCGCCCGCGACAGATCGCCGACGGCGATCCCGCGATTTGCGCGGGCTTCAAGGACATCGACCGCACCGGATCGAGATCCACCGGCTCGAGAACGAGGGCGACCGGCTCTCCCGGGAGGCGATCGCCTCGCTGTTCGAGAGCGGGATCGACCCGATGGTCGTGATCCGCTGGAAGGACATCTTCGAGCGTGCTCGAGAACGCGATCGACTCGACCGAGCGCGCCGCGCTCATCATCGAGGGCATCGTCATCAAGAATTCGTGACGGCCTCACCTTGAACTCCGACGTCGTGATGGTGCTGGTAGTCCTCGCGGCGCTCGGCTTCGGCTTCAGCAACGGCTTTCACGACACCTTCGATGTGATCTCTACCGCCGTCTCAACCGGGGCGGCCAGCCCCCAGCTGGCGATCGCGGTCGCGGCGCTGCTCAACTTTGCCGGGGCCTTCCTCTCCGTCGCGGTCGCGGCGACCGTCGCCCACGACGTGATCGAGGCTGCCGCGATCACCCCCGGCGCTGTCTTCGCCGGCCTGATCGGGGCGATCGCCTGGAACCTGGCGACCTGGCGTTTCAGCCTTCCCTCCAGCTCCTCCCACGCGCTGATCGGGGGAGTCATCGGGGCGGCGCTGGCCGCCGCGGGAACCGGCGCGGTGCACGGCGGCGGCCTGCTCGACAAGGTGCTGCTTCCGGCGCTGATCGCTCCCTTCGCGGCGCTCCTGCTCGCTGGGGTATTGATCGTGGCCATCTACCGCCTTCTCGGACGCCGGCGGCCAGGGCCCGTCACGCGCGCCTTCCGCCACGCCCAGATCGCCTCCGGCGGGCTGCTCGCCCTTGCCCACGGCGCAAACGACGCGCAGAAGACGATGGGAGTGATCATGCTGGCGCTGATCGCCAACGGAACCCTGGGCGCCAGCGCCGGGCCCCCGTTGTGGGTGGTTCTCGCGGCGGCGGCAGCGCTGGCGCTTGGCACCTACAGCGGCGGATGGCGGGTGATGCGCTCGAGGGGCGCTCACATCATCAAGATGGACGCGGCGCAGGGATTTGCGGCGCAAAGCGGCGGTTCGGTGGCGATCCTGCTCTCCACCTTCCTCGGTTTCCCGATCTCAACCACCCACGCGATCAATGGGGGCGTGATCGGTGCCGGCGCGGCGAAGCGGGTCTCGGCGGTGCGCTGGGGGGTGGCCGGGAACATCCTGATCGCGTGGCTTTTGACCCTGCCGGCGGCGGCGGCGATCGGGGCGGCGGCCTACGGGGTCGCCAGGATCTTCGGCACCGGAGCGCTCGGGCCGCTGCTGGTCGCCGTGATCGCGCTCGCTTTGATCCTCGCCGCCCTGCCGCGCCGTGCCCAGCATCAGACGCATGTCGTCCACGCTGAGTCCTCCACCTAGCGGGGAGCCCGAAGGTACGTACAATCGGCAGATGCGCACGCTGCGCGACGTCGCGATCATCATGGCCCTGGCCTTCGGGGTTGCCTTCGCTCCCGCCGGCGGCAATCTCGCCGAAGCTTTCCTCACCGCCCTCACGATGTGCTTCCTGGCCGCAATCGCCTGGATGGTCTACGCGCTGAGCCGCCAAAACCAGCTGACGCTGTCGGCGCTGAGCGATGGGCGGCGGGCGATTCTCTACGGCGCGATCGGAATGATCGCCCTCTTGGTGGCTGGCACCACGAAGCTGTTCTCCACCGGGGGCGGCACGGTCATCTGGATCATCCTGCTCGCCGCCTCCGTGGCGGCGATCTGGCGAATCTGGAAAGAGGCCAACACCTACTGAACGCCCGTCTCGCGCCGAGCCGGACAAACGGCAGGGAGAGCAGACCGTCCCCTGGGCGCGACGGCACGGTTTAGCGTCGGGATGATTTTGACCCGCGGCCTCGCTGCTGACTGGCGTCGGCAGCGCGGCGGGGTGAGGCACCTCAGCGCGGCGGTGTGAGGCGCTCAGCCGCCCGCTGAGCGCTCAAAGCGCCAGCGCGTGGCGCCGAAGGGCTCGACCGTGGCGGTCCCGAAGGCGGTGTGGAAAGTGAGGCGGTAAAGGTGCCAGGGTGGAGGTCCCGCGCTCGGGGCGCTGTAGGGGGCGCTGAGCGCCCCCTCTGTCACCTCGGCCGGCCAGCCGGCCTGCCGGTAAATCTCGGCTGCCGCTTCCAGGGTGCCCTCCTCGAGCACCCTGGTGGCGTCGCCCTCGAGGATGAGGTCGATACCTTGCAGCCTGACCGCGAGCGTGCAGGTGGGATTTGCCGCCAGGTTTCGCGACTTGCGGGTTCCGGGTCCGCTGCTGAAGTAGATCTCCCCGGCCATCCAGATCGCGCCGACGCCCGCCGCGTGGGGGCGGCCGTCTGGCCGGGTGGTCCCGAGGAAGAAGGTGGTGCCCGGCCCGAGCGGGCCGGCGGCAAGCAGGTCACGGGGTCTGCTCCAGGGCAGCGCCGCGTGACCGTAGCGATCGAGGTTGGCGGTTTCCGCCGGAGACTGTCCGTTGATTTCGAGGTCTGCGGGCGAGTGCTCCATCTGATCTATCTCCTTAACCGCTGCCATCCATTTACAGATCAAGACCGCGATCGGTTTGGGGATTCATCGGCCCTCACCCCCTCGGAATCTCCCGCGGCCCTCACCTGCACCCAGGTTGGTGACCATTGTCCCCCATCTATTGACTTGGGGGAGGGCGGACGGGGCGCGCCCGCGCAGGCCCTCCCCCTTGGACGTCTTCGCGAGCCGGGATTCGGGAAGGAAAAGCAGTCATTCTTCGCCGCACTTCGGGGGGCCCGGCTCAGCTGCTGGCCGATCCGCGATATGGTGCGCGGGGGAGAGCGATGAGAAGGTTTTTGATCATCTTTGCTGGGGGGTTGGTGGGATCGTCGATCGCCGTTTCGCCGGTGAGCGCCCAGGCCAACCAAATCAAGCTTACCGCCGTCGTCGTCGCCAAGAACGACAGCCTGCCCGGCGGCGCGACGATCATCTCCTTGCGCGAGGGGAGCAAGATTGTCGGCAAATTCGCGATCGGGTCGGGTCCCTGTGCCCTCAACGAATGTCATGAGGGCGGTAGCGGCAAGCTGAGCGTCGGAAAGCTGAAGGGGAAACTCAAGCTCCACGTGAAATTTTCAGTGGAGTGGTCCGGTCAACGACCGCAAACCCCCGACTTACGGAGCGGGCACGCTGACCAAGGCAAAGGGCGGGCGCGGAGGAGCTAGCGAGGCGGTGCGCGTCAAGACCAGCACCATGAGCAAAGAAGTCGGTGCGCACTTCACGATGATTTTGAGCGAGTGAGACAGGCCGCCTACGCTCCGCCCGTGCTGGCTTGGGGTCAGGGCGCCGGCGGCGGTGCGACGTTCATAATTGACCCCAGCGAAGAGCTCCCACATCACCACCTCGAGCAGTTCAGCTCAAGGCGCGCAGTGCGTCTCGATCAAGGTAACCCCTCGGTCATAGCCGGCCTGCTGTTGCCCCTGGGTAAGCTACCCCCAGCATGGATAGGCGACCAGCGGGGCGCGAGGAGCGCACAGCGTTTGCCCGTTTGCCCATACTCGTTGCTGGGATCTGCATTCCGATTCTCGCAATCGGGATTTGGCTGTACGGAATCCCGGCCGGGACGGCAAGCACCAATAGCCCTCGCCCGCGGCCGACTCAGCGAGCGTCCCGGGAGATCTCGTTTGCCCCAGCCCCCGCCACCGCCGCCTTCGGGCTCGACCTGATGCGCACTCAGCCGCCTGGGAACCTTGTCCTCTCGCCCGACAGCGTCGCCACCGCCCTAGCGATGGCTGGCACCGGGGCGGCTGGACGGACCGCCTCTCAAATCGCCAAAACTCTCCATTTGGCCACGCCGGCTGCCTTTGCCGCTGTCGGGCGTCTGCAGAGCACCATCGCTAGCGAGCAGCTGACCGCCAGCCAGGGCGACCCCAAAGCACCCACCCTCGACTTGGCGAACGGCTCTTTTCCTCCAAGAAGGATTCGCCGTCGAGCCCACCTTCCTCTCGGGGTTGGGGGAAAACTTTGGCGCCGCCCCCCAGAACGTCGATTTCTCGGGGGACCCGTCCGGTTCCGTGCAGACGATCAACTCATGGGTGAGCGCTCACACGAACGGAATCATCCCCCAGATCCTCTCCTCGCTCCCGGAAGCGACCCGGCTTGCGCTAGTAAATGCCGTCTATCTCAAAGCAGCATGGCTTTATCCGTTTGAACCGAGGGAAACCCGCTCTCCGGCGCCGTTTCACACGCCAACTGGAAGCACCTCAGCTCGAATTCATGCACGAGACCGACCGGCTCAGCTATGGCTCCGGCCAAGACCTATAAAGCGGTTGATTTGCCCTACCGTGCATCGACGTTGTCCTTGCTGGTCGTGATGCCGATGAGCGAAGAACCTTAGCACGTTTGCAGCGCCAGCTCAGCGCCAATCGGCTCGCCCGAATAGTCGCACAACCTCTCGCCGAAGAACGTCGAACTTAGCCTGCCGCGCTTTCACCTCACCACGCAGACTGAACTGAAACCATCATTAGAAGCATTGGGCATGACCGTCCCGTTCGGTGAAGCGGCGAATTTCCCTCGGATCACGACGGCCGAAGGGCTCAAGATCGGCCTGGTCAAGCATGCCGCCGATTTCAAAGTCGATGAGGCTGGAACCGTAGCCGCCGCGGCGACGGTGGTAGGAGTGGAAGCCGACCGCGGGTCAGAGTTACCTCCATGCCGTCTCGTTCAACGCAAACCACCCGTTTCTCTTCTTCTTGCGCGATGAGAAGACCGGCGCGACCCTGTTCGCAGGTCGACTGAGCAATCCGCTGTCCGCGGGCGCATAGCCCAATCAAGAGCTGCGCCAGGGTGTGGTCTGTGATCGGACCTTCGGCCCGCGAGCGACGTGAACCTTTGCCCAGAACTCGATGGAGCCATACGATCGCAGCGGCCGCGCTGGGGATTCCGCCCACTCCCAGCGGCTGGGAGCGCTTCGAGGGCCGAAACGGCTGGCGCGATTTTCCACCGCCTTTTGAGCATCGCCGACGGACTTTCGAGCGTTTACCATCGCTTGCAAGCCTGACCCGCTGTCCCCTGTTCGCCGCTCAGCCTAGACTCGCCTGACCGATGTCACTGCACCTCTTCGCCGGACTGCGCGTGCGAGATTTCCAAGCCGCTCGACCGTGGTATGAGCGATTGCTCGGCGAGCCGGCCTTCTTTCCCCATCCAAGTTAGGCGGTCTGGACGCTCGCCGAGGATCGATCGGTCTACGTCCTCGAGCACGCCGATCGCCCGGGTGGGGGTGTGGTGACAATCTTCGTCGATGATCTCGACTCAGTGGTGGCCGGCGTTGCCGCCCGCGGACTTGAGCCCCAGGAGCGCCTGACCCTCGCCAATGGCGTCCGCAAGGCGATCTACCGCGACCCGGACGGCAACGAGCTGGGATTTGGCGGCGCCCCGCTCGAGCCGGGCTAGGCGGACCGCGAGCCGCGCTCGCCGTCCCAGTAATCGACCTGCTCAGCTTGTCTGAATATGACCCGCAACCCACCCCCATCGGGTCGGCGCTCGGCGGCGCTGACCTTGTCAGAATCGGGATAGACGACGATGTCGGGGCGGCCGTTGCTGCTCAGCGCGAGGAATCGCACCGGTTGCTGGGTTGGGTTGAGGACCTGGTGTGCACCCTCCTCGCCGAGGACGAATCGGACCGCCTCTCCCTCCTCCAGCTCCCTAACTCCAGCCGGCGTTCTCAGGCTGGGGCGGCCGGAGAGGACGATCAGCACCTCCTCGTCGGAGTAGTGGAAGTGGTAGGGGTAGGCGGCCTCGCCGGGCGGCAGCTCCCAGAGGCTGGCGCCGATCAACTCACTCCCAAGCTCAAAGCCAATCCGAGCACGCCGCGAACGAAAGCCGGGTGGAGCATCGCGGTCTTCGAAGTTGGCGTCGTAGATGTTGGCCACGGCGGCAAGCCTAACCCGAGGCGGACTCCTCGAGGCGATCCGCCCGCACCCTGCCCAGGAAGGAGACCAGCAGCTCCCTGACCGTCTCCGGGGAGTCCGCGAAGGGCCAGTGGCCGCTGGCGGGCAGCACGTGCACCTCGGCGGCGGGAAATGCTTCGCGCTGTCGCGCCGCGTACCTGGACGGCAGATATGCGTCGTGCTCCCCCCAGATAATCAGGGCTGGAATGTCGCACGGCGCCATCGAAGCGGCAAACTCGGCCCCTGCCGCTCCGAGGTCGTCGGTGGCTCGGTAGAGCTCGAGCACCGCGCGGCGGGTGCGGCGGTCGTAGTGGTCATACATCCCTTCAACAAAGGGACGCGGCAATCCGCGCGGCTCGCCGCGGTTGATCAGAAAGCGGAATCCCCCGCGGGTTGCGATCGCCTGAAAGATCTCGCCGAGCACCGGCGTGCGCCAGATTTGCGCGAACCGGTGCCACCGGTAGCCCGGCAGCAGACCGATATCGATCAGGGTCGCGCTCACGAGGCACTCGGGATGGTCAACCGCCCAGGCAAGCCCGATTGGGCCGCCGAAGTCGTGGCCGACGAGATGGACGCGATCGATGCCAAGCGACTCAAGCGCGATCCCAAGGAAGCTCGCATAGCCCGGCACCGAGTGCTCAAAGCCCTGCGGCGCCGGGCTCTCGCCGAAGTCGGGCAGATCGAAGGCGAGCGCGCGCAGACCGCTCGCGCCGAGCGCGCCGACCAGCTCGACCCAATCGTCGGCCGAGCCGGGGTTGCCGTGGAGGAAGACCGCCGCCTCGCTTGAGTGGAGCGGTCCCGCTTGGAGAAGCCTCGAATCCACTCCCGCGGCAGAGAATCGGCTCCACTTGAGGGCGACGCTCATCAGGCTGGCCTCGGGAACCGCGATGCGATCATCGGCCGAGCTCGCGCGAGGCCGCCTGCGAGGAGCTGGCCCGAGTTGACCACCAACGCCAGCCTCCAGGCGAGCGTTCGGGTTGGTCTGATCCGGGTCGGGTGGCCTGCGGACGCCAGCGCTGGGTCGGTCTCGCGGGCCACCGTGAAGGGGAGGCGCTCGGGCGCCGCGCGGCGATCGCCGGCGAGGTTGGCCTCGACCCTCGCCAGCTCAAAGCCGGCCGGGCCTGCGCCGAGTTGCCGCCCGCCATCAAGCATCGGCACCCAGGTTACGCGCGTCGCGCGGGTGGGGGTGATCGGGGCAAAGCGAGGGCGGGCCGGCGCTATCCTGGCAGTTAAGCACTGCGCCCGTTCCAACCCAGGCTGGCGCCGGCCTGACTTTCAGATGAGATAGATCGGACAGGCCACTTGGGCGCCAGCCTCGATTGAGGGCCGGCGCCCAAATCAGGAGGTGATTCTGATGAGCGATTTTGTCGTGGTCCCGAACACGTTCTCCGGTTGGGACGTCATGCACGGCGAGGATCCGATCGCGGTGAGTAACCACTCCGATCAGCGCTCAGCGATGGCTGCAGCGCGGATCTTTCTTGCCGAGGAGCACCACCCCGGCGCCGTTCGCCTTGACACCGAGCATCCGCACGGCATCGATGATCCCTCAACCGGGGTTCGTAGCGCCTTCATCGTTCGCGCTGCTGACGATGGCCGCTCTGGTCTTGGTCGTCTTCTCACTGGCGAGCGCGGCGAGCGGCCTCTGAAGTCGCGGGCGCCTTGACCGGATCCAAGTGGTGCCTGAGCACCGATCGCCCGGGCCGCTATTTTCCGCTCCGGCGCTGTCCTATCGACAGCTGGCCAAAGCGCGGGACGGTCAAAGCGCCCCGCGGTTGGCGGACCCGGTCGCCCTCACTTGACGGTCAGGGTGCCTTCCATGCCAGCTTCGCGATGGCCCGGCACCGTGCAGAAGTAGTGGTAGGTCCCGGCCTTCAGGTTGCTCAGGCTCAGGGTGGTTGAGCTTTCCTGGACGAGTTCAGATTGCCGAGCTTCTTGCCAGCGGAGTCTTCGACCGCGATGTCGTGCGAGAGGCCCTGCGGGTTCGTGAAGTCGATCGTTACGTTGCCCGGTTTGGCCGTCAGCTTGCTCGGCACATAGGAGAGTTGGCCGTTTGGGTTGGCTTCGACCTTGAGGGTCTGCCCGCCCTTGGCGGCGCTCGTCGAGGTGGTGCCGCCACTCGCCGCGGTCGAGGTTTCGGTGGTGCTCGCCGTGGAGGTCGACGATGAGGAGGAGCTGCCGCAGGCGACCAGTGCCAGCGAGGCGAGGGCGAGGACGAGGAGGGCTGGGACCTTCTTCATGGGGATCCTTTCCGGAGGGCTTCTCGTGGGGACTGTATCCGCATAGGCTTGGTGGCGACCGCGGCTCAGCGGCCGCTGAACTCGGGCGTCTGGCCGGCGAAAAACGCCTCGACCCCCGCGCGCAGGTCCTCGGTGGCCATGCTGTCGGCGATCCCGTGACGCTCGATCTGCAGGTGCTGGGTGAGGTTGTTCTCGATGCTCTGTCCACAGAGGAGCTTGGCCATCCGCACGTAGTGGGGGGACTTCGCCGCCAGCTTCAGCGCCTTGGCTTTGGCCGTGTCGATCAGCTCCTCCGGTGCCACGACCTCGGCGACAAGCCGCTCGGCGAGCGCGGCGGCAGCATCCATGTTGGGGTCGTTGAGGAGGATTTCCAGCGCCCGGCTTGGCCCAACCACCCGCGGCAGGAAGTAGGTCATGCCGCCATCGGGGGAGGCGCCGATGCGTCCGTAGGCGCAGGCGAAAAAAGCGGCCTCGGAGGCGATCCGGGTGTCACAGGCCAGCGCCAGGGAGAACCCCGCCCCGGCGGCTGGGCCGTTGACCGCCGCGATCACCGGGTAGGGGATCCGCCGCAGGTCGACGATCGCCTGGTGCAAGGCCTCCGCCCCGCGCCGCACCGCAGAGGGCAGGTCGATCTCCTCGTCCGCGACCCCTTTGCGAAACCAGTTGATGTCCCCGCCGGCACAGAACGCCTTGCCGGCACCGGTGATGATCAGTGCTCGCAATCGGGCACGGTCGGCGAGCCAGGCGAAGGCGACGGTCAGCTCGCCGATCATCTCCGGGCTCATCGCGTTGAAGGCCTCGGGTCGGTCGAGGGTGAGGGTCCCGATCTCGCCTTCGATCTCGATTTGCAGCGTGCTCAGCTCGGGCGGGCTCAGGGTTTGGGTGCTCATCTCGCTCTCCGTGTCGGCGGCTTCTCGGTGCCGGTTTGGCCGGTTGGCCAGGAGCCTACCCTTTGTCCCCGGTGGCCAAGGACAACGACAAGGGCGAGGCCTCCCGCTTGGCGCGGGTCGGCCAGCAGCGGCGCGCGCTGCCCGACTCCCCTGGCGTCTACCTCTTCTACGGGCAGGGCGAGGAGCTTCTGTACGTCGGCAAGGCCCGCTCGATCCGCAAGCGGGTCGCCTCCCATTTCTCCGCTGGGGAGTCGCGGCTGACCTCGCGCATCGAGCGGATCGAGACCCTGGTCACCGCCAACGAGGCCGAGGCTCTGCTCGCCGAGCAGAGCTTCATCAAGCGCCACCGGCCGCGTTTTAACATCCGCCTCCGCGACGACAAGTCCTACCCCTACGTCGCTGTCAGTCTCGAGGAGGACTACCCGCGTGTCTATTTCACTCGCGAGAAGCACCGAGCCGGCCGTGCCTACTTTGGCCCCTTCTCCAGCGCAAAGCGGGTGCGGGAGACCCTCGACTTGCTGGGCAAGCTGTTCCAGTTCCGCACCTGCGAGGGGGTCGAGCCGGGCCGGCGCTCCGGCAGCCCCTGTCTTGACTACTACATCAAGCGCTGCGGGGCGCCGTGCGTCGGCTACGTCGACCGCGCCGAGTACCGGCGCAACATCGACGCGATCGTCGACTTCCTCTCGGGCCGCTACCGCCAGGTCGAGCGGGAGGAGACGCGCAAGATGGAGGTCGCTGCCGGCGCTCGCGAGTTCGAGCGCGCGGCCCTGCACCGCGATCGCCTCAAGGCGATCCACTCCTTGTTCGAGCGCCAGCGCGTCGCCGGCGGCTCGGTCGGCACCGCAGATCTGATCGGCGTCGCCGCCGAGGGCGCCGATGCCAACGCCCAGGTCTTCCAGGTTCGCGACGGCATCCTCGCCGAGCGCCAGAGCTTCTACCTCGACAACCAGGCCGAGCGGGGCCTGGCCGAGGTTGCCGAGGAGTTCATCGGCCAGTACTACTCCGCCTCGCCGGCGATGCCACGCACGGTGGTCGTCGGACCCTACCTGCGCGAGCGCGCCGGCGTGCTCGAAACGGCGCTCAGCGAGCGGCGCGGGGGCGCGGTCGAGGTGCGGGTGGCCGAGCGCGGCGACAAGCGCCGCCTGCGTGAGCTGGCCGAGCGCAACGCCCGCCTCGCCCTCGAGCAGGATCGGCTCCGCCGCGAGCACCGCCGCCAGCGCCGGGTCGAGTCCCTGGCGCTGCTCCGCGAGGCGCTCGGCATGGAGGAGCTGCCGGTCCGGATCGAGGGGTTTGACATCTCCAACCTTGGCGGGGAGCACACGGTCGCCTCGATGGTCGTCTTTGAGGGGGGGGCGACAAAGAAGGCGGACTACAGACGGTTTCGGGTGCGCGGTGAAAAGCCGGGAGCGGGCAACGTGGGCCCCGATGACTTCGCCGCGATGGAGGAGGTACTGACCCGACGCATGGGCCGCTACCTCGAGCAGGCCGACCTCTCACCCCACGACCCCGAGCGCGACGAGAGTTTCGCCTCGTTGCCCTCGCTGGTCGTGATCGATGGTGGCAAGGGCCAGCTCGCCGCCGGAATGCGCGCGTTGCGCCCCTTCGCCGAGCTCGGCGTCACCGTGATCAGCCTGGCGAAGCGGCTGGAGGAGGTCTACGTGCCCGGTCGCCGCGGACCGATCGACCTGCCCGCCGACTCGGAGGCCTCGAAGCTCTTGCAGCGGGTTCGCGACGAGGCGCACCGGTTTGCGATCGAACACCACCGCGGTCGCCGAGACCGGGCGATGACCGGCTCGGTGCTCGACGAGCTGAGGGGGGTCGGTCCCGTCCGCAAGCGCGCTCTTCTCCAACATTTCGGCTCTCCAGAGCGGTTTCTGGCCGCCTCCCGCGAGGAGCTCGAGGCGGTGCCCGGCGTACCTGGCAAAGTAGCCCGCGAGATCCACGAGCAGCTCAACAGGACCGGATGAGGTGAACCTCGTCGTCATCACCGGCCACTCGGGGGCCGGCAAGTCAGAAGCGATCGCCGCCTTCGAGGACGGGGGCTACTTCTGCGTCGACAACCTGCCGCCGCGAATGATCGACAGCCTCGGTGAGCTCTTCCGGCACGAGGGCAGCGGGGTGGAGCACGCCGCCGTCGTCTCCGACGTTCGCGGTGGCGAGTACTTCGAGGATCTGCTGCAGGTGCTGGATGACCTCGAGGCCGGTGGCCTGCCACCGAAGCTCCTCTTCCTCGAGGCCAACGAGGAGGCGCTGCTCGATCGCTACAAGGAGACCCGTCGCCGCCATCCCGCTGGCGCCGGAAGGGCGGATCGTCGACGGAATCCGTGCCGAGCGCGCGCTGCTTGCGCCGCTGCGGGAGCGCGCCGACGTGGTGATGGACACCAGCGACCTGACCGGAGCCGAGCTGCGGCTGCGCATTCGCGAGGAGATGCTGGGCGAAGAGGAGAGCGGCAGGCTGGCCTTGACCCTGCTCACCTTTGGCTTCAAGAACGGGCCGCCGCGCGATGCTGACCTGACCCTCGACGTGCGCTTCCTGCCCAACCCTCACTACGTCGATGATCTGCGGCCGCTGACCGGGATCGACGAGGAGGTTCGCGCCTACGTTGAGTCGGGGACGCTGGCTGGCGAGTTCTACGGGCGGCTGCTGCCGCTTTTGGAGTTCCTGGTTCCCGCCTACGTCGCCGAGGGCAAGAGCCACCTGACGATCGCGGTCGGCTGCACCGGCGGCCGCCACCGCTCGGTCACGGTCGCCGACCGGATCCGCCGCGACCTGGCCAGCCGCGAGGACGTAGTGGTTCGAGTCAAGCACCGAGACCTCGAGCTCGACGGCTGAGGCGATTCGGCAACTGTCGGATTGCCGAACCTCACCGCGGCTGGCCTCGACATAAAATCGCGCGGCCTGTGTCTGAACCTGCCATCTCCATCCGCGGCTTGCGCAAGAGCTATGGCGACGCCGAAGCGGTGCGGGGGATCGACCTCGAGGTCAACACCGGTGAAGTCTTTGCCTTCCTCGGCCCCAACGGAGCCGGGAAGACGACCACGGTCGAGATCCTCGAGGGCTACCGCGAGCGCAGCGGCGGGGAGGTCTCGGTGCTCGGTGAGGATCCGCAGCGGGCCGGACGGCAGTGGCGCGAGCGGATCGGGATCGTCTTGCAGAGCTGTCGGCTCGATCCCTACCTGACGGTGCGCGAGTCCCTCGCGCTCTACGCCGGTTACTACAACCAGCCGCGATCGATCGAGGAGGTAATTGCGCTCGTCGGGCTGGAGGGTAAGGCCGAGGAGCGCGCCAGTCGCCTCTCCGGTGGCCAGCAGCGCCGCCTTGACGTCGGCATGGCGCTGGTCGGCGACCCAGAGCTGCTCTTCCTCGACGAGCCGACCACCGGCTTTGATCCCTCGGCGCGCCGCCAGGCATGGGAGGTGATCGCCGGCCTGCGTGAGCTCGGCAAGACCGTCTTCCTCACCACCCACTACATGGACGAGGCACAGCGGCTCGCCGACCGGGTGACGATCATCGCCAGGGGTGAGATCGTCGCCCGCGGCACCCCCGAGGATCTCGGTAACCGCGAAAACCAGCCGACCAGGATCTCCTATCGCCTCAACGGCGAGGAGGTCTCGATGCAGACCACCACCCCGGTGAAGACCCTGCACGAGTTGACCGGCCGGGCGCTGGAGCGGGGCGAGGAGCTCGAGGGTCTACAGGTGAGCCGACCCAGCCTCGAGGACGTCTACCTGGAGCTGACCGAGCAATCGTGAGCCTCCTCCTGCACCAACTGCGCTACGACCAGAAGGCCTTCTGGCGCAACCCCGCGTCGGTCTTCTTCACCGTGATGTTCCCGGTGGTCCTCTTCGTCATCCTCGCGCTCGCCTTCAGCGGCAAGACCGTGAACGTGCGCGGCGGGATCAAGGCGACGACCTATTACGTGCCGGCGATCATCGCGCTCTCGGTGATCGCCTCGACCGTACAGACCCTCGTGATGTCGCTTGTGATCGCCCGTGAAGGCGGGCGGCTGAAGCGCAGCCGGGGGACGCCGATGCCGCCCTGGGTCTTCATCGCCGGGCGGGTCGGCAACTCGGTCGTCGTCGCCGTGATCATGCTGGTCTTGCTGGCGGGGATCGGCCGAGTTCTCTACGCGGTGCCGATTCCCTGGGATGGGATCCCGGCGATCCTGGTGACCGTGGTCCTCGGCGCCGCCTCGTTTTGCTGTCTTGGGATCGCGCTGACCGCGGCGATCCCCTCCCAGGACGCCGCCGCCCCGATCGTCAACGCCCTGCTCTTTCCCCTCTACTTCCTCTCCGGCGTCTTTATCCCCGAAAACGAACTCCCCAGCGGCGTCCTGCACTTCGCCGACCTGTTCCCGATCCGCCACTTCTTTGTTGCATTTTTCGACGCCTACATCACCGTCGGCGGCGGTCCCAGCGTCAGCTGGAGCAACCTCGCGATCGTCGCCCTCTGGGGCATCGCCGGCCTGCTCCTCGCGATGCGCTTCTTCCGCTGGACACCGGGCGAGGGTTGAAACTGCCGACCGATCGCCCGGGGGTCGCACGACCCCCGGGCCAGCCGCACCGATAGCCTCTCGGTCCCGTGTTGCATCACGTCCTCTTGGAGGTCTCCGACCTCGACCGGAGTTCCTCGTTCTATGACGCGCTGCTCGCGCCGCTCGGCTGGCGGCGCCATTTCGAGGAGGACAAGACGGTCGGCTGGGGGATCGCCAAGCCGGTCTTCTTCATCGCCGCCCACCACGAGCCCAAGCCGGGGTTCGGGCTGCTCAGCTTCTCGGCGGCCGGGATCGTCGCGGTGAAAGCCGCCTGGGAATCCGGGATCCGCGCCGGTGGCCTCAGCGTCGCCGAGCCGGGTGAGCGCCGCTCCCACGGCTCGGGCTCATACTCTGGGTTTCTCAAGGACCCAGATGGTTATGAGATCGAGATTACGATCGGCAACGACTAGCATCGACGGACACCTAGCTCAGGAGGGCTTGACTTCATGGCTGTGAAAGTCGCCATCAACGGTTTCGGGCGCATCGGGCGCAACGTCTTGCGCGCCGCCCACGCGGCTGGGGCCGACCTCGAGTTCCTCGCCGTCAACGATCTCACCGATCCGCCGACCCTTGCCCACCTACTCAAGTACGACTCGATCCTGGGGCGCTTTCCGGGAACGGTCGAGGCGGCGGAGGCAGCGATCAAGGTCGATGGGTCTGAGATCAGGGTGCTCAGCGAGCGCGAGCCAGCCTCCCTGCCCTGGGCCGAGCTCGGCGTCGACGTCGTGATCGAGTCGACCGGCCTGTTCACCGGTCGCGACGCCGCCGCCAAGCACCTCGCGGCGGGCGCCAAGAAGGTGATCATCACCGCCCCCGCCAAGGAGCCCGACGTGACCGTGGCGCTCGGCGTCAACTTCGACACCGCCTATGACCCAACAAGCCACCAGATCATCTCCAACGCCTCCTGCACGACCAACTGCCTGGCTCCGATCGCCAAGGTCCTAAACGATGCCTTCGGGATCGAGCAGGGGCTGATGACCACGATCCACGCCTACACCGCCGACCAACGCCTCCAGGACATGCCGCACAAGGACCTCCGCCGAGCGCGGGCCGCGGCGATCAACCTGATCCCGACCACGACCGGAGCCGCCAAGGCGGTCGGCCTGGTGCTGCCCGAGCTGAACGGGAAGCTGAACGGGATCGCGGTGCGCGCGCCGGTGGCGACCGGGTCGGTCGTCGACCTCGTCTTCACCACCCCCGAGCCGGTCAGCGCCGAGCAGGTCAACGCGGCGCTCAGCGCCGCCGCCGCGGGCTCGATGGCGGGCATCCTCTCCTACACCGAGGACCCGATCGTCTCCACCGACATCGTCGGGGATCCCCACTCCTCGATCTTCGACGCGGGCCAGACGATGACGATCGGCGACGGCCGCATGGTCAAGGTGGTCAGCTGGTATGACAACGAGTGGGGATATTCCAACCGCTGCGTGGAGCTGGCGGCGAAGGTGCTGGAGCCGGTCGGCGCCAGCGCCTGATCCCGGCGGCGGTGGGCTTCTCGAAGGCAAGCGTCCGCGATGCGGACGTCGCGGGCAGGCGGGTCCTGGTCAGGGTCGACTTCAACGTCCCCCTCGATCGGGGCCGGGTCGCCGATGACTCGCGGATCAAAGCGGCGCTGCCGACGCTTTGCCTGCTGCGCGAACGCGGCGCGGCGCTGGTGCTTGTCACCCACCTGGGGCGGCCAAAGGGAAAAGCAGATCCGGCGCTCTCGGTCGCGCCGCTGGGAGTAAGGCTGGCCGAGCTGCTCGGCGCCAGGGTTCAGCAGGCGCCGGCGGTCGTCGGGGCGGAGGTGGAGAGGATGGCTGCTGGCCTGGGGCCCGAGGAAATTCTGCTCCTGGAGAACGTGCGCTTTGAGCCCGGCGAGGAGGAGAACGACCCGGCGTTGGCCGGAGCCCTCGCCGCGCTTGGCGACCTCTACGTCGATGACGCCTTCGGGGTTGCCCACCGCGTCCACGCCAGCAACGTCGGGGTCGCTGGTCTGCTCTCAGGTTACGCGGGCCTGTTGCTCGAGCGCGAGGTGAGGGAACTGAGCGCGGTGGTCGAGGCGCCGCGGCGGCCTTTGGTCGTTGTCCTCGGCGGCGCAAAGGTCTCCGAGAAGATCGCCGTGATCGATCGGTTCATGGAGATCGCCGACGCAATCCTGATCGGCGGTGCGATGTGCTTCAGCTTTTTCGCCGCCCAGGGAGTCGAGACCGGCGACTCGCTGCTGGAGGAGGAGGGAGTAGAGCTCGCGGCGGAGGCCCTGGAGCGGGCCGAGAGCTCGCGCTGTGAGCTGGCGCTGCCGGTCGACCTCGGCCTGGGCAGGCACTTTGACGCCGCGGCGAAGCGTCGGGAGAGCGACGGGGTCCGGGTGCCCGACGGTTGGATGGGTCTGGACATCGGGCCGCGCACCGCGGCCGCCTACGCGGCGGCGATCGCCGGGGCCGGCACGGTGCTGTGGAACGGGCCGATGGGTGCCTTTGAGCTGGAGCCCTTTGCGGCTGGGACCCGCGCGGTCGCCGCGGCGGTGGCCGATGCACCCGGTCTCACCGTCGTCGGTGGCGGCGACTCGCTCGCCGCACTGCAGCATTTCGGGCTTGGTGAGAAGGTGGACTGGCTATCGACCGGCGGCGGCGCGTCCTTGGAGCTTTTGGAGGGCAAGGAGTTGCCGGGAGTGGAGGCGCTGCTCGATGCCTGACCGAACCCCCTACATCGCCGCCAACTGGAAGATGCACAAGACGGTCGCTGAGGCCGCGGAGTTCGTCGACTCCCTGCTGCCGCAGATCGCCGCAACCGCCGCCGATGTCGTCCTCTGTCCCCCCTTCCTTGCCATCGGCGAGGTGGTGGAGCGCTCGCGGGGCAGCGCCGTGGGGGTCGCTGCCCAGAACATGCACGAGGGCGCTGCCGGCGCCTTCACCGGTGAGATCTCGGCGGCGATGCTGGTCGAGGCGGGGGTCGATGCGGTGATCCTCGGGCACTCCGAGCGCCGCCAGCTCTTTTGCGAGAGCGATGAGGCGCTTGCGCGAAAGGTGGCGGCGGCGCTTGCCGCGGGCCTTGAGCCGATCCTCTGCGTCGGGGAGACCGAGGCGGCGCGCGACGCGGGCCAAACCGAGGCGGTGCTTGAGCGCCAGCTGCGGGCCGACCTTGCCGCGGTCGGCGCGCGGGACCTCGCGACGCTGGTCTTGGCCTATGAGCCGATCTGGGCGATCGGTACCGGACGCACCGCCTCGCCCGAGCAGGCCGAGGCCGCGATCGCCTTCCTGCGCGAGACGCTGAGGGACCTCGGCGCACCCGCCGAGGCGGTCCGCATCATCTACGGCGGCTCGGTCAAGCCGGCAAACGCGGCCGCGCTTTTGGCCCAACCCAACATCGACGGGGCGCTGGTCGGCGGCGCAAGCCTTGACCCAGCTGAGTTCGCCGCGATCGTCGCGGGCAGCCGATGACCGATCTGCCGGCCAGCTCCCTGGCGCTGGTCATCCTCGATGGCTGGGGTCTGGCCGAGCCGGGCCCAGGCAACGCGATCTCCCTCGCCCAGACTCCCGTCTTTGACCGTCTTTGGTCGCAGTTCCCGCATACCGAACTCTCCGCCCAGGGCCGCGACGTCGGCCTGCCCGACGGGCAGATGGGCAACTCCGAGGTCGGCCACCTCAACCTCGGCGCCGGGGCGATCGTCAAGCAGGACCTGGCCCGGATCGATGAGGCGATCGCCGACGGCAGCTTCTTTGAGAACGAGGTGCTGCTGGGCGCCTGCGAGCGGGCCCGCAGCAGCCCGCGCGGGCGCCTGCACCTGCTCGGCCTGGTCTCCGACGGGGGCGTGCACTCCGGCTGGGAGCACATCGAGGCCTGCGTGGAGCTGGCCTCCGATCAGGGCGTGCCCGACCTCGTCTTTCACGCCTTCACCGACGGCCGCGACACCCTCCCTCACGGGGGCCGGGAGTACCTCGCCGAGCTGGAGCGCTGGCTTCGGCACGCCGGGACGATCGCGACCGTCAGCGGCCGCTACTTTGCGATGGACCGCGACACCCGCTGGGAGCGGACCAAGCTCGCCTACGATGCGATCGTCCACGCCGAGGGCCTGCGGGCGGCCAGCGCCGCGGCGGCGATCGCTGCCTCCTATGAGCGCGAGGAGAGCGACGAGTTCGTCAAGCCGACGGTGATCGGCGACTATGACGGCGCCGCCGCGGGCGACGTCGCGATCTTCATCAACTTTCGCCCCGACCGGGCCCGGCAGATGACCCGGGCCCTCGCCGAGCCGGGCTTTGAGGAGTTCTCCCGCGCCGGCGCTCCGCCGCTTGAGCTGACGACGATGACCGAGTACCACAAGGGCTGGCCCTATCCGGTCGCCTTCCCGGAGGCGCGGCCGAAGACGACCCTGGCCGAGACGATCTCTGCGGCAGGCGCCCGTCAGCTGCACGTTGCCGAGACCGAGAAGTACGCGCACGTCACCTACTTCTTCAACGGCGGGCGCGAGCAGGAGTGGGATGGGGAGGAGCGGCTGCTGGTCGACTCGCCTCGCGAGGTGCCGACCTATGACTTCAAGCCCGAGATGAGCGCCCGCGCCGCCGCCGACGCTTTCACCAGCCGCTGGTCGGGGGGCGAGTACCGGTTCGGGATCATCAACTTCGCCAACCCCGACATGGTCGGCCATACCGGGGTGATCCCGGCGGCCGTGCGGGCGGTGGAGGAGACCGATGACTGCCTCGGCGAGGTGGTTGAGGCGGTCAGCGCCCGCGGCGGGGTCTGCATCATCACCGCCGATCATGGCAACTGCGACCACATGCTCGAGCCCGATGGCTCGCCGAATACCGCGCACTCTTTGAATCCAGTTCCGCTGATCCTCACCGCCGCGGGCCTAGAGCTGCGCAGCCACGGGATCCTCGCCGATGTGGCGCCGACCGCGCTGGAGCTCCTCGGCATCCCCCAGCCCGCGGCGATGACCGGAACCTCGCTTGTCGTGGGCACGGCGCGCAAGACCCCGCGCTGATCGGTGAGGGCTGAGCGCCAGCGGTTGAGGTTTGAGATCACCGCGCGGGACGGGCGGGCGAGGGCCGCGGTCTTAGATACAGCGCACGGCAGGGTGAAGACTCCTGCGTTCATCCCGCTTGCAACGAAGGCGACGGTGCGGGGGCTGGACTCCGCCGAGGTGGCTGGGATCGGTTATCAGATGGTGCTGGGCAACACCTACCACCTGCTCGTCTCACCAGGGCCGGCGCGGATCGAGCGGGCCGGGGGTATGCACGGTTTTATGGGGTGGGAGCGGGCGCTGATTACAGATTCCGGTGGCTTTCAGGTGTTCTCGCTTGCCCACGGTGGAGTCGCCAATGAGGTGAAGGGGAGCGGGCGCCGGGGCGGGGAGGAGGGGTCGGTTGTTTCGATTGGGGAGGAGGGGGTGTGGTTTCGCTCCTACCGGGATGGGGCAGCGCTCTTTCTTTCACCGGAGACCTCGATGCAGGTGCAGGGGCAGCTCGGCTCTGACATCGCGCTGGCCTTCGATGAGTGCACGCCCTTTCACGCCGATCGCGACTACACGGCGCGGTCGGCCGAGCGGACCGGGCGCTGGCTTCAGCGGTGCTTGCTCTGGCACGGCGAGCACGGGCCGGCGCGGCAGGCCGTGTTCGGGATCATCCAGGGCGGGGTCCACCCGGACCTGCGGCGCGAATCGGCGCAGGCTGTCTGTGAGGCGGAGGTCGACGGAGTGGCGATTGGCGGCAGCCTGGGAAAAGACAAGGCGCAGATGCGCGAGGTGTTGGAGTTCACCGCGCCGCTCTGCCCCGCGCAGGCGCCCAGGCATCTGCTCGGGATCGGCGAGGTCGATGACCTGCTCGCCGCAATCGCCCTCGGGCTCGACCTCTTTGACTGTGCAGTACCCACCCGGCTCGCCCGCCACGGCGTCGCGCTCGCGCCCGACCCCGAGCACCGCTTTCGCCTTGACCTGCGCAAGGCCGGCTGGGAGGGCGATCGCAACCCAATCGTCGAGGGCTGCCCCTGCCCGGCCTGCCAGCGCCACGATCGCGACTACCTCAGCTACCTCTCCCGAGCCGAAGAGCTGACCGCGGTCCGCCTGATCTGCCTGCACAACCTCACCTATATGCAGCAACTGACGAGCCACGCCCGCTCTGCGATCGCCGCCGAAACCTTCACCGCTTTCTGCAGCTCGGTGTTGGCGGGCTCAACACCCTGGTCGGCGCTCTGAGTTGGGCCAGCTCCCGCTCCCGCCCACCTACTTGGTGTTCTTTTTGATCAGTTCCTTCACTTCGTCGACAACCTTTTCGACCGTGTTGCCGGCCACCTTGGTCACCTTGACCCCGGCCGCCTTGTCGGTGGTGATGATCACCGCGGTGGCGACCGCCGCCGCGATCAAGATCAACGCGATCAGGGCGAAGAGGAAGCGGGCAAAGCGCCCCAGAGCACCCTTTTTCTTTGGCGCTTGCGCCGCCGGCAGCGGTGCCCGCGCAGCCGGGCGGCGGCTCGGCGCGGCGGGGGGTCGGTACTCGGTGCGCGGCCCGCGCTCAAGGCGCCTTGTCGCCGTCTCAGCCCCGAGCACCCGGGTCGGGGTCGCGCCTTCGCTGAGCGGCAGGGTCACGTCCTCGCCCTGCAGCCCCAGCCGCAGGCCCCCAGCCAGCTCCTCGGCGCTGGCGTAGCGGCGGTTCGGGTCGCCCTCCAGGGCACGCAGCACGGCGGCGCCCAGGGTCTCGGTTACCTCATCGTTGTAGGTGCTGGGGGGGAGGGGCGTCTCGTTTTGTTGGCGCACCGCCAGCTCGGCCAGAGTCGAGCCCTCATAGGGCAGGCGGCCGGTGAGGAACTGGTAGAGGACGACCCCCAGCGCGTAGACGTCGGTGGCCGGCGTCGCCTCCTCGCCGCGCACCTGCTCGGGGGCCAGGTAGGCGGCGGTGCCGACAACCGAGCCGACCTGCGTGATCCGCGTCTGCTCGATCGCCCGCGCGATTCCGAAGTCGGTCAACTTGACGGTCATCTCGCCGCCGCCGACCGGCCCGCCGACGATCATCAGGTTGCCCGGCTTGACGTCGCGGTGGATGATCCCGCGACGGTGGGCGTAGTCGAGTCCGGCGCATGCCTGGATCCCGATCTCCGCGGTCTCCTCGCCGCCGAGCGGCCCCTGTTTTTGGAGGATCTGGGCCCCCGAGCGGCCCTCGACGTACTCCATCACAATGTAGTGGCGAGCATCGTCGACGCCGGTGTCATAGACCTGGACGATGTTGGGGTGGATCAGCTTGGCGACCGCGAGCGCCTCGCGGCGGAAGCGGGCGACGAATCGCTCATCGTCGGAGAGGTGCTCGGCCAACACCTTTACCGCGACGGTTCGCTCGAGGATGCGGTCGGTCGCCCGGTAGACGCTCGACATCCCCCCCGAGCCGAGGCGCTCGCCGATCTCATAGCGGCCGGAGAGGGTCTCGACCATCAGTGGCCTGCCCCGACCGGGGAGCCTGGACCGACCCCGCCCGACGGCGGAGCGCCGCCGCCTTCGGTCGTCGGCGTGGTCGGGGTCGTCGGGGTCGTCGTCGTCGGGGTCGTCGTCGGGGTCGTCTTGGTCGTGGTCGTCTTGGTCGGCGGTTCGCCCGGCGTTGTCTTCGGCTGCTTTGGCTTTTCTTCCTTCTTCGGCGGCTTGCCCGATACCGCTTCGGTCGTGGTTTCGCTTGTCGCGGGTTCGCTCGTCTGTTCCCCGCACTTCGCGACGAGTTGATTCAGCCGGGCGGCGCCTTCGCGCAGCGCCTGCTTGAGGCTCTTGTCGACTCCGCCGAGCGCGTCGATCTGGCTGCTCACCTGCTGCGCCGCGCTTTCGGCGCCGACGCATTCGCCGCTTTGGGCAAGTAGCTTGACTTCGTCGAGGTTCTTCGTAATTTCCCCGGCCGTCTTCCCAGGCAGCAGCTTGGCGTCGCTTTCGACCCCGCAGGAGGCCAGGGCAACCGCTGCGAGGGCGCCGAGAGCCAGGGCGAGGATGGAAGTGCTTAAACGACCCACGGTCCGAGTCTAGAGAACGGCATAAAGCCCAGATTTACCCTGCAATTGACGATCACGTGCCGGCGCGAAGGCGGTCGGCAAGGTGCTTCGGCAGGCCCGCCTTGACGATCGCCTCGGCGGCCCGCTCAAGGTCGTAGCTGACGCGGTGAAAGCGGGCACTCTGCGCCTCGGTGTCGAGCTCCATCCAGGCAGCGCGCGGGTCCCCGTCGCGGGGCTGGCCGACGCTGCCTGGGTTGAGCAGCCAGGCGCCGCTGGCAAGCTCCAGCAGCGTTCCATCGCCGCTCTGGGCACCGCGGACATCACCCGCCTCAGCCCCCTGCGGGCGGCTGAAGCAGAGGGCGATGTGGGAGTGGCCGATCAGGCAGATCCGCTTGGGCTGGACGTCAAAGCAGGCGTCGGCTTGTTCTGCCGTGAGCACGTACTCCCAAACCGGGTCGCGCGGGGATGCGTGGAAGAGGCCGATGCCCGCACGCACCCCCGACGGCTCCAGCGCCCCGAGGAACTCGAGCGTCCGCTCGCTGGCGTGCGCACGCGTCCAGCGGACGGCCTCCGCCGCGGCTCCCGAGAATGCCGCGATCGGTAGCTCACCGAGCACCGCGAGGTCGTGGTTGCCCGCCAGGCAGAGCGCACAGCGCTCGCGGATCAGCTCGCTGCAGGCGTCGGGCTCTGAGCCATAGCCGACCACGTCACCCAGGCACCAGATCTCCTCGAGCTCGGCCGCGGCGATCTCCCCGAGCACGGCTTCCAGCGCCGGCAGGTTGGAGTGGACGTCGCTGATCACGGCTACGCGCAACTGGGCCAGCGTACCCTGGCCGATCGCGGGGCCCGCTTCGGCCAGGGTCCATACGATGGGTTCGATGAGGGCCAACGACTCGATCGCCGAGCTGCGCACAGCCGTGAACCGGGCGGCGCGCACCCTGCGCGACGGCGAGCCGACCGGCCCTGAGCCCTCCCTTGACCGCCCACCCAAGCCGGAGTTGGGCGACTACAGCTCAAACGCGGCGATGCTGCTCGCCGCCCCGCTTGGCGAGAGCCCCCGCGCCGTCGCCGAGCGCCTGCAGGGCGAGCTGGCGCGCGAGCTGGCCGCGGCGGGGAGCATCGAGCGGATCGAGGTGGCGGGGCCGGGGTTCGTCAACCTCTTCCTCTCCGACGGCTGGTATCGGCGCGCGATGGCAGCGCTCGGTGAAGCTGGGGAGCGGCTCGGCCCGGCGCCGGTGGATTTCCCTGAACGCATCCTGGTCGAGTTCGTCTCCGCCAACCCGACCGGGCCGCTGCACGTCGGCGGCGGGCGCCACGCCGCCTACGGCGACGCCCTGGCGCGCCTCCTGGAGGCGGTCGGCCACGACGTGCGGCGTGAGTTCTACGTCAACGATGCCGGTGCTCAGGTGCAGCGCTTTGCCGATTCGATCGCCGCCCGCATGCTCGGCGCCGAGGTCCCCGCCGACGGCTACGAAGGCGCCTACGTGGCCGGGCTGGCCGAGCGTCTGGCCGGGGAGGGCCTTGACCCCGCCGACCGCGCGGCGCTCGGTCGGCGCGGGGTGGAGATCGTGCTTGAGGGAGTGCAGGCGACCCTCGAGCGGTTCGGGGTCGGCTTTGACACCTGGTTTTCAGAGCGCGACCTCTACGGGCGCGGTGAGGTCGAGGCGACCCTCGCTGAGCTCGAGCAAAGCGGCCACACCTACCGCAGCGAAGGCGCCCTCTGGCTGCGGACGACCGAGTTCGGCGACGACAAGGACCGGGTGTTGGTCCGCGCCGGCGGCGAGCCGACCTACCTGGCCGCCGACGTCGCCTACCACAAGGACAAGCTGGGGCGCGGCTTTGAGCGGTTGATCGACGTGCTCGGCGCCGACCACCATGGCTACGTTGCCCGGCTGCGCGCAGCGATCGCCGCGCTCGGCGCCGACCCCGATACCTTTGAGGCGCTGATCATGCGCCTCGTCCACATCGTCGACGGCGGCGAGCGCTCGCAGATGTCGAAGCGAAGCGGTGACTTCGTCTCGCTCGAGGAGCTGCTCGAGGACATCGGTCCCGACGCCACTCGCTGGTTCATGCTCTGGCGCAGCCACGACACCACGGTCGACCTCGAGCTCGAGCTGGCCCGCCGCGAGTCGAGCGAGAACCCCGTCTATTACGTCCAGTACGCGCACGCCCGGATCGCCAGCATCCTGCGCAAAGCGGGGGCCAAGGCAGGCCGCGAGGCCGCCGAGCCGAGCGCCGGGCACTCCCCTGCCCCGCTCCAGCCCACCGAGCGGGAGCTGATCAAGCGCCTGCTCGAGTTCCCCGGGGAGGTGCGCGAGTCCGCGCTGCGCCGAGCCCCGCACCGGATCTGCGCCTACGCGATGGCGGTCGCCGCCGACTTCCACGCCTTTTACCGCGACTGCCAGGTGGTCGGGGCCGAGGGGGAGGGGGTCGAGCGCTCGCGGCTGGCCCTCTGCCTTTACACAAAGCGCACGATCGCCGCATCGCTGGGGCTGCTGGGCATCTCCGCCCCCGAGCGGATGTGAACCTCCGCCGTAAAAAGCCGCCGGTCTTGGCGAGCATCTCGGCGGTAGGGGCGCCGGGCGCCGGACGGCCGGGAGTGCTTCGTCGCGGTGACCTTGAAGCCCTCAGCGCGCTGTTGAGGGGGCTCGAGGGCTGCCGCGTCCTGCTCGTGACCGGCAGCACGAAGAGCAAGCCGGGTGCTGCCCTTGGCCTTGGCAGCGCCGCAGTTGCCGCCGGCGGGCGCGCCGCGCTGGTGGAGTGCGATTTCAACGCCCCGAGCCTCGCCGCGGCGCTCGGACTGAGCCCAACGCCGGGCCTTCACGAGTACCTTGCCGGCCAGGCGAGCGCGCAGCAGATCCTGCAGCCGGCGCTGCTCACCGGGCCGGCGTCGGGTGGGGCTGCGGCGCCGCTGATCTGCGTAGTCGCCGGCGCACCGAGCCCCGACGGGGCGCAGCTGGTGGCCTGCGAGGACTTTCGCCACGCGGTCGCGAAGCTGCGCAGCGCCTACGAGCTGGTCGTCATCGACGGCCCGCCCACCGATCAGGGTCGCGAATCGCTGGCGGCCCTCCAAGCCGAGGCCGACGCTACCCTCGCCTGCCTTGGTCTGACCGAGTCAGCGCGGCGCCTGCCGCTGTCGGTGACGGGGGTCCTTCAGAGGTCATAGCGGGCGATGTCTGCGTCTAGCCGTTCGGCCTCAGCGCCACTCAGCCCCCGCCCGGCGGGGGGGCCCGGACCCGGTGGCCCTGCTCGCCGGCGCCAGCGGAGGACGCCGAGCGCCAGCGCCACCGCGGCCAGCGCGAACCCAATCAGCGGAACAAGGTAGGCGGTGAGGTCAAAGCCAGCCGCCTTCGGCAGGGCCAGGACTTCCGGACCGTACTGGGCGACCAGCGCTTCCTTGACCGCGGCTCTCGTATCTCCGTTTGCGATGAGGCGGGCGATGAAGACTTTCTCCCGCTCGGCCTGCGGTGAGTCGGCCAGCTCCAGCAGCGTGCCGCAGATCGGGCACATAACTTCGCCCTCGATGTCGTTGAGCGTGGTGCGGGGCTGAGCAGCGGCCGCGCCCGCCGGAGCGCCCGCCAGGGCGAGGCTCAGGGCGAGGGCGCCGAGCGCCGCCACCGACCAGCGCCGGGGGGGCGATCCCCGGCTCAAGATTTGCTCCGGGGCAGGATCGGGGCGACGTAGGTATCGAGGTATTGCGCGTCGACCGGCCCACGGTTGATCAAACGCAGCCTGCCCTGGGGGTCGACGAGGAAGTTTTCCGGGACCCCGGTGCTGCCGAATTCGTGGGCGCGCTGGCCGTCGCCATCGCGCAGCTGGGGATAGGTGAGCCCGTACTGGCGGACGAAGCTCTGCCCGTCGCCGCTGAGGTCGCGGGTGTCGATCCCAAGGACGGTGAAGCTGGGCCCGCCATGGCTGCGCTGGAAGCGCTCCAGCGCGGGGGCCTCCTGGCGGCAGGGTATGCACCAGGATGCCCAGAAGTTGACCAGCACCCAGCGGCCCCGGTAATCGGCGAGCGAGCCGCTCCCAGTGCCGGAGAGGCGGGGGAGGGGCCCGGCCGGTGCCAGCTGGCCGAGGCTGAGAGTCGGCGTTCCCTTGCTCGCCAGCCCGTAGCCGAGCAGCGCGACGAGCGCCACGACTGCGAGGAGGGGGATCAGTGAGCGGGCGCGCACGGGCGGCGAAGATTAGATCCCGCCCGCCGCCGAGCGGCGCGACTATCGTGCTCGGGGCGCCGGCGATGAGACCTCGAGTGGCGATATGCCTGGCCTTGGCGGTGCTCCTCGCCGGATGCGGCGAGGGCTCGGTCGGGCCATTTAGGGCGCGGGTTCACGTCGCTGCAGCCGCCGGCACCACGATCGCCTGGTATGAACGCGGGCAGGGGCCGCCCCTGGTGATGCTGATCGGGACGGGGTCAACGATGGCCGAATGGGACCCGGCGCTGGTGCGGTTGCTTGCAAGAGATCATCGTCTGATCCTCTTTGACTACCCCGGGCTGGGTCTCTCGGGGCCCTGGCATGGAGACTCCTTTGACTCGCTCGCCGCCGCCAGCGCCGGCCTGATGAGGGCGATCGGCGTGCGGCGGGCTGGGGTCCTGGGCTGGTCGATGGGGGGCTTTGTCGCCCAGCGGCTTGCGATCGATGATCCACGGATGGTCTCCCGTTTGATCCTCGCGGGGACCAACTCCGGCGGCCCGGAAGCCGTGCTCGGCTCCCCGCGGGCCCAGGCGATCGACAGCAATCCCCATCCCTCAGACCCCGAAATCCTGGGCGAGCTCTATCCGCCCGATCGCCAAGCCGAGGGTCGCCGCTTCCTGCGGCGCCTGGAACGCGCCAGTCAGAGCGGTGAGATCCCAAACGACTTCCAGGTCCCGGCGGCGACCACCCGCGCCCAGGTGGCGGCCGAAGACCCTTGGCTGCGCAGCAATCGAAATTACCGCCAGTTGGCCGGGATCAGGGTGCCGACCCTGGCGGCGGCCGGCGCGGCCGATCCGGTGGTGGCGCCGGTGAACCTGCGGCGGATCGCCGCCCGCATCCCCCGGTCCACCCTCGTGATCTTCCCCGGAGCGCACGCCTTCCTCTTCCAGGAGCGCCGCCGGTTCGCCCGCGTCGTTGAGGAATTCTGGGGCCGTTGAGCAAGGTCGTCCTTCACCTCGCGCCCCACCCTGACGATGAGCTGATCGGGGCACCGGCGACGCTGATGGCGCTTCGCGACGCCGGCTGGCGGGTCGTCAACCTCGCCTGCGGACTGGGCCGACCCCCCCAACGGGCCCGGCGCGAGGCCGAGCTGCGCGAGGCGTGCCGCCGCGCCGGCTTTGAGCTTTGGCTCCCCCGGGCGCCGATTGCGATCTCCGGCGCGGATCGGGGAGGGGCGGCGCAGGAGGCGCTTTTGGACCTTGCCCGGGAAGCGATCGATGAGCTTGGCCCCGCGATCGTCGTCTCGCCCAGCCCGATCGATCGCCACCATGCCCATGAGTTGGTCGCGCGGGTGGTAGCGGAGGCGCTCAGCGAGCGCTCCGAGAAGGCCCCGCGGTGGTGGATGTGGGCGCTGTGGGGGGCGTTGCCGCAAGCCACCCTCGGCACGGCCTTCGGCCCCGAGCGCCTGGATGAGATCCTCACAGCCCTCGCCGCGCACCGCGGTGAGCTGGAACGCAACGACTACCGGCTCCTGGTCAAGGCGCGGGCCGCACTGAATGCTTCCCTGGCGCCAGAGCTCCTCTTTGAGTTCGGCGCCGGGCGCGGCGGCGATGCGCCCTACGCGGAGCTGCTCACCGAGGTCGCCCGGGTCGACGGGCGCTGGCTGCTTGGTCCCTCACGCTGGCTGGACCCGGCCGCTCCCCTGAGGCCGCCGAGCGAGCGCGAGATCGAGCTCTGATCTCAGAGGCCAAGGGCCGTGGCCTTGGTTGCGCGCCGGCCGGTGCGCCCCACGATAGGGAGAGAGGCGGCCGGCCAGCGAGCGATTTGTCAACCGGAGAAAACTGGATCCATCGAGTCAGGTAACCTAGGCTTCAAGTCTACCAAAAAATCAGTAAAGTACTCGATCCCGCGTTAAGCCCGAAGCCGGTGCGCATCGCGATCGCCCAAAGTTGCCAAGTGATCGCCTGGAACCACAAAGTTAGATACCCAACTTTGGATATGAGCTGAAGTGCCCAAAGTCATCGGGCCTTGAGCGGGTGAGCGCGATCGCGCCAGAGCGTTTTGGGCGGCCCCGGCCGGTCGGCGGACTTACCTGCCGAAGTGGCCAAATCCATGGCCGTGACCAAAGCCCGGGCCGCTGTCGCCGTGGGCGGGGGCCTCTCGATGGCAGGGGCCGCTGGCTGGTTGGCCGGGCGCTTGATCGCTCCCCCAGGCAGCCGGGGGTGCGTGGCCGTCCCCGCCGCCTCGCCAGGGCGATCCGTTGCCGGGTGAAGGTCCCTGGTCTCGCCACTGCCGCGCGCCGGGGTGGCTCGTCGTGGTCGCGGCGAACTGCGGCGAGGAGGGGGTCGGAGCCTGGCTTGCGGGCGTCTGGGCGGTCGGGGCGGCGGGGGCTGAGGTGGGGCTGGGGTGGGTGTCGACGGGCTCGGTTGCTGGCTTTGACCCGCCGGCTTTGCCGGGCTTTGAGCGGCCGGCGTTGCCAGCTGAGGTCGGGGAAGGTCTGAGCGGGGCTTCTAGGCCGGAGGCATTTGGGCGGCCGGGCCTCGGTGGGGGACGCCTGGCGAAGAATTGCCGGGCCGATACAGCAACGGGGCCCGCGGCCACACGCGGCCTGCCCTGGCCGCTGGCTTCCCTCGCCGGCGCGGGGGCTCGGGCAAGGGCGCGGTTGGCCGCCACATTCTCGCGCGGGAGCGCCGGGATCGGACTGTCGACGAGGTTGGGCCAACCGACGTTTGCGACGATCGCGACGAGCCCAAGTGCAATCGCCGCCACCGACCCGAGCAGCGCGAACGAGATATTCCTGACCCGATCCAGTAGCCGATCGCCGGTGACGTTGGTCCCGGTGGGCGGGCTCAGCGGGTGTCGTTCGCGCCTGTAGAACACCGCTACGGTTATCGACAGGATACGACAGAAACGTGAGGGCGAGTTCGATTCACCCTGAGCTCTTCCCGGCGGCAACCACCACCAGGGCGAGGCGGCTGAGGGCTCTTGCCGGGTGCCGGCGGACCGGAGCTGGGCGGCAAGGTCGTTAGCGGGAAGCTGCGGGGGACCCGGTGAGGGCACGAGCGGTCGCCTCGGCGCGGTTTCTCACCCCGAGCCGCAGATAGATCGACTCGAGGTGCTTTTCCACGGTGCGCGGACTGAGCAAGAGCTCGCTCGCCACCTCGGCACTGGTGAACCCCCGAGCGACGAGGGCAAGAACCTCGGCCTGGCGGGAGGTGAGGCCGAGCGCCCCCAGCTCCGCGGCGTCGGGGGGATCTTGTCGCGGGGTGATCCTGAGCACGAGCAGGCCCGGCCGAGCGCGGCCAACGAGTGCCACGCCGAGACGCCGTTCGTCAACTTCGACGCTGGCGGGACGGCCGTCGCCGGCAAGCCAGCGGCGGATTGGCGGCGGCAGGGGTGAGCCGAGTGCGAGGTCGAGACCGCTTTGCGCGCTTGCGCTCAGCCTGAGGACCGTGCCGTCTGGGCTGACTGCCAAAAGCCAGTCTGGGGCCGATGCGGACGGGGGGTCATCCAGCAGGGCCTCGGCCAGCGCCTGATCGCCGAGCCGGCTGAGGGTGATGCCGAGGTGGGGGCGCAGCGCCTCGAGCAGCGCCTTCTCTGCGGCGCTGAAATCGCGCCCGCCGCGACTCAGGGTCAGACCGATTACCTCGCCCGGACCTAGCGGCGAGGCGAGGGTGATCGCGAGTTGATACTCGACCCCGATCCGACGGTAGACGTAGTTGTAGAGCTCGGTTGCGTGGAGCTGGCGGCGCGAGATGAAATCCGAGATGCGGTTGGCGCTACCGTCGGCGGTGGCGGCGTAGTGACCGACGAGGGGGTTTTGGTGGGCGTAGGCGGCGAATAGCTCGGCGCCTCCCTCAAAGACGCTCTCGGCCGGATCGGCGGCGACCCTCGCCCGGCGTCGGCGCGGGTCGACGGCATTGTAGGAGGTGACCTCGCAGGAGATCAGCTTTGCCAGCAGCCGCGCCGTGTGGGAGGGGTACTCGGCGAGATCGGCGATCGCGTCCAGCTCGGCTATCGCGCTGATCGCGCGACGCAACTGGGCGGCGCTGAGCTGCTCCATCGCGCGGTGAAAGTTACGTGATTTCACGCTTGCCGGCGAGCGGCAGCGCAACTAGCGTCACGAGTCCTGATGAGCCCGCAGCCCTCCCCACTCGAATCCCAGGCAACGGCGGCGGTGCGGGTCCCAGTCCGCTTTGCATCTTCGCTGGGCGCAGTCTGTCTGGTGGCGATCACCCTGCTCGCCCCGCCAGCGATCGCTCACGCTCACCGCGGCGCCAAAGGCAAGAGCGTCAAGGTCGCCGGCGGCACGATCACGCTTACCCTGGTCCCCTCGGTCGCGACGGAATTCACGAAAGCCGAACTCCTGCTTGCTGCGGTCGGGCCCGCCACCGGTTCGGGCGCCAGCGTGAGCATGCCGATCACCTCCGGCAAGTTGAATACCGCAACCGGCTCGGGGACCGTCGTCGCGGGGGGCGGAGCGCCGAGCGGCAACGGCTTCACCTTGACCCAGACGACGAAGAGCCTCGTCGTCGGGCCATTTGAACTTGGCGGCGGCACCCAGCAGTTCTCGCTGAGCGCGCCGGTCAGCGTCACATTCGGCGGACCGGCGAAGTTCGGACCGGGAACCGGCTCCAACCTGACCGCGAACGTCAACGGATCGACCAGCCCATCGGGCCCCTTCTTCACGCTGAAGGCCCCCCGCAAGCCGACGGTCAAAGGCTCGAGCATCGCGCTCGGCAATGTGCCGGCATCGCTGACCGCCCCGGCCGCAGAAGTCCTCGGTTCCTTCCAGGGGGTCAAACTCACCAGCGGCGAGCAACTGGCGAATATCTCAGTCAACGCCAAGCGCTAGGCGGTTGGGGAATTTGCCGCGCAGAAGCTGATCTTCGGGTTGGCCCTGCTGTCGGTTGGGAGTCGCGGAGCGTTGGCGGAGGCGAGCGCCAAACGGGCCGAGGCGAGGGTGTGAGGTTCACAGACAGAAGGTCGCGGGCGTTCCCTACCTGCCATTGCGCTCGCGGTGCTTGCACCCGGGCCAACAGCAAGGTCGACGCTGGCCTTCCTCCAGCTCCTCCTTGGTTCGCCGAATGCGGCGCTCTCGGGTCTTCTGCTGCTTGGCATCCTCGACCCAGCAGATGAACTCGTTGCGAGCCAGCGGGGTGATGTCCTGCCAGGCAGCGAGTGCCGTGGAGTTGGCGACCAGCGTCTTGCGCAGGTCGGTGGGCAGTTTATGCACCACCCCACCGGGCACCCTCTGGCCGCTCACGGGCAGATGATATTGAGTCGCAGCTAGGCTCGGTCGCCGCTCACAGCGGGGTCGGCAGGATGGCCATCGCGCCGAGGGCGAGGAGGATCGCGACTACGGCAAGTGGGACTCCCCGGCGCGAGAACGCCAGGAGCGATGGTTGCGCATCGACCTGATGGGCGGCACGCCACCACAACAACGCCGAGAGGGAGCCAGTCGCGGCGAGGTTAGGGCCGACGTTCAGCCCCAAGAGCAGCGTGTCGGGGTGGGGAACTGGGTGTGCCGAGAGCAGGACAGCCGCTGGAAGGTTGTTAATCATCACCGACGCCAGCGCCCCGATGCCCGCAGCGCCCCAAGGTCCGGCGTGACCAAGCAGGTGCGCCGGTCCATCCCAAGCTCGCGCCAGGACTCCCAGCGCGACGCACACCAAGAACAAGCTGATCAGGATCACCGGCCCGAGCGCCCGCCACACCTCTCCCCAGTGCAGCCGATCGCGCCCTACCTCGATCGCGGCCAGCGCTAATCCGATCAGGAGGACGGGTATTGCAGGATTGCGGAGCGCGATTGTGAACGTCGCTGCGGCGAGAGCTCCGGGCAACCCCAAGCCGAGCGCGTCCCAGCTCGAACGCTGCGGGTGTCGTTGTGTGGGTGCTCGCAGTCGCCGGCGAAAGAGCACAAACAGCCCCAGCGCGGTTGCGAGTGTCGCCGCCAGGGCAATCACGAGCATCTGGGCGGCAAAGGTGCCGCCGGAGATCGGTTGATGGCCTAAAACAAGCAGGTTCGTGAGATTGGACCCCAGCAGGAAGAGCGAGGATGCGTTGGCCATATAGACCGCTGCGTAGAGGAACGCCTCCTCTTCGATGCCGCGTCCGCGAGCCGCATGGACCAGGACAGGCGTAAGGAACACCACCGCGGTATCGAGGTTCAGTACGGCCGTGACGAGCGCTACCAGCGCCAGACAGGCGGCAAACAGCGCCGCCGGCGGTCCCCCAAGGCCTTGTAAGAAACGCCCGGTTTGCTCGAACAGGCCATCTCGATTGGCGACCAGGCCGATCAGCAGCAATCCGCTGACGAGCACGAATGGGGGCCAGGCTTGTTCTGCGGCAGCACTCAGATGCACGCGCGGAAGCCTGCCAGGGATGGGCGTTGCCGAGGTCCTTCCCGGCAAGCTCACCAGCATCGGTCCCGGCGTCCGATCTCAGCCGCACGCCAGCCGTCTGGCCTCGCGCATCGATCGGCGAGAAGTTCGGCTGGCGCCTCACCCCTGAACAGCGCTCGCTACCAGATAACCCACCCGAGCGGCGTCTCGCCGCAGATGTGCTTGCCTTCAAGCGGCGGGGGCATGATCTCCACGGTGTCGATAAGCGCTGCCCGTTGGCGCCGGTCGTGCTGAGCTTGGCATCTTCCCCGCCTTGCGCGGCTCAGCGGGCGGCGCTTCTCACTGAGATGCCGAGCAGGGCCAAGACCGAGAGCGGCATCACCCACCAGGCCGAGACTCCCGCGTCGACCAACACCGCCGTAGCCGCCAGGGCGAGGACCACCCCCAGCGCGGTTCGCCAATCGTCGCCGACGATGAACTCCCAGACGCCGCTCACAAACCTCTCCAACGCCCTCACGCCCCCACCACCTTGATGCCCTCCTCTTCAGAGTCGATCTCTGCCTTAGCCGCGCGCGCGCTCGACGCCCGCAACGCGCTCGCCATCGCTAGCGAGGCGAGCAGGAGCAGGGGGATGATCGCCAGCAGGGCCGCGTCGCTGGCGGGCCAGTGGGCGCCGGCTCCCTCGGCGCCCCAGAACATGCCGAAGGATGTAAGCATCACGCCGACGGCGAACTTCATCGCGTTCTCGGGAACCCTGGCCAAGGGCGAGCCGGCGGCGATGCCGGCGAGAACGACGAGCAGGACCGCGAGCCCGGCCGCCGCCGCCGCGAGGCCCACGCGGTGCTGATTGGCGCCGAAGGTGAGGACGATGAACGCCACCTCAAGTCCCTCCAGCAAGACTCCTTTGAAGGAGATGACGAAAGAGTAGGGGTCAAAGCCCCCGTGGGGGGCGCCGGCCGCGGCCGCGGCCTCGCTCTCCTCCCGGTAGATCTCGGCCTCATCGTGCATTGCCTTGATCCCGGCCGAGCGCAGGATCGCCTTGCGCAGCCACTGCAGGCCGAAGATCAGCAGCAGGCCGCCAACCACGAGGCGCAGCGCACCGATCGGCAGCGAGGCCAGCGCCGGGCCAAGCGCCAGCACGATCACGCTCAGCGCCCCCGCCGCGGCGCCGACCCCGGCGAAGGCCGAGGACCAGCTGCGCGTCGTGCCGACGGCGAGGACGATCGTCAATGCCTCGACCGCCTCGACCGTGCAGGCTGCGAACACCGAGGCCGCGAGCCCGAGGTCCGCGCCGCTCACTCCTGGGTCCTTCCCTGCAGGGTCATCGTCATAGTCTCGCCCTCCTCTTGTCTCGGCTCAGACCGCGGCCGCCGGATGCCGCGAAGCTGTCTGATCCGGTCGTCGCGTATCAGCCCGAGGGGCGGCGGATCTCCCAAGGTGTAGATCAGACAGCCCTCGGGATCGATGCTCAGCCCAACTGCCTCTCCGCGTCGGTGGCTGCGTGCAGCGAATACCTCGGTCAGCAGCGCCCCGTCGGCCAGCCTGATTAGATGGTCAGACCCCCGGCCGCGGAAGGCGCTGTCGGCGATCTCACCCCGCAGCGAGGCGACCGGGTCATCCGGTGCGGTCAACCCCACCGCGGCGGGACGCACGAGAACCTCGACGCTCTGCCCCGCTAAGAGTGGGCCTCCCGGCGTGGGCTGGCAGCTCTTCCCCGTGGCCGATCTGGATCCGCACAAGCTCAGCGTCGCGCCCGCCATCCAACACCTGCCGCGGAGCTCCGCCGAGAGGCCGGTGAAGCGGGCCACCGAGCTGGCGCCAACCGCGCCAGTGGCCTCGCTTTGCAAAGCGCGCCGCAAATGCGACCGTGCTCGTGACGGTGCCGGGGCTGATCGGGGTGCTTCTCAACACCTCCACAATGGCGATGGTCGCAGACGCTCGCGGGTTCGGTGCCAACCCCAGGCGCACATCGATACGGGATGCTGCATATCGCCAGCCGCAGATGTGGGTGATCGAGTTCAGCGGACGTCGAGACCTGAGGAAAGGCCGGTAGGCCGTCACGGGTCGCCGTCGCGCCCAGCCACAGGGCGCGGTCCGCCTCGGTAAGCGCAGCCGGCCACCCGTCCTGGTGTTGGACCTCGCGGTGTGCCGACGCCGCGTGCATCATTCGGCGCGTGGATCCTGCCTCTCAACTGCGCACCGACCTTGCGCGAGTCGTTTCGTTCCAGCGACGCGACAGCTCATTTGGTCTGCTGTCCGAGCGCCGCCTGGATGGATATCGCGAGCTGCGGGTGCGCTATCCCGGGATCGAGGGGGATCAGATCCCCGCCTATTTGCTGGTGCCCGACGGTGGCGGGCCGTTCCCGGCGGTTTTAGTCCACCACCAGCACAACAGTGAGTGGCACCTGGGCAAGAGTGAGGTCGCCGGGCTGGCCGGTGACCAGCTGCAGGCCTTCGGGCCCCCGCTCGCCCGGGCCGGGCTCGTCGTGCTCGCGCCCGACGCGGTTGGGTTTGAGGATCGTCGCTACACCGGCACTGGTACCGACCAGCGCGAGGACGACTGGCTTCAATACTTCAATGAGATGGCATACCGGCTCGTGTCCGGCGAGCTGCTTGCCACCGCGGTGCTCGGCGACGCCGCCTGTGGTTTATCGGCGCTGCTTGCCGACGAGCGGATCGAGGGCTCGAAGCTTGGCGCGATGGGGCACTCCTATGGCGGCTACCTGACGATCCTGCTCGCCGCCTTGGACAAGCGGGTTAAGTTCGCCTGCGCCAGCGCCAGCGGGTGCAGCTATGAACGACGCATGCGCGATCGCTCTGGGATTGAGTTCTCGCAGGTGATTCCTGGGATCCTCAACCTGTCCGACATCGCCGGGCTGCTCGGACTGATCGCTCCGCGGCCGTTGCTGCTGGTGTCTGGCAGCGAGGATCGCTACTCGGCTGACGTTCCGGAGGTCGTCCAGGGGGCTGCCGCTGCCTGGGAGGCTCGCGGCGCGCGCGAGAAGTTGGAGCACGTCCGCTACAGGGGTGGCCACGAACTCACGCCAGAGTGCGCCGACCAAATCATCAGGTGGGTGACCGGTCAAGCCTTTGGCTAACCGATACAACCCTGTGCAGGTGGTCCGCAGGGACTCGCTTAGTTGTTGCTGGCTGCTTGTGGCAGTCGATCGCGGTTATGATCTAACACTGCGTCGTCATGAAGCACACACAGAGAGTGGGGACCCGCAACGTTTGAGTTGTTCTATTTCATGACGAAAAACGCGATGAGAGGGAGTCGAGCCTATGAAGACAATGACGTGTAAGCAATTGGGTGGGCCATGCGATTTCCCGCACCATGGCAACACCGCCGATGAGGTTATAAAGGCTCAGGATAGACACCTAAATGAAATGGTCGAAAATGGTGATCAGACTCATGAGAGTGCACTGAAGGAGATGAAGGGGAGGTGGAAGCGACCGATATCGGGGATGGGTTGGTATCGGAAAGCTAAGCGGGACTTCGCTGCTTTCCCCGAGGATTGATCTCCGACATTAGTTGTGCTTGCAATGCCGGGCAAGCTGCCGCTGGCCCACGTGAGGACGCAGTTCGTCCGCAGATGATGAGTGAGTGATGAGGCGCTTGGCTTTCGGTCCAAACCCACCTCGACGACGAGGTAAGGATCACTTGCCAGCAGTTCGGTTCCACGGGTTCAGAGGGTGTTAAAGCACCCGTACACGATGTAGAGCGGGTTGGTGACGCTTTGCCCGTCGGCGTCGAGCATCGTCGGGCCACCGATGAAGTTGGGTGGGGACTGGGCCTTGTAGCAGCCGTCGGATTCCACGCTCACGTCATACTCAACGGAGGTGGCGTCAAACGGCACCGAGTGGGCCTGCGGTAGGTAGACATTGAGACTGCAGTTCCAGTCGCCGGGCCCGACCGCCTTCGTGGCCCGGCGGTTGCAGTTGGGGAGAATGTCGAGTCGTGCTCCGGCTGGAACTTGGCGTCCGATCAACCGCTGTTGCAAAAGCGTCAGGTTGTTGAACTCTTCACCGATGGCCGCGCTGAGTCGGTGGTCCGTGTCTCCGCTGGGGCCGACATTGGCGAGCAACGCGAGCACCGCGACCGCCGCAGCGCTGATTGCTACGACCCGAACGGGGGTGCGCCACTCCGGACCGCGGCTATCTGAGCTCGCCAGGAAGTCGCGGCGTCTGAGGATTCTCCAGCTCGCGGTGATGCAAACGGCGATCCAGGCGATGCTGACGAGGCTCGAGATCACCAGCGGGCCGTAGAAGCGGTGCGTTGTGAACAGGCCGTGCCAACCGGCAAACGCCGACCCGATCAGGAGCAGGTGCACGACCACCCCCTTGCCGATCAGGTTCAGCAGCTGGGTGAGTAGCGCCACGAACAGCGGTCCCAAAACGCCGACTATCCCGTTGCGCGTCGCGACCGAAAACAGCACCGCGACGCTCGTGTAGGCCAGCGCCGGCAGCAGGCAGGCGGTCCAGCTGAGCAGGGTCAGGGCGAGCAGTTCAGCGGCGGGGATCGGCACACCGCTCAGGTCAACGAGGGAGTGCGCGCCCATCAACAGGATTCCGGCGAGCAGGCTGGAGATCGCCAAGAGCAAGGTGAGCCCGACGGTGAGCGTCCCGGCGGCGAGAAGCTTCGCGACGTAGAGCTCGCTGCGAGTGCAAGAGCGGGTGAGGATCGTCTTCCAGGTCCCGTGCCGGTCCTCGGAGGCAAAGAGATCGCCTCCGAGCAGCCCAGCGATCACCGGCAACCCCCAGCTCCCGGCGAAGCCGAGGATCACGAGCGAAACCGCAAATCCGGAGGAGTGCACCCAAACCCCGAACAGCGCGTCTGAAGGAGTCCCGCTCTGCACCTTCAGCACTGCCGCAAACGCGAACGGGCCGGCGATGCAGATGACCACCAAGAGCCGGCTGACTAGCTGTGAGCCCAGCTTCTGCAGCTCGGTCCGCAAGGCGTTCCAGATCGGGTCCTCCCCGCCGAGCGGTAGCGAAACCCCGGCTGGCGGCGCTTGCGGTGAGATCGTGCTCATCAGCCGACCAGCACCGCCTCGGCCAGCTCCTCGGGCCCCAGCCTCTCGATTGGGGCGCCATCGGAGGTGAGGGCGAAGAACATCGTCTCCAGCGGGCTGACGAGCAGCTCAAGGCGCCGGATCGCCACGCCTGAATCGCCCAAAGCCAAGACGAACCCGTCTAGGCAATCTGGTTCGACGGCGAGCGCCAGATCTCCCCGGCGCGAGCGCTCGGCTCGCACGCCGACCTGCTCGGTGGCGATCCGCAGCGCCTGCTCGTCGTCGCTGGTCGCAAGCGCATACGTCGATGCCGGCGCTTGTGCGATCAGCTGGCCCGCCGACCCGTCCCAGACGATCCGCCCCTCGCGCATCACGGTGTAGGCGTCACAGACCCGCTCGAGCTCTCCGATCTGGTGAGAGGAGAGCAGCACGGCGACGCCCTCGGCGGCCAGTTCCCCTACCAGCGAGGCGACCGCCTGCGTTCCAGCCGGGTCGAGTCCGCTCGTCGGCTCATCTAACAACAGCAGGCGCGGTGAGCGAAGCAGCGCGGCCCCGAGCCCGAGCCGCTGACGCATCCCGGTCGAGTAGCCGGCAACGCGGTCCTCGCCCCTTTGCCCCAGACCTATGCGGGCGAGAACCTCCTCGACCGCTGCCGCGCTCGGCCCGCCGTCCAGTCGCGCCAGGAGGGAGAGGTTCGCGGCCCCGGACAGGTAAGGGTAAAAGGCGGGCTCCTCGACAAACCCACCCACCCCCTGAAGCGCCTCGCCGCCGAGTCCATCAAACGCGCGCCCCAGCAGCTCGACGGTGCCCGCGTCTGGATTGATCAATCCGAATAGGATCCGCAGAAGCGTCGTCTTGCCCGCGCCATTTGGGCCCAGTAGGCCCCGCACCTGTCCTGGCGCGAGGGCGATGTCGACGCCGTCAACCGCAGTCGTCTCCCCGAAACGCTTTACCAATCCCTTCGCTCGGACGGCCTCCACATGCGGAGAGTACGGCCCGGAGGAGGGACGAGTGTAACGCGCCTGTGAATAGCAGTGACAAGCTTGTGAATGACAGGTAACAGTGACACCGGTGAACTCGAAATTTTCACACTTCTTTTCACCGTCTGGTAACCGGTATGCCTTGGGCGCGGGTACGGTGCTTTTCAAATCAGCAGCGGTTCGCCCGCTGATCGCGGTCGAGATTACGTCTACACGAGGAGGCGACAACCGATGGCCAGCTCGTTTTCCATTCGTACACCTCGCAGGGGACCGAATGTCCGGCGCAGGCGCCTTGGCGCAGTGGCGGTCCTCCTCGTCGCGTTCCTGGCTGTTGTGGGAGCAGCCTCAGCTTCCCTCGACAGCTTCAACCCGTTTGGCAACGAGCAGGTCGCCCAGACCTACAACGGCGCCCTGCTGCTGCCCACGAACCAGTGGATCTCCTCGATCGGAACCAGGATCGAAGATCCCTACGGGCGGATCGAGTCGAGCACGCTCAGTCCCAACGGCGAATACATGGCCGCGCTGACTTGGCACGAGTTCACTGGCTACCTGACGATCTTCGACCTCAAGACAGGCAAGATTGTGCAGGAAGAAGGTGCAGAATGGCCTAATAACACACTTGATCCCGCGGCCGGAGAACCGGGCGAAGAGGTCGCGGCTGACGGCCCCTTCTACTCGCCAGACGGCAAGACCCTCTGGGTCCCCCAAACGGGTGATATCGCCAGGTTCACGGTTGATCCGGAAACCGGCATGGTGTCTGAAAAAGTCATCATCCCGATGCCCAAAGCGGCGAACGGCCCCGCGCCCGAATACAGCACCGAAGCAACCCACCCCGGCGAAGCCGAGCCCTCGGGCATGGCTCTCTCACCCGACGCCAGCAAGCTCTACGTGGCCCTCAACGGCTCCAACGCGCTTGGCGTGATCAACACCGCTACCAACGAAGTTGAAAAAGAAATCCCGGTCGGCAACGCGCCGCGCCAGATTGTGCTTGATGGCAACACCGCCTACGTCTCCAACGAGGGCGGCCGTCCCGCGCAGCCTGGCGAAACGACGAACCTCTCCGACGGCACCCCGATCGTCTCCAGCCCGATCACCGGGGCCGCGACGACCGGCACGGTATCCGTCGTCAACCTCGAAACGGACAAGCAGGAAAAGGAAATTCCGGTCGGACTCCAGCCGACGGCTCTCTACCAAAACGGCTCGGCGCTGTTTGTCGCTAACTCAAACGACGACAGCATCTCGCTGATCGACAAGGCGACCAACAACGTCGTGCAGACGATCAGCACCAACCCGTTGCCGGGGGCCAAGGTGGGCAGCTACGCGAACGCGATCACGATGCCTGACTCCGACCACGTCCTGGTCAGCATCGGCCGCGACAACGCGATCGCCGTCTACAAGTACAGAGACCTTACGACAGGGCACGGGCACTGGCACTGGGGGCACGGCAACGGCTGGGGTCACGGCAGCGATATGACGCCGCTTGAATTCGAGGGTCTGCTGCCGACCGACTGGTACCCCGTCGAGGTGCAGCCCGACCCGGCGCTTGGGGCCGGGAAGATCGTCGTCACCAACGCCAGGGGCATCGGTGATCGCGGCCCGAAGGCAAAGATCTGCAAGGGCCCGGAAACCTCCCCCGCCACTGAATGCGCGAAGGGCTATAACACCTACGACGAGACCGGTACTCTGACGACGTTCAAGATGCCATCTGAAGGGGAACTTGCGCAGGACACCAAAACCGTCTTCACCGACAACGACTGGAACAACGTTCCCGCGATCAACAACGGCGACGGCGATACCGTCCCGCACGTGATCCCGAAAAAGAGTGGTGGGCATTCGCCGATCAAGCACATCTTTGTGATCGTCAAAGAGAACCGGACCTACGATCAAGTGCTTGGCGACCTCGGCGAGGGCAACGGTGACCCCGAACTCGCACAGTTCGGTGAAAAGGTCACCCCCAACCTGCACGCGCTCGCCAAGCGGTTCGGCGATCTCGACAACTTCTACGATGAGCCCACGCTCTCAGCCGACGGGCACAACTGGATCGTCCAGGCTGAGGCCAACGACTACATCGAAAAGGAGTTCGGAGCCTTTTATCGCTCCTACCCAGCCGAAGGCGGCGACGCACTCGCCTACCAGCGCGACGGATTTCTCTGGAATGCGGCCGAGAGGGCTGGCCTGAGCGTCAGGGTCTTCGGTGAGTACAACCGCTACATAACCGGACCCGGCAACGGCGGCGATTGGAAAGAATGGTACGAAGACTCTCAGATCCTTGAAGGTAAGAAGGAAGGGCCGCTGCCGATCCCGACCACCGAGTACAAGACCTCCTCCGACATCCCGTCGTTGAACAAGATCACCGACCCCTACTACCCGCGATTTGACCTCGAAATTCCCGACCAGTACCGGTTCGATATCTGGAAAGCCGAATTCGAACACGAGGAGAAGGCTCACGCCGTTCCCAACCTGACGCTGATCTGGCTCCCCGACGACCACACCGGGGGTGCACCGGACCCGGTCGCAGAGGCGGCCGACAACGACCTCGCGCTCGGCCGGATTGTGGACACGATCTCCCACAGCAAAGTGTGGAAGCACTCGGCGATCTTCGGCGTCGAGGACGACACTCAAAACGGCGTCGACCACGTCGACGGTCACCGCGGACCGGCGTTCGTGATCAGCCCCTACTCAAAGGGTGGGGTCGACGACGAATACGCAACCCAACCCAACATGGTCCGCACGGTCGAGCAGATCCTCGGGATCAAGCCGATGAACCAGGAGGACTACGCTGCCGAGCCGATGTACGGGGCCTTCACCGAAAGCCCGAACTTCTCGCCCTATACCGCCCTTCCCAACCAGATCCCGCTAACCCTCGGTGTACCGGGCTTCCCGACGACGGCGGTGGCGACGAGCGGCGGGCCCGTCCAGGGCGCGGTGACCTCCTCGATGCAGGGCACCTATCAAGCCTGGATGAGCTGGAAGCGCCAGCAGGGATTCCGCGGGCTGCGCGGTAGGCCGGACTCGGCCAAGCCGGAGCTGCTTGACCGCTTTGACTGGTACTCCGCGCACGACTGGAAGGTGGCCTACCCGGGCGATCCGAAGATCTACCGGCCCGACGAAGTCCCCGGCGGCAAGCTACCGGCTGCCTTGCTCGGCGACTGAGGGAGGCAGAGCGCGGGTCTCCTCGCGTCGGCCGCCCAACCAGATGACCCGCGCCGTCTTACTCGCTGGCGAGCGCCCTCAGCACGTCCAGCTTCGCCGCGCGCCGGGCCGGCAGCTGAGCTGCGAGCAGGCCGGCGAGCGCGGCGGCGAGGAGCAGCACGACCAGCGTGCCGACGGGGATCGAGAGCACGTAGCCGGATCCCGCAAGCTCAAATTCCGTCACCGCCACCGCCCCGAGGACGCCGAGCAGGAGGCCGAGGACGCCGCCGATCAGTCCGGTGAGCAGCGATTCGTAGCGGATCAGCTGGCGAATTTGGCGGCGCGAGGCGCCGATCGCCCGCATCATGCCAAGCTCGCGGGTGCGCTCGTAGATCGAGAGGATCAGGGTGTTGACGATCCCGAACAGGGAGACAATCACCGAGAGCGCGAGCAGTACGTAGACGAGCAGGAGGAGCTTGTTGACCTTGTTGCTCACTTCTTGGGTGTACTGGGCTGCGGTTTGAGATTCGGCCTGCGGGAAGCTACGGCGCAGCAGGGCGTCGATCTCAGCGCGCGCCCGCGTGCCATTGGCGCCGGGGGCATAGTCGAGGAAGTCGACCCCATCTTCGCGCTGGCCGAACTGCGAGCGCGCCAGGGAGCGCGAGATCGTCAGGTTCGACATCAGGCCGATCACTTCTTCCTTGAGGATGCCGGCGACAGTCAACCTGAGCCGCCGGCCCGAGGGCGTCAGCACCGCCAGCTGCTGACCGACCTGCAGGTGGTGGGCGCTGGCGAATTTCTTGCTGAGAATCGTGCCGCCGTGGCCGAGTGATGCGAGTGTGGCGACGCTGCCGGTTTCCCATTCCAGCTTGTACATCCTCGCGAACGATCCCGGTTCGATCGCGGTAAATCTGCTGTCTTCATCGATTACCGGCGCCCCGGGTTCTGCCAGATTGCGCACCCTGCCTTGGCTAAAGGCGATCGCCGTCACCGTGCCGACGCCGTGCACTCCGCGGATCGACGGAGCGATTGCCGCGGGTATCCCCCCTTCCCCGCGGGAGTTCTGCACGATCAAATCGCCTACGAAGGAGCGGCTAACGGCCGCGTCGATCGTTGCCTTCGTTCCCGCGGCGAGTACCGAGATGAAGGCAACGAGGCCCAGGCCAACCGTCAGGGAAAGCGCGGTGACGAGGGTGCGGCCGGGCTGGCGCACCGTGTTCTCGCGTGCGAGGCGGCCGGTGATGCCGCGCCAGCTGACGAGCAGGCCCAGCGTCCGGCCGAGTGCGGGGATCACGCGGTGTCGGGGCGGCCTGCCAGCGCGGCGGGCGCGCGAGATCAGGATCAGGCCCCAGATCAGCAACGCCGCCAGCCCCGCCAGCAAGATCACCTGGCCGCCGATCGCCTTGGATACGGCGAGCACGCCGATCAGCGCGACCGCAAAGCGCACGATCAGCGCCCGCTTTGAGGGCAGCGGCCGCGGCGGGGCGGTGACGCCCTCGCGCATCGCCGCGATCGGCGGCACTCGGGTTGCCCGCGAGGCCGGGAGGAGCCCGGCAAGCACGGTGACGGCGATCCCGAGGCCCAGCGAGACGATCACGGTGCGCGCCTCCAAAACCGTGCCGTTGTCCGGCAGGTCGGCGCCCAGGGTCTTGAAGAGCTGGTCGAGCGCCGGGGCCAGCGCGACTCCCAACACCAGCCCGGCGAGCGCGCCGCCGATGCCCAGCAACAGCCCTTCGAGGAGGACCGAACCCATGATCTGAGCACGCGAGGCACCGAGCGTGCGCAGCAGTCCAAACTCGCGGGTGCGCTGGGCGACGGTGATCGAGATCGTGTTGAAGATGATGAAGGCGCCAACGAGAAGCGCGACGTAGGCGAAGACGAGCAGAAAGGTACGCAGGAAGCCCAGCTCTTCTTCCAGTTCGGAGGTCTTGTTCGCAGCTTCCGCGGCACCGGTGCGCACTGTCATCGTCCCCGGCAGGGCGGCGCGGACCCGCGCGGCCAGCTGCGGCGGCGAGACCCCGGGGCTCGCGGCGACGTTGATGCTGTCATAGCGGCCCCGCTCTCCTGCTACGTACTGGGCCTGAGCGAGGGTGAGGAGCGCGACGCTGGTTCCACCGAAGGATTCGCTGCCGGCAAACTTGGCGATCCCTGCCAGCCTGTATCGGCGGGCGGGGGCGCGTCCGGCGATCACGATCCGCTCGCCGATCCTCAGGTGCTCGCGAACGGCGGTGGCCTGGTCGATTGCCAGCTCGTCGGCGGCGTGGGGGAGACGGCCCTTTGACGCGGTGAAGGACTCAAAGCGCGACGGCTGCACGGCGGCGACGAGCGAGGGGGCGCTGCCGCTCGAGAGCCGCTTGCCAGCGCTCGTCAGCAAGGTCGCCTCGCTGGAGACGCCACCCGAGGCCGCCGCCACGCCGGGCACCGCACGCACGCGGGCGAGCGTCGTTTCGTTGATCGGTGAGGATTCTGAGCCGGTGCCCCGGCCGAGGGTTTCCTTCGCCGTGACGACGACCGCCTTGTTTGAGTAGGAGGTGGCGAAGACTTCCCCGAAGGCGTGATCGATCGTGTCGGTGAGGATGTAGGTGCCCGCCATCAGCGCGACGCCTAGGGCGATCGCGATTCCGGTCAGCAGTGCCCGCACCTTGCGCTGGGCAAATCCCCGCAGCACAAGCTTGCCCATCGATCAGCCGACCGCCTTCACGAGCTCCAAGGCAAGCTCGGCGCTGAGCCGCTGCCGGCTCACGCCGCGCCACTTCGCGAGTACGAGCAGATGGTCGGCGTGGGTTTCCCCGGTGACCATGGCCTGTTTGCGGCCGAATTGAGCGGCCGTCCGGCCCAGGATGCCTGCACTGCGCCCGATGGAGCTTCGCGCCGAGCTTTACCCAACCGCCCGGCGGCGAACACCGCCACGGAGCGCCATACCAGCGCTAGGGCGACCGCGGCCGGCCGCTGGGGGCTGGCGCAGCGCTCGGCCGGGCGCTGGGCGAGGCGGTTGCCGATGCCGACTGTGTCCACTTACTGGTGAACTTACTCGCAGTCCAAAGCCCACCGCTCAATCGAAAGTCTTGCCAGGCTGTCCTGCCCGGCGCTGTGGGACGGGAGATCCCCAGAGGCCAGCTTCCCGGCTGTGGCTGCCGGTAGCGGGAGGGGCAGTTAAACGCATTTCACGGCAACACCGACAGGCAATGCAAGCCAGTTGAGGCCGGGGTCGCCAAGTTTCGCGAGGGACCACCGCTCACTCGACGTTACCCCCGGAGCCTGATTGCTGAGCGGGTTTGGCCTGGGCCTGGATCGCTTCGAGGATCGTCCTCAGTCCGCCCTCGGTTTCCGTGTTCAAGGCGTCGAGGATCGACTGGGCGTCCTTGAACGTGTTTTCTGAGCGAGCGTCGGAGGCAATCGACTGCACGTCCTGGCCAACCATGATGATCGAGAGGAGGACGAGTTGGATGAAGGTCTGCGCGACCCACGCGACGACCAGAATCAGCCCCGGTTTCGTGAGGAAGCCAGGCACCTCGCTCTTGGTCAGAACCCCCGCCGCAATCAGGACCGCGGGAAGACTCGTCAGTGCAATCAGGCAGAAGATGTACGCCATTGCCATCGACCCAACCGCGTGAGTGATGAGGACCGCGAGTTTTGCATTGAAGCCTTTCACCTCGCCCATTGCCTGTTTGATCTCAGACGGGCTGAGACGAACCGCCTTGTTGATGTGGTGCCGCGTCTTTACGGCGCTTGCGGTTTTCGTCGCGCCAGACTCAGCAGACGCGATCGCGGAGGTAGGGCTCGGCAGTTTCATCGGCGTATCCCTTCGGGCAGTAGATCTGGGCGTGTTCGGGCGCATCAGCGCCCGAGGCGATGGGAGCCGCAGCTCAACCGAAGCAGTTCATGATGTGCTGCGACATCGAGGGCCAGTATGCCCTGGCCCTCGGCGGAGGTGCTTGCTCTTGTCGGTGAACGCCGTGGTCTACCGAGACCGCCTTGCCATCGAGAGGGTTCCGGACGGATCCCGAACGCTCACCCGCATTATGCGCAAGCGGAGGGGCACCCACTCCCATCGCCCTGATCCGCGCGTTGGCGGGGCAGATGTTCGGGCTCCATTGGCCTCCTTGCTTTCGGCACAGCGGAGTTTTCAGTCGCGCTGGCAGCTTTCACGAGCGTGCCCCTCCTGAAGGCGTGGATCGGCGCCAAGCGGGTCAAGTACGAGGCGTCGGCGTTCCCGGCAGGCAGCCCAACGAGTGCGACGGCCAGGATTAGTCGTCTCAGGACGCGTCGGGATGGACGGGGCTGTTGATAGCGGTCGGGCCCGGGTACACAGACGACGGCGCCCCGATTCGGCAAGATACGGACACCCCCGATCAAGACCCTCAGACCAGCGGCTACTCGTTGGCATCAATGAGCACCACGACACGACTCACCACAGAGGGTCCTCAGCCGGAATAGGAAAGCGGCTCACGCATGGAACCCGAAATGGAATTCAAGTGGTTTCGGTACAGCGCGCGAGCCGACGCGAATCCCTGGAAGTTGCGGAAGCGGTGCTTAAGCAGAAGCTGAGCGGATCAGGGAAGAGCTTGTCAGCTACCGAGAGCGCTGGGCTACGGGGCAAATCGGGGGTTCCTGACTACGAATGACAGCAACACTGACGCCAACGGTCCGAAAGAGATGGCAGAGCGCAGTCCGAGCTTCTCTACCCTCAAAGCATCGGCCTGATCGCGTCCATCACCGAGCGCTCGCAGTCAGGCTCAAGGTCGCGCAGCAGCTCTGCTGCGTAGACGATCTCCTCCAAAGTTGGCTTGGCCTCGGCGATGAACTTTGCGAGCCATCGCCTCGCCAGGACCTCGTAACGCTCGGGCTCCTTGGTCAGCGACATCAGCGTCAAGGTCAGGGCGTCCGCGAGGCTGACTCGCGGAAGATCCCGAGCGATGCCAACGGCCAGCTTGTAAGAGCCGGTTTTGAGCGCGGTCCGAAGCCGCCCAAGGTCGCTGCCCGCGTTGCCCATGCGAACGCATGTTCGCATATGCGGCGTCCTAGGGCCTGGGGCGCCGAGAGGGGGGAATGTCGCGCGAGGCCATCTTGCGCGGTCTGAGGGGCTCGCAAGCCGCTGTAGGCCAGCCCTTGCCCAAAGGACCCCAGACCGCGTTATCGAGAGCTAGCGCCGACCCCTCGTTCACCAGCCAAGGAGACGTTTGTGAAGTACATGCGTAGTCGGCTGACCTACTCGAACGTGATCGCGAAGGACAGCGGACGGTCGTCGAGATGGCGGGGAAGCCATGACCTTATCGTCCGGGGACATAGCGGCCTTCGTCGTAGAAGCCACTGGTGAAAGTTCCTTGGAGGTGCGTTTGGTCTGTGTTCTCTCCCCCTTAGGAGGCAAATGTTGCGCGCCGGAGGTTTGCCTGGTTGAGGACGACTGTCCCCCGCAGCCAGCGAGGAGGATGACCACCGAAACCGCAATCACCGCAAAGCACTTCATCTCGGCTATCGGGCTAGCTTGGAATGCGCCCAAGAAGGCAGAAGGACGTCGGCGTCTGATGATGCAGTGCGCGCTGGCAGGGCGGTATGTCCTGTCTCCGTCCGATTGGCAAGGAGGGTCAGCGCCGCCGTTCAGTAATCACCAGGTAAGGTCAAATCCGCATACCAAGCGTCCCCGCGCCAGTTGACCCCCGAGCCGAAAACCCCAGGTTGGTACCCCGATCCTCGCGAGCCCGCGGACTTCGACCGCCGTAGGGACGGTAAAGAGTGGACCGACCACGGCCGTAAGACGCAGGGTGGGGGGATCGTGGGGCGATTCCGCCGTTTGCCCCTCGTGGTGAAGCTCGGGGTTCCCCTGCTCCTGCTCGGCGCGATCCTCGTCGCAAGTCACGGGTCCTCTCACTCGGTTGAAACTGTGCAACAGGCTGAATCTAGGTTCAAGGAATGGGCAAAAGAAAGGGGCGTCAAAGGTCCAGTGCGAGATGTCAGGTGCACGCCGCGTGGCACTGAAGACTTCTCTTGCAGCGCGTATGGACCAAATGAAGAAGGTGTAGCGCCGCTCATCCCAAGCCTGAGAGGAACCGTCGAACCCGATGGGACCGTCATCGCAGAATGAGGTCTCGCCTTTAAGCCATCTTTTGGGACTGGCGTTGTTCGTTAATGCGCCATTGTTTCCGAGCGAGCAGTGAGATAGGGAGCCAACGCATCGGATTTGGCTCTAGGATGCCCATACGCGGACGTAGCTCAGCTGGTAGAGCGCGAGCTTCCCAAGCTCGAGGTCGCGGGTTCGAGACCCGTCGTCCGCTTCCCCATCCAAGAGCCAAAAATGCGCCTATCCGCACCTCTATGAAGGCGCCGATTAGTGGGATAGGTATCGCTGACCACGGCGCTTCAGGGCCAAGAGGCGGACAATCAGGAGCTCCTATCTGAGGACGGCTTGCCTGCCGCTCACACCGAGCGCACAGCTATTGGGACAAAGCGCCACGCGGGGCAGATGAGGCGCTTGCGTTAATTGAAGAGCGCAGAATAGAGTGGCGCAAGCAACCCCATCCGGATCGGAGCTTCTGTGAATCTCGCCCGTACCTGCTATCGCTACCTCACCGCGATCCTCGTTGTCGATGTCATCTTCCAGTTCTTTCTCGCCGGCGCGGGCGTGTTCCGGGCAGACGGGGGAGTCGCTCGCGAATCAAGCGCGTTTGATCCACATCGCGCGAACGGGACGCTGATCCAGCTAATTTCTTTGCTGGTTTTGCTCTCTGCAATCGCCGCTCGAAACGGGCGCTGGAGAGTTGCGCTCGCCGTATTCGTGCTGAGTATCGTGCAAATCTTTTTGGCGATCGGTGGCTGGGCAGGGGGCCTACACCCGCTCGGTGGGCTAGTGATCCTGGGCCTCTCGGGCTGGATGGCTCACGACGCCTGGCGGGGGTCAGCGAATGCAACCGCCGCTCCGGAGGAGAGGCAGTAGCGCGGCAATACTCCTCAACCGTCGCTGCGGGTGGGTGGGCAGCGATGGGGCCGACGATCACTGAATGACCGCTTGCTCAAGTGGGTGGGGTGGGGCCTGAGCCCCCTACCTCAACTTGCTCGAAGCGGCCCAACATCCGTATGTCCGCTACCCATTTCAATCACCTACCAAAAAAAGACTGGCAAAAATCCCCAAAATCGGGTATGCTGTTTGCAGGAGTTGGAATCCGGAAAGGAGACCGACGTTGGGGGGAAGAGGAATACGCGGAACGATCATGCTGGCAGCCACTGTTTTGGGGCTGGCGTTTGCTACGCCTGCCCGCGCCGTAGACATCATCGAAAGTCAGGAACCTGGAGGAGAAGCCGAATCGGCGAAAGCCGGTTGGCAGGCGGGAACCTGTACGGCCGATCCCTGTTCAGCCGAAACGCCGGAGCTCTTCTTTACCCAGGCGGCAGGCCATCCCCCGGATGGCTTTACCCAGATCATTGTCAAGCATTCCGGCCTCTTCGAAGAACCTTCCGGCGAACTGAAGACAATTCTCGTCGACCTGCCTGCTGGTCTCAGCGTCAATCCCCAGGCGACGCCCCAGTGCGAACTCGAAAATGGGAAATTTCCGGCAGCAGGATGCCCCGCTGAAACACAGGTGGGGACCAGTGCCGTGACGGCATCGACCGGAATTCCTCCCCTGAGCCTGCCTCCAGTGACCATCCCAGGTCTCCCGGTTTACAACCTCGTGCCGAGAACCGGTGAACCGGCGCGCTTCGGCTTCACCCTTCCGCTTGGCCTGGGGGAAGTCTTCCTCAACGCCGGCCTCGCCTGGAACGGCAACTACCACGAGTACTTCACAATCCACGCCCCCAGCGTGGCTGGGATCAAGATTCTCAAAAACCGGCTGGTGTTCAACGGCACGATCGGCAACCACGGCGCACCGACTGAAGGCGGCGGAGCATTTCTCACTAACCCCAGCACCTGCTTTAACCCCGAAGTCGAACCTTTCAAGAGCGATTACACCACCCTCTTACACGCCGATTCCGTGGAGGAACCGGCGCCTGAAGACGGTTATGACCTCTCCGCGTCGGCTCCGCCCAGTGCCGCGTTCCTCGCCGGCGCCCAGGAAGCGAAGTCCCCGCTACCGAAAGGCGCGAAGCCGGAAAACTGCAACAAAGTCCCGTTTGAACCATCCACGGCAATGGATCCAGGCACAACGCAAACCGACTCCCCGGCCGGGGCGACGGTCGACGTCCGCGTGACATTCGAACCGTCGGCGGCGATCTATGACTCAAACGTAAAGGACGCACGGGTGACTCTGCCCGAGGGTATGGGCATCAACCCCTCGGCAGCAAACGGCTTGCAGGCCTGCACCGATGGGCAGTTCGGCGAAGGAACGAGAGATCCAGTCTCCTGCCCGCCGGGATCAAAGATTGGCACTGTTGCGATCGACACCCCGCCGCTTCCCGATGGCACCCTGACCGGAAACGTCTATCTCGGGCAGCAGTTGAGCCGAGATCCTGGCTCAGGAGAGGAGTACCGGATCTTCATCGATGCCGAGTCAGCGAGCCGGGGGCTCTCCATCCGCCTGACCGGCAACGTCATCGCCAACCCGCAGACCGGTCAGCTGACGGCCACAGTCAATGAAGCCCCGCAGCTGCCCTTTGACTCCGTCCAAATCAAGCTCAACGGAGGCTCGACTGCGACCCTGACCAGCCCGCCGACATGCGGTCCAAACGCCACCTCCCACTCGATGACGGCGTGGTCGGGGACTCCCGACAACGGCCTCAAAGACAGCGGCTTTACCCTGGCCAGCGCCCCGGGCGGCGGTCCGTGCGCAAAGACCCTAGCCGACCGCCCCTTCACACCAGGTTTTGTTGCCAAGACGACCAACCCCAAGGCCGGTGCCTACAGCCAGTTCGACCTCGACGTTACCCGCTCGGGCGGCAATCAGGAGCTGAAGGGCATCAACGTCGACCTGCCACCGGGCATGACCGCCAAACTGGCCGGGGTCGCCTACTGTCCAGCATCGGCGATTGCCGCGGCCGCCGCAGCCGGTGGAGCGGCTGAGTTGTCCAAGTCCAGTTGCCCCGATAACAGCCTCATCGGTAGCGCCGCTGTCGAGGCCGGCAGTGGCCCCTCGCCGATACAGATCACCGGCAAGGTTTTCCTCGCAGGCCCCTACGACGGGGCACCACTCTCCCTGGTGGTTGTCACCCCCGCCACGGCCGGGCCTTTCGATCTCGGCACGGTCGTGGTGCGGGTGGCCCTGCGGGTCAATCCCGAAACAGCGCAGGTCGAACCCCTATCCGATCCGATCCCGCATGTCTTCGGCGGAGCCCTGCTGGATATCGACTCGATCTCGGTGCACATCGACCGCAAGCAGTTCGCTCTCAACCCGACCAATTGCTCGGCGATGGCCGTTACCGGGACGTTGCATGGGGGCGGGTCTGACCCCACAAACCCCGCTGCGTTCAGCTCCGTCCCCGTCTCGGCGCCCTTCCAGGTCAGCGGCTGTGAACAGTTGGGATTCCAACCGAAACTCCAGCTTCGCCTGTTTGGCGGGACGCGGAGAGCCCAAAGCCCCAAACTTCGGGCGGTGCTAATGACTCGCGAAGGAGACGCGAACATCGCTAGCGCTGCTGTGGGCTTGCCCCATGCCCTCTTCCTCAAGCAAAGCAGCCTCACCAAGATCTGCACCCGGGTCCAGTTTGCCGCCAACGCCTGCCCGCAGGAATCTGTCTATGGCTACGCACGCGCCGTCACTCCGCTGCTAGACAAGCCGCTCGAAGGCCCCGTTTACCTGCGTTCGTCCAGCAATCCGCTGCCGGATCTGGTTGCCGCTCTAAACGGCCAGGTGGATATCGACCTAGTCGGCCGCATCGATAGCGCTAACGGCGGTATCCGTACGACGTTTGAATCTGTCCCGGACGTGCCGGTTTCAAAGTTCATCCTCACTATGCGCGGCGGCGGGCGGGGGCTGCTGGTGAACTCCCGGAACATCTGTCGGCCACCAGTGAAGGCGGTCGTCAGGTTCACGGCCCAGAATGGCAAGCACGCCAACCAGCGCCCGCTCCTGCGAGCCCCCTGTCCTCGGGATGGGAAATCGCATCGGCGCAAGAAGGGAGATCGCGGCTAACTACTTACCGATCGCGGCGAACTACCTGAATTGCTTCCGGGCCTTGATCGAGGCGAATAAGCCGGGTAAGCTGATGGAGTAAGTCGCGGGAGAGGTAAAGCGCCACGCAGGGGCGGCGAGCCGTCCACGGGTACATAAGGAGGAGTAAATGTCAAGGCGCCTGATCCTAACCGTATCGATGATCCTCGGGGCCGCCCTCCTCTTTGCGCAGCTTGCGCAGGCCGACACTGGAAACATCATCGAACCTCAGAGCGAACCTGGCAATGCCGGCAATGGGTGGCAGGCAGGCACATGTGAAAAAGACGGTGCGCTGCCAACCGAAAAGTGCTCACCCTCGACGCCATCGCGCTTTTACAAGCAGGCTGCAGGCCATCCGCCGCTGGGCTTCACCCAATACATCATTCAGCACGAACCCTTCTCGCCGCTCCCCTCGCCACCGTTTCCGAAAGGGAGCGTCACCGCTGAAATCAAAGCCCCGCTTGAAGACAGGACGATTAAGACCCTACGCGTCGACCTTCCCCCTGGTCTCACGGTCAATCCGCTGGCAAGCCCCGAACAGTGCACCCTCGCAGAATTTGAATTCACAGTCGGGGAATTCCATCTCCCTCAATGCAAAGCAGGAACCGTCGTCGGTGCCGAGGAAGTCACCCTGGTCACCAATGTCGAAGGCTTCGAATCGCTCCCAATTGGGTTTGTGCTCCCGCCCGAAGAATCAACAGGGACCAAGGTCGAGGTTTTCAACATCGTTCCTGGCGAAGGTGAACCAGCCCTATTTGGGTTTGTGATCGGGGGAAAACAGATGGTCTTCCTGAAGACTGCCGTAGCCTGGGAAAGCGATTACCACGAGAGTTTCACGATTAGTCTTCCCAACGCGACGCCGCCATTCTCGACGCTGGTCAGCCGGCTTTCGAACTTCGGTCAGACAGCGGGCAATGGCACCTACATCAGCAATCCCACAACCTGCCTCGATCCGACAACCGAAAAGCATCTCTACTCGACCTGGTTCAGAGCCGAGTCATACGGAGAACCAAATCCGAGCTTCCCGAACGAATCGACGCCAGTCGAGGCTCCGCTGCCGGAAGGGGTCGAACAAGAAGGCTGTTCTGAAGTTCCGTTCAGCCCCTCAATCAATGTCGAACCAGGGACAAACGAAGTCGACTCGCCATCAGCGGCGACGGTTACAACGGAAATGCCGTTTGAAAACCCCGAAGAAGGGGGCAACGAACTGGAGCAGTCCCACCTCAAGAGCGCCAAGGTGACACTGCCGAGTGGAATGGGACTAAACCCATCTGGCTCCAACGGCCTTGTTTCCTGTTCCGATGAACAGTTCGGCAAGGGGAAGCGGATCGAAAACAACAGCTGTCCCGCCAACTCCGTGATCGGAACGGCGGAAATAGAATCACCGCCGTTGCCAAAAGGTTCGCTCAAGGGAAACATCTACATCGGCGAACAGAAGAGCTCCGATCCGGCCTCAGGTGAAGAGTTCCGCACCCTCGTCGAAGCCAAGTCCCAGAGGTATGGGGTCGTTGTGCGGCTGATCGGCGATGTCAGCGCCAATCCGCAGACGGGTCAGCTCACCACCACATTCAACGAACAGGAGGTAGGCCCACTGGCGGGCAAACTGCCTGAAGGCTTGCCCCAAGTGCCGTTGGAATCCGTGAGCCTGCGCTTCAATGGCTCCAAGGCGGTGCTGAGCAGCCCTCCGACCTGCTCGGCCTCGGAATCGATCGGCGCGATGGTGCCGTGGGCTCGACCGGGTACAACCACTTCGGTTACCAGCAAATTCATCCTCTCCAGCGTTCCGGGTGGAGGCACATGTCCCCAAACCCTGGCACAGCGGGCGTTCGCCCCCTCCTATACGGCAAAGACCGACAGCACGAAGGCCGGGGCCTACAGCCCGTTCCGCGTCGATATCGGGCGCACGGACGGCCAGCAGGAGCTCAAAGGCGTCAACGTGACCCTACCCAAGGGGCTGACCGGCAAACTGGCCGGCATCCCTTACTGCTCTGAGGAAGCACTGAAGGCCGCCGCTGCCAGCAGCGGCAAGGCCCAGCAGGCAAGCTCCAGCTGCCCGGCGGAAAGCATGATCGGTACGGCGTCAACCGAAGCCGGCACCGGCTCTGAACCGGTGAAGCTCGCCGGCAAGGTTTTCCTCGCCGGACCCTACAAAGGCGCACCGGTCTCGCTGGCAGTGATCACGCCGGCGGTCTCCGGGCCCTTTGACCTCGGCACCGTGGTGGTCAGGATCGCGCTGTTCGTCAATCCGGAAACGGCCCAGATCAACGCGGTTTCCGATCCGATCCCCGACGTGTTCGGTGGAGTAAAGCTTGACCTTCGCGCGATCGACGTCAACGTCGACCGCAGCAAGTTCATGCTCAACCCGACCAACTGCGCCGCACAGGCGACGAGCGGCGTTCTCAATGGGGGCGGCTCTAACCCGGCCAACCCGGCGGATTTCAGCTCCTACTCCGTGAGCGCCCCGTTTCAGGCGACCGAATGCAACAAGCTCGCCTACAAGCCGAAGCTGTTCACCCGCCTCTACGGTCCGACCAAGCGGGCCAAGAACCCGCGCATCCGGGCGATCTTGGAAGTGCCGTCGGGTAACGCCAACCCGAATCGCAGCGCGCTGACCCTGCCGCACGCGATATTCCTTGACCAAAGCCACATCAAGACCGTCTGCACGCGGCCGCAGCTGGCAGCCCAGGAATGCCCCCAGTCCTCGGTATACGGCCAGGCGGAAGCAAAGACGCCGTTGCTCAGTGGCAAGCTGCAGGGTCCCGTCTATCTGGTCGGTGTTGGGCGCCAGCTTCCCGACCTGGTCGCCGATTTGCGCGGACAGGTGAACATCCAGGTGCACGGAATTCTCGGCTCCGAGGGCGGAGGAATCAAGACGGTCTTCTACCCGACGCCGGACGTTCCGGTGAGCAAGTTCATCCTCAACATGGACGGCGGCAAGAAGAGCCTCCTGATCAACTCGACCAACCTCTGTTCGAAGTCGCTGGGCTCCTACATGAACCTCAAAGGCCAGAACGAAAAGAAGATCATCAACAAGCACCTGCCGCTGCGGGTGGACGAACTGCAAGAAGTGAGGGCGCGCGCCGGCGCGTGGGCGGACTAGCCTCCCGCGCCGGTGCCGCCGACCCTCTCCGTCGTAATCGTCGCCTGGAACAGCCGCGAGGAGCTGGCCGAGACCCTGCCCGCCATGGTGGCGGAGTTGCGCGAGGGCGATGAGCTGATCGTCGTCGACAACGACTCCGGCGACGGGACCATCGACGTGGTCAACTCGCTGGCTCCAGCGGCGCGCCTGGTCCGCATGGGGCGCAACGTCGGGTTCGCCGGCTGGCTGCAACGCGGGAGCCGCGATCGCCTCGGGCGATCTGCTCGTCCTCCTCAACCCCGACGCGGCACCCCGCCCCGGCTTCGGTGAGGCGATCCGCCGTGCCCTGGCTCGAGCAGCGGGACTGGGCCGCCTGGCAGGCGCTTGTCGCCGACGCCAGTGGCGCGCGGATCAACTCCGCCGGCAACCCGGTCCACTTCACCGGGATCGTCTGGGCCGGCGGTCACGGTCTCCCGCTCGACGCCGCCCCTCCCGCCGGTGAGGTGAGCGCCCTCTCCGGCGCCTGCCTCGCGATTCCCCGCGCCGACCTGGGAGGCGGCCGGCGGGTTCCCCGAGCCCTTCTTCCTCTACCACGAGGACGTCGACCTCTCGCTGCGCCTGCGGCTGCGCGGCGGCGCGCTTGGGATCGAGCCCACCGCGGTCGTCGATCACGACTACGAGTTCGGCGCCGGGGAGCAGAAGTGGCGCTGGCTGGAGCGCAACCGCTGGGCATTCCTGATCCGCGTTTACCCGGCGAGCCTGCTAGCCGTTCTCGCCCCGGCCCTCCTCGCCACCGAGCTGGCGCTGATCTGGGTGTCGATGCCGGGGAGGGTGGGGCAGGCAGAAGCTCGCGGCCAACCTTGACGTCCTGCGCTGGCTGCCGCGCCTGCTGCGCGAGCGGCGCGAGGTGCAGGCCACCCGCGCGGTTAGCGCCGCCCACTTTGCCTCCTGGCTCAGCGCCGACCTCGATTCCCCCTTCATCCCGTCGATCGTCCGCAGCCGCCCGGCTCGCCTGCTCCTGCGACGGCTACTGGCGGCTAGCTCGCCTCCTGCTCAAGTACCTGCACCGATAGGAGAGCTAGGCCGGCTGGGCGGTCGGGCGGATCAGGATCTCGTTGAGATCAACCCCCCCGGGCTGCTCCAGCGCGAACATCACCGCGCGGGCGATGTCCTGTGTCGCGCAGCGCCCACTCGCCGGGCCTTTTGTCAAAGAACGGGGTGTCGACCATGCCCGGCTCGATCAGGGTGACCCGGATCGCGTGGTTTTCATGGATCTGGCGCAGCTCCCCCCGCAGGGCCTCGCCGATCGCCGTCGCCGCCCACTTGGTTGCCGAGTAAAGCGATCCGGGTATCGCGCGCCGGCCCGCCACCGAGCTGGTGATCAAGAAGTGCCCGTCGCCGCGTTCGAGCAGATGGGGGAGGGTGGCGCGGATCGTCAGCGCCGCCCCGTAGACGTTGGTGAGGACCATCGATCGCCACTGCTCGGGGGACTCCGCAAGGAAGCCGCGCGCGGCGCCGAAGCCCGCGTTGGCAAAGACCGCGTCGATCCGGCCGAACCCCTCAATCGCCGCGCTCACTATCCCCTCAACCTGCTCCCACTCGGTCACGTCGCAGCGCACCGCCGCCGCCCGCTCCTCGCCGCCGAGCTCGGCGACCAGCTCCTCAAGTGGCTCCAAGCGCCGCGCCGCCAGCGCCAACCGGTAAGAGCTGGCGGCCGCGCGCGCGGTGGCGGCGCCGATGCCGCTGCTGGCCCCGGTGATCAGCAGTACCGGGTCGACTTGCGCGCCTCCCGCCATCGCGGCGATTCTGGCAGATCGCCGGCGCCGCCTGGATGGGCCTGCCTTGCGATAATCAGGGCCTCGTGGATCCTCAGCGCAAGAGGAAGATCCGGCTGGTGGTCGCGCTCAGCGCCGCGGTGGTGCTCTCCGCGGCGCTGATCTACACCTCTTTTACCGCTGCGACCGAAGCGAAGGAGCCCTCGCAATTGCTCGGCGCGGCGCCAGGTGTCAGCTACGACATGACCGGGACGGTCGTTCCCGGCTCGGTCCGCCAAAACGGCGACAACCTGCGCTTCCGCGTCGCCGACCGCGAAGGCGAAGGGGCGCGGGATAGCATCCCCGTCACCTATAGCGGCACCGTCCCCGACCCCTTCCGCGGCGGCCGTGAGATCGTCCTCACCGGTGAAGTGCAGCACGGGACCTTCGTCGGGCAGCGCAACACCCTGGTGACCAAGTGCCCCTCGAAGTACACCACCCAGCCCAGCAAGAATGACAGCTAGCGTCGGCGACGCCGCCCTGGCGTTGGCCTTCCTCGCCGCGGTTTTCGCGGCGATCGCCGCGCTGATCGGACGCCACGGCGATCGCCGCTGGATCGACGCATCGCGGCGCTCTGTCTTCGCCTTTTGTGGGCTGATCACCGTCTGCGTGGCGATCATCGAGATCGCCTTTGCCAACAACGACTTCTCCTTCAACATCGTCCAGCAGCACTCTTCGATCGAGACGCCGACCTTCTACAAGCTGGCGGCGATGTGGTCAAGCCAGGAAGGCTCGCTGCTGCTCTGGGCCTGGGTGCTCTCGATCGCCTCCAGCGCAGCGCTGCTTGCGACCCGCAACAAGCTGCGCGAGCTGGTCCCCTACGCGACGGCGGTGATGGCCGCGATCGCCGCCTTCTTCACCGGCCTGATGCTTTTCGCCCCCGGGGTCAACCCGTTCGCGACGCTCAATCCCGCTCCCGCCGACGGGGTCGGGCTCAACCCGCTGCTCCAGCACCCGAGCATGATGATCCACCCGCCGATGCTCTACTCGGGCTACGTCGCCTTCACCGTCCCCTTTGCCTTTGCAATCGGCGCCCTGATCACCCGCAAGGTGGACGCCGAGTGGATCCGCGCCACGCGCCGCTTCGCGCTGATCGCCTGGGCCTTTCTTGGCTTTGGCCTGCTGCTCGGCGCCCGCTGGTCCTACACCGAGCTGGGCTGGGGCGGCTACTGGGCCTGGGATCCGGTCGAGAACGCGGCGCTGATGCCGTGGCTTTTGGGCACCGCCTTCCTGCACTCGATCATGGTCCAGGAGAAGCGCGGGATGCTGAAGGTCTGGAACGCCTGCCTGATCGTCGGCACCTTCTCGATGGCGCTGCTGGGGACCTTCCTGGTCCGCTCCGGCGTGCTGCAGTCAATCCACGCCTTTGGCAACAACACCGTCGGCCCCTACTTGCTGGCGCTGATTGCGGTGGTGATGATCGGCTCTGCCTTATTGATCGTCTCGCGGCTGGATGACCTTCGATCTGAGAAGCGGATTGACTCGCTGATCTCGCGCGAGTCCGTCTTTTTGATCAACAACCTGCTGCTGGTCGCGCTGGTAGCGGTGATCTTCTGGGGCACCTTCTTCCCCTTGATCTCCGAGCTCTTTACCGGCACAAAATCCTCGCTGGCGGCGCCCTGGTTTGACCGCTACACGACCCCGCTGGCAATCCTCTTGGTCCTCTTCACCGGGATCGGGCCGTTGCTTGCTTGGCGGCGGGTCAGCTGGGCCTCGGCCAAGCGGGTCTTCCTCAAACCGGCCGATCTTCGCCGGCGCGGTGGCGTTCGCGCTGTCCTCGGCGACCGACACCAGCCACGACCCTGGGCGTTTGCCCTCTTCGTCTTCGCCGCCTTTGCCCTGGCGGGGCTGGTGCAGGAGTTCTGGCAGGGAGCGGCGGCCCGGCGCTCGATCTCCGGTGGTTCGCTGCCCGGCGCGCTGCTCGGCGTCGTCTCGCGCAACCGGCGCCGCTACGGCGGCTACATCGTCCACATCGGCATCGCGGTTGTGCTGATCGGCATCGCCGCCTCCTCGAGCTTTCAGACCAACCGCGAAGTGACGCTGCGCCCCGGCCAGAGCACCGTCATCGACGGCCGCAAGGTCACCTACGTGCGGCCGACCGTCAACGTCAACAGCCAGGCCTTCACCTTCGGCTCGATTCTCGCCGTGAGGCAAGGGGGCGAACGCTTCACGCTCAACCCGACCCGGCGCTACTTCCGCCCGACTGGCGGGGGAACCTCGACGATCAGCAGCTTCTTCGCCGGCGAACAGGACAGCCACGTCGGGCCTGAAGGCCGGCCTTCGCAACGACTTCTGGACCGCGGTCGAACCCGACATCAGCGCCGATCAAACGGCGGGTGCGCGCTGCCGACCAGGGCTTCAAGGCCTGCGTCGGGGGGGCGCCGGGGACCCCGCCGCAGTGCAAAGCGGTAGCGGCGATGATGCGCGCCGCCGCCGCCAACCCGCGCCTGCGCGCGAGTGCCCTCGCCGAGATCGGCGCGCTGCAGCTGGCCACCGCGGACCGGATCGCCAAGAGCTACCTCGCCGACCGCGCCCCCGCCATCTTCAAGGTGATCGTCAACCCGCTGGTCACCTGGATGTGGATTGGCGGACTGATCGCATTGGCCGGGGCGGCCGTCGCTCTGCTGGCCCTCGCGACGGCGTCGGGGAGCCGCCCTCGGAGTTGAGGTCAACGCCCTGAAGGAGGCCAAGTACCGAGAGATCCGCGACGCCGAGCTTGACCACGCCGCGGGCAAGCTCTCCGATCAGGACTACGCGCTGCTTGACGCCGAGCTGCGCACGGGAGGCGGTCGAGATCCTCGACCGCAGCGAGGCAAACGGGAACGGGAACGGCCACCGCCGCGACCGCGAGCCGGTCGCCTAGCTCCGCCAGCTCAGCTGATCTTCAGCAGCAGGAAGGTGTTGAGGACGAAGAGGATGGCGAAGAAGATCGTGGCGCGATCGAGGTTGCGCTCGACCATCGAGCCGCCGCCGAATGAACTGCCGCCGCCACCGATGCCAAAGGCGCCCGAGAGCCCCGCGTCTTTGCCCGAGTGCAGCAGCACCAAGAAGATGAGGACGACGGAGATGATCACCTGCAAGACGCCGAAGACCGTGTACATGCGCCGGATCCTAGCGGCCGACGGCTATCTCGGTCAGGCCTTGGTTCAGAATTCCCCGCCAATTGGCACTCGTCCGCGGCGGGGGGTGATCTCTCAGCTTGAATCTGAAGCGCCCTGAAGCCGTCAGGACGCCGCTCGCCGCAGGGCAGCGGAGGCCCTGAAGGAGGAGGTGCGCGAGGACCAAGGCACCTAAGCCAAGCGCGACTGAGCCCGTGGCAAGCCCGACCACGATCGCGACGGTCCAAATCAGGACCGTGGGAAGCCAGGTCCTGGCTTGACGCTCTTCGCGTGAAGCCGCGGAGACCGGATCGCTCGGCAGCTCGATCTGCGCTTCGGATTCGCGTTCGCGAGCTTGGATTTTGCCCGCGAGCTTGCCCCTGACCTGATCGGCATCGGCCACCGGACCGAGGTTAGCTCGATCTGGTAGATCGGATTGCCAATCGCAAAGCTCGCGAGCGGCTGACAGGTCTAGGCTTGTTGTTGCAATAATTGACAAATAACGCTAACTTGTCAACCAGGAAGACGCGCTAGCGTGGATTGACAAGGAGGATGTCGTGGAGGCAGCCCACGCACACGTTCACGATCACGACGAGATAGACCTGAATCCCGCAACCTGGAGCGATCCAAAGCGCTATGCCTGGCTCTTGGGGCTGATCGTTCCGCTTGCCCCGTTCCTTGCCTGGGGGGCGGTGAAGGCAACTGGCTGGGACTTCCTCTGGTTCTTCGGCCCGATCCTCGTCTTTGGCCTCTTTCCCCTGCTCGACATCGCGATTGGGATGGACTCGCGCAACCCGCCCGACAGCATCCTCAAGTGGCTGGAGCAGGACCGCTACTACCGATGGTGCACCTACGCCTTTATCCCGATTCAGTACGCCGGTCTCGTTTTCGCCTGCTGGCTTTGGTCTGGCGGTGGCCTCTCGACCTTCGACAGCATCGGCCTGGCATTGACGATGGGGGTTGTCGGCGGGATCGGGATCAACACCGCCCACGAGCTCGGCCACAAGCGGGCGAGCCTCGAGCGCTGGTTGAGCCGGGTCGCCCTCGCCCAGAGCGGCTACGGCCATTTCTTCATCGAGCACAACCGCGGCCACCACGTCCGCGTCGCGACGCCCGAGGACCCGGCGAGCTCGCGGCTGGGCGAGAGCTTCTGGGCTTTCTTGCCGCGGACCGTGATCGGCAGCGTGCGCTCGAGCTGGAAGCTTGAGTGCGCACGCCTTGACCGGTTGGACAGCTCGCACTGGACCCTGCGCAACGACATCCTCGGCGCCTGGGCGATGACGGTCGTCCTCTTCGGCGCCCTTGCCTTTGCCTTCGGCGCCGTCGTTCTCCCCTACCTGCTGATTCAGGCGGTGATCGGCTTCTCCCTCTTGGAGGTCGTCAACTACCTCGAGCACTACGGCCTGCTGCGCCAGAAGCGTGAGGATGGGCGCTACGAGCGCTGCCGGCCCGAGCACAGCTGGAACAGCAACAACGTCGCCTCCAACGTGCTGCTCTACCACCTCCAGCGCCACAGTGACCACCACGCCAACCCGACCCGCCGCTACCAGGCGCTGCGCCATGTCGATGAGGCGCCACAGCTGCCCACCGGCTACGCCGGGATGATCGTCCTCGCCTGGATCCCGCCACTGTGGCGCCGGGTGATGGACCCGCGGCTGCTCGACCACTACCAAGGCGACGTTACCCGCGCCAACCTTCAGCCGCGGGCGCGGAATCGAATTCTCGCCCACTACCGGACGGCATCACCATGAGCGCCTGGCGCTGTCCCGGTTGCGGCTACCTCTACGACGAGGAGGCAGGACACCCCCGCGAGGGCTTCCCGCCGGGCACCCCCTTCAGTGAGGTCCCCGACGATTGGGCCTGCCCTGACTGCGGTGTCTGCGAGAAGGTCGACTTCGAGCCGGTCGAGTGACCGGGCCCGCTGCGAGCATCGCGGGGATCGCGACTAGCGCGCGCACCCCATATCCGCAGGCGGCCCGAGCGCTCCTGCGCGAGACCCTGTTTGGCGCCGCGCGCGATCAGCTCGAGCAGCGGCCCTGGGCTGAGATCACGATGGCAGAGATCGCCAGCGCGGCCGGCGTCAGCCGCCAGACCCTCTACAAGGAGCTCGGCAGCCGCGACGAGTTCGGCCAGGCCTTCGTCATCCACGAAGGAGAGCGCTTCCTCGACGCGGTCGAGGAAGCGGTGCGCGAGCACCTTGACGATCCTCGAGCCGCCGTCGGCGCTGCGCTCGAGCTCTTCCTGCGCACCGCCGGCGAGGACCCCCTGATCCGCATCCTGCTCAGCGATGACGGCACCGGCGGCATGCTCCCCTTCGTCACCACCCAGGGTATGCCCGTGGTCGCCTGGGCCACCGCTCGCCTCTCGGCGACGATCCAGGAGGGCTGGCCGCAGGCTTCTGAGCCCGACGCGCGCCTGCTTGCCGAATCCCTGGTCCGCCTGGCGATCAGCTACGTGATCGCCCCCGGAGGCCCGGCGCAGGAGACCGCCGCCGCCGCGGGGACGCTGCTCGGTCCCTATATCGACACTGCGCTGGGGGCCTGAGGCGAGCGAAACGAGGCGCGCGGCACCTCTCTGGGGGCCGCTGCTCTTAGACGCTATCGAAGGGAATTTGGCCTTGCCCTTCGCGCAGGTGCTTCGATCGCCTTCGGCTGAGGAGGCGCCGTGC
>CAVROX010000012.1:0-57556 GCA_963722965.1 uncultured Solirubrobacterales bacterium | reverse complement strand
TCAACAACGGGCGCCTTGATCCCCGCTTCAGTGGGCCGCGGGGGGAGGCGGTGCCGGTCTCCGGCGAAGGCATCCTTGTCGGCACGCAGCAGGCCCGTCGGCGGCTGTGATGGATCTGGGGGAGTCCTTCTGCCGGAACGGCGGCTGTGAACCGACGCCCGCCATCGCCCGCTATATCGAACCGCCCCCGACTCACCGGCACCATAAGTAGCGATGCGCGGCGGGGGCAACTGATCGCCCTGGCCGCGGCGCTCGCCCTGGCCGCGGCCGCCGGACCAGCCGCGGCCTCGCCGGCGACTGCCCTTCCGAGGGGCTTCTTGGGGATAGTGCCGCGAGCGCGGCCCAGCCCTGCCGACCTGCAGCGCATGGAGGGAACGGTGGAAACGCTTCGCATGCCGATCTATTGGTCGCAATGCGAACCGCGCAAAGGGGAGTTCGACTTCTCGGAAGTGGACGCGGAAATCGCCGCGGCAGCCAAAGATGGGTTCCAGGTGATGCCGGTCGTATACGGGACGCCGGCCTGGCTGAGCAGTAATGAAGCTCGGCCGCCCTTGAGCCACCTGGCGCTGACCGCGTGGCAGGGGTTCTTGCGACGCCTCGTGGCGCGGTACGGACCGGGCGGCAGTCTCTGGAAGGACAATGCGTACCGCGACCCGATCCACCGCTGGCAGATCTGGAATGAGCCGAACTTCCGGCTGTTCTGGCTTCTCCGATCTCGCCGCGCGGGTACGCGAAGCTGCTAGGCGCAGCGGCGACGGCGATCCGCGCGGCCGACCCCGGAGCGCGCATCGTCCTCGCTGGAATCGCCCCGGTCGGAGCCGGATGAAAACGTGGGTGTTCATGCGGAGGTTGCTGGGGTGCCGGGGGTGCTGCAGCATTTCGACTTCGCCGCCCTTCATCCCTACTCCGCGAACATTCCGGAGATGGGCTAGATTGAGCCGCGTACGCGCAGCGATGGCAGCAGGCGGCGCAGGGCGCAAACCGCTGATCGTCTCTGAGATCGGAGTTGCTTCAGAGGGCTTCTATCCGTCGGCCTTCGTCAAGGGAAGAATCGGCCAAGCCGAATTCCTCGAAGACGCGTTCGCGCGGCTGCTGGCGATGCGCCACCGCTGGCGGATCGCTGGCGTCTATTGGTTCACCTGGGAGGACGAGCCAAATCCAAATCCACACTGTTCGTTCTGTCAGGGCGCGGGGCTACTCAACGTCGAGGGCCAGCCAAAGCCGGCCTGGTTCGCGTCTCGCCATCTGGTAGCGCGGGCACGTTTCCGCTAGGCCGAGCGGCCATCACAACCCCATTTCACAGAAGTCGAAGTACGCCGCTCCGAGCCCTTCTGCGGCTCGGGCAACGTCGGGCGTGCCGCCGCATAGTTGGGGCACGTCAGCTTGTTCTGCGACATCGATGCCAAGACGGCGGAAAGTTGTCAACGGGTTGCGGCATTTCGTGGACGAGATCGTGAGTTGGAGTCCTGGCAAAGGATCACGAAATTGGCGACGTAAACCTCCCGGGCGGTCCAGAAGGCTTGTGCTCGCGCTTCCACCATCGTAGAGTTGTCGCTGGGTGACACAGTTAGGTTGGAGATCCATCGCGGAAAAGGTTATAATTCGCAGAACCCAATGCGCACGCCCTTAATCGGCCTGGTGGTAATGGTTTTTGGACAGTTGGTCATGAATTGAAATCCGCCTACCGGAAGAATGATCAAGCGCCGTGGGTGGCATCCAATACGATTGCCACGTACAGCTACCGGCCTCGAATCGCACTCGACGCCCGCGGAGACGCGGTCGCCGTCTGGGAGACCTGGGTGGAACACTCTCTATTTCTATGGACCGCATACAAACCGGCTGGAAAGTCGTGGAATATGCCGGTTCAGCTTTCGCCGTTCGAACTCGATGGCAACGAGGAGGGAAAGTGGGACGTCGTCATGGATCGGCATGGTGATGCTGCTGTCGTTTGGGTTACAGAAGCGGGGATAGTCCCCTACCGAGGCGGCAGATTTGAAACAGCAGCCGTCGAAGCGGCCGTCATGCCGCACGGCAGCGGCAATTGGGGCCCGGTGGAGCGTCTCTCGCTGCCAGGGGCGATCGTCTCGGCAAACCCAAGTCTCGTAATCGACGCGACTGGCCGAGTGACGGTTTTGTGGCAAGAGGACGATGTACCGTTGGATTTAAGAGTTGTGAGTGGCTTGGCCACAGTCTCTTCCGGCGCCTGGGAACCCTCCGTGGTGCTTTCTACGGCAACTGCAAGCGACGAGGAAACTACTCAACTCGCAACTGATCCTCGCGGTGATTTGGTCGCGATGTGGTTGAGGACCATTGACTACCTCGCCAACGAATCGCGTGGCTGTTACGGGGTCCTCACGGCAGCAACCTTGCCGAGTGGAACGGCGAGTTGGCGCTCTGCCGTTTCGCTGACCTCACCTTCAGGCCTGTCCAGAAGACCCCAAGATTGCGCTCGACTCTCTTGGAGGCGTCTTCGCCGTTTGGGCGGAAAGCACCAAGCACAATGTAACCCTCCGACGACCACGGGATCGGCTATCGATAATCGCTGGAACTCCCCAAAGACGCTCACGTACATCACGCGCGAAGAAGCACCCACATGCCTTGGTGATTGTGGGAGACGGCCGACGGGCAATGCGGAGCTAGCCGTAGGTGCACACGGAAACGCCTTAGTGGCGTGGGAACAGCCGGGTGAGGGGTCCTGGCCGCCTCGAGTCTTCGTGGGGAAAGGAACTGGCAACGAGCAGCACCTCTTCCAACGGCGATCGATTCGCGGTGCCCTAGCCCCATCTATTTGAGCCAAGTTGGTGTTGATGCGAGCGGAGAAGCCATTGCCATCTTGGGCTGGGAAGGCTGCCTTCAGGTTGATACCCGCGCCTCTTTGCCGCTCCTTCGCGACGCGAAACTGTCCAGAATCACTTTCAGCGGGCCGAGCGTCGCTCGAGCTGGCGATGCCATACAGGTCAACCTTTCAGCTCCAGCCCGGATTCGGGTTTTACTCGATCGAATGGTCCCCGGCGTGAGACTGGCCCATCATTGTGAGACCAAACCGTCAAAGCGATTGCGAAAGCTTCCCCGTCGCTGTACACGGATCCTGCCTGTGGCCCGGAGAGTTACCGAAGTTGAGCTACGCGGAAACAGGGATCTCTCGCTTTTCAAGCTCTTACGCTTTAGGCCGAAGCCGGGCGTTTATGAGGCTCTAGTCACTGCACTTGACACCAAGACCCACTCGGCGGCGGTTCCTCTTTCCTTCACGATTGAACCGTGACATGCTGCTCATCGCAGCGATCCTGAACCACAAGGGTTTGTCGGGTTTCGTCAACCCCATACCCCCTCAGCAGTTTGGGGGAAAGGGCAGGAGGGTCATGTTTTTGCGCCTAAACCGGTCGCGCACCGCGGGCGGATCCTGGCGCGGCAAGGTCGGACACGCCGATAGGCAGCACTTCCCCCGCCCTCGCCCCGCCCGGCCCCATGGGCCCCGGCCGGCCCGTTCGGGACCTTTTATGACTTCTACATCGAGCGACCATGGCTTATGCGTCTGATCGGCCACGCGATTTGGGGGATCGATGCCGCCGTCCTGTACGCCAGCATGGGGCCGATCAGACAGGTCGGCCACGGGGCGACCATCATCGATGTGCCCTGTGGAGGGGGCGTTGCTCTCCGTGCTCTCAGCGCTGAACAGGACGTTCGCTACATAGCGGGAGACCTGTGCCCAAAGATGCTGAAGCGAGCCGAACGCCGCGCCCGGAAAGCGTTCGCTTCAGCAAGTTGAGATCGTCTCCGCCGATATGACGGCGCTGCCGTTTGCCGAGGCCGAGGCCGACCTCTTCCTCTCCTACAGTGGCCTTCATATGGTCAACCATCCGAGGGAGCGGTGAGGGAGATCGCCCGCTGCCTGAAGCCTGGCGGTCTGATGATCGGAACGACGTTCTTCTCCGACGCCAGTCGACGAGCGCGAAAGCTCTTTGAGATCGGTAGCCGCACGGGGCATCCGCTGCCTCCCAGTCGAGAGGACTTCCGCCGCTGGCTCGCAGTCGCCGGTTTCGGCGAGCCGACGATCGGGCCCAGCCTGGATTTGCGGCATTCAGTGCACGAAAGAGCGTGCCCTGAAGATCAATGCGATCCACAGTTAGCACAGCGCCCAGAGCTCATGGTACCTCCTCTGCGTAGGGGTTGTTCCTAGCGGGACCACGAGGATCGGAGGTTCGCCTACTACGAATCGGCGTTTCATCTGGACCCTTGGCGACTCACTCCCGAGTCGGTTTAAGCTCCCGCTGCTGGCGCCGTTCTCGAACGTTCGAGAATCTCACCCTCGGTTGCTGCTCAAGGAATTGACTCGGCGGGAACGCCGTGATGGTTGGCCCGCGAGGCGCCCGCTTCTTCGAATGTCCGATGCGAGCGTCGCCCGGCGGGAGCCGGGCGCGTTTTCGCTTCTTCGGCCCTGGCGTCAAGGTCAGCACAAAGGCCCAGTGAACAGTTGCGAGCGGTAATGGGGCTGAGGAGTGAAGCGCTGATTAACCTGCACGCCGTGATCATTCCTCGTCGCCCTTCGCCACGACAGCTGCGGCGGCGACGACGCACCGCGCTCGCGCTGCTCGGCCTCCTCGCCGCCGGGGCCGCATACCTGGTGCTCATGGCCACGGTGTTCGCCCCGGTCGACACACACGGTGCGAGGGTCTTTCACCTGACGGTTCACAGCCACGCGGTGGGGGAGGAGCTCGGGGTGAGCGTCGTCTTACCGGCAGCACCTGACGGGGAAGCCGGGAGCAGACCGCTGCTTGTCTTCTTGCACGGCAAGGGCGGCTCCGATGACACATTCCTCGAAGACGAAGCGTTCTTCAGGGCGCTGAAGAGGCTGGGACGACGGGCACCGATCGTCGCCTTCCCCGAAGATGACGGAGACAGTTACTGGCACAACCGCGCCAGCGGGGAATGGGGCACATACGTGATGGGCGAAGTCATCCCGCTTGTTATCCGACGCTTCGGCGTCGATCCGCGTCGCGTGGCGATCGGCGGCATCTCGATGGGTGGCTTCGGCGCATATGACCTCGCGCTGGCGAATCCCGGCCGCTTCTGCGCGGTGGGAGGAAGTTCCCCGGCGCTGTGGCTGCGAGCCGAAGACACCGCCCCCGGCGCCTTTGATAGCGCCGAAGACTTCGAACGAAACAATGTCATTGCGACGGTGCGAAGCGACCCGCGATCGTTCGGTCCGATTCCGATCTGGAACGACTACGGAAGCGAAGACCCCTTCGCGATCTCCGACGGCGCCTTCGACCAAGCACTGAGGGCAGGCGGTGCCGATCTCAGCGCTCACTCGTGGCCCGGCGGGCACAACAGCTCCTACTGGGACCGCCACTGGGGCGCCTACTTGCGCTTCTACGCCAAATCCCTGGCGCACTGTCGCTAGGAACGGTGGTGCTCAGCGGGCGGGGGAACCGGCGGGCGGGGTCCCGGGGGGCGGAGGCGGCCCCCAGCTGACGCGGCCGTTGTCGCCGCTGATTGGGATCTTCGAGCCGCCGACGGCGGGTGTGTCGAGAGTGACATCGGCGATTGCCTTGACCCGGGCGAGCACCTCACGGGCTTCGCTCTTGACGCCCTCGATCCCGTATGGGTGCAGGTCGGAAATTAGGCCGGTGGCGTGGATACCTGCTTCTTCGGCCAAATAGAGAGCCCGCGGCATGTGGAAACCCTGGGTGACGATCACGGCGTCCCGGACGCCGAAGATGCTGTGCGCACGCACCATTGTCGCCCAGGTATCGAAACCGGCGTGGTCCTCAAAGATCACGCGTCCTGGCACGCCCTCATGCACCAGCGCCTTTCGCATCGTGTCGGGCTCATCGTAATCCCAGCTGTGATGGTCGCCGGAGACAAGGATGCGATCGACCTTCCCCGCGTGCCACAGCGCGGCCGCATCGCGCACGCGATCGGCAAGCATCGGACTCATGCGGCCGTTCGGCTCCACGAGGGCGCCGGGAACAATCGCAACCTGTGTGTGGGGCACGTCGGCGACATTGGAGGTCGACTCGCCTGCGGTGCTGAGCAGCACGTAAGCGTTGGCGAAGATGACAATGGCCACGAGCAAGCCGCCACCGACAAGCGCGGCCTTGGACAGTCGCGGCCAGCGCCGCAGAGGGTATGTCGACTTCCGCCAAAGCCAAGCTAGGGCCCGCATGGCATGACGGTACCAGCGACTACCGGGCGATTTCGCTTGGAAACCCAAGGGATCGTTTCAAAGCGCACTTTTACGCCGTTCTGGGATTGGGACAGAAGAAAGAGCAATCGGTCCCAGACGGGTGGCCAATTCATCAGTAGGCAATCAAGCGGAATGCAGAAGTCTCAGCGGGACGCCTGTTGTGATCGCTGAGGAAAGCCAGGGATAGCGGTAAGAGCACGGCAGCCCCGGGCAGGATTCGGGAATGTCACCCGACCCTGTTGCGTCGCGGCGGTGAAGGAGCTCTTCGATGAGGAGGCGCTGATGCCTTCACCTGAGGGGGCGCTCATTACTGGCAGCCTCCGGTTTCCGGATTGCCTCCGGTGCTCGTCTTGGAGCAAGTAGGGTCGATCAATGAGGGAAAGGGTCAGTGAAGGAACCGCGTGCGTTGGCCTGAACCTGTTTGCCTTGTCGCTCCTGGCCGCTGCGGTTCTGGCCCCAGTGGCCGGAGCGGAGGAATCGAGCGCCGCTGTTGCGAGCACCTTCGAAGCCGAGGCGAGCAACGGATACATGCTCCGGGTGGACGCGGGGCCGAACCCTGACCATCCAGTGAAGGGAGAAGTTAGGCTTGAACTGAGGCATGGCGTCTCATCGGCGGAATACTCCGCGCCGGCCAAGTTCACCGCGACCTCGATCAGCGCGAACCTCGGCAAGCTCGGGGTGATCTCAGTCAACTTCCTCCCCTCCGGTTCCACGGCGCAGCGCTCGATCTGCGGCAGCTCCCGGTCCTTTGAAACGGGCGTCTATGAAGGGCAGATCGAGTTCCACGGCGAGGGCGGCTACACGAATTTCTCGGCAGCCAAGGTCGACGCCCTGCTCGGACCTTGGAGCAACTTCTTATGCATTGATACAAGCGGTGGACGCTCTGAAACCTGGGGAGCCGATACCCCCGGCGCCAGGCTTCGCGTCAAGACCAGGAGGCAGCTGCCTGGATCCTTTCTCGAAGTGTTCAAGAGCTACCGCAAGGCGCGCGTGGCGGTCTACGCGACGAGGAGCGAACGTCTGGGCCTGATCTCGATCGAACGGACCGTCGAGGGCTGGGTGGATCCGGGAGCGTTCACATTCGACCCCCGACTGCGAGAGGCAAGGCTCGCGCTGCCGGCGCCGTTCTCGGGCAGCGCTCGCTTCAACCGGAAAGCGGCCCGGGGCCAGCGGTGGTCGGGAAGCCTCTCCGTCGACTTCCCAGGGCGCCCCCACGTGCGCTTTACCGGCACCGGCATCGGCGCGGAACTCGTACACAGGGAGATCAGGTGAGACGGGGTTGCCAGAGCCGGGGAGCAGTTCCTAGAACCCATTCTGGAGCGGGCCAGCGTTCGGGAATGCCACCAGAGCGATTGAGGTGGGCTGATCCCCCGTGATCTGCTCCACTAATTCGCGCCGGATCGCACCCGCCTAGCAGCGAGGATGGGGTCCCTCCCGCCCCGGACGATCCTCCGGCGGCGCGTGGTCGCAATTCGAGATCAGCGCGGCGGGTAAGAGATCGACAGGCTGGTAGGGTACCTATTGATCCTGCGCGCGCGCCTCAGATGCTGTCTCATATTGGCGCTGGCCAGCGCCTCGATCGCCTGCATGCCTGCCGCGGCCAGCTCGGCGCGGCCGGCGGTGGCGACGCAGTCCAAAAAGGGCGGCAAAAAGGGGGGAAAGGTCAAGGCAACGTACGTCCCCAGCTGCGCGAGCTTCGAAGGACAGGTCGTCTCGATAGCGCCTGGGCCCTTCAGGGGGCCAGGCCTGACGGAGCTGGGCGGTGGCCACAGCCTGTGCTCATGGTCGGGCCAACCGCCCGGCCAGTATGCGTTCGTGGTCACCGTGGCGGTCTTTCCAGCTCCGGCCACAGTAGGAAAGGACTTCCTCAAGCAGGCCAAGAACGAGGAGATCGCCGCAGATCACAAGCCGGGCGGCTTCGGCGAGTACGTGACCGGGAACGCGCGGCGCGGGCGTTTCTTCAACGGTATGGCCGTTTGGGGCGAGGAGGAACCGAACAAGGAAACCGGCAAATGCACGGAATTCAAGGCAAATGGCGAAGAAGTCCAGACCCTGGCGATCGAGCCCAACCAGACCGGGCCGAGCTGCGCAGGCCAACCGGGCACTGAAGGCGACTTCGCGACTGCCTACGGTTCCGCAAGGCGAAGCACCGCTCCGATCATCGTTCAGATCAGCGTGGCCTGCGAGCTGGACACCTCTGGTGGGCCGCTCAGGCTGGCGCGCGCCGAGATCGCCGGCTTCTCCCGCAAGTACTGACCGCGCTCGCTGCTTCAGGCCGCGGCTGACTCCAATCAGCGGCGTACAGCCTGCTGGGATTCGATCATCTGCGATGCGAGCGCCGGCGCCTCCCTGTTGGCTCGAACCGGCTCAGTTCCGCCTCCGCGTGGTCGCGGGCGCGTCGTTGACGCGCTTCGTCTTTTGGACGATGGGGTTAGCGCTGAGATCCCGGCAGCCCAGGCGAGTGCCATCTCACCTGATGAATGTGCCGCGCAGCTGCAGTTACCCGACCACCTTTGGGCTGCGCCAGGGTTGATCTAGGCGGGCGAGGAGGTCATCGACCAAGGTCTTGACCGGGACACGGGTCTGCTCAAGGGTGTCGCGGTCGCGCAGTGTCACGGTGTCATCGTCCATCGTCTGGTGGTCAACTGTCACTCCCCAGGGTGTGCCGATCTCATCCTGGCGGCGGTAGCGCTTACCAATTGAGCCACCCTCGTCGAACTCGGCAGCAAGCTTGCGCCGCAGCGCTTGGAAAATCTCGCGGGCCTTCTCTGACATTCCCTCCTTGGCGAGAAGGGGGAGGACGGCAACCTTGACTGGGGCAAGCCGGGGGTGGAGGCGAAGGACGGTGCGCCGGCGGCCCTCCACCTCCTCTACGTCATACGCGTCGACGAGGAAAGCGAGGGTGGCGCGGTCGGCGCCAGCGGCGGGCTCGATCACGTGTGGGACGTAGCGTTCCTTGGTCCCCCCGTCGAAGTACTCGAGCTTCTCACCACTGAACTTGGTGTGCTGGGTGAGGTCGAAGTCGCCGCGTTTGGCGATCCCCTCCAGCTCAGACCACCCGATCGGGAAGAGGTACTCGATGTCGCTGGTGCCGGAGGAGTAGTGGGAGAGCTCGTCGGCATCATGGACGCGAACGCGAAGAAAGTCGGGGCGGATCCCCAGCTCGGTGTACCAGCGCTCGCGCTCCTCGATCCAGGCCCGGTACCAGCGCTCCTCTTCGGCCGGGGGGACGAAAAACTCCATCTCCATCTGCTCGAACTCGCGGGTACGGAAGATGAAGTTTCCGGGCGTAATCTCGTTGCGAAAGGACTTACCGATCTGGGCGATCCCAAAGGGCGGCTTCATCCGCGCGAACTGGAGCACGTTCTTGAAGTTGATGAAGATCCCCTGGGCTGTCTCCGGCCGCAGGTAGACCCGCGAGCCCGCATCGGCGACTGGCCCAACGTGGGTCTCGAACATCAGGTTGAACTGGCGCGGCTCGGTCAGGTCGCAGTCCGGCCCCTCGCCAGGCCTCTTCGAGGGTTTTTGCCCGCAGTGCCCGTCCTCGAGTTTGTCGGCCCGGAATCGCAGCTTGCATGTGCGGCAGTCGACAAGTGGGTCGGTGAAGCCCTCCAGATGGCCCGACGCCTCCCAGACCCGCGGGTGCTGGAGGATCGCCGAGTCCAGCGCGACGATGTCATCGCGCTCCCCCAGCATCGCGCGCCACCACTCGCCCTTGACGTTGTTCTTCAGCAGCACTCCGTAGTGGCCGAAGTCATAGGTCGACCCAAGCCCGCCGTAGATCTCCGAGGAGGGGAAGACGAAGCCACGCCGTTTGCAGAGCGCGACGATCTCCTCCATCGAGACCTCATGGGCGGTTCCCTCGGCCATCTCGGAACCGTATAGGTCGCCTTGCGATAATTCCCTGCCCGTGCCGATCTATGAGTACAAGTGCGACAACGGCCACGTCTTCGACGTGATCCAGAAGATGATCGACGAGCCGCTGACCGAGTGCCAGGAGTGCGGTGCGCCAGCCGAGCGCGTCCTGCACCCAGTGGCCGTCCATTTCAAGGGATCTGGCTTCTACAACACCGACTACCGAAAAAAGAAGGGCGCCAATGGCGCCCCCGGCCCAGCGGAGGGCTCTGGCGAGTCGAAGGGGTCGGGGTCGGGTTCCGCGGAGGCGAGCAAGTCAGGCGATTCCAAGCCAAACCACTCAAAGCCCGCCGCCTCGAGTGCAGGCGAGTGAGCCACCGCCGCGCGGGCGTCTAGCCGTTGAGGAGGCGCTTCACCGCCCTGCGCCGCACCGACTGCGGCACTTCAATGCTGCCCCCCGGTCCGGCCAGATTGCAGCCCGAGTTGGCGCCGACGCAGAGGACCTGGGCCGTGGAGTTGCCGCCGATCGCTGCCGCCAGCACCAGTTGGGGCATCGTGAAGAAGCCCATGTCGCTGATGAAGGCTTTTGGCGCATCCCAGCCGATAATCGGCCCCATGATGAAGTTGTAGGGGAGGCGGAGGGGGTCGGTGAGGCGTTCCTTGATACCGGTGATCACCGCTTGCTGGGCTTTCTCTCGGTCGAGATCGTTGTAGCCGAGGCTGTAGGCGCTCTTGCCCGGGCCCGGGCATTCTTCGGGCTCGCGCACCCGCGAGTAGGCCAGCGCCTGCTGTCCATCGAGGGTGTTCTCCCCGGCATTGAGGCGCAGCGTGATCCCTCCCTGTCCGTGCCCGGCGCCGCCTGAGATCTGGGCGCAGAGCCTATGCGGGACGTTGACTTCGACCCCGCCGATCGCGTCGATCAGCTTTTCGAATCCGGTGAAGTCGACGATCGCGAGATGGTCGATCTTGATGCCGAGGAACTTTTCGACCGTCTTGACCGTCAGCGCCGCGCCGCCGTAGGAGTAGGCCGCGTTGATTTTCTGCGGTTCCAGCCCGGGAATTTCGGCGTAGCTGTCGCGTGGGATCGAGAGTTTGCGGAAAGCCCCGCCGCCGGCCCGGATCAGCATCAGGGTGTCGGAGCGGAACTGGCCCGCCGAGCAGCTCCCGTGCGGCGCCTCGCCGTGAGCTTGCTGTTCGAAGCACCGCTGCGAGGGGGCAGCGCCCGGTTCCTTTGAGTTGGTCGGGCGAGCGTCGGTGCCGATCACCAGGATCGTCTGGGCGCTGGGAAGCAGGAACGGGTTGCCGTGCAGGGCGTCCTTGGCTTCCCCGGCGAGCTTGGACGACTGGATCTGGGCAGAGATCGCGAAGGCGAGAAAGCTCAACAAGATCCAGCCCAGCGCCGCCAGCGCCACCCATTTGAGCACCCGTTTGGGGGTCCACCGGCGTCGTGGTCTGCTCCCCCTGCGCCCGGGTCGCTGCTCAGCCTCAGGGCGCTTGGAGGATCGCTTCGTTCGCTCTCTCAGGCCGGAGAGGTCAGGGGTCCGCAACCGGGACAGGAGGCCCCTGCGGGACCGGTAGACCTTGTAATCGGGTGGCCCCGGGGGCTGCTGCTCGCCATTGGTGGGCATGAAAGACTCCGGGAATCATGCCTACGCCTCCGGTCGCCTGCCGCCAGCCCTTCCCGAGTTACTCGTGACAGCAGGGGAAACGATCGGGGTCGATCTGGGTGGTACGAAGATGCTCGTCGGCGTGCTTGACGGCGACTCGGTGGTGCTCTGGGAGAGCCGCGAGGCCTCGAGGGGACAGGATGGGGAGGAGCTTCTCGACCTTCTGGTGCGGGAGGTCGGCGAGGCGCATCGGGCGCGGCCCGGGGTGGAGGCCGTCGGCCTCGGGATCCCCGCCACAATCGACCGCCAGCGCGGTGTCGCCGTCTCCGCGGTGAACCTGCCGATCCGCGAGCTGCCGATCCGCAAGCTCGTCTCTGAGCGGACTGGCCTACCGGTATTCGTCGACAACGATGCCAACGTCGCCGCTCTCGCCGAGCACCTCCGCGGGGCGGCGCAGGGGATGCGAAACGTGGTGATGATCACCGTCGGGACCGGAATCGGCGGCGGGCTGATCCTGAACGGCGAGCTCTACCGCGGTTCCACCGGGGCCGCCGCCGAGCTCGGCCACATGGTGATCGAGATGGATGGCCCGCGCTGCCAGGGCAGCTGCCCTGGCAGCGGCTGTGTGGAGGCGCTCGCCTCGGGCACGGCGCTTGGCCGAGAGGCGCATCTCGCGGCGCAGCGGCGACCGGACTCCCCCTTGGGTCGGCTGCTGGCCGAGGGCAGACCGATCGACGGCAGGGCGGTAACCGAGCTGGCGCTTGCCGGGGCCGAGGACGCAGTCGCGGTCTTTGCGCTGGTCGGCCGCCGCCTCGGCGTCGCCCTCGCCAGCCTCGCCAACATCTTCGACCCCGATGCGATCGTCGTCGGCGGCGGGGTGATCGCGGCAGGTGAGTTGCTGCTCGAGCCCGCTCGGCGTGAGCTACGCGAGCGGGCCCTGGCGCCGATGAACCGGGTACCCGTGATCGAGGCCCAACTCGGTCCCGACGCCGGCATGGTCGGTGCCGCGGCGATGGCGCGGATCGAGCTGGAACGGGAAGGGGATTGATGGCGGGGGCGCTAATCGTCTGCCCGACCCCGATCGGCAACCTCGAGGACCTCACACCCCGGGTCCGCAACGCGCTGGTCAGCGCCGATTACATTGCCTGCGAGGACACCCGCCGCACCGGCAGTCTGCTCGACCGGCTCGGCATCCACCCGGCGCCCCGGCTCGTGTCCAATCACGAGGGCAACGAAGCTGCACGGGCGACCGAGCTCGCCCAGCGGATCGAGCGTGGCGACACCGTCGCCCTCGTCTCCGACGCGGGAATGCCGGCCATCTCTGACCCTGGCTACCGCCTGATCCGCCGCTGCATCGAACGGGACCTGGATGTGAGCGTCCTGCCCGGGCCCTCGGTGGTGCCGGTGGCGCTGGTCGCCTCGGGGCTGCCGACCGACCGCTGGCGCTTTGAGGGCTTCCTGCCCAAGCGGGCCGGGGAGATGGAGCGGGTGCTGCGCTCGACCGAGACGGTGCTCGCCTTCGAGTCACCGCGGCGGGTCGGCGACTCCCTTGCCGCGCTCGCGACGATCGCCCCGGAGCGACCTGCCGCCGTCTGCCGCGAGCTGACCAAGGTGCACGAGGAGATCGCGAGGGGCTCGCTGGCAGAGTTGGCGCGGCGCTTCCGCGGCGAGGTGAAGGGGGAGATCGTGCTGGTTATCGGGCCGGCCTCCTCCGGGGAGCACGACGAGGACGTCGGCTTCGCCGTTGACGCGCTGCGCCACCTGGTCCAGTCCGGGGCCCGGCCGCGCGCCGCCGCCAGCGTCGTCGCGGCGCTGACCGGCACCAGGGCCAACGACCTCTACAAAGCGCTGACCGGCAGGGAGGCGCGGCGGTGAGCTACTACGTCACGACCCCGATCTACTACGTCAATGCCGAGCCGCACTTGGGCCACGCGTACTCGACGATGGCCGCCGACGTCCTCGCCCGTCATATGCGCCAGCGCGGGGAGGACGTCTTCTTTCTCACCGGTACCGACGAGCACGGAGAGCCGATCGAGACGGCGGCCGAGCGCGAGGGGATCTCGCCGCAGGAGCTGGCCGACCGCAACGCCGCCAAATTTGAAGCGCTGATGCCGATCATCGACGCGACCAACGACTTCTTCATCCGCACCTCCGACCCCCGCCATGCCGAGAAGGTCGCCGAGATCATGCAGCGCGTCTTCGACAACGGCTGGGTGACGAAGGGGGTCTACGAAGGCTGGTACTGCCCGCGCTGTGCGGACTTCAAGACTGAGCGCGAGCTGGGGCCCGGGCAGAGCTGCCCGATCCACGAGATTGCGCTTGAGCGCGAGCGTGAGGAGAACTGGTTCTTCCGGCTCTCGGCCTTCCAGGCCCAACTCGAAGGCCTCTACGAGGAGCGGCCCGACTTCGTCGTACCTGACTTCCGCCGCAACGAGGCGATCTCCTTCATCAAGCAGGGGCTGGAGGACGTCTCGCTTTCGCGGCCGAAGCTGAAGTGGGGGATGCGACTGCCCTGGGACCCTGGCCAGCGCATGTACGTGTGGTTTGACGCGCTGCTCAACTACGTCACCGCGCTGACTTTCGCCCGCGCGGGGGAGGACCTGACCGGGCGCTTTTGGCCAGCCGACATGCAGGTGATGGCAAAGGACATCCTCAAGTTTCACGCCGTGATCTGGCCCGCCCTGCTGTGGGCGGCCGACCTCGAGCCGCCGCGGCGAATGGCGATCCATGGCTACCTGCTGATGGGCGAGAAGAAGATGTCGAAGTCGCTCGGCAACGTGCTCGACCCGTTTGAGGCGATCGATCGCTTCGGCGCCGACGCGCTGCGCTTTTACTGCTTCCGCGAGGTCAGCTTCGGCCAGGACGGCTCGATCTCGACCGCCGGCTTTGAGGCGCGCTATGAGACCGAGCTGGCAAACGACTACGGCAACCTTGCCAGCCGCGTCACCGCGATGGTTGATCGCTACCGTGCCGGCACCGTCCCGGTGGCGATTGCCGACCCGGTGCTCGCCGAGGATTTCGAGGGCGCCGTGGCGCGTTTTGGGGCGCTGCTGGAGCGCGCCGAGCTGAGCCATGCGCTGGATCAGGGCTGGCGGCTCGTGCGGCGGCTCAACCGCTTCGTCGAGGAGTCAAAGCCGTGGGAGCTTGCCCGCGAGGAGGCCGACCCCGAGCGCCTCGACGAGGTCCTCTACAGCTTGGTCGAGGGCCTGCGGGTGACGACGCTCTTGCTCGCGCCCTACCTTCCGCGCACCGCCGAGCGGGTCCTCGAGGCGCTCGGGGAAGACTCGCGGGCACTGGCCGAGCTCGGCTCTCGACCCGGCGGGCAGGGAATTGAGCGCCTCCCGCCGCTGTTTCCCAAGGTCGAGCCACCGGCCCGATGATCGATTCCCACACCCATCTGTTCCTCTGCGAGCGACCCGAGGTCGAGGTGGTCGCGGCGGCGCGCGCGGCCGGTGTGGCGCGGATGCTCAACGTCGGCTTGGGAGGCGATTTCAACGCCCGGGCAATTGAGGGGGCCGAGCGCAACGAGGAGGTGTTCGCCTCTGTCGGCCACCACCCGACCGAGGCGAGCGGCTTCGATCAGCAGGAGGCGGCGGAGATCGCTCGGCTCGCGCTGCACGAGAAAGTGCGGGCAATCGGCGAGACCGGGCTCGACTACTACCGAGAGTCGGCGAGCCCCGCCCAGCAGCGCCGCGCCTTTGCCGCCCAGATCGAGATCGCGGTAGATCTCGGTTTGCCGATCGTAATCCACGCTCGCGACCCCGAGGGCGCCAGCGGGGCGATCGACGAGGTTTTCACCACGCTCGACGCTCGGGCGCCGGGGCACCCGGTCATCTTGCACTGCTTCTCGGCGCCGCAGAGAGCCGGTGATGCCGCTGCGCGCGGCTGGTGGTGCTCCTTTGCGGGCAACGCCACCTATCCGAACTCTGACCAGCTGCGAGCCGCTGCCGCCCAACTGCCCGCCGAGTTGATCTTGGTCGAGACCGACGCGCCTTACCTGACCCCGCAGGAGATGCGGGGCGAGTCCAATGAGCCCGCCAACGTCCTTGCGACCGCCCGGGCTCTGGCTGAGGTCCGCGGCCTCTCCTATGCGCAGTTGGAGGCAATGGTTGAGGAGAACGCGAGGGCCGTTTTCGGGTGGTGAGGCTCGGCCAGAACTTCCTCACCGATCCCAACCTGCTCGACGCGATAGTCCGCGATGCCGGCCTGGCTCCTGCCGACGTGGTGCTGGAGGTGGGCGCGGGGGAGGGCGTATTGACCGAGCGCCTGGCTTCGATCGCGGCCCACGTCCACGCGGTTGAGATCGATCGATCGCTCACGGCCGCGCTTGCCCCAATCACAGCCCTGCCCAACGTCGAGCTGCAGTGGGGTGACGCGATGAGGCTCGAGCTCGCCGCGCTGCGTCCAGCTCCGAGCGCCGTCGTCGCCAATCTTCCCTACTCGGTGGCGACCCCGCTGATACTTCGCACGATCGAGCTGCTGCCCTCGGTCGGGAACTGGACGGTGATGGTGCAGCGCGAGATCGCCGAGCGGCTGCGCGCTGGGCCCGGGAGCCGCACCTACGGCTCGGCGAGCGTGATCGCGCAGATCGCCTGCGAAGTCGAGCTGGTGCGCAGAGTCGATCCCGCCGTCTTCCGACCCCCTCCACGGGTCGACTCCGCGATCCTGCGCCTTCGCCGCCGGGGCCCGGGCGCTGACCCCGATACCAGCGCTCTGGTGCGTGCCGCCTTCGCCCACCGCCGCAAGTCCCTCGCCCGTTCGCTGGAGCACGTCAACCCGGGTGAAATGGCGGCCGCCCGCGCCGCACTGGTCGAGCTCGGTCTACCCGCGGACGCCCGGGCTGAGACCTTGTCGGCCGAGGAGTTCCTCGCGCTTTCAAAGAAGCTCCACCCCGACCCCTGAGAACAGGAAGCCCGCACGATGCTCGTCCACGCCCCCGCCAAGCTCAACCTCTGCCTCTACCTGGGTTCCCGTCGCCGGGACGGGCTGCACGAGCTCTGCTCCCTGTTTGAGCCCCTCGCCCTCGCCGACCTGCTCACCGTCAGCGGGGGGGAGCGCGACGAGGTGGTTTGCCCCGGCGTCGAGGGCGAGAACCTCGCCGCTCGGGCGCTGGCCGCCCTGCGCGCGAGGGGTTGGGAGCACCCCCCCCTGTGCGTGCGGATCGAGAAGCGGATCCCAGTCGGCGCCGGCTTGGGCGGAGGCAGCGCGGACGCCGCCGCGATCCTGCGGCTTGCCTCAGGTGGGGTCGATGACCTTCCCGCGCTTGCCGCCGCGATCGGCGCCGACGTGCCTTCCCAACTGGTCCCCGCGCTGGCGCTGGTGGAAGGCGCTGGTGAGCGCATGCAGCGGTTGCCCGAACCCGTGCCCCATGGCGTCATTCTGCTGCCCGGCGGCGGCGGGCTGAGCACCGCGGAGGTGTTCGCTGAGGCCGACCGACTCGGGCTCGGCCGCGACGCGGCCGAGCTGACCGACCTTGCCCGCCGCCTTCGCGCGCTCGCAGGAGGCGGCGCCTCCCCGCTCGCCTACACGGACCTGCTCACCAACGATCTCGAGCCAGCCGCCCGTTCCCTGCGCCCTGAGATCGGCGATGCCCTTGAGGCGCTGCGCGAGGCCGGTGCCCCCGTCGCCCTTCTCAGCGGCTCCGGCCCGACTGCCTTCGGCATCTTCGCCGACATCGCCGCCGCCCATGGTGCCGCCGCCCGCATCGACCGCGATGACGCGATCGTCTGTGCAGCGGGGAGGGCGCCGTGAGGGTGGTGGGCACGTTGGCCGCCAGGCGCAAACGGCTAGCTGTGGCAATCGTCGCGGCGGCGGTGATTGCCGGCTATTACCTGCTCAGCCGCCAGTTGGGCCAGCTCAACCTCCACAGGCTGCTGGCGGAAATCTCCAACACGCTCGGTGCTTGGACCTACCTGCTGGTCGGCGTCTTCGCTTTCGCCGAGGTCGGCGCCTTCGTCGGCATCATTGTCCCGGGGGAGACCGTGATGCTGCTTGGCGGCGCAGTCGCCGGCCAGGGCGCGATCAGCATCTACTTGCTGATCGGGATCGCCTGGTTTGCGGCCTGGGCGGGAGATACGACGAGCTTCCTCATCGGTCGCAGATTGGGGCGGGAGTTCGTGATCCGCCGTGGGCCTCGCTTCGGGGTCAGTCACGAGCGCTTTGAGAAAGTCGAGGACTACTTCTCCCGGCACGGCGGCAAGACGATCTTCATCGGTCGTTTCGTCAGCCTCTTGCGGGCATTTGCGCCGTTTGTCGCGGGCAGCTCGGGTATGCGCTACCGCGACTTCGTCCCCTACAGCGTCCTCGGCTGCGGGCTGTTCGTCACCGCCCACATCCTGATCGGCTACGTCTTCTCGCGCAGCATCGACACTGCTGCCAAGTACGCCGGCACCGGGGCCTTCCTGCTCGGCGCCCTGATCGTCGTGCTGGTCGGGCTCATCGTCCTCTACCGCCACTTCCGGGAGGCAGAGAACCGCCGCGCCGCGGCGAGCTGGATGGGGCGCCATCGGGCAACCCGCTGGCTGATCGTCCTCGGCAGACGCTTCCAGCCTCAGCTTCGCTTCCTCTGGGATCGGGTCACACCCGGGGGGACCTTCGGGTTGGAGCTCACCTCGTTGCTGGCGACCATCGCCGTCTCCCTCTTCGTCCTGATTTCCTACGCCGTCGTCCTCGGCCACGAACCGGGCCCGACTCCGGGCGATCTCACCGCGATGGAAATCGTCGAAGGCATCCGCACCGGCTGGCTGACCGAGCTGGCGAAACTCGTCACGGCACTGGGCTCGGGCGTCGTGGCCTGGGGCATGGCGCTGCTGTGTGCGGTCTTTTTGGCCACCCGCAGGAGGTGGACGGAGCTCACGGTCCTGATCGCCGGGATGACGCTGAGCGCGCTCGGCTTCCACCAGATCAAGGCCGCGGTGGACCGACCACGCCCGCCCGAACCCTTGGTCGGCTTCTCGGGGTCCTCATTCCCGAGCGGGCACGCGGCCTACTCGGTCCTCTACGTGTGGCTTGCGGTGACGATCGTCATCCGGCTGCGGCCCGGGATGGCGTGGGGCGCAGCGGTGGTCGCGACGGGGATCGCGCTGACCGCGCTTGTTGGCCTTTCCCGCGTCTACCTCGGCGTCCACTACCTCAGCGACGTTACGGCCGGCTGGGCGCTCGGCGTTGCGGCGTTCTCCCTCTGTGCGGCGCTGGCGTTGGTCATCTCCCAAGTGCGCCAAAATCCAGGGCGGTGACCCCCTTCGCCCTGACAAAGATCGGCAACCAGTACCTGCTGTTCGGCGCGGCGGGGCTGATCAGCCTGATCGCCTTCATCACCCTGATCCTCTCCCCCGCGCTCAGCTCCTACGGCAGGATCTGGGAGAAGACCGCTGCCGGTTTCCTCTCGCTTTTCGTGCTGTTTGTCCTCGTCGTGATCGGGGTCGTGGTGGGCCTGCTCTTCGTCTACTACTACAACGACATCGTCAACTTTCTCCACGGCAACTAGCCGGGGATAATGGTCGGTGTCCCCGACCGCAAAAGGTCAGAAAACGCCCGCAAAAGGCGGGGAGAGCGGGCCTTTGGACCGGCTGGCCGAGGCGGTCGAGCAGGGTGCCGGGCTGCCCGCGGTGGCCCGCGCAGCAGCCCGCGTGCTCGGCGCCAGCATCGTCCTGATCGATCGCTCCAGCGCGGTGCTCGCGGTGGCGGGGGCATCTCCGAGCCAGGAGCAGAGGCTGCTCTCGGCGGGGGCGGACGTGACCTCGGTCGTGCTGCGGGTCGCCGACAATGCGGTCGGTGAGCTGCGCTATCGCGCCCCGGAGGCCCCCGATCCCGCGATCGCACGCATGGTGAGCACCCTTCTTGCGCTGGAGTTGGAGCGCTCCCGCTCGCCGGAGTGGGAGAGCGAGGAGATGGCGGGGGCTTTCGTCGAAGCTGTTTTGGACCGTGAGGTGACAGATCGGGGCGACATCATCGCCCGCGCCGCCGAGCTTGGCGCCGACCTCGAGCAGGGGGCGGGGGTGCTGATCGTGCGCGCGGCGCCGCGCGCTGCCCAGACCGGCGAATGGCGGTCGCGGGTGATGACCCTGGCGCTGCGGGCGCTGCGGGCACTGGCCCCCGGTGCGCTGGCCGCCGCCAAGGGAGGCGAAGTCGCCGCCGAGGTGGCGGTAATCGTCCCCGCGTCCGGCTGATGAGCAGCTCGCCCGCGCCGCCACCGGCCTGGCCCGGGAGCTGGCGGACAGCCTTGCCGGATTCCACCTGACGATCGGTCGCAGCCGCCGCGCCGGGGACCCGGTGGATCTCTACCGCTCCGGCAGCGAGGCGCGATTGGCGGTAAACGTCGGCGAGGCCGAGGGCCGAGCCCTGCTCGCCTTCGAGGACACCGGCGCCTACCGGCTGCTGCTGCCGGCCATGAGCGAGGACCCGCGCGAGCTGGAGCGCTTCTACGCCGAGACGATCGAGCCGCTCTCCGCCTACGATGAGCAGTACGAGACCGAGCTGGTGGCGACGCGTCGAGGCCTACCTCGACAACGACGGCAACGTCGCCGCAACCGCCAAACAGCTTTTCACCCACCGCCACACGATCCGCTACCGCCTCGAGCGGGTCAAGGAGCTGTGCGGTCACGACGTCTCCGCAACCGAGGGCCGCGAGAAGCTCGGACTCGGCCTGAAGGCGATGCGGGTGCTCGGCATCGCCTCCCCCCGAGGCCCGGCGATGGAGCCAGGCGCCGAGGCGGGCAAGGTCCCAAGGTCCTCGGAGGAGTAGGTATTTCAGCTCCGGGGGGAGGGCTCGAACCCCCGCTTCCAGGACCAAAACCTGGCGTGCTAGCCGATTACACCACCCCGGACCGCCAGCGACGATAGCGCCAGGGCAGTCGGGTTGAGATGTCCGAGTGGGCGCCTAGGGTCTTTTTGGGATGGAGTTGGGGAGAGCCCTGATCGACCCGGAAGTTCGCGAGGGACTCGCGCGCAGCTGGAAGGGGCTGATGATCGTTGGCGTACTGGCGATCCTGCTCGGCTGCGTGGCGATCCTCGTGCCGGCCCTCGCCTCGGTCGGGACGGCGATCTTCATCGGCTGGATCTTGCTGATCGCGGGAGCGTTCCAGATCGCCGGGGCCTTCACTGCCCGCTCGGTCGGGACCGTGGTCCTCCGCCTGATCTGGGCCTTGCTGACCGTGATCGTCGGCCTCTGGCTGATCATCGAACCGCATAACGGCACCCTCACCCTCACCCTCGTCCTCGGCATCTACTTCCTCTTCATGGGTGTTACCCGGATCGCCGTCGCCTTTTCGGTCCGAGGTCAGCGGAACGCCGGTCTGCTCGGCCTCAGCGGTGTGGCAGGCCTGTTGATCGGCATCCTCGTCCTCGCCAAGTTCCCCAGCTCCGCCGACTGGGCGATCGGCCTCCTCGTCGGGGTCGACCTGATCTTCGCCGGCTGGACCCTGACCAGCGTCGCCCTCCTCGGCAAGGAGCTGGCGCGAGAGCAGAGATAGCCGCAGGAGCAGCCGAGGCGCGACTGACGATTCCCCGGTGAGTTCACCGCTTGTTCTCGTCATGGCTGCCGGAGAGGGCACCCGCATGCGCTCGTCGGTGCCGAAGATGTTGCATCCGATCTGCGGACGGCCGATGGCGGCCTGGCCGATCCTCGCCGCCGGTGAGGCCGGCGCCGGGAGGATCGTCGCGATCGTCTCGCCCGGGCGAGACATCTCCGCCGGCCTGCCAGGGGGCGTCGAGACCGTCATCCAGCCCGAGGCCGATGGCACCGGGGGCGCCATCCGCGCGGCGCTGCCCCTGGTGGCGGAAAGCGAGACGGTCCTCGTCCTCTCCGGTGACGTGCCTTTGATCTCGACCGAGACGATCGCGGCTCTGCTCGCTGCGCACGCCGCCTCCGCCGCCGCCGCGACGATGCTGACGATCGAGCTCGATGACCCCGCCGCTTACGGTCGCGTCCTTCGTGGACCCTCAGGCGAGGTCGAGCGCGTGGTTGAGGTCAAAGTGGCGGGCGAAGCCAGCCCCGATCAGCTGGCGATCCGCGAGGTCAACGCGGGCACCTACGCCTTCGACGCGGGTCCGCTGGCCAGTGCCCTCTCCGTCCTCTCAAACGACAACGCTCAGGGCGAGTACTACCTTCCCGACGTCCTCCCGGCCCTCCGCGAGGCGGGCCACGCCGTTGCCGCCCACCTCGCCGATGACCTCGCGGTGACGATGGGAGTCAACGATCGCGGTGACCTCGCTGCCGTCGAGGCCGAGGCACGGCGCCGCATCCTCTCTGCCCACATGCTCGCCGGCGTCACCGTGGTCGACCCCGCCTCGACCTGGATCGAGGTCGGGGTCGAGATCGCCCCCGACGCCAGGATCGAGCCGGGCACCAGCCTGCGCGGCAACACCGAGATCGGCGCCGGTTCTGTGGTCGGCCCGCTGAGCACTCTGACTGACACCAAGCTCGGCGAGCGGGTCACCGTTCCGCACTCTTACCTGGTCGAGTGCGAGGTCCTCGATGACTGCTCGGTCGGCCCCTTCGCCTACCTGCGACCCGCTGCCGCCCTTGGACGCGGTGCGAAGGCGGGCTCCTTCGTTGAGATCAAGAACTCGCGGATCGGCGAGGGAGCAAAGGTTCCCCATCTTTCCTACGTCGGGGACGCCGAGGTCGGCCCCGACAGCAACCTCGGCGCCGGCACGATCACCGCCAACTACGACGGATTCCGCAAGAACCGCACGGTTATCGGCAGCGCAGTGCGCATCGGCGTTGACACGATGCTGGTCGCCCCGGTAGAAGTCGGGGACGGCGCCTACACTGGGGCGGGAGCGGTGATCATCGACGACGTGCCCGAGGGCGCGCTCGCCGTGAGCAAGAACGACCAACGCAACATCGAGGGCTACGCGAAGCAAAAGACCGAGGAGCAGAGCACGTGAGCACGATCGAGGAGCGTCCCCAGGCGGCGACCGCCATCCCGTACGATTACTCGAAGCGGTTGATGATCTTCGGCGGGCGCAGCTCGATGGAGCTGACCGCCAAGGTTGCCGGCAAGCTCGACCTTGACGTCGGCCAGGCGACGCTGAAGACCTTCGCCAATGGTGAGGTCTACTGCCGCTACGAGGAGTCGATCCGCGGTGCCGATGTCTTCCTCGTCCAGTCCACTTGTGCCAGCGAGCAGACGGCGATGACGCCGAACGACTCGCTGATGGAGCTGCTGACGATGATCGACGCCGCCCAGGGCGCCTCCGCTCACCGGATCATCGCGGTGATGCCCTGGTATGGGTACGCCCGCCAGGACAAGAAGTCGGCCCCCCGCGAGCCGATCTCTGCCCGCATCGTCGCCAAGTGCCTGGAGGGGGTCGGCGTCGACCGCGTGCTGACCATGGACCTTCACGCCGGCCAGGTCCAGGGTTTCTTCCACGTGCCGGTCGACCACATGACAGCGATGCCAATGCTGACCCAGTGGTTCGTCGACCAAAACCTCACCGACGAGCTGGTGATCGTCTCCCCCGACGCCGGTCGGGTGAAGACCGCGCGCAATTTCGCCCGCCGCATCGGGACCCACTGGGCGGTGATGGAGAAGGAGCGCCCCGCCCAGCAGGTGGCCGAGATCGGCTACGTGGTCGGCGACGTTAAGGGCCGCACCGCCGTCCTGGTCGACGACATGATCGACACCGCGGGGACGCTGTGCGCGGCGGCCCAGACCGTGCTCGACGAGGGAGCGGCACGGGTGATCGCCTGCGCCACCCATGGCGTATTTTCCGGCCCCGCCTACGAGCGCCTCGCCTACGAGAACTCGGGAATCGAGCGGATCGTCGTCACCGACACGGTGCCGCTGCGCCCCGGGGCCCCCGAAAACATCACCGTGCTCTCTACCGCGAGCACCTTCGCCGACTCAATCCGCCGGATCTTCACCGATGACTCGGTCAGCGAGATCTTCGCGGGCGAGAATCAACTCTTCTAGGTCCACCGTATTCCAGAGCGGTTTGCCGCTGATTTGCTAAGGGGGCAGCTAACGGGGGTGCCGAGCTCGCCCGACTCGGTTACGGGCCAGTTCTAGGAATAGAAGATGACGCCAGGATGCGTCGCCTTCCCTCCATTGGATCGGCAGGATGGGCAACTGTGGGGTTGACGCCCGGCTCTATACCGGCACTGGGTCCCATTGGTGCCAGCAGAAGCATTTGACCTGCTTGCGAAGGGGTTGGGAGCCGGATTTAGCGGCTTGCTGTTGGCGGTCAATAGCCTCCCCGGCGAGGAGTATCCACCCACTGGCCAGGCTCGCGGTTTTGGGGGGCGCTGGCAGGGCAGGTTCGGGCATAAGAGTAGATTCCGTTGCCCCAACACGAGAGGAACTCTATGACCGTAGGAATCAGGATCAAGCTCGCCGGCATCAACCAAGATCAGTTCGACCAAATTCGCGCCAGCGTTGACGCCGACAACAATCCGCCGGACGGCTTGCTCTATCACGCTTCCGGGCCAATCGACGGGGGCTGGGGGGTTATCGACTTCTGGGCTTCACGCGAGCAGTTCGACCGCTTTGCTCAGGAGCGAATCAGCCCAGCGGTCGCCGCTGTTGACCCGCCAGCTACGACAGTTCCCGACATCAAGGAGTTCCCGGTCTACGAGACGTCCCAGCCCTAGCACCCCAGGCCAGAGCACAGCGCCTCTATCGTCGCAGTCATCCTGAAAAGGGCCGGGTGTGAAGCCGGGTGGGGCGAGCCATAGCTCGCCCACCGCGTGGGTCCTGAAAAGGGCCGGGTGTGAAGCCGGGTGGGGCGAGCCATAGCTCGCCCACCGCGTGGGCCTGACCCGCTTTCGTGGACACTTGACCAGTTGGGAGCAAAGCGCTCCCGGAGGGAGTCAAAGTGCCACGAACCAGACCGCCGTATCCGCCGAAGTTCCGTGCTGAGGCGATCCATCTCGTCTAGAACTCAGGCGATTCGATCGGCCAGATCGCCATTGACCTGGGGCGTCCCTCAGCTCTCAGCGACGCTTTCGCTGGCTTTCCCCAACGTGAGAGTTTGAAATAGCGCCGCGATGTCCCGATGCTCGTAGCCGAGTTCGCTTGCCTTGGTCAACGCCTCCTCTGCGACGCGGGCCGAGGCTAATGGCACATTCAGCTCGTCGCCGGTCTCCAGGGCGAGACGGATGTCCTTTTGCATCAGACTCACATCGAACCAGGCGTCCTCTGGGAGGTCAAGCACGAGCGGTGCACGCGCCTTCAGCATCGGCGAGCCAATCGGGCTGGTCCTCATCACCTCGGCGGCGAGCTGCGGGTCGACCCCGTCGCGCTCGGCGAGAAGGAGTCCCTCCGAAAACGCCAGCATCTGTACGGCGAGGCTAATGTTGACCGCGAGCTTGAGCACCAGCCCCTGACCGTTGCTCCCAACATACGTCGGCGTCCCCAGCTCGTGGAGCACCGGCTCGACGCGGTTGTAGGCCTGCCCGTCACCGCCGACCATGATCGTCAGCGTCCCCGACTGCACCTGGGGGACGCTCCCAGAGACAGGCGCGTCCAGCATGAGCGCTCCCCTCCTGCGTACGCGCTCGGCCACCTCGCGACTGACGCGCGGGCTCACAGTGCTTACGTCGACCCACACCTTGCCGCCCTCTAGACCGGCAAGGATCCCGTCGGGCCCGGCTGCCACATCCTCGAGCGCGGTGTCGTCGGGAATCGAGGTGAAAACGATCTCCACCGCCGCGGCGAGCTCGCGTGGCGTATCGCACCACCTCAGGCCTCCGTCAACGAGATGTTGTGCACGCTCTTTGCTCCTTGCCTCGCCGTAGACCACGTACCCGGCCGCTAGGAGGCGGGCGGCCATATTGCCACCCATGTGCCCGAGGCCGACGAATCCGATCGAGGGGAGTGGCTTTTGAGTCGCGGGCATCTCAGTACCCCTTTCTCACGCGATTTTGGGCTGTATGGCTATTCGGCGGATGGCATTGCCTCCGGCGAAGGCCCTCCGACGGGTGCCGATCCCGCCATGATCTGCTCGATGTGCTCAAGGTTCGCCCCGCTCAGGTTCAGCTCGGCGGCTGCGAGGCTTGCTTGGATGTGAGCGGGGTGCCGTGCGCCGACGATGGCGACGTCCACCGCCGGATTCGCCAGCGTCCAGGCGATAGCGAGCTGGGCGACTGTGCTGCCCAGCGAGTCGGCGGCGAATCGCTTGAGCTGATCGACGACCTCTAGGTTCCTAACGAAGGCACTGCCATGGAATACAGGACTCGCGCTTCGCCAGTCGTCGTCAGCAAACGAAGTTTCGGCACTCATGCTTCCAGTGAGAAGCCCATGCGAAAGTGGTCCGTAGACGAGGACCCCAATGTCCTGTACCTGTGCGTAGGGGAGCACCTCAGGCTCGATGTCTCGCCGGAATAGGTGGTATGGGGACTGCATCGTCTCCACCGGCCGTGTTCGCGCGAACTCCTGCATCTGATCCACGTCGAAGTTCGAGACTCCGGCGTGGCGGATCTTCCCTTCGTCCGCGAGCTCTTGAAGAGCCGCCGCAGTCTCGCTGAAGGGCACCGCAGGGTCGGGCCAGTGCACCTGGTAGAGGTCGATGTAATCCACCCCGAGTGCCTTCAAGCTGTCCTCGACCCCGCTGCGAAGCCAGGCTCGGCTCGAGTCGCGGATGAGGCCGTCGTCGGTCATCCGCAGGCCACCCTTGGTTGCGATCACGACCTCATCGCGGCGGTGGTCGAGATCGTCTCGCAGTGCCACACCAAGGAGCCGCTCTGAGGCCCCGAAACCGTATCCCTGGGCAGTGTCAAAGAGGTTTACCCCGAGTTCGCGGCTGCGTCGAATCGCGGCTATCCCCTCGTCTTGGTCAAACTCACCCCACTCACCACCTAGCTGCCAGGTGCCGAAGGCAATCGGGAAGACCTCCAGGTCGGTCTTTCCGAGACTGACTGCGCTCAGCGGACCTGGGTTCATCCTGCTAACCATCCTGGTTGTTCGTCATTCGTTGCCGAGTAACGGGCATCACAGCAACCTTCTCACCAATCGGACGACGCCGCAATTCAGATCTACATAACTGAGCAGTTCCGCGATGCTTGGGGTATGGCTCGATGATCGGAGGTCCTAGTCTCGTTCCCGGGATTGCTCCAGTGGGGACAAAGGTCCAAGTATGGTCGGGTGATGAAGCTCGCGATCTCCGATCCGGGCAAGTTTGCGCTAAAGAACGCTATCCGCGCGGCGATCGTCGTACCGGCGGCGTTCGCGATCTCACTGGAAGTCCTCGGCCTTGCAGAAATGGCCCTTTTCGCGGGTTTCGGATCTATCGCGCTGCTCGTCTTCGTCGATTTCGGCGGCTCCTGGCGCCAGCGGCTTTGCGCCTATTTGGTGCTGGTCGGAGGCGGCGCGGTCTTGATCGCAGTCGGGACGCTCTGCTCGCAGATGACCTGGCTGGCGGTTGGCGCGATGGCGATCACCGCCTTCACGATCGTGTTCGCCGGTGTCCTCGACGGGTATGCGGCCGCGGCCCAGTCAGCAGCAATTCTGGCCTTTGTGCTGGCTTCGATGGTGCCCGCAGCGCCGGCTGCGATCCCTGCGCGCCTAGCCGGCTGGGCCCTGGCGGCCGCCTTCTCGATCGCAGCGACCTTCCTGCTCTGGCCTCGACGACCCCCCGACCGCCTGCGCGAAAGGACCTCGCAGGCGGTTGGAGCGCTCGCCAATCTAATGAGAGCAGTCGCAACGGTAGAGGCGGATAAACACGAGATCCGGGGGACCACAGCAGACGAGTTGGCCGATCTAGCCGCCAACGCCAATCAGGCCGTTAGCAGAGTCCATCGCGAGTTCGTGGCCATGCCACACCGTCCCAGCGGCGTTGGCGGCAGGCTGGCAGCGCTCGGTCGTCTGGTCGATGACCTCGTGTCGTTCGATCCGATCGCCCGCGAGCAACCCGCGCCCGCAGCGACAGGCGCCGGGTTCGCCGGCGAGCGTGCAGCCGTGGAAGCGACGGTCGCGGCAGCCCTGCAAATCGCCGCACGGCGACTGTCAGAGGACGATCCCGGCGACGGAGGCGAAGAGCTCGGGGTACTGCTCGGGGTACTGGCGGCAGCCCACACCGATATCGGACGGGCCTTTCTGGCGAAGGTCTCGGCTACACGCGGCGAAACCGACGAGGAGTGCCTACAGCCGAGCTGGACGAGGTCTTCCGGCTTCGCATGCTCGCGTACGGCGCGCTGCAGATCGGACGCCACGCGTTGCAGGCCACTGGCGCCACCGCGCCGGCCGACCCGTCTCTCGCTCCAGACGCGACCCGCCTGCGCTTCACCCGCCGCCTTGCGAGTTCCCACTCCGATATGCGATCGGTCTGGCTGCGCAATAGCCTGCGCACAGCGGCCGGGCTCGCCCTTGCCGTCCTCGTTGCCCGAGTTACAGACACCCAGAACGGCTTCTGGGTAGTGCTCGGAACGATGTCGGTGCTGCGCTCCAGTGCCCTGGCCACCGGCTCCACCGCCCTCGAGGCGATCGCCGGAACGGTGGTCGGCATCGTCACTGGCGGGCTCATCGTGCTGGCGATCGGGGGCCAGACTGGCCTTCTCTGGGCGGTGCTCCCCTTTGCCATCTTGCTGGCTGCTTATTCGCCAAGGGCGATCTCCTTTGCCGCCGGGCAGGCGGGCTTCACCACCGCTGTCGTTGTTCTCTTCAATCTGATCGCACCGGTTGGGTGGACGGTGGGCGTAGTGCGGATCGAGGATGTCGCGATAGGTTGCGCCGTCAGTCTCGCGACCGGTCTCCTGCTGTGACCGCGTGGGGCGGGTGAGGTACTTCGGGAAGCTCTCGGCGCGACTTACGTGCTCGCCTCGCGCTATCTCGATCTGACGATTTCCTCGCTGTTGAAAGGTGGAGAGTCAGGCACGGCCGCGGAGGCCGGACGGGAGGCGAGCGAAGCCGCCCTGCGGCTCGACGAGACGGTCCGGGAGTATCTTGCCGAGAACAGCTCGGCCCGGCAGAACCTCGATGGACTCGCCCAGCTCATCGGCGGCGCCACTCGCGTGCGCCGCGTGGCCCGGCTCCTCCAAAGCGCTTCCATTTTGGTGCCGCTCGCACCTCTCGACGCCCATGCTCCCTGGGTCGCCCAAGCATGCAATGAGTTCGATGTGGAGTGGCGCAACCGGCGCGCCTGGTTTGAGCGTTTCGGCACTGCGATCGCCGCGGGGGCTGAACCGCCACTGCCAGAGCCGGGGGCGCCAGCCCAAAATCCGGGCGCTTCCAGCCGGCTCCGGGGCAAAAGAGGACCGGCGGTTCGACTCGACCGGGGGCACGGCCCCTCACGGGGGGCTGTTCCCCCCGGACTCGCGATCGCCTGGGCTGAGCGCCACCTCGAAACTCTGCTCAATTTCGAGCCCGACTTGGCCCTTGCAGCGCAGTCGGTTCTCGGCGGGTCATCCGATACTGGTCACATCGTGCGTGACACCGATACAGGATTGACGCAGGTGGCCTAGCCCTTCACGAGTTGACGCCGAGCGAGAGGAATCCCTGTCCGGTTTCGATCGGGCTCTTCTCCTCTCCCCACAGCAGGTTGAGGGGGGTATGGGGGTTGAGGAAACCCGGACAAGTTCTCATCATCGAGACGGGCGGTACCTCTTGAAGGCAGTTGGTGAAGCCAGGTCAGCCCAAGGTCGCACCTTCGACAGAGGCCGATCGCGCCACGTCCGGTAGCCGCATCATGCGGAAACAGTTGAACAACCCGATGAGGCTGGCGAGAATCGGGATGATCAGGGCGACCTGCAGCGAGAGGTTCGTGGCGTCCTTGTTGATGTCGAGCACTTCTGCTTGCACTGCTTTGGGCTTGTGGGCGATATCCTCTTCGAGCTTGGTGTTGCTCACGACTTCGGCGTCCTCGTCGAGATTGTTGGCGATCGAAGCTCGCTTGCGGCCGATGAGGTCTCCGACCTTGCTGCTGATCAGGATGGCGGCGGCAGAGACCAGGGCCTCGAGCGCGATCGCAGACTGAACTCCGCTGAGCGTCGTGCCGAGATCCTTGACGACGGCCGAAATCGAGATCATCAACCCAGGTATCGAGGACGAGCACAATGATCGCCATCGACAGCAGAAGGGCAAGTCGAGGACTGCCCGAAGCCTTCCCTTCCCGGCTCTGTTGTGACGCCGGCCTCCATTATGCTGGCTGGGCCGGCCCTAGGGCCGAGCCCGCACCAGCGGGACTCTTCAATTCACCACTTAAGCTCAATCTCCAGCTCGCGCTCGTCGGACTCGACCTCTAACTCGACCTTCATCTCGACGACGTCGGCAACGTGAGCAGTGATCTTCATTCCGCCGCGCTCGAACTGGATCTCGTTTTGGCGGGCGAGCATGTCTGCCAAGAGGTGCAGTCTCTCCGCCACCTCCTCGCGTCTAAGGGTCTGCTTCTCCTCGATCTCGAAAATGTCCACCACGACTCCTCTTCTCTATTTCCGGAACTCTAGGCTCCCCAATTTCCGGAACTCTAGGCTCCCCAGGCTGGGTGGGAATCCGTACTTCGCCGCATACGTGCTGCTAAAAAGGTCGGTACGGCGGACCGCGATGAATGGTTGGATCTCGCCGTGGACGTGCTTTTACTGACTTCGCGACCGCCTTTTCCGAGCCTACTCGCCGCTACCACGGCGAAGCTGCTCGTGCAAGAGACAACGCAATCTGCTCGGGTGGTGGTGTGAGCGTCGCCCCCTTGGCTGGCAATCGTCTTCGTCTAGACGAATCGTGTGCCGTCGATGCCGTCGAGAACACCTTGAGCCCATCGACCCATTTAATCCTCGGCTTCATCGCGCTCACTCCGCGCGATCCTCAGGCCGAACGTCACACGATGCTGAAGAAATCCTGGGAGCGGTTGGAGGGCCCCGAAAGGAAGTTGCAAGAGGAGAGGGACCGCCGCGCTCGCGACAAGATCGATGTCAGCGATGCGGAACGGGCCGATCCCTGCAAGTCGTTGAGTGCCGCCTTGACTGCGTAGTTTTCCGCGAAGAGGCTGCCTAGGACTACGGTTTACACTATGACACCTCGCTTCTAGCTTCGAGCAAAGCTGGATTCCTGCCCACATCGACTACAGCGAGAAATCGCTCACACATCAATAAGTTTCTATAAGGAGCAGTTGAATGGCCACAGGAAACGCAGTAAACGCACCCGTCCTTGAGACTCTCGTGAAGATGAATGAAGGTATCGAGGAGAGTTCCGGCCTTGACGCCGAAACCGTCATGCTGCTACGAATCGCCGCGTTGGCGTCCACAGGTGCGCCGCCGGCCTCCTACCTCCTGAACCTCGGAGCTGCTGCGGACCTAGGGTTAAGTGTCGAGCAGGTTCAGGGCGTTTTAATTGCCATTGCTCCCGTGATCGGAAGCGCCCGGGTGGCTGGCGCCGGAAGTGCGATCGCCAAGGCCTTAGGCCTTGCCATGGCGATTGCTGAGGAGTCTGAATCATGATTTTAGCTGACAGCTATCCATTTCTCGAAGTTTTTTGGACGATGCTCATCTTCTTTGCGTTCTTCATCTGGATCTGGCTTCTGTTCAGTGTTTTCGGGGATCTGTTTCGCCGCCACGACGCCTCAGGTTTGGCGAAGGTCGCGTGGATTGTCCTCATAATCATCCTCCCGTACCTAGGTGTGTTCATCTATTTAATTGCCGAGCACAAGGGCATGACCGAAAGGACGATCAAGCGGGAGCAGGCCGCCAAAGGCGAAATGGACCAATACGTGAGGTCCGTCGCTGGTCAGAACGACCCCGCCTCACAGATTGCAAACGCAAAAGAGCTCCTCGATAAAGGCGCAATCAACCAGGCCGAGTTCGACCAGATCAAGCAAAAGGCACTCGCGGCCGGTTAGTTTCCCGCATTAACGCTCGGTCGCGCCATCCGGTGCGACCGAGTTCGCGGCCGTTGAGATGGAACGCGCTGCCCCAATGAGGGTGAGGTGACTAAACGCCTGCGGGAAGTTGCCAACCTGGCGCTGTCGCTTTACGTCCCACTCCTCAGCTAAGAGACCGAGGTCGTTGCTCAAGGCCAGCAGCCGATCAAACAGCGTGCGCGCCTCTCCAATTCGTCCGTTGAGCGCCAACGCGCTTACAAGCCAAAACGAACATGCTAGGAATTGCCCCTCATCTCCTGAAAGGCCATCATCGGTTTCGGCGGTCGAATAGCGGGAGACAAATCCATCGCGACCGAGCTCGCGCCAAATTGCGTCAATCGTTCCGGTCACGCGCTCATCCGTGCCCGCTAGAAAACCCACCAGGGGGATATTGAGAGTGCTGGCATCGAGCTCCTTGGACCCGTAGTACTGAGTGAACGTGCCGCGCTGAGCGTCATAGCCTTTCTCACAGACCTCTCGGTGTATCTCCTCGCGAGTTTGCTCCCAACGCTCCAGGGGAGCCTCGAGTTCAAACTGCTCAACGAGCCGTACAGCGCGGTCAAACACGACCCACGCCATCACCTTTGAATGGGTGAAATGCCGTCGCGGGCCGCGGGTCTCCCAGATGCCATCGTCAGGTTCACCCCATATCGTCTCGACATGTTCGACGAGCGACCGCCAACGGGGCCAGTAGCGCTGCTCGAGTCTGCCGACAAGCTGCGCGCCGAGATATGCCGCTCCCATGACCTCGCCGTAGACGTCCAGCTGGAACTGCTCGGAGGCCGCATTACCAATGCGGACGGGTTTGGACCCCTCGTAACCAGCCAGGTCCTCTAGCTCGAACTCTGTCAGTCGACGTTCTCCGCCGACGCCGTACATGATCTGGATCTTGGCCGGGTCGCCCGTGCCGGTCCGGGCCATAAAGTCGCGAAAGGCGAGTGCCTCCTCGGTGTACTCGCCGATCAGCAGCGCCTCCAGCGCGAGCACCGAGTCGCGCAGCCAGCAGTAGCGATAGTCCCAGTTTCGCATCCCGCCGACGTCCTCCGGCAGCGACGTGGTGGGGGCTGCGATTACCGCGCCGGTCGCTTCAAGTGTCATCGCCTTGAGCACCTTCAGCGACGTTAGGACCTCGTCTCGGTACTCACCTTGATATCTGCAGCGACCCGACCACTCACGCCACCACGCCTCGGTTCGGGCAAGCGCCGAGTCGGGATCCTCAACTAGGGGTGCCCCTTCGTAGGAGAGGTGCCAGCAGAGGGTCAGCCGCTCGCGCACGCCCTCGGCTGCCATGAAGTCAGCGCTTACAGTGCCGTCCTTGTGCTCGAGTGCCAGCGGCGTGCTGAGGCGGAATGAATCCGGCCCGGCTGTCGCGATGATTCCGTCCGGCGCTGGTTCGATCCATGGTGTTATTGACGCGTAATCGGGACGCAGCGTGAGTTCCGTGCGCATTGGGACGCGTCCGCTTAAGCTCTCGACGATGCGCATCAGACGAGGTGCCCCTTGACCTCGCCGCGGCATGAAATCGATCACGCGCACCTCTCCGTCCTCAGTTTCAAAATCGGTCTCCAGGACGAGCGTTCCCGGCCGATAGCGACGAGAGCTGCTGCGCACCTCCCCAACTGGCGCAATAATCCAGCGACCCTGATCCGCGTCCCCTAGCAGGGCTGCGAAGCACGATGGGGAGTCAAAGCGCGGGAGGCACAGCCAGTCAATCGACCCGTCGCGACCGATGAGCGCTGAGGCGTGCATGTCGCCAATTAGGCCGTAGTCCTCAATACGCAACTGGCTAACTCCATCTGGACCAGGGCCAGCCAGTGCTGACCTCGGGATCAGCCTACAGAACCCTAGTTCCCGGGTTCGCAGTCTCAGATCACTTGCACGCCGCCTGTTTCCGCCGCCGCCCCAACGGCGTCGGATGGTTTGGCGCTTTCAGCGGCTCCCGAGCCAGCTGCTCGGCATGCGGTCCACCGCCGAAAGTTCGGCGAGGGCGACGCCGCATGTCCTTGGAGCGCGGGGTTAGGGGTTTTCGCCGGAAAACGGCGAATTTCGCAAATTGCCGTGATTATCAGGGGATTCCGAACTCGCCAATACGGGGCGCCGTGGCGCCCAGATAACCAACTCGTCTGAGCCCGCCGCCCCGACCAGGCACAATCGAGGCATGATCCGAGTCGGGCACAAGGGGGCTGATCTGATCCGCCCCGGCAACACCATCGAGAGCTTCAGAGCAGCCGTCGAGGCCGGGGTCGACGTGATCGAGATCGACGTGCTCTGGCTCCGCGACGGCCATCCTCGCATCCCCCCTGAGGAGCGCTCACCGCTCGTCGTCGCCCACGACTGGCATGACGTTGAGCGGCGCACGCCGCTGAGGCTCAGCGAAGCCCTTGATGCATTCCTGGAGCCGCCGCTTAACGGAGCCGAGATCGACCTCGATATCAAGCTGCCTGGCCGCGAGGAGGAGATCGTCGCCGCGGTGCGCGAACGCGGACTTACCGACCGCGCGATGGTCTCCACGATGGAGCTGCCCACCCTCAGCCGGATCCGCGAGCTGGAGCCCGAGCTCCGCCGCGGCTGGACCTACCCGAGGGTCACCCGAGACTGGGCCTCCAAGCGCTGGGCGAGGGCGCCGATGCTGGCGGCCCTAATGCTGATGCGGCGGAACCTGCCCGGGCTTGCGGCGCGCGACCTGCCGAAGCTGGGCGTGCACGCGATGTGGGTGTATCACCCCCTGATCAGCGGCCGGCTGGCGCGAATCACAGACCTGGCCGGCGTCGAGCTGATCGCCTGGACGGTCGATGACCTCGAGCGGATGAAGCGCCTGGTCGAGCGGGGGGTTGATGGCCTGTGCTCGAACGACCCGCGGCTCTTCGCCCAGCTCTAGACGGTGATCGGGGCGGGACTGCCGCCGCGCCCTGGCCCCAGCCTCCTGCGCACCGCCGACTCCATTCCGCGGCGCTAAAGCGGCCGGTCGGCTCGCCGTCCAGCGCGGAGCGATAAAGCGCGACCCCGAAGGTCGCACTCAGCGCTTGGGGGCAGCGCCACGGCGAAGTCGCGCCGAGCGCGACCAGTAGATCCCAACCCGTTGCATCGTGCTCATCGCGATATCTCCTTCAGGCCGGGCTCGCCAGTCCCGGCGTCCTGGCCACACCCCTTCCCTCGAAGTACGCCCACTCCTGCTCGCCGAGCTCGGTCGCTGGGGGGTCGGCGTAGACCCACTCGCGCGCGATCCGGTGCCAGTTGCGCTTCGCACGCAGCTGGCCGAGTACGGCGACGACGCCGATCTCCATGCGGCGCCCCATCAACTCATCGGCAGGGATCGACTCGCGCCGCATCAGGTCGAAGTACTCCGAGCGCGGATCGTTGGTCGACTCGATGATCTTCATCACCCGCCGTGGGGTGATCTCGATCTCACGGTCCTCGACGTACCAGCCACCGACTGCCCGCATGTGTTCTAGGAGCCGCTCGGCGTCAAGCTTGGAGGGGTTCTTGACGAATCCGAGCACGTGCAGGGCCTCACGAAATGCCTCGGGGTCGTTGCGGGAGGCGGCGTCGAAGGCCCGCTGCTCAAGCAGGATCTGCTCGCGGTCGAGCTTCTTGGTCATCCCGAAATCAAGGAAGGCGACCCGCCCGTCGTCCATCAGGATGTAGTTGCCGGGGTGAGGATCGGCGTTGAAGTGCTGGAGGTGATAGATCGAGCCGAAGCTGCCGCGGTAGACGATCTCGCCGAAGCGGCTGCGCTCCGCGTGCGCCAGCTGCTTGATCTGCTCGAACCCAATGCCATCGACCAGCTCGGTGACCAGCACACGCCGCCGCGAGAGGCGGGTGACGACTTCGGGCACGTAGATGAACGGGTGGCCGCGGTAGGCGCGGGAGAAGGTGCGCTGATTCTGGGCCTCGTACTCGTAATCGAGCTCCTCCATCACCCGTTCGCGGATCTCGTGGGCGATGGCCTTTGCGTCTAACCCGGGGGCCAGTGCCCGCGCCAGCCGAACGAGCGTGCCGGCATTGCGCAGGTCAGCCTCCAGCGCCTCGGCGATTCCCGGGTACTGGATCTTCACCGCCACCTCGCGCCCGTCGAGCAGCTGGGCGCGGTGCACCTGGCCGATCGAGGCGGCGGCGAACGCCTCGCTCTCAAATTCGGCGTAGAGCTCGCTGACCGGCTCGCCGTCGTACTCCTCAAGCAGCACCTTCTCGACCTTCTCCCAGGGCATCGCCGGCGCCTCGGTGCGCAACTTGGCGAGCTGTTGCTGATAGATCTCGCGGTACTCCTCAGGGATGAACTCGGTGTCGATGAAGGAAGCAAACTGGCCCAGCTTCATCGCCGCGCCCTTCATCTGGCCGAGCGCGCCGACCATCTTCATCGCGGTCTCCAGATGGCGCTGCTCCAGGCGTTCTTGTCCCTCCTCCTCAGAGCGGGCGACGTTGGTCGCCTTGGTCCCCGCGTAACGGGCGCCCTGCACACCGACGATCGAGCCGAGCTTGGCCGAGCGCCGAATCCTGCCCTTCGGGATCTTTGAGTCGTCGGCCACGCCAACAGGTTGCCACAGGCTCCGCTGCGCCCTGTTTCTCTATCCTCCCCGGTCCGATGGCAAGCGGACGCGCAACGCTGAAGGTCGCTCCCCGCGTGGAGTTTGGCTCGAGGACCTCTCGCCGCCTGCGGCGCCAGGGCCTTGTGCCCGGCGTCGTCTACAGCGGCGGCTCAAAGGCGCGCGCCTTCCAGGTCGGCGAGCGCGAGGTCCACAGCGTCCTTGCCGACGCCCATGCCCTCTTTGACCTCGAGATCGAGGGCGCCAAAGCCGTGCCGGTCGTGATCAAGGAGCAGCAGCTGCACCCGGTGCGCGGCAACCTCCAGCACATCGACCTCCAAGAGGTGAAGCTGAACGAGGCGATCCAAGCCGAGGTGGCGATCGAGCTGGAGGGCGCTGACTCCGCCCCGGGCGTCAAGGGAGGCGGCGTGCTCGAGCACATCACGCGTGAGATCACCGTCGAAGCATTGCCGACCGAGATCCCCGACCGGATCCTCGTCGACGTTTCCACGATGCAGATCAACGACACGATCCAGCTCTCGGCGGCGACTCCGCCACAGGGCGTCACCTTCGTCGCCGAAGACCCTGAGGAGGTGACCATCGCCACCCTCTCCCCACCGCGTGTCGAGGAAGTCGCCGAGCCGGCGCTTGAGGAGGAGGCAGAGTTGGTGGGCGAGGAGGGCGAGGCGCCCGCCGAGGAAGCGGCCGCCGCCGAGGGTGAGGGCGGCGGCGAGGGCGGCGGGGAGTAGCCGCTGTCCCTGTTCCGCCGCCGGGCCAGCGGCGAGGAGGGGGAGGCGGGCAACCGCATCCTGATCGTCGGGCTTGGCAACCCGGGGCGCAGATACGTCGAGACGCGCCACAACGTCGGCTTCGAGGTAGCCACTGCGCTCTCCCGGCGCTGGGACCTGCCGCGGGCCAAGCGCAGGTTCGGTGGCCTGATCGCTGAAGGGCGTGCCGGGCCCGGTGGCCCAAGGGTGGCGGTCCTGTTGCCCCAGACCTACATGAACGAGTCCGGCGACTCGGCCGGCCCCGCGCGCGGCGCGCTCAAGGTGCCGCTTGACCGGGTGATCGTGGTCCACGATGAGATCGACCTCCCCTTCGGCGAGGTGCAGTCGCGCCGGGGCGGCGGCCTGGCCGGCCACAACGGCCTCAAGAGCCTCAGGCGCGGGTTCGGCGACGCGGAGTTTTGGCGGGTCAGGGTGGGCGTGGGTAGGCCCGGCTCGACCGATCCCGAGGTGGTCTCCTCCTACGTCCTCTCGCGCTTCCGCGAGCCGCGCGAGGAGGTTACGGCGCTGATCGAGCGCGCCGCCGGCGAGGCCGAGCGCCTCGTCGAGGAGCTAGGTTCCGGGGGTCGATGAGCGAGTCGCGGGATCTAACCGGCTATGAGGTCGGCGAGCACGGGGTGGCGGTGCTGCGTCTGCAACGACCCGATGCCCGCAATGCGATCGATACCCAGATGCTGGCTGAGATGCTCGAGCACCTGGCCGTGGCGCGCGCCGATACTCGTGTCCGCGTTTTGGTGATCAGCTCGTCGGACCCGATGGGTCTTTCCGCCGGGGCAGACGTCAAGGAGGAGCTCGACGAGCAGGGCCAGGTGCGTCGCATGCAGCTCTTTGCCGACCTCTACGACGACATCGTCGCCTTCCCCAAGCCGACGATTGCTGCCTGTCACGGAGACGTGGTCGGCGGCGGCGCGGAGATTGCCGTCGCCTGCGACATGCGAGTCGGCGGCGCCAACCTGCGGATGCGCTTCCCAGGTGCCGCTCTCGGCGTCCCGGTCGGGCCCGCGCGTCTGATCACCCTCTGTGGCCTCGCCGCCGCCAAGTACCTGCTGCTCTCTTCCCGCACGGTCGGTGCCGATGAGGCGCTGCGGCTTGGCCTCGTCAACCGCGTCGCGCCGGCCGCGGCGACCGAGTCCGCTGCGCTTGAGCTGGCCGCCGCCGTGGCAGCTCACCCCCCTGAGGCTCTTGCCCGTCTCAAGCGGATGCTCCACGAGTGGGACGATGTCGAGGGTCGCTCAAAAGTTGAGGGCGAAGGACAGGTCGAGTGGGCCCGCTCGGGTCCCGGTCTGCCCTCGCGTCCCTGATCCGCACCCGCCGGCTCGATGCCTCGCTATACAGGGGAGCGCAGCGTAGTGCCATGAGCCTCAGACCCCTGATCGAGATCGCCGCTGAAAACGAGCGCGTCCGCGCGCTCACCGGGCGTGCGCGGGAAGCAGCTGAGGGCGGTGGGAAGGTCATCGTTTGTGCTTCGGCGATGCTTCGGCCCCTGCTGTTGGCGACCCTCTTGGAGGACGATCGTGGCCTCGCCGGGCGCCCGGCGCTGCTGGTCAGCGCCGATGACCGTTCCGCCCGCGACCTGGCCGCCGATCTGCGCGCCTACCTGGCGCCGCGGCGCGTCCGCTTTTACCCCTCGCGTGGGATCGGCTACGCCTCCCACGTCACCCCTCCGCCGCATCTGGTCGGTTTGCGGATTGACGCCCTCGACGCACTCGGCCGGGAGGAAAACGCGGTGGTCGTGGCGAGCGCGACCGCACTTGCCGAGGCCGTCCCTGACGCCTCGCTAAGGCCCGCCAGTTTCTCGATTTCGCGCGGGGAGGAGGTCGACCTCGCGACGGTTGCCTTTGATCTCGCCGCCGCCGGTTATGAGCGAGTCGACCAGGTGACCGAGCGGGGCCAATTCGCCGTTCGCGGCGGCATCCTCGATGCCTTCCCCGCGACCGAGGAGCGCGCCGTGCGGATCGAGCTATTCGGGGACGAGGTCGAGTCGATGCGCTGGTTCTCGACCTTCACCCAACGCTCGCTCGGCGAGGCCGAACGGGTCGAGCTGGCGCCCGCCGCCGAGCTTGACGTCGAGCACCGCGAGCTCGCGGAGCTGGCGGCGATGGAGGCGGCGGAGAAGGGCGAGCCACTGTCCAACCTGGCCGACCTGCTGCCGATCGATCGCTTCCAGGCTCCGCTTGATCTCGTTCCCGCTGGCGCCGCGGTGGTCCTGGCCGCCGCCGAGGAGGTTGAGCCCGCCCTGCGTGATCATTGGGAGGACACGACCACGGCGATGCACGCCGAGGATGCCCGGCACCTCTACGTTGACGTCCTCGCACCGCTTGCTGAGCGGGCCGCGCTTTCGCTCACCGGCGTCGGTGCGGGGGAGGAGGATGCCTTCCGTGCTTCGCGCGCCGAGTCTCCGGCACGCAGCGTCAAAGAGGCCGAGGCTGAGCTGGAGAAGCTGGTGCGCTCGGGCTACCGCACGGTCGTCGCCTTCGATAGTCAGGGTGAGGCCGAGCGTGCCCGCTACGGCCTCGACCGCCTCGATGCTGCCATGCTCGAAGGTGGCCGCCTCTCGCCCGAGCCCGGTCTCGCCTTTGCCGCGGCGCGCCTGCGCGAGGGATTCATCAGCCCTGAGCTGCGCCTCGCCGTCTACCCTTTCCGCCGCCTCGTCCACCACCGCCGCCGCGTCGAGGATGCGGTCCCCAGCGCCGCCCGGGGGCGCCTGGCATTCGGCGACCTGCGCGTCGGCGACTACGTCGTCCACGAGGATCACGGCGTCGCCCGCTTCGCCGGCTTCGAGACCCGCGAGGTCGGCGGCGTCACCCGCGACTACCTCTATCTCGAATACAAGGGCGAGGACCGCGTCTACGTCCCCACCGAGCAGCTCGCCAAGTTGAGTCGCTACATCGGCTCCGGCGGCGAGCCGACCCTCTCGGCGCTCGGCGGCAAGCGCTGGGAGAACATGAAGGCGCGCGCTCGCCGCGCCGCGAGCTCCCTCGCCGGCGAGCTGCTCAACCTCTACGCCGAGCGCCGCACCCGCAGGGGCCACGCCTTTTCGCCCCGACGGCGAGTGGCAGGTCGCGCTCGAGGCCGCCTTTCCCGTACCGCGAGACCGCCGACCAGCTGGAGGCGATCGAGGCGGTCAAGGAGGACATGGAGGAGGACGCAGCCGATGGACCGCCTGGTCTGCGGCGACGTCGGCTTCGGCAAGACCGAGGTCGCGATGCGCGCCGCCTTCAAGGCCGCGGCGGACGGCAAGCAGGTGCTGATGCTGGTCCCGACGACGATCCTCGCCCAGCAGCACTGGCACCTTCCGCGAGCGCTCCCGCGACTTCCCGTTCAGGGTCGAGATGGTCTCCCGCTTCCGCAAGCCGGCCGAGGTGAAGCGGGTGCTCGCCGACTTCGAGAGCGGGCAAGGTCGACGTCCTGATCGGCACCCACCGCCTGCTCTCGCGCGACGTGCGTGCCGAAGGACCTCGGCCTCGTCATCGTCGACGAGGAGCAGCGCTTCGGCGTCAAGCAGAAGGAGCTGCTGCGTCAGCTGCAAGCTCAAGGTCGACGTGCTCGCGCTTTCGGCGACGCCGATCCCGCGCACGCTGCAGATGTCGCCTCGCCGGGCTGCGCGACATCTCGGTGATCGAGACGCCGCCGGAGGGGCGCCGCCCGATCCGCACCTACGTCGGCGCCCTACGACGAGGAGCTTGTGCGGCGCGCGCTCGAGCGCGAGGTCGAGCGCGGCGGCCAGGCCTTCTACCTCCACAACCGCGTCGACACGATCGCCGGAGGTCGCCGAGCAGCTGCGCGGGCTCTGCCGAAGGCTCCGCTTCCTCGTAGCGCACGGCCAGATGGCGAGCAGCGAGCTCGAGGAGACGATGCTCGACTTCCTGCGCGGCGACGCCGACGTGCTCGTCTCGACGACGATCATCGAGTCCGGCCTCGACATCCCGCCGGCGAACACGCTGATCGTCGAGCGCGCCGACCAGCTCGGCCTCTCCCAGCTCTACCAGATCCGCGGCCGCGTCGGCCGCTCGCGCGAGCGCGCCTTCGCCTACCTGCTCTACCCCGTCGCCGGAGGCACTGACCGAGGAGGCGGCGGCGCGGCTCTCGACCCTCGCCGACCACACCGAGCTGGGCGTCGGGCTTTCGCGATCGCGATGCGCGACCTCGAGATCCGCGGCGCCGGCGACCTGCTCGGCGACGAGCAGTCCGGCCACGTCGCCGCGGTCGGCTTCGAGCTGTATTGCCAGATGATCGACGAGGCGGTTGCCGAGGCCGGCGGTGGCGAGGCGGCGGGGCAGGAGGCGCCTGAACCGGTTCGCCTCGACGTACCGGTCGACGCCTACCTCTCGGCGTCCTTCGTCCCCTTCGAGGCGGCAAAGATCGATATCCACCGGCGTATCGTCGCCGCGCGCGAGCCCGGGGAACTGCGGGCGATCCGCGATGAGCTGAGCGACCGCTTCGGGCCGCTGCCGACCGCGGCCGAGAACCTGCTGAAGCTGCAGGCGGCGCGGTTGGAGCTGGGGCGGGTCGGCGCCCGCAGCGTCGAGTTTCGCGGCGGAAAACTCAGCATCGCCGGGGTCGAGCTTGACTCCGAGGCAGCCGGCGTGCTGCGCGAGAGGTTCGATGGGGCGATCTATGAGTGGCGGGAGCGGACCGCCGCGGTGCGCGTACCCGACGAGCCCGAAGCCCGCCTCGCTGCCGTCGTCGCGATGGCCGCGGCGCTGAGAGACGCGGTGCGCTCTTCAGATATGCTCCCCGCTGCGTGAGTCCAAGCCAACGCAAAAGACCCACGGGGGTCAGGGGAAGAGCGGTAGCGCCGGCAGCTCGTCCGGTCCCACGCCGCTGCAACGGGTCGGCCTTCTGATCTTCGGAGCAGTCTTCGTCCTTCTCTTCGCCAGCTTCGCGATCGCCCAAGGCATCGGCCATCCCGAGCGTCCCGGCCGGTGACGTGGCGCTGGTCGAAGGAGTCCCATCCAGTCTCGGCCATGTCTCCGAAGCCCAGTACAAGGTTGCCTTCCTTCAGGCCGCGGCCCAGTCGGGGCAAAAAAAACTCCCCAAGCCTGGCGAAAAATCGTACGAAGAACTGAAGAAATCCGCGCTCGGGCAGATCTTCGACACGATCTGGATCCAAGGACAGGCAGAAGAAATGGGGATCACGGCGACGAAGAAACAGATCGCCACCCAGCTCGCCCAGATCAAAAAACAGAACTTCAAAACCAAAGCCGACTACGCAGAAATTCCTCAAGACGTCGCATTTCACCCAGGCCGACGTCGACGACCGGGTGAAGCTGCAGCTGCTCAGCACCCAGATCCAGCAGCAGATCGCCAAAGGCGCCGCCGCGCCGCCCGAGCTCCCAGATCCAGCAGTACTACGAAGCGGCCAAGGCCACCCAGTTCACGACGCCGGCCTCGCGCGACGTCCGCCTCATCCTCAACAAAGACAAGGCGAAGGTTGAAGCAGGCGAAGGCCCAGCTGGAAAAGAGCCACTCGACGGCGAGCTGGGCGAAGATCGCCAAGAAGTACTCGACCGACCCGACCTCCAAAACGGCCGGCGGGCTGGAGGCGGGGGTCACCGAAGGCCGATTCCCGGAACCGCTGAACAGCGACATCTTCAGCGCGCCCAAGGGCCAGCTGGTAGGACCGATCAAGACTTCCCTTGGCTACTACGTGTTCGTGGTCGAAAAAGAGACGCCGAAGAAAGTCCAGCCCCTCTCCCAGGAGAAATCGCAGATCAGCTCCCAGCTCACCCAGCAGGCCCAGCAGGAAGCCTTCACCCAGTTCGTCAGCGACTACAGCAGCAAGTGGCAGTCGCGGACCTTCTGCGCGTCGGGCTACGTGATCGAACGCTGCGCCAACTATCCCGGCAGCGCGCATCCGTCGAGCGCTCCCCCGGGCTGCTATGAAGCACACCCGAAAGGCGGCCTGCCCGGCAGCCTGTCCGGCGCCGGTCCAACAGCTCGCGCCCGCCCTGCCGGGCACGGTCACAATCCTCGCGCCGAAAGGCCAGCAGCTTCCCCAGCGCCCGCAGCCAGCCGGCCTCAAACCGGCCTCGGAAGCGACATCGGGCCTCGGCGGGGTGATCCCAGGGGCGACCGGTGCCGGCGCGCCCCGAAGCCTCGGGCGCAGGCGCGCCCTAGCCTCCTCTGCGCGCGCGGCCGATAAATAGACTGCGCTGCGCCCTCCGATGAGCGCCATCGCCTCCATCCACGCGCGCCAGATCCTCGACTCGCGCGGCAACCCGACGGTCGAGGTCGAGGTGGCGCTCGAGTCGGGTGCCCGCGGGCTCGCGGCGGTGCCGTCCGGCGCCTCGACCGGGGAGTTCGAGGCGGTCGAGCTGCGCGACGGCGGCGACGCCTGGGGCGGCAAGGGCGTCTCGCGGGCGGTCGCGCAACGTCAACGGCGAGATCGCCGCGGCGCTGACCGGCGCTCGACGCCGCCGACCAGGGCGCCCTCGACGAGACGATGATCGAGCTCGACGGCACGCCCAACAAGGGCCGGCTCGGCGCCAACGCGATCCTCGGCGTCTCGCTCGCCGCCGCCAAGGCCGCCGCGGCCGACTCCGGCCTGCCGCTCTACCGCTACCTGGCCGAGCTTCGGAGGCGGCGACCCGACCTGCTGCCGGTGCCGATGATGAACGTCCTCAACGGCGGCGCGCACGCCGACAACTCGGTCGACTTCCAGGAGTTCATGGTCGTGCCGGCCGGCGCCGCCAGCTTCGCGGAGGCCTGCGGGTCGGCGCCGAGGTCTTCCACGCGCTGAAGGACGAGCCTCGCCGCGCGGGGGCTCTCGACCGCCGGGGGCGACGAGGGCGGCTTCGCGCCGGACCTCGAGTCCAACGAGGCGGCGCTCGGGCGGTCCTCGGCGGCGGTCGAGGAGGCCGGCTATGAGCCCGGTGCAGACGTGTTCATCGCGCTCGACCCCGCGACCAGCGAGATCTTCGCCGACGGCGCGCTATCTGCTCGAGCACGAGGGCCGCGCGCTCTCGCCGCGCGGAGATGGCTCGCTACTGGGAAGACGCCTGCTCGCGCTACCCGATCGTCTCGATCGAGGACGGCATGGCCGAGGACGACTGGGACGGCTGGAAGCTGCTTGACCGAGCGGCTCGGGGAAGCGGATCCAGCTCGTCGGCGACGACCTCTTCGTCACCAACCCGAAGCGGCTCCGGCGCGGGATCGAGCGCGGCGTCGCCAACTCGATCCTGGTCAAGGTCAACCAGATCGGCACCCTGACCGAGACGCTCGAGGCGATCCGCATGGCGCCGCGACGCCGGCTACACGACGGTCATCTCCCACCGCTCGGGCGAGACCGAGGACACGACGATCGCCGACCTGGCCGTGGCGACCGGCGCCGGCCAGATCAAGACCGGCGCCCCCTCGCGCTCCGAGCGGGTCGCCAAGTACAACCGCTTGCTCCGGATCGAGGAGGAGCTGGGCCAGCGAGCAGAGTTTCCAGGCCTGCAGGCATTCGTCCAACGGTCCAGGTAAATGCAGGAAAGCGGCCTTCTGCCGCAAAGGGAAGGGCGTGCCAGAGCGTCGGCGCCCCACCCGTCGCCCAGCCGCCCGCAGAAGGCCCGCCCCCCGGCGCCGCACAAGCCGGATCAACTGGGAGCGGATCGGACGGGTCGCGCTTACCCTCGTCCTCGCCGCGGTCCTCTATGCCTACCTGAATCCGGCGATCGACTTCGTCAAGACTTATACGGCGACGACCGCGGCCAAAGAACAGCTGCACGAGCTGCAGCGCGAGAACACCCGCCTGCACCACCGGGCCCAGACCGCGGAAGACCCGCTCGTGATCGAAAGTCGCGCCCGCTCGGAGGGGATGGTCGCCGAAGGCGAAACCCCGGTGGTCATCCGCGGGCTCAACTGAGCACTGCAGGTCCCCCCGGTGGTTAGCGCCGGCGCCTACCTCCTCGCGGCGACCTATCTATTTGCGGTAGCCCTCTGCCTGGGCATCACCTCCGTCCGCCTCCGCCGGCGCCTCCTCCCGACCTGGCAAGGGGCCGCGGCCCGTCTCGTCGAGGCTGTGACGGCGATCGCCTTACTTGTCTGGCTCGTGGAGCTGCTTGGCTCCGTCAACCTTTTTTACGCCGGAACTCTCGTGGCGGCCGCGATCCTCCTCGCCGCCGTCGTGTTATGGAGGGTTCCCGCATCTGCGGCCGCTGACGCCGCAGCTGGGAGCGCGCAGGAGGAGATTTCAGCTGGCGCAGGGGGCTTGGGGTCCGTCGCGCCGACGCTGCCAACCGCTTCCTCCAATCGGTCTTGGTCAGGGGCGATCACGCTTGGCGTCATCGCAATCGTCTTCGCCCACTGGGGCCTGACCACCAAGCAGGCCCTCGACCGCGGCATCTTTAACTTCGACTCGCTCTGGTACCACATGCCCTTCGCGGTGGACATGGTGCAAAGCCACTCCGTGACCGGTATGCACTACACGGACACGGTCTTCACCAACTGGTTTTACCCCCAAAACTCAGAGCTCGTACACGCGGTCGGCATCCTGCTGACGGGGAGGGACACGCTCTCGCTTTTTGTCAACTTCGGTTGGCTTGCCCTCGCCTTCCTCGCGGCTTGGTGCGTCGGTCGCCCCTACGGCCGCGGTCACCTCACCGTGGTCGCGGCGGCGATTCTGCTCGAGTGCCACACGCTGTTGGTGCGCGAGCCCGGGGCAGCGAAGAACGATCTTGCCGCAGGCGCTCTCTTGCTGGCGGCGATCGCGATCCTCGTCAATGCATCGGCCCAGCACCGGCGCACCGGGCCCAAGCGGGGGGAGGCAAAGGGATCTCTGCCGATCGGCTGGCCGCTGGCCGTCGCCGGGCTGGCGGTCGGCCTGGCTGCCGGGACCAAGGTGACCGTGTTGGCGATGGCGGCGGCGCTGACGGTTGCTGTGGTGGCCCTGTCTCCGCCCGGCAGGCGGCGTGCTGGTCTGTGCTGGTGGTTGGTTCCAGCCCTGCTCGGCGGCGGCTTCTGGTACCTGCGCAACCTGCTCTTCGCCGGCAGCCCGTTGCCCGAGATCGCCCACCTTGGACCAATCACGCTTCCACACCCGGTTCGGCTGCAGAGCGCCCGACCTGGTTTCAGCATCTCTCACTACGCGACCGACACAACTGTCTGGCGCGAGTACTTTCTCCCCGGACTGCACGACGCCTTCGGTGTCCTGTGGCCTTTGGTCCTCGGCGGCGCGGGGGCGGCCGCGTTGGTTGCGATCGTTCGTGGCCGTGACCGTGTGATCCGCTGGATGGGTGCGGTCGCGCTGTTTGGAATGCTCGCCTACCTGTTCACGCCGCTCAGCGCCGCCGGGGCCCAGGGGCATCCGGTCGCCTTTGCGATCAATGTCCGCTACCTCGAAGCGGCGCTGCTGGCGGGACTCGTCCTTCTGCCGCTGGCGCGCGTCTTTGACGGCGAGCTGCGCCAGCGGGTGCTGATGGCAGTGCTGCTCGTAGTCCTCCTCGTCACCGATCGCTCTGACGCCGTCATCCGCGACCCATCCCGGGTCTTCGCGTGGCTGCTCGTCTTGCTCTTTGTCCTGGTACCAGCGGCGCTGCTTTACGCTCGCAGTCGGGGAGCCGGGAGACTTGCCTTCGGCGGTGGGTTCGCCGCCCTGGCGTTGATCGTGGTGGCGGTCGGTTACCCGATCCAGCGTGACTACCTGCGCGATCGCTTCCGCAACGCCGTCGCCGCCACGAGCATCCCGGGCGAAAATCTCAACTCAGCCTATCGCTGGGCACGCAACATCAGCGACGCCCGTATCGGCCTCGTCGGAACCAGCGCGGGCTTCCTGCAGTACGGCTTCTACGGCACCTATCTCTCCAACCGCGTCGTCTACCTGGGGGAAAAGGGCCCGCACGGCGCCTACAACGCGATCCCATCCTGCCGCGCCTTCCGCGCCGCGGTCAACGCCGCCGATCTCGACTACCTCGTCACCGCTCCCTTCCTTAACTTCATCCACCCCAGCGAGCCGATCCCCTCTCCCGAGGCAGGCTGGCTGCGGCACGAGCCCGCGGTAGCCCCGGTACTGCGCAGCGGTCCCGTTACCGTGTGGAGGGTTCGCCGGAGGCTCGACCCGGCCGCCTGCGGCCCCGCCAATGCCCCGCTGCGCCGCATTCCCAACGCTCCGGGAGCATGACTCGGCGGATCAGCGCCCTAAGTAGGCTGATCAGCGTGGGCTATCCGCTCGAGAACGCGCTCTTTCAGTGGGAGGATGGATGGAGGTCGCTGGGGGGCCTGCCGGCGGATCCGGCCACGAGGCGGCGTGCGAACCAGGTCATCGACGCCGTTCGCGAGGGGCTTCGGCGGCGGATCGGGCCGACCTTCACCGCGGCTGAACTCGCCGACCTCTATGGCCGGGGAACCGATTGGTGTCTACAAGCTGCCTTTGACGCGGCGCCCGGTCTTGACGCTGACCCGTGCTCGCTGGCCGACGCGGCCTTTTGGCTTTACCTGCGCGGAGCCAGCGATTTCGCCGGTGGCCGAAAGCTAGTCGTCTGAGTCAGGGGCGGGCTCGGCGGCACCCGCGCGGCGGATCACAATTTGGTCGGGGTCGATCCTGACCGTGAGCTCGCGCTTGCCGGCCCAATGCTCGAGGTAGACGGAGTCCTCCTTTACCGCCGGGTCGAGCCAGAGGCCGTAACCGTCGGTCTCGCCGTGGTCAAAAGTTGCCTCAAGCTCCTTGCGTCGTCCGCGGCCGCCGCGGCGACCGCGGCGACGCCGGCGGCGAGGACGGCTCTCGCCCTCAGCCTCCTCCTCGGCTGCATCGTCGCCGTCGCCGTCGCCGTCGCTCTCGTCGTCGGCATCGGCGTCTTCTTCGGCACCGACCGCGGCCGTGGCCGCTTCGATCTCGGCTTCGATCTCGTCGCGAATGTCGACTTCAGAGCCGGCGTCCTCGGCGTCTGGGGAGAGGTCGTGCTGGTCGCGAAACTCGCGCAATTCGGTTGTACTGATTTCGAGCTGGTGCGCGATCCAGGCGTCGGTCCTCCCCTGGCGGACCCAGGCGCGGATTTGGTTGAGCTGCGGCTTCAGCGACCGTCTGGCCATCGGCGGGCGAGTCTATTCAACCGAGGGTTCGATCGGCGGGTCGCTAGAGGCCTGATGCGGGTTCAGCGCCCGTCATAGGCGACGAGGCTCCGCAGCCGGCGGCCCAGCTGGGCGTTGATGAACATCCCAAGCGTCAGGGCGAGCAGACGTTGGGCGACGCGTTGAACCAGGCCGCCAAGGGTCTTGGCGAGGTGCTCTTCAAGGCGCATCTGGCGCTTTAGGTTGGAGAACACCGACTCGATCACGAGTCGGATCGAGGCCCTGGCGACCTCGATTGGGGGACGCTCGCCGAGGCGGTGGCGCCCGGGGGTGATCAGCTGGGCGCAGATCAGCTCGATCGAGTGCTCAAACTCCGCTCCCCAAAACCCCTTGTCGGCGAAAAGGACCGTGTCTGGGTGGGGCCTGGGCAAGCCGAAAGAGCGGCTCGCGCTCGCCTTCTGCGGGGGCGACCAGGTCATAGCCCAGCGGCACCCCCATCTGATCGGTCACCAAGACCAGGCGCATCCCCAGTAAAAGCGGCTCTTGGAGGGGCAGTAGCCGTATGCCGTTCTCCCCGGCGAAGTGGCTCTTTGAGGCACAGCCGGCGTAGTTGGCGCAGCCGGTCAGCGTGCCGTCGGCGAGCCGGGTTGATCCTGAGGCGACCAGCTCGGCCAACTGAAGCCCGACCATGACGATGTAGGGGCCAAGGCGACGCAGGCGGCGGTTGTATTGGGACTGATCGGGAAGGTGGGCAAACCAGCCCGGTAGGCGATCATGCCCCCGAACTTGCGATCAGAGGGCTCTCCGACCGCTGCCTGAGCGACAGATAGTGCGATCAGCTCGGCATCGTTGATCTTGCCTTCGGGGCCGGGGCGAGGAATCGCCAGCGAGTGAGCGAACACGTAAGCTGCGACTACAAGGGTCTCCAGCGATGCTGTCACTTCGTGCTCCAATCACGAGGTTGCAGGGCTGGAGGCCCTTTTCCTTATTTACGGCACGGCTCCTCGCCGCGCGCTACCCACATCAGGCCTCTAGGCCATCAGGAAGCCGAGCGCCTCGAACATCGCGACTACGACGACGATGACCGTGACGGTCAGACAGACGGCAAGCACGCTGAACCGCACCTTGCTCTGCTGCTCGGTGCGGTCGATGCGCCGCGCGCGCGAGCGGTTCGCGGCTCGACGGCGGAGCTGCTCGCGCCGGCGGCGCTCCAAGGTGGTCTCCTGCTCGAAGGCCGTCTCGAACTGGGAGATGCTTTGTCGCATTCGCATGGTGGGGTGGCCCTGGGGGCCGCGCGGCACGCTAGCAAAGCTTGCTGAAGGGCTACAACTAAGGCAGGACCCGCCTACCGCTACGGAGTGCGGCGGACTCTCCCCAGCAACGTCTCCTTGATCTGGCCGATGATCTCAAGCGCCTCGCTCCACTCGCGCTGCCAGACGTTGCGGCCGAATATCACACCGGTACCGCCCGCCTCCATCACCATCCGGGTGTGGGCGAGCACCGTCTCATCATCGACCTTGGACCCTCCGGAGAGGACGACCAGTGAGCGGCCGGCCGATTCCACGCACTGGCGGATCGCCTCCTCCTGGCTGACCTCCATCTCGTTGTAGGGGGCGGGCGCGTCCCTGTCCTTCTCAGGATCGATCTTCGGCATGTTGAGCTTGACGATGTCGGCACCCATCTCCATCGCCATCCGCGCCGCGTAGTCGATCGCGTAGAAGGAGGTGGCGCCGCCCTTGGCGTCGATCGCCTCACCGCGTGGGTAGGACCAGACCACGAGTGGCATCCCGTAGCGGTCGCAATCCTCGCGCACCCCGCGCAGCTGGCTGAGGTCCTCGTCCTGGCGCGGGGAGCCGACGTACAGCGTGTAGCCGACGGCGTCGGCGCCGAGCCGCACGGCATCCTCGACGCTGGCGTTACAAGTGGAGATTGCCTTGGCGGAAGAGGGGATGTCGGTCTTCCCGTTGACCTTGAGAATCAGCGGCACCCGCCCTGCGTAATCGGGGTAGTACTTCTCCGCCATCCCGATCTGACAGGCCAGCGCGGAGTAGCCTGCCTCTGCCGCCAGCCGAAACTGGTAATCGGGGTCCTTGGATGCCGGGTTGGGGAAAAAGTCCCGGGGTCCGTGCTCGATGCCCTGGTCGATCGGCAACAGCAGCAGAGTCCCGTTGCCGGGGCCGAACTCAAACAGCAGCCGGTGCAGGCGGGCCCGCTTGCCCGGCGCCAGGGTCGCGAGCAGCGATTTCTGCTCGGTTAGGCTCCTCAACTCCACGCAGATTCCTCCTCCATGACGGGTGCGACCGGAGTATGCCACCGGCGAAGAAAGCAGGAGGTCACGGCAGGGGGGTTATTCTCGATTGGTCATGAGCGAGACTGAGCTGAGCGTCATCTGCAAGAACTGCGGCTCGGAGGTCAGTCCATACGTCACCGAGTGCCCGTATTGCGGGGCGCGGTTGCGCAAGCGCGCACCGAAACTGGAGCGGCGCGGCGATGGGCTGGAGCCGCAGGTTGCGCGCCGGCGGATGCGCCGGCCAAGCTTCCTCGCCCGTGGGCGGTTCTCCGCGCATGCCGGGACCCGGCCATACGCAACCCTTGCTGTGATCGGGGGCTCGGCGGTGCTGCTTTTGGTGCAGAAGGCGACCGGAGATGCGCTCGCAACGTTCGGCGGACTGATCGTTCCCTATCAGGGGGAGTGGTGGCGGTTCCTCACGGCGCCCTTTGCCTACGTTGACGTCGGCTATCTATTCGTCGTCGCCGTCGGCTTGGCGATTTTCGCTACCGCCCTGGAGCGGCGCCTCGGCAGCCTCCCCACCGGTCTGCTTTTGGTGGCGTGTGGTTCGCTGGGGATGCTGGCGGCGAGCGGGATCGCGGAAGCCCAGGGAGAATTTGCCGTGATCGCCGGTGGTAACGGGACGGCGCTGGGTGCCGTCGCAGCCTGGTTTGCGATCCGTCGGGCCGAAGCTCACCACGCGATCGAGGAGGAGTATGACCTGATCGGTGTCGTGGTCGCCGCCGCCGTTCTGCTCGCACTGCCGCTCTTTGACTCGACCGCGAACGTGTTCGCCGGGTTGATCGGAGGCGCGGTGGGCGGCCTCGCGGGGCTCGCCGCCTCGGCGATGCGTCCCTCCCATTAGTCTGCCCCAGACCCAGAGACCCGAAAGGAGAGGATCGAGCTATGGAGATCAAGTTCCACGGCCAGGCCTGCTTTGAGCTGAAGGAGGGCGAGGCCACCGTCCTGGTCGACCCGTTCCTAAAGCCCCACAACCCGATCGCGGTGGCGACAGCCGAGGATGTCGAGCCGACCCACATCGCGCTCACCCATGGACACGCCGACCACGTCGCCGACGCGGTCGCGGTCGCGACGCGGACCGGCGCGCACTGCGTGGCGATCGTCGAGCTCGCCAACTGGCTTGACTCTCAGGGCGCTGACGCCGTCAGCGACCCCAACCTCGGGGGTACCGTTGAGTTTGACTGGGGTTGGATTAAGTTGGTTCCCGCCTGGCACACGAATACGATCCCCGGCTCCGCGGAGGCGCCGTTTAGCGCCGAGCATGGGATCCCGATCGGTACCGCCGCAGGACTGCTGATCAACCTGGGCGGAGCCACGGTCTACCACGCGGGCGATACCTGCCTGTTCGGCGACATGAGACTGATCGCCGAACGCAACCCGATCGACATCGCGCTACTGCCGATCGGCGGCCACTACACGATGGATCGCCACGATGCGGTCGTCGCGGCGCAGTTTCTCGGTGCGGGAACGGTGATCCCGATGCACTACGACACTTTCCCGCCGATTGAGACTGACGCCGGTGCCTTCAAGGCCGAGGTCGAGTCAAAGACCTCCTCCGAGGTGGTCTTGCTCAAGCCGGGCGAGAGCCACAGGGTCTGAGCAAAACTGGCTGGCCAGCCAGTTTTGCTGCTAGGCTCGCTCCGACCGCCCCACCCAGCGAGGAGAGCAGATGGACACGAGAGAGGCATCCGGTACCCAATCGCGGACCGAGCGCGCCGACTTCCAGGCCACCTCTGACCCAGCGCTGATCGAGGCCGCCGATCGCACCGCCGACGTCAAGCTGCTCACCTATGAGGAGCTGTACCGGCTCTGGGAGCGCCAGCAGTGGCAGACCCAGGAGCTGGACTTCAGCCGCGACCGCGAGGACTGGCACGGGCGGATCTCCGCCGAGGAGCGCTTTCAGCGCATGTACGGGCTCTCCTCCTTCTTCATCGGTGAGCAGAGGGTGGCCGAGGAGTTGGGGCCGATTATGCGGGCCGCCCCAAGCGAGGACCAGAAAATCTTCCTCTGCACCCAGATCGCGGACGAGGCGCGTCACGTGCGCTTCTTCGAGCGCTTCTACCGCGAGGTCGGGGTACTAGAGGCCGACGGCCTGACCGAGATGCTTGCTGAGACCTCCCAGCATCTGAACAAGAACTTCAACCGCCTCTTCGACGAGATGCTGAAGCAGCGAACCGATCGGCTCTCCGCCGAACCCGAGGATACCGAGGCGCTGGTCGAGGCGATCACCCTCTACCACATGGTGATCGAGGGAATGCTGGCCCTCACGGGGCAGCACTTCATCATGGATTACAACGAGCGCGAAGGAACCCTTCCGGCGTTTGTCGAGGGCTTCCAGAACGTCGCCCGCGACGAGCACCGCCACGTCGCGTTTGGCTCCGTCTTCCTGCGCGAGAAGGCCAACGAGGACGATCGCTTCAAGCAGGCAATCCAGCGCACACTAGAGGAGGCGCTGCCGGTCGCCGACGGCGTGCTCTCGCCCCCATGGGCTGAGGAAGTCGAGGACTGGGAGTTGTTCGGCTACACGCTTGAGGACACGCGCAAGTTCGCCGGCACCTGCTTGATGCGCCGCCTCAAAGTGATCGGCCTCCAGTAGGCAGGCCGGGGCGCATCACTCAGTCGCGTTTGGCGCCAGGTCGGCGCGAGCTCAGGGAGCGGCGGTGGAGGCCGCTTCTTCTTCGCTCGTCGCGGCTTCCTCAGGCGCAGCCGGGGCAGCTTCGGCTTCTGCTTCGGGTGCCGGTTCGGCGGCAGGGGGCGGCGGCGTGGTGACTGGAGTTCCGACCGTGACTACAACCGTGTCGTCGCCGGCATGCGCGCCAGCGGTGGACGGAGTGGCATCGGTCAGGCCCTGCACGGCAGGCGTCGTATCGGTCGACTGTCCGGTGGCGTCAACAGTGCTTGGGTTCGGCGCGGAAGGAGTTGTTGGCGCTGCTTGGGTGCTCGAGGGTGGCGGGGCGAGCGGGGTCGTCGACGGGGATCCTTCGGCGGCTGGTTTCAAGACGTGGGCGGGAGCAATTGATGGAGCTGAGACCCTGCGCACGCGAGCGACCAGGGGCGCGCCGTGGTGAACGGGGGTCGAGTTTTCAAGGGGCTTCATCTCCACCGCTCCGGCGGCACCGGCGGTGATCACCGCCGCGGTCACCACACCGGCGACGGCCTTGGTTCCAATTGCCCCGCTGATCGCGCCGAGCCCTCCCGCCGCGCCGCTGCTGCCGAGCGCTGCGCCAACCGAGCCGACAGCCCCAGTGGCGCCGGCGCCGGCCCCTGCCGCTCCCGCGCCGGCGGCCCCCGCACCCGCGCCGGCCCCGGCTCCGCCGAAGCCGAGCTTGGAGGCAATGAAGCTCTTTAGCGCCAGCAGCCCTCCGACCGGTGAGAGCGCTGCCAGGACCTTCTCGTTGGAGCGGACCTGGGAGCGGAACGCGGTGCATTCGTCGCACTCACGAACGTGCCGCCGCACCGGCCCGGAGACCTTGCGCAGTCCCTCCGCGGCCTCGGCCAGCTCGAGTCGAACCTCCCCGCAGGTGAGCAGGCGCGCCTGGCTGGCCTCGGCGAGGGAGATGCGCGCTCTGACCAGCAGCGACTTGACCGACGGCACACTAGTGTCCATCGCTTGCGCGATCTCCTCGTAGGAGAGTGCATCCATCTCGCGCAGCAGCAGCGCTGAACGCTGCGTCTCGGGCAGCTTGCCGACGTCAGTGAGGAGCTGGCGGAACTCCTCGCGGTTGTGAACCTTCTCTGCCGTCGAGGATGCCTCGATCGCAGGCACCATGTCCATCGATTCCTGCGCGTCGGCGGTCGGCTTGCGCAGGTGGTTGAGGCAGCGGTTGCGGGCGATCCGATAGAGCCACGGCCGCAGGTTGATCTCGCGCTCGTCGGCGAGCATCGCCCGGTAGGCGTTGACGAAGACCTCTTGGAGGACGTCTTCGGCGTCCTCCGTTGATTTCAGCATCTGACGGCAGAAGCCGAGCAGGCGGCCCTGATAGCGATCGACAATCGTCTCAAACGCACCGGCGTTGCCGCTTCGCGCCATCGCGATTAACCGCTCGTCGCCCTGAAGCTTGAGCAGAGGAGAGCGCCGGGCTAGCAGTCCGCGTTGACTGGCGTGGGTTAGAGCGGATGCCTCCAAGCGATCTCTCCAGGGAAGGCGTTGTTTGCTGTGCTGATCTAACAGACACCGTACCAGCGTGGTTGTTGCGGTCAAAGGGGAAGTTATTTGCCGCCCAGGCCAGCTGCGGGAGTGCCCGGGGCGGGACTCGAACCCGCAAGCCCCCTAGGGGGCAGCGCCTTTTAAGGGCGCCGCTTTTGCCAGTTTCGCCACCCGGGCTCGCCGATGGTACCGGCGCTCCAAGCCTCCTATAGGCTCGATTTTATGGAGGTTCACGGCGGGCGCCTTGTCGCGAAGGCTCTGAAATCCAGGGGCGTGAGTCATCTCTTCACGCTCTCCGGGGGCCACCTGTTCTCGATCTATGACGGCTGCCGTGAGGAGGGCATCGAGATTGTCGACGTGCGTCACGAGCAGTCGGCGGGATTCGCCGCCGAGGGCTTTGCGAAGGCGACCCGCAAGGTTGGTGTCGCGGCGCTGACGGCCGGGCCCGGGGTGACGAATGGGATGAGCGCAATCGCCGGGGCGAAGGCCAATGGCTCGCCAATCTGTGTGCTGGGCGGCAGGGCCCCAGAGATGCGCTGGGGCTCGGGCTCCCTACAGGAGATCGATCACCTGCCGTTCGTCTCACCGCTGGTCAAGTCGGCCGAGACGGTGAAGGAGCCGGGGCAGATCGCGACGCTGACTGCGGCGGCGCTCGACCTGGCAATGCAAGCGCCGAGCGGCCCCTCCTTCGTCGACTACCCCCTCGACGTGGTCTTCAGCGAGGCCGAGGCGAAGGTCCCCGCCCCGCCGGCTGCCGTTTCGCGGCCTCCCGCCGGGGGAGTTGAGGAGGCGGCGGCGCTGTTGGCAGCGGCCGAGCGCCCGGCGATCATGGCGGGCAGCGGGCTGTACTGGGCTCATGCTGAGCGCGAGCTGCGGATCCTGGCCGAAGCCATTGGTGTCCCTGTTTTCCTCAACGGCCTTGGTCGTGGTTGCCTGCCGGCCGATCACGAGCTCGCCTTCAGCCGCGCCCGCGGGGTCGGCCTGAAGGGCGCCGACGTGGCGCTGGTCGTCGGAGTGCCGATCGATTTCCGGCTGGGGTTCGGCGGCAGCTTCGGAGAGGCGACGAAGATCATCAGGCTCGATGTCGCGCCAAACCAGCTGACCGCGAATCGGACTCCCCACCTTGACCTGGCCGGCGACATCGCCGCGAGCCTGGCGGCGATCGTCGACTCGGCCGCGGTTGCGAATCCCTGCACGGGCCCATGGCTGTCGGAGCTGCGCACGGTCGAGGCGGAGCAGCGTGCCGGCGAGCGGGATGAACTGGAGGACCCGCGCTCCCCGCTTCACCCGGTTCGCATCTACAAGGAGCTGGGCGAAGTGCTGGACCGCGACGCAATTGTGGTCGGTGACGGCGGCGACTTCGTCTCATATGCCGGGCGCTTCGTCGATACCTTCGAGCCGGGCTGCTGGATGGACCCAGGTCCATTCGGTTGCCTGGGCGCCGGCCCGGGCCAGGCGATCGGCGCCAAGCTCGCCCACCCCGAGCGCCAGGTATGTCTATTGCTCGGCGACGGCGCCTTCGGTTTTGCCGGGATGGAGTTCGACACAATGGCGCGTCACGGCCTAGGAGTGGTCGGCGTGATGGGCAACAACGGCATCTGGGCGCTGGAGCATCACCCGATGAAATTCCTCTACGGATACTCGGTCGCGGCCGAGCTGAGACCGGAGACTCGCTATGACCAGATGGTCGAGTCGCTTGGCTGCGAAGGCATCCTGGTGCGCGAGCCTAGCGAGCTGAAGCCGGCGCTAGTACGGGCCTTTGAGTCGGGGCGGCCAACGCTGGTGAACGTCCTCACCGATCCGGAGGTCGTCTACCCGCGCAGGTCGAATTTGGCTTAGTTGTGGGGATTGGTGCGCGGACCTTGTGTTTGGCTCGACGGGAAGGCGGTTCGAGGGGCTCGACGCGAATCGGCCGCCCAGAAGGGCGGCCGATTCAGCTCGGTCCCTCAGGACGGGCAGGGGTACGTCTTAAGGGGCCTCTGTATTTGACGAGCTCAGACGGCGGGAGGCGCCGTGATGCGGCAATCGCCCGAGCCCTTTCCCAGGGCTTCCGGTAGGGGTATTCCCCCACCATTTTTCCCGGTGGAGCAATTATGTTCCCGACTATCCGATCCGTCCAGCCAGTCTCGAACACACCACTCAAAAGTGGGTAGCCGATGGTTACCTACTTTTATGGGATCAAGGATCGGGTTGACCTTTCTGTCCTGTCCTTCAAGAGCCGGCTGTCCATCCGGTCCCGCGGGGTTTATACGGGCGCTTCTTCAGTAGTTATCCAGGGTTTGCGAACGCAGCGATCGCAGCTCCATAGAGGATGTCGTGCTCGGAGACCCTGACCTCCTCAAGACCGAAGGCTCGCATGGTCTCAATCAGAATCACGACCCCGGCGACGATTGTCGGTGCCCGGTCGGGATGGAGGCCGGGGATCTCGACCCGCGCCGCTAACGGCGCCGAGGCCAGTCGCGAGAGCATTCGCTGGACTGAGCGGAGGGAAAGCCGGTGTCCGTGGACCATCGCCGGGTTGTAGGGAACGAGCTCCATCTCGATCGCAGCCAAGGAGGTGGGGGTGCCGGCAACCGCGATTCCCGCGCTGGCCTGCGGGGGCGGTTGGGTCTCGGCGAGCGCCGCGCTGATCAGCCCCCGCACGTCGGTCGCCAGGTCCTCCAGCTCGGCAGCCGTCGGCGGATCGGAGGAAAGGTGTCTCTCGGTGTGCCGGACGACGCCGACCTGCATCGAGGTGTGAAAGTAGATCTCTTCCCCGGTGCCGACGATCAGCTCAGTCGAGCCGCCGCCGATGTCGACCACAAGCGTCGGCTCGACCGGAAGGCTCTCGGAGGTGGCGCCGAGGTAGGTGAGGCGCGCCTCCTCCTCGCCGTCAAGCACCCGGGCCGAGAGCGCGAACCGCTCCCGGAGCTCTGCGATGAAAGCGCTGCCGTTGGCGGCGTCGCGGACAGCACTGGTGGCGATGGCCTCGACGGTGCCGACCGCCGCCTCGCGGGAGATCGCCACGTAGGCGGCGACTGCCTCGCAGGCGGCCTCGACCGCCTCAGACGACAGTCGCCCCGTAGGTCGACGCCGCGGCCGAGTCGGGTGACCTGGCTGCGTCGGTCAATCTCCTCAACCAGCCTACCGCGGACATCGGCGATCAGCAGACGCGCCGAGTTGGTGCCGATGTCGATTACCGCGACCCTGTGGGTGGCTGAGCTCATGAGGCCGGCACTCTAGAGCGGGCTGGCTTTGCGTTGCTAGCATGAACAGACCGCCGCGGGGTGGAGCAGCCAGGTAGCTCGTCGGGCTCATAACCCGAAGGTCGCGGGTTCGAATCCCGCCCCCGCTATACCGAGGTCTTCACCTTTGACCTCATCCCACGTTTACGTTTGGCCGGACC
>CAVROX010000011.1:0-183764 GCA_963722965.1 uncultured Solirubrobacterales bacterium | reverse complement strand
GGAGGGGGACCTTCGCGATGCCCCGCTCGTTGCGGCGACGATCGATCGGGTGAGTTTGACGGGTCTTCCATCTCGGCGCCCAGACGCTGGTCGGGCCGGCGATGGCTGATCCCGTGGCGACCTTCGAGATCAATGTGCGCGGCACCTGGACCCTCCTCGAGGCCTGCCGTAGGGCCGAGATCCCGGCGGTCATCGTCGCCTCCTCCGATAAGGCCTACGGCCCCAGCTCCTGAGCTGCCCTACCGCGAGGAGATGCAGTTGCGCCCGGCCTCACCCTATGAGGCGAGCAAGGCGGCTGCCGATGCGATCGCGCTCAGCTACGCCCCAGCCTACGGGCTGGCTGTCGCGGTTACCCGCTTCGCCAATATCTACGGCGGCGGCGACCTAAACTTCTCTCGCCTGATCCCGGAAGCGATCGTCGCTGTGCTCGAAGGCCGCCGCCCGCAGATCCGCTCCGACGGCAGCCCCGAGCGGGACTTCCTCCACGTCGAGGACGCGGTCGCTGCCTACTTTGCGGTCGAGAGCGCGGTCGGCGCCGGCGGTCCGGCGCAGGGCAGGCCTTCAACGCTGGGGGTGAGCAGCCGCACTCGGTCGCCGAGGTGTTGGAGGTTGTCGCCGAGGTCGCGGGCTCGGCGCTTGAGCCCGAGTACCGCGGCCTCGGCAACCCGGCGGGGGAGATCGACCGCCAATACGTCGACTCAGCGAAGCTGCGGGCGCTGACCGGCTGGAGCCCCGGGGTCGAGCTGCGCGAAGGCCTGGCTCGCACCCTCGAGTGGTACCGGACGCCACCCCGGAGGCCCGTCCCTGATGTGCGGGCGCTTCACGGTCACGGCCAAGGACACGAAGAAGATCGCCGACCGCTTCCAGGTCGAACTTGAGCGCGCGCTGGAGCGGGGCGGCGACGGAGGAGCGCCGCCGCCGACCAAGGAGCGGGCAAAGCGGGCGGCCTCGGCGTGGGCCGCTTCAACGTCGCCCCGACCCAGGAGGTGCTGACCGTCCGCTCCTCCCCCGACCCCGAGGAGGCGGCCGGGGAGAGCGCGAGGCGCGGCTGATGCGCTGGGGCCTGGTGCCTCGCTGGGCCAAGGACCTGAAGGTGAGCTACCGGATGATCAACGCCAAGGCCGAGAACCTGACCACCAGCCGCGCCTACTCGCCGCTGATCGGCAAGTTCCGCCACCGCTGCCTGATCGTCGCCGACGGCTTCTATGAGTGGATGCGGGCGGAGGACCCGAAGCAGCCGCGTCAGCCCTGGCGGTTCACGGTCGACGGGGGTGAGCCGTTCGCCTTCGCCGGGCTCTGCACCCGCAAGGAGTGGGAGGCAGGAGGGCAACGGCGTCGAGGCCGGCTGGCTCTACAGCTGCACGATCGTCACCACGACGCCCAACGAGCTGGTCGCCAAGGTGCACGACCGGATGCCGGCGATCCTGCCCGGTCCTGAAGCCGAGGCCGCCTGGCTGCGCCCTGACCTGGAGCTGGAGGAGGCGGTGGCGATGTGCGGGCCGCTGCCGGCGGCCCGGATGTCGAGCGCCCCCGCCAACCCGAAGCTGAACAAGGTCGGCAAGGGGATCGAGGGCCCGGAGCTGCTGGTCGCCCCCACCTCCTGATCGCGGAGCGCGCCCGACAGGATTCGAACCTGTGACCTCATGCTCCGGAGGCATGCGCTCTATCCAGCTGAGCTACGGGCGCGGGTGGCTGAGTCTAGCTTTGTAGAGCCGAATGCGGGCGAAGACGTGGGGGCAACCCCCCACCCGCGAAGGGCAGGGGGCGGTTCATCGCCTAGCTCTGTGCGCGGTAAGTGATCCCGCTCAGCAGCACGGTGGCTTCTTTGTTCCCGTAGATGCCGCCACTACTGAGGGAGTGGCCTTCGGGGCTCGCATTCGATCCAGCGATGACGATCGCGTTTTCCGATCCTGCCTCGAAAACCTGGACGACTCCATTTGCCGGCCGAAAACCCGGAGGAAGAGCCTGACCGCGAAAGGTCAGGCTCGGGACGCTTCGGAGCGAGCGATGTTCAACTCCCAGTAGGCGAACCCCCAGTTTCCCGCCGCCAGCGCCAGGAATGCCATCGCCCACCCGTACGCCTTCCAGTCGCTGCCACCGAACCCGAGCGTGAGGCCGGCGAAGGCGACCAAGGCGAAACCGCTGATGATGCGCACGCGCGCGAAGGCGCGGAGGTGGCGGTACTCGAAGGGCGCGATTATGCGCCGCATGCCGGTTCGCGGGGGAGATGCCCACCATCCGCGTAAACCCTTCGGAGCAAAGTTGTTACTCGCTGCGCGCATCGGAACGACTCCTGTTTGATCTGGTGATCTGATCAGTTTAGGTCGCGGGAAACGCCCACGGCTGCGCTGCGCCAGGCCGCGAGTGCTGTTCTGTATGTGTCGCCCCCGCGACGCCGCGCAGCCTGGCCGGCGCTCGCAACCGGAACTCGGGCCCAAAGGACTGACCCGCGCCTTCTTCGGGAGCCCGCCGCTTTTTCGAAGTGCCGAAAGGCCTAAACGACGGTCGGGTACTCAAGCGGGAGGCCTCGTCGTTTCGGGCTCCGCGGGACCCCCGACCAGCTTCAGAGGATGATTTACGCCGAGCCGGTGGGCCTGCGGCAAGTATGCCCACAGCTCTGGCCAGCTGTCGATGGAAAGACCGCCGATCGGCGGTCTGACTCTCACTCAAGACCAGCGCCGAGGGCCGATGGCCGTTCACTGAACGGCGCGTATGCAGAGGTAGCCGATCGCGCATGCCGCAAAAGCGCCAAGGCACACGAAAGCTCCTGTCGTATGAGAATGGGTAAACACTGCAGCCCGCGCGGCCAAAGCGAGTGTTCCGCCAATCAGGAGTACGGACCTCATTGCGCCCAGCGTCACACACCCGCGCTAGGACGGATCTCGACCCTGGCCAAATGTTCGAGACGGCCGGGGTTTGGGTATCCCGCCTTCGAGGCGAGGGGAAGTTCTAGATCCGGCCGGCGGGGCTGAGGCCGAGTGCTTAGTTATCCATCCGTGTGGTCGCCGAGGTGCGTCAAGGCGTACCGATCTGCCTTCCCGCCGCTTGGGTTGAATACGGCGGACGGGCCCACTCACTCTCTGAGCGAGTCGCACCGGGGAAATCGCTGTGGGCTCTCCATTGTCGCTTGCGCGGTGGGATGTGCTCGCCTTGCTTCGCCACCCTGAACCCCCGGTCGCGTAGGCTCGCACGGCATGGACCTCTCGGTCATATTCCTCGGCACTGGCGGCTCGGTCCCCTCGGCCCGGCGCTCCACCGCGAGTGTGCTGGTCGCACGTGGAGGCGAGCGGCTGATGTTTGACTGCGGCGAAGGGACTCAGCGCCAGCTCCAGCGCTCACTCGGCCTCACCCAGGTCGATGCGGTCTATCTCACCCATTTTCACACCGACCATATTCTCGGCCTTCCGGGTCTGCTCAAGACCTATGACCTGACGGATCGACAGACCCCGCTTCGGGTCTACGGCCCGTCCGGTCTGCGCGATCTTTTCGCGATCCTGGGCCGCTTGGTCGGCCGCCTGGGTTATGAACTTGACCTGCTCGAGCTAGCTCCAGGGGAGGTGATTTCCCACCACGGCTACGAGATCCGCCCCTTCGCAACGAAGCACACCGAGAGCTCCTGCGGCTACGTCCTCACCGAGCACGATCGGCCCGGGCGCTTTGATCCCGACCTCGCCAAGAGATTGGGCGTCGAAGAAGGTCCGGCGTTCGCCCAGCTGCAGCGCGGGGAGGAGGTGAAGGGCACCGGCGGTCCCGTCGCCCCGGCTGAGGTGATGGGAAAGCCGCGGGCGGGCCGCACGATTGTGATCACCGGCGACACGGCACCCTGTGACGCCACCGCCGAAGCCGCCTTTCGAGCCGAGCTACTCATTCACGATGCCAGCTTCGCCGATCAGGAGGCCCATCGAGCGGCCGAAACCCACCACTCCACTGCCGCCCAGGCTGCCGCAGTCGCTAAAGAGGCAGAAGTCAAGCTCTTGGCCCTGGTCCATATCTCAGCTCGCTATCACGTGGGAGAGGTACTCAAGGAAGCCCGGGAGATATACGAGCCCACCATTGCGCCCCGGGACTTCGACCTGATCGAGATCCCCTTCTCAGAGCGTGGCGAGCCTCACCTGGTCCCCAACGGTGCCCGCCAGCCCTGCTAGCCTGGGCGGCGTCCTTTAACCCGGTCCTGAGAGACCAGGAAGGAAGCGAAAGTTGAACGAGAAGATCGTGCTGGGGCACGACGATTTGAGGCGGACGCTGCTGCGGATCGCCCACGAGATCGCCGAGAAGCACCCGGATTCTTCCAGTCTTGCGATCGTCGGGATCCACACCCGAGGTGCCGTTCTCGCCCGCCGGCTGCACACTCTGCTCGCTGAATTGACAGGCGCCGACCTTCCGATCGGCGACATCGACATCTCCTTCTACCGCGACGACGTCGGCGCAAAGGCGCCCACCCGCCAGCCGGTCGTTCACGCCTCCCACATTGACTTCGACCTCACCGGACGCACCGTCGTTCTCATCGACGACGTGCTTTTCACCGGCCGCACGGTGCGGGCGGCTATCGACGCCCTCTTTGACTACGGACGACCCGAGCGGGTTCAGCTCGCCGTTCTCTGCGACCGCGGTCACCGCGAGTTGCCGATCCGACCGGACTACATCGGTAAGAACCTGCCCACGGCACGCCCGGAGCGGGTCAACGTCCGCCTTGAGGAGACCGACGGGGTCGACGAGGTGACGATCTCTGAGCCCGTGGCCACGGAGGTCGTTGCGTGAGAAACCTGCTGGCGATCGAGCAGGTCTCGCGGGAGGAGATCGAGGCGATCCTCGACCGTGCTGAGAGCTTCGCCGAGGTGGGCCGCCGCGACATCAAGAAGGTGCCAACCCTGCGCGGGCGTACCGTGGTCAGCCTCTTCTATGAGTCGAGCACCCGAACCAGCAGCTCCTTCGAGCTGGCGGCGAAGCGTCTGTCGGCTGACCTGGTCTCGGTGAAGGCGACCGGGTCGGCGGTCGAGAAGGGCGAGTCGTTGAAGGACACGGTGAGGACGCTATCCGCCTATGACCCTGCGGCGATCGTTATTCGCCACCCGCACGCGGGTGCAGCCGAGATGGTCGCCCGCTGGACATCGGCCGCAGTCATCAACGCAGGCGACGGCAAGCACGAGCACCCCAGTCAGGCGCTGCTCGATGTCTTCACCCTGCGCCGCCGCCTCGATTCACTAGAGGGGAAGCGGATTTGGATTGTCGGTGATGTCCTCCACAGCCGCGTCGCACGCTCCAACCTGATCGCCTTCCGGCGGATGGGGGCTGTGGTGACCCTCTGTGGGCCTCCGACTCTGATCCCGCGCGGGATCGAGGAGCTGGGCTGCGAGGTATCCCACTCGCTTGATCGGCTCAGGGAAGCCGACGTGGTCTACGCGCTGCGGATGCAGCAGGAGCGGATGAACGAGAGCTTCGTTCCCTCGATCCGCGAGTACGCGACCCGTTTCCAAATCGACTCGCGCCGGCTTGGCCCCCGCCAGCTGCTAATGCATCCCGGTCCGGTCAATCGCGGCGTCGAGCTCTCCGGCGAGGTGATCGATTCGCCGCAGTCGCTGATCTCCGAGCAGGTCGCCGCCGGGTTGGTGGTGAGGATGGCGATTCTGTATGAGCTGCTGGCTGGAGGGGAGCGGCCGGAGCCAGTCGAGGGCGACGGCACAGCAGAGCAGCCGACGCCGATCGGACAGTCGGCGTGAGCCTGGCCGAGGCGCTCGACATGCGCTCCGGCGAGGGCGCAAACCTGATCCTGCGCAGGGCGACGGTGCTCGATCCGGTGGCGAGGATTGAAGGCGACTATGACGTGGTGGTCCGCGACGGGCAGATCGCGAAGCTGCTGGGGCCCGGCGCGGCTACGGCCGAGGACGGCTTCGAGGTGATCGAGGCCGATGGGCTGCACGCCTTTCCGGGCTTCTTTGACCCCCACGTCCACCTCCGCACGCCCGGCCAGGAGCACAAGGAGGACATCGAGACCGGTACTCGCGCCGCCGCCGCCGGGGGTTACTGCGGGATCATCGCGATGGCGAACACAGAGCCGCCTGTTTGCACCGCCGCTGACGTCAGTTCCCTGCGAGATCGCGCTAGAGCTGAAGCCCTGGTCCCGGTCGGCATCATCGCCGCCGTCACCCGCGCGATGAAGGGTGAGGATTTGAGCGAGATGGCCGAGTTGCGCGAGGCCGGTGCGGTCGGTTTCAGCGATGACGGGCTGCCCATCGCGAGCGCCCGAATGATGCGGCGAGCGCTCCAATACCAGCGGCTTTGCGGCGGCACCATCGCCCTGCACGAGGAGGACCCAGAGCTCTCGGGCGAGGGCGCGATGCACGAGGGCGCGGTCTCCGCGGCGCTTGGCATTGCCGGCATCCCGTCGGTCTCCGAGTCCACGCTGATCGCCCGCGATGTCGCGCTCGCCGCCTATGAGGAAGGGAGGATTCACGTCCAGCATCTCTCCGCGGCGGAGTCGGTCGCGGTGGTGCGGGCGGCGAAGGCGGCGGGGGTGCGGATCAGCGCAGAGGTGACGCCACACCACCTCTGCCTCACCGATGAGGCCGTGCGCAGCCTCGATCCGAGCCGCTTCAAGATGAACCCGCCGCTGCGCGCTGAGAGCGACCGCGAGGCGCTCCTCGACGCTCTGCGCGACGGCACGATCGAGTCCATTGCCACCGATCACGCGCCGCACACGACGGAGGAGAAGGAGGTCCCCTTCGAGCAAGCGGCGATGGGCGTGACCGGGCTGGAGACGGCCTTCGCAGCGATCCACACCGACCTGGTCTTACCCGGGACACTGGACCTCGGCTTGGTGGTTGAGCGGATGGCTGGTGGCGCCGCGCCGTTTGGCCTGGAGCGTCCCAGCCTCGCCCCTGGTAGTGAGGCCAACATCGCCCTATGCGATCTCGCTGCCGAGTGGACGGTGGGGGAGGGCGGCTATGAGAGCAGATCCCTCAACTCCTGGTGTGCGGGGCGCAGGCTGACCGGGCGGGTGCTGATGACGATCGCCGGCGGCCAGATTGCATACCGGTTGCGGACCTTCTCCCTGGAAGTTGCGCCATGATCATCGTCCAGGTCTGCCCCTTGCCGAGCGAAGCTCCTAGGGAAGCGGTGCGATGACAGCGGCCTACCTGTTGCTCGAGGACGGGAGTCGCTTTGACGGGGAGATGTGCGGCGATCCCGGGCCCGTTACCGGCGAGGTGGTCTTCAACACCGCGATGACCGGCTACCAGGAGTCCGTGACCGATCCCTCCTACGCGGGGCAGATCATCGCCTTCACATATCCCCTGATTGGCAACTACGGGGTTTCAGCGGCAGCGATGGAGTCTGACCGCATCCATGCCCGCGGCACGATCATGCGCGCCCCCAAAAACGGCGAGGACTGCGCCACCGCTGAGGGGGGCTGGCTTGACTGGTTGAGCGACTGCGGCGTGCCCGGGATCGGCGGCGTTGACACTCGGGCGCTGGTGCGCCACATCCGTGACCGCGGTGCGATGCGCGGTGGCATCTTCCCGGGCGAGGTCGCGGCTGGGACGGCGCGCGAACTGATCGCTGCCGAGCCCTCGATGCAGGGCGCCGATCTCGCGCGCACAATCACCCCGCCAGATGCGGTCCGCTTCGGGGGCGACGGGCCCCACGTAGTGGGCATCGACACCGGGGTCAAGATGAGCATCGTCCGCCAGTTGCGCGAGCGTGGGTGCCGCGTCACGCTCGTCCCCTGCACCGCCTCCAGCGATGAGGTTCTGGCGCAGGAGCCCGATCTGGTCTTCCTCGCCAACGGCCCCGGCGACCCCGCCGCGCTCGGTTACGTCGTCGACACGGTCCGCGAGTTGGTCGGCAAGCGACCCCTCTTTGGCATCTGCCTCGGCCACCAGCTTCTCTGCCGCGCGGTTGGGTTGCAGACCTACAAGCTGCCTTTCGGGCATCGGGGCGCAAACCACCCGGTCAAGGACCTGGAGAGCGGCAGGATCGACATCACCTCCCAAAACCACGGCTTCGCCGTCGAGGGCCCCGACGGAGAGCCGCGGATAGAGGACGACGTGCCGGTGCGATGGGAGACTGACTTCGGCGTCGCTGAGCTTTCCCACCTCAACCTCTATGACCGCACCGTCGAGGGGTTGGTCCTCAAAGATGTCGCCGCGGCGACTGTCCAGTACCACCCTGAGGCCGGCCCCGGTCCGCACGACGCCCGCCGACTCTTCGACAGCTTCCTGGCCCTCGCAGATGCCTAAGCGCACCGACATCGAGAAGATCCTCCTGCTCGGCTCGGGCCCGATCGTGATCGGTCAGGCCGCGGAGTTTGACTACTCCGGCGTGCAGGCCTGCAAGGTGCTGCTCGAGGAGGGCTATGAGGTCGTGCTGGTCAACTCCAATCCGGCGACGATCATGACCGACCCCGAGTTCGCCACCTCCACCTACATCGAGCCGCTGTTACCGGGGCCGCTGACCCAGATCATCGAGAAGGAGCGCCCCGACGCCCTGCTGCCGACGCTCGGCGGTCAGACCGCGCTCAACCTGGCGATGACCCTGCACGAGGACGGCACCCTTGCGCGCTTCGGGGTCGAGCTGATCGGCGCCGACGCGGCGGCGATCCGTCGAGCCGAGGACCGTGAGGAGTTTCGGCGCACGATGACCGAGGCCGGGCTGCGCATCCCTTGGTCGATCACCGTCAAGAGCCTCGGCGAGGTTGAAGCGGCGCTCGCCGACGGGCGCATCTCCCTGCCGGCGATCGTCCGCCCCGCCTTCACAATGGGTGGCCAGGGCGGTGGCGTGGGGGAGTCCGACACGGAGCTGCGCCAGGTCGTCTCCGAGGGCCTCGCGGCGAGCCCGATCAACCAGGTGCTGGTCGAGGAGTCGGTGCTGGGCTGGGGCGAGTTCGAGCTCGAGGTGATGCGTGACCGCAATGACAACGTTGTCATCATCTGCTCGATCGAGAACGTCGACCCGATGGGGGTCCACACCGGCGACTCGGTCACCGTGGCGCCTGCCCAGACCCTCTCTGACCGGCTCTACCAGGAGCTGCGCGACCAGGCGATCGCGGTAATCCGGGCAGTCGGGGTCGAGACCGGCGGCTCCAACGTTCAGTTCGCCGTTGACCCCGAGCACGGGGAGGTCGTTGTGATCGAGATGAACCCGCGCGTCTCGCGCTCCTCGGCACTCGCGTCCAAGGCAACCGGCTTCCCGATCGCCAAGATGGCGGCAAAGCTCGCGGTCGGCTACGCCCTGGAGGAGATCCCAAACGACATCACGCGTGCCACCCCTGCTTCATTTGAGCCGACCATTGACTACGTGGTGACGAAGATGCCCCGCTTTGCTTTCGAGAAGTTCCCAGGGGCCGAGGGCCGACTCTCAACCCATATGCAGAGCGTGGGCGAGGCGATGGCAATCGGGCGCACCTTCCGCGAGTCCTTTGCCAAGGCGCTGCGCTCACGCGAGCTGGACGCTGCGCCGGTGGCTCCCGCCGCCGATGAGGCCCTGCTTGACCGCATCCAAGCACCTTCTCCGGAGCGCTTTGACCTGGTGCTGGAGGCCTTCCGTCGCGGCATCAGCGTCGACGCAATCCACGAACGCTGCAAGGTTGATCGCTGGTTTCTGCGCGAGCTGGAGGCGCTGGCGCTCGAAGGTGACGGCACCGAGGGGCTCGCCCGCACCTACAAGGCGGTTGACACCTGCGCCGCCGAGTTCGAGGCGGCGACGCCCTACTACTACTCAGCCCACGAGCGCCGGCGAGCAGACGGCGCGCCGCCAGCAGCTGAGATCCGCCGCGGCGAGCGCGCCTCGGTCGTCATCCTCGGCGCCGGGCCGAACCGGATCGGACAGGGAATCGAGTTCGACTACTGCTGCGTCCATGCTGCGATGACCGCCCGCGAGTTGGGCCGTGACGCGGTGATGGTCAACTGCAACCCCGAGACGGTCTCCACCGACTACGACACCTCCGACCGTCTGTACTTCGAGCCGCTGACCACCGCGGACGTTCTCGCCGTCTGCGAGCGCGAGCAACCGGAGGGGGTGATCGTCCAGTTCGGTGGACAGACTCCCTTGCGGCTGGCCCCCGAGTTGGAAGCGGCCGGCGTACCGTTGCTCGGCACAGCGGTCGACGCAATCGACCTGGCCGAGGATCGCGGCCGCTTCGGCGCCCTGCTGCGCCGTCTCGGCGTCAAGCACCCGCCCTACGGGACCGCGCTCTCCGCCGAAGAGGCAGCGGTGATCGCCGAGGAGGTCGGCTTCCCGCTGCTGGTACGCCCGTCCTACGTGCTCGGCGGCCGGGCGATGGAGATCTGCTACTCGACCGAGGACCTGCGCCGCCTACCTGGAGGCCCAGGTGAAGGCGGACCCCGAGCATCCGCTGCTGCTCGACCGCTTCCTCGAGAACGCGATCGAGGTCGACGTCGACGCGCTCGGCGACGGCGAGCACGTCTGGATCGCCGGGATCATGCAGCACGTCGAGGAGGCCGGCGTCCACTCCGGCGACTCGGCCTGCGTGCTCCCGCCGATGAGCCTTGGCGAGGAGATGCTGGAGCAGATCCGCGGCGACCGACGAGGCGATCGCGCTCGAGTTGGGCGTGGTCGGCCTGATCAACGTCCAGTACGCGATCGCCGCCGGCGAGCTACACGTGATCGAGGCCAACCCGCGCGCTTCACGTACGGTCCCGTTCGTCTCCAAGGCGATCGGTGTTCCGCTCGCCAAGCTCGCCTGCCGGCTGATGCTGGGTGAGCAGCTCGCCGAACAGGAACTGCCCGAGAGCCCACAGCACGACACGTCAGCGTCAAGGAGGCGGTGCTGCCCTTTGCCCGCTTCGCCGGCGTCGATTCGGTGCTGGGGCCCGAGATGAAGCTCACCGGCGAGGTGATGGGGATAGCCGCCGACTTCCCGGCCGCGTTCGGCAAGGCGCAGGCGGCGGCCGGGGTCTCCCTCCCCGCGCAGGGCTCGATTTTCATCACCGTGACCGATACCGACAAGCCGGCGGCGACCCAGATTGCCGCACGCTTTCACGACCTCGGTTTCGAGGTGGTCGCGACCGGCGGCACCGCACAGGCGATCTCGGCGATGGGTGTGCCCGTCAAGCGAATCAACAAGCTCGGTGAGGGCTCCCCGCACGTCGTCGACCTGATCCGCGAGCACCGCTCGACCTGGTGATCAACACCCCGACCGGCTCGGGTGCCCGAGCCGACGGCTACGAGATCCGCAACGCCGCGGTCCGCCAGGGAATTCCCTGCGTGACGACGATGACCGGCGCCTCGGCCGCGGTCCGCGCAATCGCGGCGACAAAGGAAACAGCCGAGGTCCGCTCCCTGCAGGAGATCCACGCCAACCCAAGGGCCGCACAGCCGCGATGACCGCCCCGCTCGGGCGCCGCGTCTGCAAAGTCACCCGGAACGAGGCTTCGGGCCGCTATCGACTCTTCTCGCTGCTTGACGAATCCGGGCCCAGACCGCGCGCCGGGCAGTTCTACATGGTGGCGACCGAACGCCATTGGGAACAGAGCGGCCAACGCCCCTTCCTGCCCAGGGCCCTTTCTGCCGCCGACGCCGGTGAGGAGGGAAACAGCGTCCGGATCGACTTCCTGATCGAGAGGATCGGTCCCGGCACCGACAGGCTCTATGACTTGGAGGTTGGGGAGGGGGTTTGGGTGAACGGCCCATTGGGCAACTCCTTCTCCCCACCGCGGGAGCTCTCCCCGCCGCGGCCGGTGCGATCCTCGTCGGTGGAGGTATCGGGATCGCCCCGCTGGCGCTTTTGCGCCGCACCTTCGCCGCGACCAACGTCCCCAGCCGTGTCCTGCTCGGCTTTCGCGATCAGGCTCATTGCGGCGGCCTCAGCGATCTGTTCGCGTGCTGTGAGGTCGGCCTGGCGAGCGAGGACGGCCATATCGGTCACCACGGTTACGTCACCGACCTGCTCGCAACGATGCTTGACGGTGAGCAGGCGGCTAGCGCCGTCGTCTACTCCTGCGGTCCGCCGTCGATGCTGGCGGCGATTGAGCGGATGTGCGCGGATTGCGGGGTTCGCTGTCAGCTAGCCATGGAGTCCGCGATGGGATGCGGCTATGGCGCCTGCTATGGATGCGCCATCCCAAAATCAGGGGGTGGCTACCTGCGCCTCTGCCTCGACGGGCCGGTGGTAAGTGCCTGATCTCTGTGGCATCGAGTTGCCCCACCCGGTGATCAACGCATCGGGCACCTTTGACGCGATCGCCGCCAGGCGGGTCTACGGGGACGCGCTGCTGGCGGATTTCCCTTTCTCGGCCTTCGTCTCAAAGACGATCACTCCCGAACCTCGAGTCGGCAACCCGCCGCAGCGCATCTGGGAGACGCCGGCCGGGATGATCAACTCGATCGGGCTGCCCAACCGGGGGCTGGACGGATTCCTCGCCGAGGACCTGCCGCAGCTCGCCGAGCTGCCGGTGCCGCTGATCGTCTCTGTGATGGGCAGGAGCCGCGAGGAGTTCTCGGGGCTGGTCGCGGCCCTCGACGGGCGGGATGAGATTGCCGCTATCGAGCTGAACGTGTCCTGTCCCAACGTCCGCTCTGGACTGATCGTCGGCGAGCAGCCGGTCGAGACCGAGGCGCTGTTGAAAGCACTGCGGCCACTGACGGCAATCCCCATGATCGTGAAGCTGACGCCAAACGTCGCCGATCCGGCCGCAATCGCCCAGGCCGCGGAGAGTGGAGGGGCCAACGCGGTCTCGCTGATCAACACGCTGAAGGCGACCGCCATCGATCTGGCGACGGGCCAGCCGCCGCTAGCGGTCGGCCACGGTGGGCTTTCCGGGCCGGCGGTGCGCCCGATTGCCCTTGCCCAGGTCCGCTCGGTTGCGGCCGCCGTAGAGATCCCGGTCATCGGCATGGGCGGGATCTCGAAGCGGTGGCGACGCGCGCGAATTTCTCGCCGCTGGAGCCGTGGTGGTCGCGGTCGGGACGGAGAACTTCAGGGACCCGATGGCCGGCCGCAGGGTCGCCTCGGAGCTCTCCTCCGGGATCGCTGAGCGATTGGACTCAACGCCGATCCTCGACCTCGACTCCAGGTCGAGGTGAATTTTGCCGCTTTGGCTGGATGGCCTTTGCACCTCCTCGACCCGCGGCTATACTCGCCGCCCACATGCCCGCCCCAGTCAAGACCTCAGCCGCGGCCCCCGAGCGGTCGCTGGATCAGAGGATGGAGGCGCTGAAGCGGGCCAACGACATCCGCACCGCCCGCGCAAAGCTAAAGAAGGACCTCAAAGCGGGGCGCGCTGGGATCCACGCCCTGCTTCTCGACCCGCCTGAATACGTGCTCACCGCGAAGGTCTTCGACATGCTTTTGGCGGTGCCGAAGTACGGTCGGGTGAAGACCAACCGGACCCTCAACCAGTGTCGAATCTCGCCCTCAAAGACGATCGGGGGCCTCTCGGAGCGCCAGCGAACGGAGCTGGTCTCCCAGCTGCGGCGCTAACCGCCGAGCCGACCATCTCGGCGGGCTCGGGGGCCCGTATCTGGGGTTGGCTGCGCTCCCTGCGTCCGGCCGATCTGCTTGTTTTCCGCGCGCCGTTACATGTCGAAGGTCTTCGTCATAACTGGTCCGTCCGGGGTCGGGAAGGGAACCTTGATCTCGGCCATCCTCAAACGCATTCCCGACCTTGAGCTGTCGGTATCGGCCACGACGCGAGCCCCCCGCGAGGGTGAGCTCGACGGTCGCGACTATCACTTTCTCTCCCCTGCAGAGTTTGACCGGCGCGTTCGCGAGCAGGACTTCCTCGAGTTCGCGACCTACAGCGGTCACCGCTACGGGACGCTGCGCTCTGAGGTCAAGCGGCGGCTCTCGGCGGGCCGCTCGGTCGTGCTCGAGATCGAGGTGCAAGGTGCACGTCAGGTACGCGCCGCGATGCGCGAGTCGGTCCAGGTCTTCATCGCCCCGCCCGATCCCGCCGTCCTGCGCGAGCGCCTCCTCGCCCGCGGCACCGACTCACCCGAGGCAATCGACGCTCGGCTTGAGGTCGCCGAGGGGGAGCTCGCCGCCCAAGATGAGTTTCGCCATCGTGTTATCAACGACGATCTCGACCGTGCCGCGCGCGAGCTGGAGGAGATCGTGCGCGCCGAGCTCGGCTTACCTTTAGACTCCGCCGAGCGATGATCAAACCACGCGTCGACAAGCTCCTCGATCACGCCGACTCCCACTACGCGGCCGTCGTCGTCGCGGCGAAGCGGGCCCGTCAGATCAATAGCTATTTCCACAATCTCGGCGAGGGCAGTTTCGGCGAGTACCCGCCGCCGATGGTCGACGTTCCGCGCGACAGAAACTACCTCTCGATGGCCCTCGAGGAGCTGGCCGAGGGCAAGCTCAAATACCAGTACCGCGCCTGATCGCCGCCACCTCCGGCGCGACCCACAGGAGGAAACGATGGCCAGAATCCTTCTCGGCGTGAGCGGCGGAATTGCCGCCTACAAGGCGCTTGAGTTCGCCCGCTCAGCCACCCTCGCCGGCCACGGAGTCCGGGTCTTGATGACGCAGGCCGCCTCCCGATTCGTCGGCCCTTCCTCATTTGAGGGGATCACCGGCGCGCCTGTCCTCTCCTCTGAGTTTGAGCGCGATCCGATGCGGGGCTCCTTCCCCGGTGATTCGCCAGCCGGGCACGAGCCAATCAGCCATCTCGAGTTGGCCGCCAACTGCGACGTCTTTCTGGTTGCCCCCGCATCCGCCAACACGCTCGCCAAGCTTGCCGCGGGGATGGCGGACTCGATGCTGACAACCTCCTTTCTTGCCTGCCTCGCCCCCCGCCTCGTTGCGCCGGCGATGAACGACCGGATGTACGCAGACGCCGCCACCCAGGCAAACCTGGCGACCCTCCGTGAGCGTGGCGTGAGTGTGATCGAGCCCGGTGAAGGCGCGCTTGCCTCGCGCGGGGAGTTCGGGCGGGGCCGCCTGCCAGAGCCCGCTGAGCTGCTGGCCCAGGTAGAGGCGGCGCTACCGACGGGCGATCGTCGGTGGGACGGTCTCCGGGTCCTCGTCAGCGCCGGTGGGACCCGCGAGCCGATCGACCCGGTTCGCTTCATCGGCAACCGCTCCAGCGGCCGCATGGGCCTTGCCCTGGCGACGGCAGCAGCTCGCCGCGGCGCCAACGTCACCTTGATTGCGGCAAACGTCGGTCTGCCGTCCTCCCCGGGCATAGATCGGATCGACGTCGAAACCGCCGACCAGCTGGCCAAGGCGGTACGGGCAGAGTTCAGCGCCGCCCACGTCCTTTTGATGGCCGCCGCTCCGGCTGACTTCCGACCGACCGAAATCGCGCCGGGGAAGATCAAGCGCGAAGACGTCCTCGAGCTCTGCCTGCAACCAACCGAAGACATCCTCGCCTCCCTCGCGGCCTCCCGCACCGAGCACCAAACAGTCGTTGGCTTCGCCGCCGAGCACGGCGAGGAAGGGCTCGCCCGCGCCCGGACAAAGCTGGCTGCCAAGAACGCTGATCTGATCGTCCTCAACGACGTCTCAAACCCCGAGATCGGCTTCGAGAGCGAGCTAAACGAGGTGACTCTGATCGACAAAGACACCGAGAAATCGATCCCTCAAGCGCCGAAGGAGAGGATTGCCGACGCGATTCTCGAGCGAGTCGATTGGCTCCGAAGTGGGGCGCGGCTATACTGAGGCCAAGCTTTTACGTCCCTACCCGGTGTCGAGAAGTGGGCCTGGCCCACTTTTTTCGCTCCGAACCAGGCATGCAAGACCATAAAGACGACATTCAGCAGCAGCTCACCGAGCTCGATCCCGAGATTGAGCTGGTCGCCGTCGAGCGGCCGGGCAACGACGCGCTGCGGATCTTCATCGACTACCCCGCCGGAGTGAACCTGGCACTTTGCGAACGGGTGACGGGGCACCTTCGCCATCTCACGGCCGACTACTCGCTCGAGGTCTCCTCGCCGGGACCCAAGTACCGCCGCGCCAGCCACGTACCCGAGACCAAGGAGCAGCTCCAGTGAGCAAGGAGATCGTCGAAGCAGTCAAGGCGCTTGAGCAGGAGAAGGGCATCTCCGCCGAGAAGTTGATGGATGCCCTCGAGGACGCGCTCCTCTCCGCCTACAAGAAGACCCTCGGTGCGGCCAAATATGCCCGTGTCGACCTCGACCACGAAACCGGCGACTTCCGGGTCTTCGAGCTGATCCTGCCGCCGGAGCTGGAGGAGAAGCTGCTTGCCGAAGCGGCGGAGCTCCAGGAGGAGGAGTCTGAGATCGACCCGGAGACCGGTGAGTTGCGCGAGCCTGAGGAGCCCGAGCTGGACCCGGAGATGATCGCTCCCTATGAGGACCAGATCACGACCCGCGACGTCACCCCCGACGATTTCGGCAGGATCGCCGCCCAGACCGCGAAGCAGGTGATCTTGCAGCGGATCCGGGAAGCCGAGCGCCAGATGATGTACGACGAGTACCAAGACCGGGTCGGAGAGCTGATCACCGGGATCATCCAACAGTCCGACAAGCGCTACACGCTGGTCCAGCTGCGCGAGCGGGTGGAGGCGCTGCTACCCAAGTCCGAGCAGGTCTACAACGAGCGCTACGACCACGGGATGCGGGTCAAGGCCGTGATCACCGACGTCTCGGACTCGACCAAAGGCCCGGCGATCGTCGTCTCGCGGCGCAGCCCCGAGCTGATCAAGAAGCTGTTTGAGCTGGAGGTCCCGGAGATCGCCGACAAGCTGGTCGAAATCGTCGGGGTCGCCCGCGAGCCCGGCTACCGCTCAAAGATCGCGGTGATTTCCCACGCTGACGGCGTCGACCCGGTCGGCGCCTGCGTCGGCCCCCGCGGGTCGCGGGTGCGAATGGTCGTTTCTGAGCTGCGGGGCGAGAAGATCGACATCATCCCCCACAACGACGAGCCCGCCCGCTTCGTCGCCAAGGCGCTCTCGCCAGCCCGAGTACGCGAGGTGATTGTCGACGACGAGGAGCGTCAGGCGACGGTGATCGTGCCCGACGACCAGCTTTCCCTGGCGATCGGCCGCGACGGCCAAAATGCCCGCCTCGCTGCCCGGCTGACCGGCTGGCGGGTCGACATCAAGTCCGAGACTGAGTTCTCCGAGGAAGACCAGGAGGTCGAGTACGAGGGTGAGGAGCAGTCCGACGGGCGCTGCCTGGCCGTTCTCTCCAATGGCCGCCGCTGCCCGAACGCCGCCGTTCCCGGCTCGACTTACTGCGGCCTGCCCCAGCACCAGGCGCTGGCCCGCTTTCAGACCAGCCAGGTCGCCGTCCTGGCGCCGCTGGCCGAGGCCGAGGTGGCGATTCTCGCCGATCCCGAGGCCGAGGCCGACCAGGTCGCGGCGATCGTCGCCCGGGCCGAGGCGGATTTTGTCGAGGAGGCAGAGCACTCCGCACAGGGCGCCGCGGAGGTGGCGGCTGGGGAGGAGGGCCCTGCGGCTCCCGGTCCAAGCGATGACGGCGAAGGAGTGGACTCAGCCGCCAGCCCGCCGTCCTCGCTGCCCGCGGCAGAGGCTTCTGAGGTTGGTGAGAGCCCGGCTGAGGCTGAGGAGGAAGTCGAGGCGCAGGAGGATGGCTCTGGGGCTGAGTCGACCGAGCCGGTCATCGAGGAGGCCGAGCAGTCCTAGTGGCCAAGAAGCGGGTTCACGAGATCGCGAAGGCGCATGGGCTCAGCAGTAAAGAGCTACTGGCGGCACTCCGAGCCGCCGGTGTTGAGGCGAAGGCGGCAGCATCCAGCGTCGAGGAGAGCGATGCCCTGAAGGCGATTTCTGCCGCCAAGGATGACGGTGGGGGCGCTGTCAAAACCGAGGCGAAACGGAAGTCGGTGGCCAAATCTGCAGCCTCTAAAGCGCCGCTTCGCGCAGCTGGGCAAGCGCCGGGCGCCGCCGCCGCAGGAGGGGCTTCGAAAAAACGCCGCGTGGTGATCGACTCCCAGGCAGCACGGCGCGACCAGATGGGGGGGCCGCCGCCGCAGCGTCCGCCGCGCCGGCGCGGGGGTCGCCGGCGGCGACCGATGCTGGAGGAGCCGCCCCCCAAAGCCGAGGTGATCGAGCCGGAGGCGACCAAGGTGAACTCCGGCGCGACGGTACGCGAGGTTGCCGAGTCGCTCGGCCTCGCTCCGGCCGAAGTGATCAAGAAGCTGATGACGATGGGGGAGATGGCGACCCTCACCCAAACCCTCACCGACGACTCGATCCGGGCGATCGCCGACGAGTACGACCGCAAGATTGAGATCGTGACCGCCGCCGATGAAGAGTCCGAGGCGCCGACCTTCATCGACGCCGAGGAGGATCTCGCCGAACGGCCGCCAGTGGTGACGATCATGGGTCACGTTGACCACGGCAAGACCTCGCTGCTTGACGCAATCCGCGAGACCGAGGTTGCAGCGGGCGAGGCGGGCGGGATCACCCAGCACATCGGCGCCTATCAGGTGCACCACGGGGAGAAAACGATCACCTTCCTCGACACCCCCGGCCACGCTGCTTTCACCGCGATGCGCGCCCGCGGTGCCAAGGTCACCGACGTCGCCGTCGTCGTGGTCGCCGCCGACGACGGGGTGATGCCGCAGACCAAGGAGGCGATTGACCACGCTCGGGCTGCCGAGGTGCCGATGCTGATCGCGGTCAACAAGATCGACAAGGAGGGCGCACAGCCTGAGCGGATCCGCAACGAGCTGGCCGCCGACGGGCTCACCCCCGAGGAGTGGGGAGGGGACGACGGTCTATTGCGATGTTTCCGCCAAGACCCACGAGGGGCTCGACAACCTGCTCGACATGATCCTGCTCGTCACCGAGCTTGAGGAGCTGGGGGCCAATCCCGACGCACCCGCTTCGGGCACGGTGATCGAGTCTCAACTTGACCCCGGCCGCGGTCCGGTGGTCACCGTCCTGGTCCAGCGCGGAACCATGCGGGTGGGCGATGCCCTGGTCGCCGGCCAGCAGTGGGGTCGGGTGCGGGCGATGCATGACTTCACCGGCGAGCGGGTACAGAGCGCCGGGCCCGGGATGCCGGTCGAGGTGCTTGGATTCGACGGAGTCTGCGAGGCGGGCGAGTTCGTCCAGGTGGTCGAGAACGACCGCCGCGCCCGACAGCTCGCCCAGGAGCGCGCCAACCGGCTGAAGACCGAGGCGCTTGCCCGCCGCCAGGCGCGCAAGGTCAGCCTCGAGGAGGTCTTCGCGCGTGCCCAGGAGGGAGAAATCAAGGAGCTCAACCTCGTCCTCAAGGCCGATGTCGCCGGCTCACTTGAGGCGCTGCAGGACGAGATCGCCAAGGTCCCCCAGGAGCAGGTGGCGATCAACGTCATCCACTCCCAGACCGGTGGAATCAACGAGTCCGACGTGATGCTCGCCGCGGCCTCCGACGCGATCATCATCGGCTTCAACGTCCGTCCCCTGGCCGACGCCCGCCGCGCCGCCGAGCGGGAGGGCGTCGACGTTCGCACCTACTCGGTCATCTACAAGATCACCGAGGACCTGCGCAATGCGATGGAGGGGCTGTTGGAGGCGGTCGAGGTCGAGGAGGCGATCGGTGAGGCCGAGGTCAAACAGACCTTCAAGGCCTCCAAAGTTGGCCGGATCGCGGGCTGCATCGTCACCGAGGGCCGGGCCACCCGCGACGCCAACGTGCGCCTGGTCCGCGAGGGTACGGTGATCTGGACCGGAAAGCTCGGCTCTCTGCGTCGCTTCAAAGACAACGTGCAGGAGGTCGAGGCCGGCCAGGAGTGCGGCGTCGTCCTCGACGGCTACGCTGACGTCAAGGAGGGCGACGTGCTCGAGTTCTTCCAGACGAAACAGGTCGAGCAAACGCTGGAGTAGGATGGCCACCGCTCGCATGCGGCGCATCAACGAGGTGCTTCGCGAGGTGGTCGGCGCGGCGATTGGCAGCGAGTTGAGCGATCCCCGCATCGGCTTCGTCACCGTGACATCGGTCGAGACCAGCCCCGATCTGCGCACCGCAAAGGTGTACTTCAGCGTGCTCGGTTCTGAGGCCGACCGAGAGGCGACGATGAGCGGGCTGCGCTCCTCTCACGGCGTGATCCAGTCGAGGATCGCCGCCGAGACGAGGATGAAGCGGACTCCGACCCTGAGCTTCCACTACGACGAGACGATCGAGCGGGGGGTACGGATCTCACGCCTCTTGGAGGAGGGGGGATGAACGGTCAGCCGGTTGACCTCGCGGCCACCGACATCGAGTTGGTGGCCGCCGAGCTGCGCTCGCGCGAGCGCTTCCTGCTCACCGCCCACGAGGGACCCGACGGCGATGCCCTGGGTTCGCTTTTGGGGATGCACCATCTGCTCACCCAGCTCGGCAAGGACTCGGTGATGTTCATGGCCGCCAAGGAGTTCCCGCTGCCGATCGAGTATCGCTTCTTGCCCTTGGAGGAGGTCTTCCACGAGCCCCCCGCCGACGTCGCCGACCGGACGGTGGTCTTCCTGGACTGCGGCAACATCGACCGGATGCCGCTCGACTTCCTCAGCGCCGACGCCAACCGGGTGATCAACATCGATCACCACCACGACAACACCCGGTTCGGCGACCTCAACCTGGTCGACGTCGAGGCATCCTGCACCGCGGAGATCGTCTACGAGCTGGCCATCTTGCTCGGCGTGCAGATCACCCGGGAGATGGCCGCGGCGCTGTACGTCGGGCTGGTCACAGACACCGGCAAGTTCATGTACGAGAACACCGACGCCCGCACCCACCGGATCGCCGCCGAGCTGATCGAAGCCGGAGTCGACGTCGATGACACCTACCGCCGCCTTTACGAGCACGTGCCGCTGGAGAAGCTGCGGCTGGTCTCCCGCGCCCTCGACGGGATCCAGCGCCATTGCAACGACCTGCTCGTACTCACCTACATCACCGCCGCCGACTACCAGGCGACCGGCGCCGGCGAGGAGATGACGGAGGGGATCATCGACCACCTCCGCTCGATCGAGGGGGCCAAGGTTGCGGCTGTGATCCGCGACCTTGGCGATCGCGGCCAGGCGCAGCGAAAGGTAAGCCTGCGCTCCAGCGAGGGCGACATCGATGTCTCGGCAATCGCCCGCCGCAGCGGCGGGGGTGGCCACAAGCGGGCGGCAGGGTTCTCGACCGACCTCGATCTGGAGGAGCTGGTCTCCTTCCTCTGCGGCGAAGTGACCGCCCAGCTCACATCCTGAGCGTGGGAGTACGTGAGCAGCCGGCGGCGTCCGTCCTGCTCTGCGATAAGCCAGCCGGGATAACCTCGCACCAGATGGTGGCGCGGGTACGAAGGGAGCGTGCCTGCAGGGCGGGGCACGCGGGCACGCTTGACCCATTTGCCACCGGCCTGCTCTTGGTCTTGCTCGGCAGGGCGACGAAGCTGCAGCGCCACCTGATCGGGCTGCCGAAGACCTACCTGGCGACGGCCCGCCTCGGTTGGCGCTCGGCCACCGCTGACCCCGACGGAGAACTGACCGAGACCGGGTGCCTGCCGGAGTCCCTCGAGTTGCCCACCGGCCGGGTCCGCCAGCGGGTGCCGATGACCTCGGCGGTGAGGGTTGGCGGCGAGCGCCTTTACCGCAAGGCTCATCGCGGTGAAACGGTGCAGACACCCGTGCGCGAGGTGGAGGTCTACCGGGTCGAGCTGCTGGGTGCAGACGCCCTCAGCGCGACCTATGAGATCGAATGCTCCGCCGGCACCTACGTACGCACCCTGATCGAGACGCTCGGGGACGCCTACTGCTCGGCGCTGCGGCGGACCGCGATCGGCCCTTTCCTGGCCACCGATGCGGGCGCTGAGCTCGATCTGGAACGGGTCGCCGAGCTGGTTCCCGCGGCGGTTCTCCGATGAGCATCGAGGTCACCACCTTGCCCGATGCAAAGGCGCGCCCGCGCGATGTCGCGATCGGAACCTTCGACGGTGTCCACGTCGGCCACCAGGCCGTGATCGCCTCCGCCGACACGGTGCTCACCTTCGACCCCCACCCGCTGGAGGTGCTGCACCCGGCGGCGCTGCCGAAGCTGATCATGCCGTTTGCGGTGAAGCGAGACGTGATCGAGGGGCTTGGAGTGCGCGAGCTGGTGGTCATCCGCTTTGACCGCGAGTTCGCCGCCCGCTCTGCCGGGGATTTCATCGAGGAGGTGCTGATCGAGGGTCTGTCCGCCCAGCGGGTTTCGGTCGGAGAGAACTTCCGCTTCGGCGCCAGGGCCCAGGGCGACCCGGCGATGCTCGCCGCGCGCGCTGAGTTCGAGACAAGGGTGGTGCCGCTGGTTGAGGTCGGCGGTGAAACGGTCTCCTCGACCAGGATCCGGGCGCTGATCGCTGCCGGGGAAATGGAGGCGGCGAGGCGCTGCCTCGGGGCTCCCTTCATGATCGAGGGCACCGTGGTCAGCGGCGATCAGCGTGGTCGGGAGCTGGGTTTCCCGACCGCCAACATTGTCCCCGACGACCGGCTGGCGATCCCCGGGCACGGCGTATACGCAGCCTTTGCTGACGGCGTGCCGGCGGCGGTCAACGTCGGTGTGCGGCCGACCTTCGAGACAGGCCGCGGGGTCCTGATTGAGACCCATCTGATCGATCGCGACGAGGACCTCTACGGGAGGACGCTGCGCGTCGCCTTCGTCGAGCGCCTGCGCGGTGAGAAACGCTTCGCCGGCGCCGCGGAGCTGATCGCCCAGATGCGGACCGACGTTGAGGATGCAAGGCGGGTCTGTGCTAGCTTCACCGACCCGCAATGAGCCTCACCAAAGAACAGAAGTCCGAGCTGATCGGCAAGTACGGGCGCTCTGACGGCGACACCGGTTCGGCCGAGGTCCAGGTCGCGCTGCTGACCGAGCGGATCAACGATCTGACCGGCCACCTGCGCGAGCACGGCAAGGACCACCACTCACGCCGGGGCCTACTGATGCTGGTCGGCAAGCGACGCCGGATGCTGCGCTACCTCGAACGCAGCGACCTCGAGCGCTACCGCAGCCTCGTCGCCGAGCTCGGCCTGCGGAAATAGCCTCGCTTTTCATTTCCCGATCGAGCGGAGAAATGGAACTGGCAGCCCCGGCTCTGTAGTCTCCCCGGAGACAGAGAACGAGAGTTCTGAAATGCAAGGGCTGCCAGCCGGGCAGCTGGAGGTAGGACATAGATGAGCATGTTTGACATTAGCCGCGTCTCGGTGGATGTCGGCGAGAGCCAGATTTCCTTCGAGACGGGCAAGCTCGCCAAGCAGGCGAGCGGAGCCGTCGTCGTCCGTGCGGGCGACACGATGGTCCTTTGCACCGCGACCATGGGCAGCCTGCGCGATGTGGATTTCCTGCCCCTCACCGTGGACGTCGAGGAGCGGATGTACGCCGCGGGCAAGATCCCCGGCTCGTTCTTCCGCCGCGAGGGGCGTTCCGGAGAAAAGGCAACGCTGACCGCGCGCATGATCGACCGGCCGATCCGCCCGCTCTTCCCCAAGGGTTGGCACTATGAGACCCAGCTCGTCGCCGTCCCCCTGTCGGTGGACCACGTCCACCCCTACGACATCCTGGCGATGAACGGCGCATCCGCGGCGCTCGCGATCTCCCCCGTGCCCGTCGCCGCCCACGTCGGCGCGGTGCGTATCGGCAAACTGGACGGCGACTTCGTCATAAATCCACCCGAGGAGAGGCTCGAGGAGCTTGACCTTGATCTGATCGTCGCCGGTACCGACGAGGCGATCCTGATGGTCGAGGCGGGCGCCAGCGGCGTCACCGAGCAGGAGATCCTCGATGCGCTCGACATCGCCCACGGTGAGATCAAGAAGCTCTGCGCCGCGATGGATGAGCTTCAACGGAAGGCCGGCAAGGAGAAGCTTCCGGTCGAGGCTCCGAGCATCGACGAGGGTCTGATTAATGAAGTGCGCTCCTCCCACGGCCAGGCCCTGGTCGAGGCGATCGCGACCGAGGGCAAGCTCGAGCGCTATGAGGCGATTGACAAGGTCAAGGACGAGGTCATCGCCAAGTACGCACCGGCGACCGACGAGGCCGCCGATCAGCGCGGGGCAGAGGTCGTTGCCGCCTTCGAGCAGATCGAGAAGGACACGATTCGCAAGGCGATCGCGGTCGACAAGAAGCGCCCCGACGGCCGCGCGCAGGACGAGATCCGGCCGATCGAGTGCGAGGTTGATATCGCCCCGCGCGTGCACGGTTCGGCGCTGTTTACCCGGGGGGAGACGCAGATCCTCTCCAACGTCGCGCTCGGTACAACCCGGATGGACATGCGCCTTGACACGCTCGGGCTGCAGACCACGAAACGGTTCTGGCACCACTACAACTTCCCGCCCTTCTCGGTCGGCGAGGCGGGATTCATGCGCGGCCCCAAGCGGCGTGACATCGGCCATGGCGCGCTCGCCGAGCGTGCACTGGAGGCGACGATCCCCGGTGAGGAGGAGTTCCCCTACGTGATCCGGGTGGTCTCCGAGACGCTTGAGTCAAACGGTTCCTCCTCGATGGGGTCGGTCTGTGCCTCCTCGATGGCCCTCCAGGCCGCCGGGGTCCCGGTCAGCGCCGCGGTAGCTGGCGTGGCGATGGGCCTGATCAAAGAGGACGAGGACTACATCGTCCTCACCGACATCGCCGGCGTTGAGGACCACCTTGGCGATATGGACTTCAAGGTCGCCGGTACCGCAGAGGGGATCACCGCTCTGCAAATGGACATCAAGATCACCGGCGTCACCTTCGAGATCCTCACCGACGCATTGGAGCAGGCAAAGAAGGGCCGCCTCTTCATCCTCACCAAGATGGCGGAGGCGATCGACGGCTCCCGTGAGAATCTCTCCCCGCACGCCCCGGCGATCGAGTCGATCAAGATCGACCCAGAGAAGATCGGCGCCGTGATCGGCAAGGGCGGCGAAACGATTCGCGGGCTCTGTGAGGAGTTCGAAGCCGAGATCGACGTCGAGGACGACGGGACGGTGCGGATCTACGCACCGACCGGCGAACTGGTTGGCGCCTGCGTCTCCCGGATCGAGTCGATGACAAAGGAGGCCGAGATCGGCGATCGCTACGACGCCGCCAAGGTGGTCAAGACGACCACCTTCGGCGCCTTCGTCGAGCTGGTCAAGGGCACCGACGGCCTGCTTCACATCTCCAACGTGAAGCCTGGCGAGCGGGTCGATTCGGTCGACGACGTGCTCAAAGCGGGCGACGAGATCGACGTCACCGTGGTCGAGGTCGACAAGGAGCGCGGTCGGATCGGCCTGCGTCTCTCCGACGATCCGTCGGTCTCGGGCAAGTCGGCTGCGGAGCTGGCTGCGATCGGCTCCGGCGATGGGGGCTCGCGCCGCAACGGCGGCGACCGCGGCGGCAGCCGTGGCGACCGCGGCCCTCGCCGCCGCGAGCGCGAGCGCCGCTGAGCATTGAGCGAGCCACGCGTTAGCGAGTTGGACTCGGGCGTCCGGGTCGTGACCGAGGAGGTCCCCTCGGTTCGCTCCGTGGCGCTTGGCCTTTGGGTGCGGACCGGCTCGCGCGATGAGACCCCCGCTCAGGCGGGGGTCTCGCACTTCCTCGAGCACCTGCTCTTCAAGGGGACCCAGCGCTTCTCGGCGATTGAGATCTCCGAGCGCTTTGACGGGCTTGGCGCCTCGGTCAACGCAGCGACCGGCAAGGAGACCACCCACCTGCACGCCCGCTTCCTCGATGAGCACACCGAGGAGGTCTTCGGCCTGCTCGCCGAAATGCTGCTCTCTCCCACCTACCCCGAGGTCGACTCCGAGCGCGAGGTTGTGCTGGAGGAGATCGCGATGTATGAGGACGAACCGCAAGACCGTGTCCACGACTTCCTCGCCGACGCGGTCTTCGGCGAGCACCCGCTCGGCCGCCGTGTTTTGGGCGAGGCGGAGGTGATCGCCTCGATTCCAGTCTCAGAGATCGACGCCTACCACCGGGCCCGCTACACGGGCGAGGACATCGTGGTCGGCGCGGCCGGCCACCTCGAGCACACTCAGATCGCCGATCTGGCGCAACGCCTCCTCCCTCCGCTGGGCACCAACGGCGCTTTTCCCGTCGCCGAGGTGGCCGGTGGCGGCCGCCTGCGCTTCTATGAGAAGGACACCGAGCAGTACCACATCTGCTTCGGCGCGGCGGGCCTAAAGCGCGACGACGAGCGGCGCCACGCGCTTGCCGTGCTCGACTCGATCTTCGGCGGTTCGACCTCCTCGCGCCTTTTCCGCGAGGTGCGGGAGAAGCGCGGGCTGGCCTACTCGGTCGGTTCCTACAACGAGCAGTACACCGACTCAGGGCTGGTCGCGACCTACGTCGGCACCCGCGAGGACAACGTCGAGGAGGCCTGTGCGATCATCGGCGCCGAGCTGGAGCGGCTGCGCTGTGAGCCGGTCTCTGCAGAGGAGCTCGCCCGCGCCAAGGAGAGCGTCAAGGGTCGGCTCGTTCTCTCCTCAGAGTCAACTGGAGCGCGGATGACCCGGATCTCGCGCGCCACCCTGTTCGGCCTGCCGATCGAGAGCCTCGACCAGATGCTGGCGAAGGTGGATGCAGTGAAGGTTGCAGAGCTGACCGAGCTGGCCACCGAGCTCTACGGCGCCGAGCGCCTTTCGGCTGCCTGCGTCGGGCGGGCCGAGCGCCGTTTCCGCGACGCCCTCGCTCCGGTGAGCGAGGCCCTCCTCTCCGCATGACCCGCGTCGTCGTCGCCGGTGCCGCGGGGCGGATGGGCCAGGCCGTCTGTGAGGCAGTCGAGGAGGCTCAGGACCTGACCCTCACGGCGAAGGCCGACCCGGCGCTTGGGGTGGAGCTCGCTGAGCTCCTCGATCAGGCCGAGGTGGTCGTCGATTTCACCACCCCCGCTGTCGCTCTCGCGAACCTGCAGGCCTGCCTGGCCGCGGGCGTCCACGCCGTCATCGGAACGACCGGATTTGACCTCGAGGCGGCCCGTGAGGCCGCCGAGTCAGCGGCGGGCGGCGCCAACTGCTTCGTCGCTCCAAACTTCGCGATCGGCGCCGTCTTGCTGATGGAGGCGGCCCAGCCAATCGCCGCGCACATGCCCGAGTGCGAGATCATCGAGCTGCACCATGACCGCAAGGTCGACGCCCCCTCGGGAACGGCGAAGCGCACCGCCGAGCTGATCCGGGCCGCGGGCGGCAGGGTCCACGAGCCGATCCACTCGATCCGACTGCCGGGGCTGATCGCCCACCAGGAAGTGATCTTTGGCGGTGAGGGGCAGACCCTGTCGCTGCGCCACGACTCGATCGACCGCCGCAGCTTCATGCCCGGCGTGCTGCTCGCCGTGCGCAGGGTTTCCACCCTTCCCGCCCGTTTCACCGTCGGGTTGGAGAGGCTGCTCTAGGCGGTTGGAGGGGATACCCTGGCCTCGGTGACCGCAATCCAAGGTGTGATCACGGCGATGGCGACGCCCTTTGACGAGGGCGGCGGGGTTGACGAGGCGGCGGCGCGGCGGCTTGCCGCCGGCCTGATCGACCGCGGCTCACACGGAGTGGTTGTCGCCGGATCGACCGGCGAGGCGGCGACCCTGACCGACGAGGAGCAGATCTCGCTGCTGGCGGCGATCGTCGCCGAGATTGGCGGCAAGGCGACGGTGATCTGTGGCACGGGTACCAACGACACCCGCCACTCCTGCGAGCTGACCAGGGCCGCGGCTGCGGCGGGAGCCGATGCTGCGCTCGTCGTCGCGCCCTACTACAACAAGCCCAACCGGGCGGGCTTGCGGGCGCATTTTGAGGCGGTCGCCGAGGCTGCCCCGGAGCTGCCGATGATCCTCTACAACATTCCAACCCGGGTGGTGATCAACATGGCGCCCGACTTCCTCAGCGAGCTCTCCTCGATCGACAACGTGGTGGCGGTGAAGCAGTCCAATGACGCCGAGCTCGGGCCGATCGAAGGGCTGGCCGTGCTCACCGGCAACGATGACACGTTCATGAAGATGCTCGAATTCGGCGGCGCCGGCGGGATCCTGGTCGCTTCGCACGTCGCCGGTGAGCGGATGCGCGAGATGTGGGACGCAGCCCAGGGCGGTGACCTGGAGCGCGCCAGGGAAATAGACGCCGGCCTGCGCCCCCTGTATGAGGCGCTGGCGGTCACGACCAACCCGATACCGATCAAGGCGGCGCTGGAGATGACGGGGCTGATTCCCTCGGGGCGGATGCGGTTGCCGCTGGTGCCCGCCGACGCCGAGCAGCGGGCGATCGTGAGAGCGGCGCTAAACAGCGCCGGCATCCCAGCAACCCTTTAGAACTGGAGGCCAGAAGGGTGAACCCCTAGTGGCAGGCAAGAAGCTCAGCGTGCTCCCCCTCGGCGGTCTGGGGGAGATCGGTAAGAACATGACCGTGATCGAGTACGACGGCCGGATCGTCGTGGTCGATACCGGACTGATGTTTCCGACCTCAGAGATGCCGGGGATCGACCTGGTCTTGCCGGACTTCTCCTACCTGCGTGACCGCGCCGAGGACATCGAGGCGATTGTCCTCACCCACGGCCACGAGGACCACGTCGGAGCGCTTCCCTACGTGTTGCGCGAGATCGGTGAGCCGCCGGTGATCTACGGCGGCCTGCTGACGATCGGGATGGTGCGCTCAAAGCTCGACGAGCACAAGCTCGGCGACGCGCCGCTGCAGGAGCTGGCGGCAGGGGAGCGGGTCGAGCTCGGGCCCTTTGGCTTGGAGCTGATCCACCTCTCACACTCGATTCCAGACATGCGCGGGGTGCTGCTCAGCACCGAGCTGGGCTCGGTGCTGATAACGGGCGACTACAAGTTCGACCAGACCCCGGTTGACGGCCGCCCCGCGGACATCTCGCGGCTGGCCGAGATCGGTCGTGAGGGGCTGCTCTTGCTCTGCGGTGACTCGACCAACGCTGACCGACCGGGAATCGCGCCGTCGGAGTCCAGCGTCGGCCCGGCATTGCTCGAGACCTTTGCCTCCTGCGGGGGTCGGATCATCGTCACCTCATTTGCTTCCAACATCCACCGCGTCCAGCAGGTGATCGACGCGGCGGTGAAGCTGGACCGGCGGGTCGCCCTGGTCGGGCGCTCGATGCGAAAGAACTTCAATATCGCCGCCAACCTTGGGATGGCTGAAGCCCCTTCGGGCCTGTTCATCCAACCGCGGGAGATCGAGAGCTTCCCCGACGAGAAGGTGGTCGTGATCTCGACCGGCTCTCAGGGAGAGCCGCTTTCCGCGCTGCGGCGGATGGCCAACCACGACCACCGCGATGTCGAGCTGCACTCTGGCGATACGGTCGTCTTTTCGGCCACCCCGGTGCCCGGAAACGAGCGCGCCGTGAACGAGACCATCGACCGCATCTATGAGATCGGCGCCACCGTCGTCACCGCAAAAGATGCGCCAATCCACGCCTCTGGTCACGGCTGGCAGGAGGAGTTGAAGCTGATGCTCAACCTGACCAAACCGCGCTATGTGCTGCCGGTGCACGGTGACCACAAGCGCCTGCGCCTGCACGCGGGGCTCGCGCACTCGGTCGGGATCGATCCAGAGGACGTCTTTCAGGGCCGCAACGGACTGCCGCTGGAGATCGACGGCAGCGGAGCGCGCTTCGGCGAGGACGCGCACGCCGGCACGATCTTCGTCGATGGCGTCGACATCGGCGATCCCGACGACGTCGCCCTGCGCGACCGACGGGAGATCTCAGCCGATGGGATCTTCATCGTCGTCGCCACGATCTCCTCTGATGACGGCAGCGTCGTCGCCGACCCAGAGGTGATCTTCCGCGGGGTCGCATTCCTCGAGGAGGCCGACGCCTTAGTCGAAGAGCTGCGCGACGTGATCGAAGACTCCCTCGAGGAGGCTGCCGAGGCGGGCACGCGGGAGCTGTCGTTGATTCAGGAAGACCTGCACGAGGCGGTCGGCAAGTTCGTCTATGAGAAGTTGCGCCGCCGTCCGATGGTCCTGCCGGTGGTCGTCGAGGTCTGAGGGATCAAAAAAAGCCGCCGGGCCCAAAGGGAGGGGGAAGGCCCGGCGGCAAGTTGAGCCCGCCGGGGCGGTGTTGGGGAGATCCCCGGCGGGCCCGTGTGTCTCGTCCGCGGGGGAAGTTAGGTCGGGGCGTTAAAGCGCCTCTAAAGTCCTGGTAATCGTCGACTCAGACTTGGCGAGCGGGAGCCGGACTCGGAAGAGAGCGCCTCCCCACTGCGATTCGGTGGCCTCGACCGTGCCGCCATGGGAGGTGGCGACCGAGCGGACGATTGCCAGCCCGAGGCCGGTGCCAGGGCCGGTGGCGACGTCGGCGGGGCCAGCACCGCGTACGAAGCGATCGAAGACCTGTTCGCGCAGCTCGGGTGCGATTCCCGGCCCGTCGTCGGCGACCTCGAGCACGGCGGCCTCAGCAGTGGAGTGCAGGCGAAGCTCGATGTGTGAGCGGGGCGGGGTGTGATGGGAAGCGTTGTCGAGCAGGTTGACGACCATCCGGTGCAACTCGTCCGGGTTGCCCTCGACGAAGATCGGGTGGTCGTTGTCGACGCTCAGCTCGCGCTCACCCAGCACCGGTGCGACCTCGACCGCCGCATTGCCCGCGATTTCGGCGAAGTCGCAGCGACGGCGCTCGCCGCTGCGTCCGGCGTCGGCGCGGGCCAGCAGCAGCAGATCACCAACCAAGCGGCTCATCCGGCGCGAAGAGCGAAGCGCAGAGTCGATCATCTCCCGGTCTTCGGCCTGGCCGGGAGACCGCAGCGATGCCTGCAACAGCTCAAGGTTGGCGAGGACGCTGGTCAGCGGCGTGCGCAGCTCATGCGAGGCGTCGGCGACGAACTCGCGCTGCTTTTGCAAGGCGCTCTCGCGCTCGGTTCTTGCCGCGTCGAGTGAGCGCAGCATCGCATCCAACGTGCGCGCCAGCTCGCCGATCTCATCCTCTGCCCGTGGTTGGGGTACCTTGCGCGAAGGATCGCGGGTGTCGGCGATCTCCCGAGCGGTGGCTGTCAGTGAGGCGATCGGACGCATCGCCCGGCTGGCGATCGCAAGTCCCGAGAGGCAGGCCAGCAAGGTGCCGCCGAGGACGCCGGCGGCGATCAGCAACCAGAGGCGGCTTACCGTCGCGTCGACCTGCTCCTCGCTACGCGCGTACTGGACGTAGCCGACCACGGTCCCACCGGAATCGAGCACGGCCGCCGCCGCAATCCGCAGCGACCCCCTTTCGACGATTTCAGAACTGACCGGGCCAAGATCGACGGAGTGGGGGGTTGGCGAGGCGGCGAGGACTTCGCCGTTTCGGTTGAGCACCCGGGCGATCGCTCCGTCCGGTAGCGAGTAGTCGTGCAGCTCCGGGCTTTCGACCAGCGGGGTGCCACCAACGTATTCGATGATCTTGGTGTTGGAGGCAAGCGTGGTGGCGGCGCTGCGCAGCTCGTGGTTGAAGTCGTTGCGGACGCGTTCGGCGGCGAGGTCGCCGATCACCGCGGCGAAGACGATCAGGATCGCCAGGGTCAGCCCGGCCGAGGCGGCGGCAAGGCGCCAACGTACGGGCCAGTTGCCCGGGCGCCAGCGGCCGCGCCGGCCGGCGCCCTGGATGGCGCCACGATGCACGCCTACTCCTTGAGCACGTAGCCTGCACCACGTTTGGTGTGGAGCAGACGCGGCTCGCCCCCCGCCTCCAGCTTGCGGCGCAGGTTGGAGATGAAGACGTCAATCGTGTTGGTTGCCGCCATCGGGTCATATCCCCAGACCTCGTCCAGCAGTCGCTCGCGTGAGACCACGAGCCGCTGGTTGCGCATCAGGTACTCGAGCAGCTCGAACTCGCGGTTGGTCAACTCGATCTCGCGCTCCCCACGCCGCACCTCACGGGTGTCGGGGTTCAGCTGCAGATCACCGACACTCAGCGACGCGGCGCCGCGCGGTGGACGGCGCCGCAGCAGGGCCCGGATTCGGGCCAGAAGCTCCTGGCGCTCAAACGGCTTGACCAGGTAGTCATCGGCGCCACTATCGAGACCGGTGACGCGATCTTCTGTCTCAGCACGGGCGGTCAGCACCAGGATCGGCACGTCGCCATCGGCGCGCAGTTGCCGGCAGACCTCGATCCCATCGAGGCGGGGGAGGCCGAGGTCGAGGACGACGAGGTCGGGGACAAAGCCCGCTGCGACGTCGAGCGCCTCGACCCCGTCTGCCGAGGTCCGTACCTCATATCCCTCGTTGCGCAAGGAGCGGCGAAGGACGTCAGCTATATCGGTGTCATCCTCGACCACCAGGACGCGGCCACCGGCGGGTTCGCTGGTCAACATGCAGTTGATGTTAACCGCGCCGCTCAGCGGCGCCGGGGGGTTTTACTGCGAATTTAGGGCGCAGGGGAGGGGGGCCGGGCGTCGAACCGTCTCGATATGTTCGTGCGCAAGAAGCGGGGCAAGCCCGTGCGAGGTTCCAAGGCAAAGCCGCGGGTTCGCAGGCCGCATCTGCCCGAAGGGTTGCAGCAAAGGCACCTTGACATTCTCGGGCTCGTTCTGATCGCCACCGGCGTGTACCTGGTCTTCGTCCTTTTCTTTGGTTGGAGTGGAGGCAAGGTCGGGGACGGAGCGCAGACGGCGCTCACCTATCTGTTTGGCCTGGTGGGAGCGCGAATCGCAACGGTTCTGATGCTGGTGATCGGTGGCGTCCTGGTCACCGGCACCTCGATCTCGGCGCTCTTTCGCGGGCTCGGTAGAGCGACGCGGGGGGTGTTCGTCGGTGGCCGGGGAGTGGTCGAGACGGTGGCCAGGACCGGGGCGGGGGGACGGGAGGCAAAGACGCCGACTCTCGCGACGCAGGCCGGCCCCACGGATGTGATGAGTGCCTACCCCGAGGTTGACGAGGAATTCGAGCCGACCGTCGCCCTGATCGAGGAGGGGTCAGATCAGGCGGAGGGGGCGCTGGGGGAGGCGATCACCCACGATTTTGACGCGGAAGTAGTCGCGGCGGAGGTCGCCGGCGAGGAGGGCCTGGGCGTCGGCGTCGACGCGGTCTCTCGGCAGACGGCGCTGACCCCGATGGGACAGAGACGGGGGGTGACCACCTCAGAGGAGATCGACTACCGCCCGCCGCCCGCCAAGGTGCTTGAGAAAGGCCGAGGTGACAAGGGTCCTGACCCGCGCGATCACGAGGCGATCGGGCGCAAGCTGGTCGAGACGCTGGGTCACTTTGGGGTCGAGGCGAGGATCGTCGGGGTCGTCAGCGGCCCCCATGTCTCCCGGTATGAGCTGCGCCTTGCGCCGGGAATCAAGGTAAAGAAAGTCACCGAGCTTGCCAACGACCTCGCCTATGGGCTCGCTTCGACCGACATCCGGATCCTCGCCCCGATCCCCGGCAAGCAGGCAGTCGGGGTCGAGGTGCCCAACCACGCGGCGGCGCATCGTCACGCCTCGGCGACATCTTCGCGGGACGCCCCGACGAAGGCATCACCGCTGGTCGCCTGGCTCGGCAAGGGCATCGACGGCAACGCCGTCTGGACTCGACCTCGCAAAGATGCCGCACCTGCTCGATCGCCGGCACAACCGGCTCGGGGAAGTCGCGGCTGCGTCAACGCGATCCTCTCCTCGATCCTGATGCAGGCCACGCCCAACGAGGTGCGCCTGATCCTGATCGACCCCAAGCAGGTCGAGCTCAACCACTACGAGTACGATCCCGCATCTGCTGACCCCGGTCGTCACCATCCCCGCGCATGGCGGCCAACGTCCTCGCCAACGTGATCGCGAGATGGAGAGCCGCTACGGCATCATGGGCGAGGCGCGCGCCCGCAACCTGGCGAGCTCAACCGTGCCCGCAGCCAAGGCCGGCGAGCCGCCGCTGCCGTACATCCTCGTCGTTATCGACGAGCTCGCCGACCTGATGATGGTCGCGCCCGCAGAGGTCGAGGACTCGATCATCCGGCTCGCGCAGAAGTCCCGCGCCGTCGGCATCCACCTCGTGCTCGCGACGCAGCGGCCGTCGGCCGACGTCATCACCGGCATGATCAAGGCCAACGTCCCCTCGCGGATCGCCTTCGCGGTCTCCTCGCAGACCGACTCGCGGGTCATCCTCGACACGGCGGCGCCGAGAGCCTGCTCGGCCAGGGCGACATGCTCTTCCGGCCGGTCGGCGACCTCGCGCCTGCAGCGGGTGCAGGGCGCGTTCGTCACCGAGGACGAGATCGCGCAGATCGCGAGCCACTGGGCCAGGCAGGGCGAACCGGAGTTCGAGGAGGGTTGCTGCAGACGCCGCGAGGAGGTCCCCGAGGAGGGCGCCGAAGAGGGACTTCGACCCTGACAGCGACGATCTCCTCGACGAGGCGATCCGTCTCGTTGTGCAGACCGATACCGCCTCGGTCTCGATGATCCAGCGCCGGCTGCGGGTCGGCTACACGCGCGCTGGGCGGTTGATCGACATGCTCGAGCGACGCGGGGTGATCTCCGGCTATGAGGGCTCAAAACCCCGCCAGGTGCTGATCGGCGAGGCCGACCTCGCCCGTGTGATGGGAGGCGCGAGTGCTAGCGCGGGGTCAGGTATGGACACCGCTGCGCCGGTTTCCTAGGCCACTGCAGCCGGATAATCCGCGTTACCCCAGCCGCTGGCGGGCATTCGTCAAGCCCGGCCGCGCCGTAGGACAATGAGTCAATGGACACCGGAGTTGGGACAACCCTCCGCGAAGCTCGCAATCGCCGCAAAATCAGCCTCGCCGAGGTCGAGGAGGCGACCAGGATACGCACCCGCTACCTGCGGGCGATCGAGAACGAAGAGTGGGATGTGTTGCCCGGGGGCATCTACACCCGCAGCTTCGTGCGCACCTATGCCTCATTTCTCGGGCTCGACGGCGAGCGCCTGGCCGAGGAGTACCGCCAGAAGGCGGAGTTGGCGCCCGCCCCCGAGCGGGAGCCCCGTCCTGAGCCCGCCGCCGTACCCGCCCGCCAAAAGCGCCGCCGCGGCCCATCGGGCCCTGCCTGGACGGCGATCGTCAGCGTCGCCTTGATCGTGGTGTTGGTAGTGATCGGCCTCACCAGCGGGGGGGAAAACACGGCTACGCCGGTTTCCTCGCACCGCCAGCGCGGTGCCTTCCACTCCCGGGCCGTCGTCCCCGTCGCCCAGCGGCCGCGCGGGGTCTCGATCAGCCTCGCGGCCAGCGCCGAAGTCTGGGTCTGTCTGCTCAATGCCTCCGGTAGACCCCTGGTCGATGGGCAGATCCTCACCGCGGGAACACAAGCGGGACCGTTTCACTCCGGTAGCTTCACGGTCTCCCTCGGCAACGGCGACCTCTCAATGAAGATCAACGGACAGGCGGCAAGGATCCCGGCCTCATCGAGCCCGGTCGGCTACTCGATCGACTCCAACGGCGGGCTCAAGCCGCTGTCTGAAAGCGAACGGCCAACCTGCGGGTGAAGGCCACTTCCGCCAACTCCCCGCTCCCGGTGAACCGGCACAGAGGTCAAGTATGGATTCGAGCTCGGACCACCGTCTGGAGATGACAGGCCTGATCAGGGCGGGGGTAGTGGTGACCGGGACCGAGGTCCTGACGGGGCGGATCGCCGACCGCAACGGCCCCTGGATCTCCGAGCGACTGGCTGAGCTGGGGGTCGAGGTCGCCCACATCCTCGTCGTCGGCGACCGCCCAACCGATCTCGACGCGGCCCTGCGCTTCATGGCCGCCGAGGGGATGAGCCTGACCATCACCTCGGGCGGCCTCGGGCCCACCGCCGATGACCTCACGGCGGAGGTCATCGCCCGCTTCACCGGCCGCGAGTTGGTTCTCGACGAGGTGATGGAGGAGAAGATCGCGACGATCCTGCGCGGTTTCGCCCGCCGCTTCAGCTTCGACGAAGCGGCGGTTCGCGCCGCCAATCGCAAGCAGGCGATGATCCCCACGGGGTCGATCGCCCTCGACCCGGTGGGCACCGCCCCAGGCCTTGTCGTCCCGGCGGGGGGGCGGGTCATAGTCGTCCTGCCGGGCCCCCCGCGTGAGCTGCGGCCGATGTGGCCGGCGGCCATCGCCACCTTGCCGATGCAGGAGGTACTCGCCCGGACAACGCCGCTGCACGGCTACACGCTGCGGATGTTCGGCATCCCCGAGTCGGAGATCGCAAAGAGCTTGCGGGAGATCGAAGCCGGTGGCGCGGATCTGTCGGAGCTTGAGATCACCACCTGCCTGCGGCGCGGCGAGATCGAGATCGACGTCCGCTATAGGGACGGTGCCGAGGCCGAGGCCGAGGCGCTCAAGGGAGCGCTGAGGGACCGTCATCCCCGCCATCTCTTCAGCCTCGACGGAGAGTCGATCGACGCGCAGGTGGCGGGCCTGCTCGCCGGGCACCGCCTCGGCTTGGCCGAGTCTTGCAGCGGCGGCCTGCTGGCGGCGCGCATCACCGCCAGGCCGGGGGCCTCCGCCTACATGGCCGGCGGGGTGGTCGCCTACTCAAACGAGGCGAAGGCGGCGCTGCTGGGTGTCGAGCCGAGTCTGATCGAGACCCACGGCGCGGTCTCGCCTGAGGTGGCCGCGGCGATGGCGATTGGCGCGCTGGAGCGATTTGGGGCCGACGTCGCCGTCTCGATCACCGGGATCGCCGGGCCCGAGGGGGGGAGCGAGGCCAAGCCGGTCGGCTACGTCTGCCTCGACGCTCGCCTCGCCGACGGTGCGACGCTGGCGCGCGACCCGGTGATACCGGGCGGCCGCGAGGATATCCGCGAGCGCTCGGCCCTGGTCGGCATGCACATGTTGCGGATCTTGCTCGGCGGCGGTGAGGCCCCTCTGTAGGTCGGCGTCGCGGTCGGGGGAGGTCGCGTTTGCCCACCGCGCTGCGCTAGTTCGGTGGGCATGCGTCGCTGGCGTCCGGGACGCGCTTTACGGTGAGCAGATTCCAGCTAGTGAGGTGAAAAGAGAGATGGCAGACAAGAAAACGACTTTGAAGGACGCGTCGGCAAAGGAGACCCGCGCCAAAGACGCGGCTCTGGAGAGCGCGGTAACGCACATAAAAAGGGAGTTCGGAGAGGGCGCCCTGATGCGCCTTGGCGCTCGGGCAGCGCGTTGCCGGTCGAAGCGATCCCGACCGGCGCTCTCGCGCTCGACCTCGCGCTCGGCATCGGCGGCGTGCCGCGCGGCCGGATCGTCGAGATCTTCGGCCCCGAGTCCTCGGGCAAGACGACGCTCGTCTACCACATCATCGCCGAGGCCCAGACCAGCGCGGCGGCGTCTGCGCGTTCATCGACACCGAGCACGCGATGGACCCGATCTACGCCCAGCGCGATCGGCGTCGACATCGACGAGCTGCTCGTCTCCCAGCCCGACTTCGGCGAGCAGGCGCTGCAGATCGCCGAGCTGCTGATCCGCCTCCGGCGCGCTCGACGTCGTCGCGATCGACTCGGTCGCCGCGCTGACGCCGAAAGCCGAGATCGAGGGCAGATGGGCGACACTACCGTCGGTCTCCAGGCCCGTCTGATGTCGCAGGCGCTGCGCAAACTGGCCGGCAACCTCAACCGCACCAAGACCATCTGCATCTTCACCAACCAGATCCGCGAAAAGATCGGCGTCAGTTCGGCACCCCCGAGACCCAGCCGGGCGGCCGGGCGCTGAAGTTCTACGCCTCCCAGCGGCTCGACATCCGCCGCATCGAGACCCTCAAGGAAGGCACCGAGGCGGTCGGCAACCGGGTCCGGGTCAAGGTGGTCAAGAACAAGGTTGCGCCGCCTTTCAGGCAGGCCGAGTTCGACATCGAGTACGGCGGCCGGCATCTCGCGCGAGGGCGGCCTGCTCGACTTCGGCATCGAGCGGGAGCTGGTCCAGAAGTCCGGGCTCCTTCTTCTCCTACGGGGAGACGACGGCTCGGCCAGGGCCGCAACAACGCCAAGCAGTTCCTCGCCGACAACCCGGAGGTGGCCACCGAGATCGAGGCGAAGGTTCGCTCCAAGCTCGGGATCGACGCAGAGAGCGCCGAGCCGCCGCCGCCCCGAGCAGCAGGCCGCTTAGGGCCGCTGCCAGCGGTTAGGATTCCGCCTCCCGTATGAGCCACGAATCCCTCTTCTTCGTGTTCGGGATCGCCCTCGCGGTCTCGGCCGTGGTGGTCAGCCTGCTGGGCCTGCGCTCCGAGAAGTTCCCGGGCCGAGCCTTTCCGCTGGTCATCCTCTGGTTTGCGATCCTGATCGGCGGCGCGACGACCTTCGCGGTGCTGCACGGCAAGGACGAGCAAAAGGCGAAGGCGGCCGAATACCAGAGCGCCGGAAGGGAAATCGAAAAACTGGAGAGCGACGCTCCGCGCAGCACCGCCGCTGGCTCTGCCTCAAGCTCCACGGCCAAATAGCGCCGACGGGGCGCTAACCTCGCCTCGATGAGCGAGGACAAGCGCTATCACCTCACCACCTTCGGATGTCAGATGAACGTCCACGACTCCGAGCGGATGCGGGGGATGCTCGAGTCACTCGGTTACGAGGAGGCCACCGAGCGCGACGGCGCCGACCTGATCCTCTTCAACACCTGCTCGATCCGCGAGTCAGCCGACAGCCGCTTCCTCGCCCACCTCGGCGAGGCCAAGCGGCTGAAGTCCGAGGAGCCGGAGCGGATCGTCGGGGTCGGCGGCTGCTGGGCGCAGTCGGTCAAGGACGAGGTCTTCCGGCGCTTCCCCTTCGTCGACGTCGCCTTCGGGCCGGGTCAGATCCACCGGCTGGCCGAGTTCCTCACCTCCGATTCCCTGAGCGCCCAGGGCTACTTTGAGTTCGAGGACTTTTCCGGGCACCTGCCAGCCCGCCGCGAACGCCGGTATCAGGGCTGGCTTCAGATCTCCCAGGGGTGCAACTGCACCTGCGCCTACTGCATCGTTCCCTCCACCCGCGGCCGCGAGCTCAGCCGCGACCCGGGCGAGCTTCTCGCCGAGGCCGAGGTGCTTGCCGCTGAAGGGGTGCGCGAGATAACCCTGCTCGGCCAGAACGTCAACAGCTACGGGCGCGACCTGGCGGGGGAGCTCAGGATCAGCTTCGCCGAGCTGTTGGGGAAGATCGATGCCGTCGAGGGAATCGACCGCATCCGCTACACCAGCCCGCACCCAAAGGACATGAAGGAGGACGTGATCCGCGCCCACGCAGAGCTGCCCTCCCTCTGCGAGCATATCCACCTGCCGCTTCAGTCGGGCTCCAGCGCGGTCCTCAAGCGGATGCGGCGCACCTATGACCGGCAGCGCTACATGGACCGCGTCGCCTTGATCCGCGAGCAGGTCCCGGACTGCGCGATAACCACAGACATAATCGTCGGTTTCCCCGGCGAGACCGAGGTGGACTTCGTGCAAACGCTGGAGGTGGTCGAGGAGGTCGGCTATGACGGGGCCTTCACCTTCATCTTCTCGCCGCGGCGCGGGACTGAGGCCGCGACGATGGCCGATCAGCTTCCCCACCCGGTGAAGGCCGAGCGGATGGAACGTCTGGTGGAGGCGGTGCAGCGCCGGGCGAGGGAGCGGGCCCAGCGCTTCCTCGGCCGCGAGATGGAGGTGTTGGTCGAAGGGGCGAGCCGCACCGATCCAACCCGGCTGCGGGGGCGCACGCGGCACAATAAGGCAGTCAACTTCGCCGGGGCGGCAGCGGGCGGTGCGCTGGTCGACGTCGAGATCGAGAGTGCGACATCCCAGACTCTGGCGGGGGTCATGGCAAAGCCCGTCTCCTCGCTCCTGCGGACCTAGGAGGGGTTCGCTGGCGGCGCTGCGCCGATCGGGCACCGAGCGCGTGGGGTTTGACCCATCCCTCGGCGTGGGCGTGCTCGCGGTTTTCGGGCCTACGGGCGTCGGCAAGACCGGAGTCACAATCGCCTTGGCTGAAAGGCTGCGGGAGCGCGGAGAGGACCCGGTGGCGATCTCCTGCGATGCGCTGCAGGTCTATGAAGGCTTGGGCGCCCTGACCGGGGTCGCGACGGCCGAGGAGCGGCTGCGGCTGGAGCATCGACTGGTCGGATTTGTGCCGGTAACCCAGCCCTTTTCGGTCGGCGACTACATGCGATTGGCCCACGCGGAGATCGACGCGGCACTGCGGGCCGAAAGGCGGCCGATCGTCGTGGGCGGAACCGGCCTTTACATGCGAGCGGCGCTGGCGGAGCTGTCGTTGGTCAAGGTGGCGCCAGAAACCGAGGACTCTGAGCTTTGGTCGGCAAAGACCCGTCTGCCGACCGCGATCTTCGGCCTTGAGATGGACCGTGCGCAGCTGTATGAGCGGATCGATGCCCGGACCGCGGCGATCGCTGCCGGCGGTGCGGAGGAGGAGGTGCGACGAGCCGAGGCGGCCGGCCCGTCACGAACCGCGCGCAAGGCCTTGGGATTTGACGAGCTGTTGAGCGGTGACCTCGAGCGGATGAAGAAGCGCTCGCGCAACTACGCCCGCCGCCAGCTGACCTGGATGCGGAAGATGGCGGGAGTCCACCTCATCGACCGCACCGGCCGCGAGGATGAGCAGATCGCGGAGGAGATACTCGCGGCGCTCGGTCAATAGGCTGCCCGCCGGTGAGATTTGAGAAGTGGCAGGCGCTGGGCAACGACTACCTGATCGTGGAGGCCGACGAGCTGCCGTTCGAGCTGACCGCGGCGCGGATCCGGCGGCTGTGCGACCCGCATTTCGGGATTGGCGCCGACGGGATCCTGCTGCTATCTCGGAGCCGAGGATCCCGGCTTTGTCGCTCGGCTGCGGATCTTCAATCCGCGACGGGTCGGAGGCCGAGCTGTCGGGCAACGGGGCGCGCGAGGCGATCCTCTACCTGCGCCGGCCGCGACTGGACCGACGACGACACGTTCGCGATCCAGACCGCGGCGGGCCGATCGCGCCGACGATCACCTCCGAGCTGAGCTGCGCGCTCGATCTGGGACGAGCCTCGACCGCCTCCAGGAACTTCCCCTCCGGTGGCGCGGACGGCAGGGGGACGCTCACCGCCGGCGGGCGCGAGTGGGACTTCCAGCACGTCTAGATCGGCAACCCCCAGTGTGCGATCCTCGTCGGCGAAGGAGCTCGATGAGCTCGACCTTGGCGCGATCGGGCCACGAGATCGAATCGCACGAGCTATTCCCGAACCGCACCAACGTCTCCTTCCTCGCGATCGACGGCAGCAGGGTCCGGGCGCGAATCTTCGAGCGCGGGGTGGGGGAGACGCTCTCCTCGGGCACCGGCGCCAGCGGCGCCGCGGTGACCGCCTTCCTGCGCGGCGCCGCCAGCCCCATAGTCGTCGAGCTCGACGGTGGCGAGCTCGAGGTCGAGGTCTCCGACGACCTCGACGTGCGCCTCGAGGGCCGGGCCGAGCCCGTTTTCCGCGGCGAGGCGTCCCCCGAGCTTCTCCAGGCGCTCGCCAGCCTTTAGATTCCGCGGCGATGGGAATCGCGGGTCCGTCTAAGCGCCTGGAGGCGATCCCCCCCTACATGTTCGCCGAGCTGGAGCGGCAGGTTCGCCGACAAGCGCGCCGCCGGCGTCGACGTGATCAGCCTCGGGATCGGCGACCCCGACGAGCCGACCTACCCGCACGATCGTCGCAGGCGATGCAGAGCGCGGTTGCCGACCCGAGCCAACCAACAGTACCCGAGCAACCGCGGCCGGGCCGAGTTCCGCGAGGCGCTGTCGCCGAGTTCTACGAGCGACGCTTCGGGGTCGAGATCGACCCCGAGACCGAGGTGATGCCGGCGATCGGCGCCAAGGAGTGCATCTTCAACCTCATTCTTCGCCTTTCTTGACCCCGGCGACGTGGCGCTCGCCTCCGACCCCGGCTACCCCGTCTACACCGGCGGCCCGCTCCTCGCCGGCGGCGACGCCGGTGCTGCTGCCGCTGGTCCCCGAGCTGGGCTTCGCCCCAGACCTCGACGCCGTTGCCGCCGAGCACGCCGCCCGGGCGCGGCTGATGTTCCTCAACTACCCGAACAACCCGACCGGCGCCGTCGTTCCCGAGGGCTTCTTCGAGCTGGTCGTCGACTTCGCGCGCGAGCACGAGATCCTGGTCGTGCACGACAACGCCTACAGCGAGACCACCTACGACGGCTACGTCGCGCCGATCTTCCTCGCGACGCCCGGGCGCCAAGGAGGTCGGCGTCGAGGTCTTCTCGCTGTCCAAGGGCTACAACATGACCGGCTGGCGCTGCGCCGCGATCGTCGGTAACGCGCGAAGCGATCGAGACCTACTGGCGGCTGAAGTCCAACGTCGACTCCGGCCTGTTCGAGGCGGTGCAGCTCGCCGGCGTCGCCGCGCTGAACCGACCGCAGGCGCCGCTTGAGCGAGATGAACGCAACCTACGCAGCGCCGGCGCGACCTGGTCGTGCGGCGCGCTGCGCGAGATCGGCGTCGAGGTGCACGCCGCCGCAGGGGACGATCTACGTCTGGGCGCCGGTGCCGGCGGGCCACACCTCAGCCAGCTTCTCGGAGTTGTGCTCGAGGAGGCGGCGGTTGTCGTCTCGCCGGGCTGCGATGTACGGACCCAGTGGCGAGGGGTTCTTCCGGATCTCGCTGACCACCGCCGATGATCGGATCGAAGAGGCGGTCGCGCGGATCACTCGGTACCTGACGCCCGCTTAGTCCAGTAGCGGTTCAGTCCCCTCCACTGGTACTCCGGAGGGACGCACTGGATCATCTCCGCGGCGGCCTCCTCGCTGCTGGCGTGCGCTGTGACCAAGGAGCGGTGACGGCGCTCATACTCTGCCTCTGGGAGGTCGCGTGCCTGGCGGGCCTCTTCGCGGAGGCGCTCGCGCACGCGGGCGAGGTGAGGGGCGGGGTCTGCAACCGCGCCGAAGTGCGTCAGGGCCAGCTGCTTTGGGTTCCAGCCCTCGACGAGGTCGATTGAGTCGATCCAGGTCTCGATGTCAATGTCGGGTGGTGGGGTGGGTGGGACGATCAGCTCCACGCCCGGGATCAAGACGGCGGCCACGTCGCCGACGAACGCGGTCCCGGTCTCATCGTGCAGATAGGAGACGTGGTGAGTTGCGTGCCCGGGGGTGTAGGCGACGCGCATCCCCAGGACCTGCTCTCCGCCCACCAGCGCCACCACGTTTTGCTCGGGAACGGGGACGATTTCGCCCCACAGGCGCTGCATCTGGTCCCCGTAGAGACGCTCGGCGCTGGCAAGCAGCCTCGATGGGTCGATGAGGTGGGGCGCGCCCCGCTCGTGGACGTAGACCTCGAGGTCTGGCCAGCGCCGCACCAGGGCCCCGGTCGCTGCCGCGTGGTCGAGGTGGATGTGGGTCAGCATCAGCGCCCGTGGGCGCTCTCGGCCGAGCGCTGCCAGCAGCGTCGCAAGCGAGGACTCCGGTCCGGGGTCAACCAGGACCCCGTCGATCTCCCAGCAGCCGATCACGTGCGGGCGCCCGAGGTGCATGACGTCGATGACGCGCATCGTGACCTGAGTGCTCAGGTCCGGGCGGCAGCCGGCAGCTTGCCTTCGGCCGCCAGGGTTTCGCGCAGACCTTGCTCAAGACCACGCGGCGCATAGCCCAGCTCGCGGCTCGCCTTCTCATGGCTGGCCCAGAAGGTGACGCCGTCAGCGGAGGAGATCAGCTCGCGCAGGTTGGGGGGCTGGCCCATCACCCTGCCGACCAGTGGTCCGATCGGGACCATCGCCTTCATCACCGGAGTCGGGATCGCGTGCTTGGGCGCCTTTCGACCCGTGAGCGTGGCGACGACGCCGATCGCCTCGCGGACGGTGGTCACGGGCCCGCTGAGCACGTAGGTCTCGCCGAGCTTACCCCGGTCGAGGGCGAGGATGATCCCGGCCGCGACGTCCTCGACGTAGGTGAGGCAGATCCCCAGCTCGGGGAATGGAATCAGCGGCATCCTGCCGGCACAGAACTGGTTGAGCAACTCGGCGATCGAGGAGGTGTCGCCGGGGCCGTAGACGCCGCCGGGCTGGACGATCGTGCAGGGCAGGCCCTCCTCGCGGATCATCTTCTTTGCGAGTTGGTGCGCTTCCCACTTTGTCTCCTCGTAGTAGGAGGTGAAATCGACACCGGCGTGCTGATAGGACTCCTCGACGACTTTGCCTTTGGTGTTGCCGAAGGCTCCGACGGTGGAGACGTAGATCAGCTTCGGGATGCCGGCCTCAAGCGCCGCCCTCAGCACGCGTTCGGTGCCCTCGACGTTGGCCGCGCGCATCGCCGGCCTCTGGGAGGCGGGGATGCCCACCTCATAGACCGCGGCGGCGTGGATCACCGCGTCGCAGTCCTTCATTCCCGCCCCGATCGCCTGCGCGCTTGCGAGGTCGCCGGGGACGAGCTCGCAGCCCAGCTCCGCCAGCCTGCCGCCCTTCGCGGGCGTGCGCACCAAGCAGGCCACCTCCTCGCCGCGAGCCCGCAGCTGGCGCGCGACCTCACCGCCGATGAAGCCGGTGCCTCCCGTCAGGAAAACCCTCACCCCGCCAACCCTACAATGAGGTTGAGTGCAGCGTTCGAGAAACGGCCGCAAGACCCAGACCCGCAACGGCGCGGGCCCAGCGGGTGTGTTAAACCCGAGGGCGCGGCAGCGGGCAATGGCGATCGGGATCACCGATGGCCGCGAGCAGGGAGACCCGCTCGCCGAGTTAAAGGAGCTGCTGCGCACCGCGGGGGTAGCGACCGCGGGCGAGGCTATTCAGCAGCGGGCCGCTCCCGACCCCGACCGCTACTTCGGCCGTGGCAGGCTGAGCGAGCTGAAGCGGCAGGTCATCGCCTGCGATGCGAACCTGGTCGCCTGCGACGACGAGCTGGCACCGCGCCAGGAGCGCAACCTGGAGGCCGCGCTCGGGGTGCCGGTGATCGACCGCACCGCGGTCATCCTCGACATCTTTGCCGACCACGCCCACTCAGCCGCGGGCAAGCTCCAGGTCGAGTTGGCCCAGCTCGAATACAACCTGGCGCGGATGCGCGGACTGTGGACCCATCTCGAGCGGCTCGGCGGAGGGATCGCCACCAGGGGCCCGGGCGAGTCCCAGATCGAGACCGATCGTCGCCTCGCGCGCGATCGGATCGCCGCGCTGCGTCGCCGCCTCGCGCGCCTGGAGCGAAACCGCGGCGTGATGCGGGCGCACCGCGAGCGCTCCTCGATCCCGCGGATCGCACTTGCCGGCTACACAAATGCCGGCAAGTCGACCCTGCTGAATGCGATCACCGGGGCCGAGGCCAGGATCGGCGACAGGCTCTTTCTCACGCTTGACCCGATGACCCGAGGCTTTGAGCTGTCGGGCCGAAACTACCTGCTGACCGACACCGTCGGTTTCATCGAGAAGCTTCCCCACCAGCTCGTTGAGGCGTTCAAGGCGACGCTTGAGGAGACCGCGCTGGCTGATCTGATTCTCCAGGTGGTCGACGCGGCGGCGCCGGAGGAGCGGCGCGAATGCGACATGCGGGCCGTCGATGAGGTGCTCGAGGAGATTGGCGCTGGCGAGAAGGCGCGGCTGCTGGTTCTCAACAAGGCCGACCTGCTTGACGCCGAGGGTAGGCACGAGGCGATGCTCCGCCACCCCGATGCGGTGCTGGTCTCGGCCCTGACGGGGGAGGGCCTAAAGGCGCTGCGCGATCGGATCGAGGCGAGCTTCGAGGAGACTCTGGCGGAGGTCGATCTGCTGATCCCCTACTCGGCGGGGGGGCGCCTGCACGAGCTGCACGAACTCGCCGGCGAGCTAAAACGGACCGATCGCGATGACGGCGTACTGGTGCACGCCCGGGTCCCGGTCGCCGAGCTGCACCGCTTCGACGATCTGGCCGTCGTTTAGGGTCCCGGCGATGAAGCTGTCGGTCACAAGGCTGCAGGATGGTGCGGTGCTGCCGTCGCGGGCTCACCCCGGAGACGCCGGGCTCGATCTATACGCGAACGAGGCGGCGCATATCGGGCCGGGGGAGAGGTGGAGCGTCGGGACCGGGGTCGCGGTCGAAATTCCGGCCGGGCACGCGGGGTTGGTGCTGCCGCGCTCGGGGCTCGCCCGCGACCACGGGATTTCGCTGCCCAACAGCCCCGGGCTGATCGACTCCGGCTATCGGGGGGAGCTGCGGGTCCTGCTCTTAAACACAGATCCCGCAGAGACCTTCCACGTGGAGCCTGGGGACCGCATCGCCCAGCTGGTGATCGCGCCGATCGCGCCCGCGGAGCCGGTCGAGGTGGCGGAGCTGAGCGGCACTGCGCGCGGCGACGGCGGCTTCGGCTCCAGCGGTCGCTGAGCCGGCTCCACCGAACCTGCCGGACACGTAAGGTTGTGTCCGTGCCCTCCCAACGCTACAAGTGGATCGCGTTGTCCAACACGACGCTGGCGGTCCTGCTGGCGACGCTCGATGCGTCGATCACGCTGATCGCGATGCCCGCCATCTTCCGCGGCATCCACCTCGACCCGCTGATCCCCTCAAACAGCTTCTACTTGCTGTGGATGATCCTCGGCTACCTGGTCGTATCAAGCGTTCTCATCGTCAGCCTCGGTCGGCTGGGCGACATGTACGGGCGGGTGAGGATCTACAACCTCGGTTTCGTCATCTACACGGTCGCCTCGCTGCTGCTGGCGATCGACTGGATGACCGGTCGCTCCGGCGCCACCTACCTGATCGTCTTCCGCATCGTCCAGGGAATCGGCGGTGCCTGCTTGCTCGCCAACGCAGCGGCGATCATCACCGACGCCTTCCCCGTCGACCAGCGGGGCATGGCTTTGGGCATCAACAACATCGTCGGCGTCAGCGGCATGTTCGTCGGTCTGATCCTCGGCGGCCTGCTGGCGCCGATCGACTGGCGCCTGGTCTTCCTCATCTCGGTTCCGGTCGGCCTTTTCGGCACGGTCTGGGCCTACCTCAAACTCGAGGAGCGAAGCAGGCCGCGGCCCGCCTCGATCGATTGGTGGGGGAATATCACCTTCGCCCTCGGTCTGGTCTTGGTGATGGTCGCCGTCACCTACGGGATTCGCCCCTACGGCGGCAGCCCAACCGGCTGGAGCAGCCCCCGGGTGATCGCCCTGCTCACCTGCTCGGTCCTCTCGCTGGCGGCCTTTGTGGCGATCGAGAGCCGCGTCGTCGAGCCGATGTTTCGACTGGCGCTGTTTCGGATCCGGGCCTTCACATTCGGCACCCTCTCGACCTTCCTTGCCGCCATCGCCCGCGGTGGCCTGATGTTCATGCTGATCATCTGGCTGCAGGGAATCTGGCTGCCCGAGCACGGCTACAGCTTCACCGAAACGCCGCTGTGGGCCGGGATCTACATGCTGCCGCTGACGATCGGGATGCTGATCGCGGGGCCGACCTCGGGCTATCTGTCTGACCGCCTTGGGGCGCGTCCCTTCGCAACCGGAGGGATGGTCGGGGCGGCGATCAGTTTCGGCCTGCTGATGCTGCTGCCGACCGACTTTTCCTTCACGGTCTTCGCCGCGATCCTGTTTTTGAACGGGGTCTCGATGGGGATGTTTGCCTCGCCCAATCGAGCTGGGGTGATGAATAGCCTCCCCGCCGGCGATCGCGGTGCCGGCGGGGGCATGAACCAGACCTTCCAAAACTCCGCCCAGGTGCTCTCGATCGGTATTTTCTTCACCCTGCTGATCGTTGGCCTCGCCTCCAGCCTGCCGGCGGCGATGAGCAGTGGGTTGCAGGCCCACGGCGTCCCTCCGGCGCTCGCCCACCGGGTCGGACAGACGCCGCCGGTCTCGATCCTCTTCGCCGCCTTCCTCGGCTACAACCCGATCCAGCACCTGGTCGGCGCCGGGGCCCTGCAGGCGCTGCCGACGCATGCCCAGGCGCTGCTGACCGGCCCAGAGTTCTTCCCCCACCTGATCTCCGCCCCCTTTCGGGACGGGCTCCACGCGGCGTTCACCTTTGCAATCGCCGCCTGTCTGGTCGCCGCTGCTGCCTCTTCGCTGCGCGGCGGCCGCTATCACTACGCCGAGGAACCCGCCAGCGAGGCGGGTTCGCGCGGCCAAATCCCCAAACTGGAGGAGCAGCATGCACGTTGAGTGGCACGGTCAGTCCGCTTTCACCCTCTCAAGCGATGAGGCGAGGGTGTTGATCGACCCCTTCGCCGACATGGCGCCGATGGCCGAGCGCGGGATCCAGTTCGACTACCCGGCGATCGAGGCCGATGGGATCGACCTGCTGCTCGTCACCCACGAGCACCTCGACCACAACGGGGTGGAGGCGATTGCCGGCGAGCCGGTGGTCCTGCGCTCAACCGCCGGCCGGCTCGAGTCCCCGATTGGCGAGGTAGTCGCGATCGCCTCCGAGCACGACGAGCGCTCGGGCACCGAACGCGGCCCGAACACGATCTTCGTGTTCACGTTGGGGGGCGTGCGGGTCGCCCACTTTGGGGACTTCGGCCAGGCCGAGCTGCGTCTCGAGCAGCGGGCGGCGATCGGCGAGGTCGACATGGTCTTCCTCCCGGTTGGGGGAGGCCCGACAATCGGCGCCGCCCAGGCGGCGAGGATCGTCGAGGAGCTGGCGCCGCGATGGGTGGTGCCGATGCACTACCGCACCCCGCGCATCGGCTTCCTCGATACGGAGGAGGAGTTCATCAGCCTGATGGGGCGGGTGCAGCGGCTTGACTCGGTGGGCTTTGATACGGACCGGTTGCCATCGGGCGAGGGTCCGCTGACGGTGGTTCCCACCGCCCCCTGAGGCCTTAGGGGACGCCGGCAGCCGACCGGGCGTCGGCGTGCGCGAGGCCCTCGAGGGTGTCGTCGAGGGGTGCCAGCTCCGGCGGGGAGCCGTAGCGGCGCTCCAGGGCCAGGACGCTCAGGCGGTCCGCCAGCCAGGCGTTCTTGGGGAGCAGGGGTCCGTGCAGGTAGGTGCCGAGCAAGTTGCCCCGCCGGACACCCTCGAGCCCGTCTCTCCCGTTGTTGCCGAAGCCCTTGAGGACCCGGCCCAGGGGGCGTGCGGTCTTGCCCAGGTAGGTCCGGCCGCCGTGGTTCTCAAAACCGGCGATCAGGCGCAGGCCGGTTCCCAGGTCGGCCTCGATCGCGACGTTTCCGATCAGCCGCGGACCCGGCTCACGGACCGTCTCCAGGTCGGCGAGGCCGAGCCCCGCCAGCCGCTCCTCGCCGAGCTGGTAGCTGTGGCCAAGCAGCTGGTAGCCGCCGCAGACGGCGAGGATGACGACGCCGTCCGCCACTGCAGCCGCGAGCGCCTCGCGCTTGCTCTTGACCATATCCGCCGCCACCATCCGCTGGTCGCGGTCCTGGCCGCCACCGATGTAGATCAGGTCGTGCCGAGTCGGGTCAAAGTGCTCGCCCGGGCCCGCGGCGCTGTAGGAGAATCTGATTCCCCGCCACTCACAGCGGCGTTGGAGGAAGAGGATATTTCCGCGGTCCGCGTAGATGTTCATCTGCTCGGGGTAGAGGGCCAGCACCCGCAGCTCCATCACGGCCTCCTCTCCAACAGAACGGCAGTTGACCCGATGTGGGCATCGGTGCACGGAATCTTCCGCCGGGCGATCGGCAGGAGGCCCGCCTCAACCGCCTCCCGCTCAAGCTTCCCGGCAGTGAGGCGCTGCAACCTGACCTCGGCTAGCTCCTCGCTCAGCTCCCCATCCGGCGAGAGGAGCTGCCGCAGCCGCCGGATTACGATCGAGCCATCCTCATCCCTGGTCTGGATCGGCAGGCTCGAGCAGAGCCAGCCGTCAACCTCCCGCACGTCCGGAAGGGGGACGCCCGCCCCGCCAACCGCCACCTCCTCGACGATCGCCAGGCCGGCTTTCCCGCCGGGCTTCAGGTGCCTGGCAATGCAACGCAGACACTCAAGGCGCTCCGCTGATCCCGCAAACAGGTGCAGGAGCTGCATTGGGGCAAGGACGACGTCAAAATCCCGTCCCAGTCCAAATTCCCGGGCATCGCCAAGCTCCCCCTCCACCCGCAGTCCGACCGCCCGCTCGCGCAGGGCAGCCAGCAACTCCTCCTCGCAGTCAAGCCCAGTGACCCGATGCCCCCTTCTGGCAAGGTGCAATCCAACCCGGCCGGTCCCGCAGCCCAGCTCAAGAACCTCACCAGCCCCCCGCTCAGCCAGCTCCTCCCAAAGCGCCAGATCCGCTAGGTAGGCACCGCACTCGGCATCGTGCCATCCAACCGTGGCGAGGGTGTTCGCGAGGCTGGCGGCCCGGATGGGTGGGTCAAGGACCTCATCCCCCGCAGCAGCAGCGAACCCTCCCCGGCGGCTCGCATCCCTGGCTGGGATCGACCCCCGCTCGGTCAACGCCAAAACTCCTTTGCGAGACCGCGCCCTGCAAGCAGCTGGTGCAGTTCTAGCAATGCCGTATAAGTGGGCAGTGCAAATACCGGGCCCGCGGCTCCAGCTAGCGCCCGATCGAGAGATGCCTCGATGCTCGGCTCGATCTCGATTCGCGCCGCTGCCCACCCCGCGTACTTGAGCCGCAACGCCATCTCCGCGGCCCGCGTCCCCGTGCATACCACCCGCCGCACGGCCCCCGCCAAGAGCTCGAAGTCAGCGTCCCAGATCCAGGAGACATCACGCCCATCGGCGATCCGGTCGTTGAGCGCGATCCACAGGTCAAGTCCCTCCTCGCCCGCCTCCAGCCGCAGCGTTCGCAACACCTCATTGGCGCCGGCCGGGTTCTTGATCAACAGGATCGAGACCGCCACACCCGCGACCTCGACCCTCTCGACCCGTCCGAAGGCCGCCCGCACCTGGCTCAACGCGGCGGCGATCTGGCCGGGTCCGACGCCCAGCTCGAGCCCGGCCGCGATTGCCGCCAGCGCGTTGTAGACGTTGTAGAGGCCGGGGAGGGGGAGGTCGAGGCTAAGCGCCCCAGCCGGGGTGCTGACCGCGACTTGTGATCCGCCCATACCGCGCAGCTTGATCTCGGTCGCCGCCACCTGCGGTCGCGGACGGCTAGCGCCGCAGTGGGGGCACTCGTAGTGGCCGAGGTGGCCGACGAAGGCGCGCTCGTAGGCGTACGGGTGGCCACAGCGGCGACAGTGCTTGGCGTCAAACGCGTGCTGGAGCTCGTCGAGGGCCTGGCTTGGGTCCTCGATCCCGAAGTAGACCACGCCCGGACGCGGCTGCTCCTCGGCGTCGCGGCCAAGGTCAGCAATCAAAGGGTCATCGGCGTTCAGCGCGAAGCGGGTCAAGCCGGCTCGCCGGGCGATCACCCCGGCCCACTGATCTGCCAGGGCCTCCATCTCGCCGTAGCGGTCAAGCTGGTCACGGAAGAGGTTGCCGAGCACAATCAGCGAGGGGCTGAGCTGTTCTGCGACCCGCGGCAGCCACGCCTCGTCGACCTCAAACAGCCCCTCGCGTCCGTCCTGCTCAACCAGCGCGGTGGCGACCCCCCAGGTCATGTTCGACCCGGCCCGATTGTGGACCGGCTCTCGCCCGTCGGCGGCAAGGATGGCCGCGATCATCATCGTCGTCGTCGTCTTCCCGTTGGTGGCACTGACGATTGTCGTGCCGCGGTCCAGCCGAGCTCCAAGGCGGGCAATCGCCTCGGGTTCGAGGCGCAGCAGGGCCCTTCCGGGCAGGGTCGTACCCCCGCCCCGCCGGCTGGCGCGACTGGCGGCACCGATCGCACGCGCCGCCGCCACCTTCGCTCCGAACAGCGCCCCGCTACTCACCCGGCGGAGCCAGCACGCTCAGCGCCCGCGGCAGCAGCCGCAGCGAGGCGGGCAGGTCGGTCAGGTGCTCACCATCGGCGTAGAGCGCCAGCGGCCGGCTGGCGCTCAGCTCTAGGCGCGGAGTGCGGAAGACACGCACCTCCGCCTCATCGACGTGGGTGCCCTTGAACACCTTGGGCAGGTTACTCAGGAACTTCAGCTTGCCCACCTCGCCGATCGTGATGACGTCGAATTCACCGTCGGCTAGCTCGGCGGCTGGGGCGATCAACATACCGCCGCCGTAGGCCCTGCTGTTGGCGGCCGAGACCGAATAGCCGCTGAAGCAGATCGTCTCCCCGTTGGCTCGCAGGGTGAACCGGACCGATTTCCATCCCGCCAGCGCGCGCAGCGCCGCCCAGGCGTAGACGAGGTTGCCGCGCAGCCGTGACTCGTTGGCGATTCGGTTGGCTTCGGACTCAAACCCGGCGCTCGCGATGCCGAGGAAGCGACGTCCGTTTGCCTCGCCGACATCGATATTGCGGGTCTGACCGGCGATGATCGTCGCCACCGCTCCCTCTGGTTCTGAGGGGATGCCGAGTACGCGGGCGAGATCATTGCCCCGGCCGCCGGGAACGATCCCGAGCGGGACCCCCGAGCCGGCCATCGCGCCGCCGACGGCCCCCACCAGGCCATCGCCACTCATCACCACCGGCACCTCGCCCGCCTCGACCGCTGCCAGGGCTTGCTCGACTCCGTGCTCGAGGCCGCGGGTCCACTGCACTTTGAACTCGATCCGGCGCGCGTCCAGCGCCTTCTTGACCCGTGGCAGCAGCCTCAGGGTCCTGCCCCCTGCCGAGGAGGGGTTCACCAGCACTGTCAGCGGCATGTCTGCGATCTCGGTCATCGCTGGCGCCAGCCTAGATGGGGGTCGCTCAGCTGCGGTCGCGAAGGCGGCCGATGAAGAAGTTGCCCGCGCCGGCCGCGGCGCTCTTGACCGGCTCGATTCCGTGGCGGGCGAGGCGCCGTCGAAGGCGTGCGGGGGTCTCGGCAAAGGGCCCGCGTTGGGGGCTGGTCCGGACGAGGATGAGGTGCCCGCCCGGGCTCAGGACCCGAGCCAACTCCGCGCCCTCTGAGCGGGTGTCGAGCACGGCGACGAGGTCGAAGAACCCATCGGGGTAGGGGAGGGACGCAGCTCTGCCTACCTTAAAGGCGACGCGCCCCTCGGGGTCGAGGCCGACCCTGGCGGTTGCCTCGCGGATCAGCGCCTGCGAGGGATCGACGCCACGCACCCGGGCCCTGGGGAACTCCCTGGCGAGGAATAGCGCCGCTTCGCCGTTTGCGCAGCCGATGACGAGGACACGCTCAGGTGACCGGGGCACGCCCAGCGCCGCGGCGGCCAGCGGTGTGAGTGGCGGGGTCGACAGGCCCCGATGATCGCAACTAGCCCCCGGCCGATGATCATCTAGTCTTCCGCGCCGATGGAGGAGAAGGGACCGGACCGCCGCTTGATCATCCTCGCCATCTTCGCGTTGGTGGCCGCCGGGATCGTCGCGGCGATCCTGATCGGCCGCAGCGGCGGCGGCGCCTCGACCACGACGACCGCGAGCGCGGCCGGCTGCAAGCAGGTCCAAACACCGCGGCCCAAGCACGTCAGCCTCAAGGCCCCGAAGCAGACGGTCAAGCCGGGGGAAAAGCTGACGGCTGTGGTCAAGACCAGCTGCGGCACCTTCGACATCGCGCTCGCGACCAAGGAAGCGCCGAAGACCACCAACTCCTTCGCCTATCTCGCGCGGCAGGGTTTCTATAACGACCTCATCTTCCATCGCATCGTCCCGGGCTTCGTCATCCAGGGCGGCGATCCGCTCGGCAACGGCACCGGTGGCCCCGGCTACACGGTGGTCGAGAAGCCCCCCGCACACCTCTCCTACACGCGGGGGACCGTCGCGATGGCCAAGAGCTCCGGCGAGCCGTCCGGCAGCTCGGGGAGTCAATTCTTCGTCGTCACCGGGGCAAACTCCGGCCTGCGGCCCGAATACGCGCTGGTCGGCAGGATCAGCGCCGGTGCCGCCGTCGTTGCCCGGATCGGCAGGCTCGGCACCGCGGCAGAAAAACCAAAACAGACGGTTCTGATCGAAAAGATGATGATTGAGAAGGGCTAGGCTGGGGCCTGATGGCCAAGAAGGCCAACGTTGGAGAACCGGCGCCCGAGTTCGAACTGAAGGGAACCGGCGGTCAGACCTACAGGCTCTCTGACTACCGCGGGGGCAAGGTGATCCTCGCCTTTTACCCGGGCGACTTCACCGCGGTGTGCACCAAGCAGTTTTGCTCCTATCGCGACGAGGGTGAGCGCCTTGACAAGCTCGGCGCGAAAGTGCTCGGCATCTCCCCCCAGTCGGTCCAATCGCATGAGCGCTTCGCCGAGGAGAAGCGCCTCAACGTACCGCTGCTCGCCGACGAGGATCGGGAGGTCGCTCGCGCCTACGGTGTGCTCGCCGGCCCGATCGTGCGGCGCGCGATCATCATCGTCGATGAGGAGGGGGTCGTCCGCGACCGCAAGGTCACTCTGGTCGGCTTGAGCTATGAGACCGTCGAGGACCTCGAGGGCGCGCTTGCCTCACTGAGCTGATGTCGGCGGCGGGCGGGGCGGTCCCCTTCACCGTTGGCCAGCACCCTGCCCTTCGCGGCGAAAGCGGGGGGGAGGGGCCACCGGTCATCCTCTGCCACGGAATCACCGCGACCCGCCGCTACATCCTGCACGGCTCGCGAGCGCTCGAGCGCGCCGGGCACGAGGTGATCGCATATGACGCGCGCGGCCACGGTGAATCTGACCCCGCACCAGCGGGCGAGGGCTATGGATATCCAGAGCTGGTCGGAGACCTGGAGGCGGTGATCGCAGCGCGGATCGGGGGAGGAGCATTTGTGCTGGCCGGCCACTCGATGGGCTCCCACACCGCGCTCGCCTACGCGCTGGCTCAGCCGGAGCGGGTGGCGGGCCTGGTGGTGATCGGTCCGGTCTACGCCGGCGCGATCTCGGTCAAGGCGCTTACCTACTGGGACGGGCTCGCCGCAGCGCTTGCGGGGAGTGGGGTAGACGGCTTCGTCGACTACATCGGTCGCGAGCAAAGGATCGACCCCGCCTGGCGGGAGACCGTGCTGCGCTTCACCCGCGCCCGGATGCTGCTGCACCGCCACCCGGAGGCGTTGGTCGATGCCCTGCGCCAGGTACCACGCTCGCGACCCTTCGAGTCGATGCGCTCGCTGGCGAGGCTCGACCTGCCGGCGCTGGTTATCGCCAGCCGCGATGACGCCGATTCCGGCCACCCCTACGCGGTGGCAGCAGCCTACGCTGAGCAGCTGCCGCGGGCACGCCTGATCGTCGAGGGGGAGGGGGAGTCGCCGCTTGCCTGGCAGGGCGGCCGCATCTCGCGCCAGGTCGCCGCGTTCTGTTCCCTGCCCGAGGTCTTGCAGCGCTTCGGCTAGCGTTGGGCGATGGCGACTGGGTTTCCTGCCAATGCGAAACGTGCCGGGTGGGCGCTGACGCCGGCCCTGGCGGCACTCTGCCTCGCCGCTCCGAGCGCCCTCGCGCAGGGGGGCAACCTCGACTACACCTCGGTCATCCGGCGGGTGAGGCCGGCGGTCCCAGGTGTCGGTTTCCGGTTGGTCGATCACGGCAACCGGATGCGTGTGCTCGACCGCCACGGTCACGAGGTGACGATCTTTGGCTATGAGCGGGAGCCCTACGCGCGCGTCCTTAAGAGCGAGATCGTGCAGGTGAACGAGCGATCCCCGGCGGACTACCTCAACCGCAACCGCCGTGACGATGTGCTCCTGCCCCCTTTCGCCAGCGCCCTGGCGCGGCCGCGGTGGAGGACGGTTGGCCACTCGGGCACCTTTACCTGGATCGACCAGCGCACCCACTGGCTGCCAGCCCGGATCCCGCCGCAGGTGACCGACCCAAGCACCCGGACGAAGGTCTTTGACTACCGGATCCCAATCCGCATCGACGGCCGCAAAGGGGCGGTTGAGGGCGCCCTGTTTTGGGCCGGGGTTGCGGGCCCCTCGACCTCCCGGCTGATCGTGGCGGGGGTAGTCATGGCCCTTGCCGGCGGGGCCCTGGTGTTACTCTCGCGTCGGCGCCGCGGACACGCTGGCGGTGCCCGGCGGGGCGGCGACCCGGCCAGGGAGGCCTGGTAGCGCGGCGAGCGATCGCCCAGTCGCGTACCTTTTCGTTGCTGATGAAGGCCCCATCTGAGTTTACGTTGCGCCGGATCATCGCCGCGATCGCGGCGATCGGGATCGGCGTCGCCACCTACATCACGATCGCCGACTCCGGCGGCGGCGCTCCAGCCTGTCTCGCCGGTGGCGGGGGGTGCCAGACGGTCGCCAGCAGCTCCTATTCCCACATCGCCGGGATCAACGTCGCTGTGTTCGGGATCCTCGGATACGTGATGCTGCTCGGAACCGCGCTTGTGCGCGGGGACGGCGGGCGGTTCGCCGGCTTCATCTTCTCGCTGGGCGGCTTCGGCTTCAGCGTTTACCTGACCTATCTAGAGCTGTTCAAGATCCACGCGATCTGCCAGTGGTGTGTGGGGAGCGCCGTTCTGATGGCGGTGCTATTCGTCCTCAACGCCACCCGCCTGCTCGCCTACGGGGGAACCGTGGACGATTCCCCAAGCGGCGGGCGGGCGCCAATTCCAACCCAACCGGAGGATGCATGACCAACAAGCGGGATCAGGAGAGAGAGCGACTTCGCGCCCACCGGCTCGAACGCGAGCAGTCCGAGGCGCAGGCAAACGCGCGCCGCCGACGGCTGATCCAGCTCGGCAGCGGCGCCGTCTTCCTGGCGATCGTCGTCGTCGCCGTGCTCGTCGTGGTCAGCCAGAACAACTCAGGCGGCAGCGGCAACGTCGAAGACGTCGGCCTCGTCGACAAGCTGTTGAGCGGCATCCCGCAGAAAGGCACGATGCTCGGCGACCCGAAGTCAAAGGTGACCGTGTACGAGTACGGAGACCTACAGTGCCCGATCTGCAAAGAGTATTCCGAACAGATCCTGCCGCAGATCATCGAAGGCCAGATCCGCGAAGGAAAGGCCAAGATCGAATTCCGCAACTTCACGATCATCGGCCCGCAGTCCAAGCCAGCTGGCGCTGCGGCGCTCGCCGCGGGCGAACAGGGTCGTGGCTGGAACTACATCGACATCTTCTACCGCAACCAGGGCGAGGAGGACTCCGGCTACGCCACTGAATCGTTCCTGACTGAAATCGCCAAGGCGGCGGGGGTCAAGGACATGGCCAAGTGGAACGCCGACCGCAAGAGCAAGGCGCTGATGGACAAAGTGTCGAGTACGACGGGAGAGGCCGAAAGCCTCGGCTTCACCGGCACGCCATCCTTCGCGGTCAAGGGCCCCAAGACCAACGGCCTCAACACGCTGGGCACCCCGGGCTCGGCAGAAGCGATCGAAGAAGCGATTAAGAAGGCGGGCTGAGCTCGAGAGGCGAGCGCCGAAACTCCGGCTGATCTCCCCGTTCCGCCGGCGGGCGAAGGCACGGAGGCCTGGCCAGGCGATCTCTCCGCGGGGAAAGCCCAGCGGCGACGGATCGGCCGGGTAGCCTGCCGCGCGTGGACGCCGAAGCCTCGAGACCGGCGGCAGCTCCCACCCCGCCGGGGCTGATCGAAATCCTCAGGGAGTGGGGGCGGATCGGGGTGATCGGCTTTGGCGGGCCGCCCGCCCACATCGCCCTCTTCCGCGATCTCTGTGTGGTGCGTCGGCGCTGGCTCAGCGCCGAGCAGTTCGAGGATGCGATCGCCGCCACCAACCTGCTGCCTGGTCCCGGCTCGACCCAGATGGCGATCTTCTGCGCCTGGCGGATGCGGGGAATCTGGGGCGCTCTGCTCGGCGGCGCCGCTTTCATCCTCCCTGGTCTGGTCCTCATCATCCTGCTGGCGGTCCTCTTTCTCGGGGGCTCGCCACCGTTATGGGTGCGCGGCGCCGGGGCGGGGGCGGGGGCCGCGGTCGCTGCAGTTGCGGTGAGGGCCGGGCTCGGCCTCGTTCCGGCGAGTTGGGCACGCGCGCATCAGACCCACCCGCTGCGATGGGGTGCCTACGGTGTGCTGGGGCTGCTCGCCGCGGCGACGCTCGGCCCTTGGCTGGTCGTGGTGCTGCTGGGCTGCGGGGCATTTGAGCTGCTGAGACGGCGCTCCGGCGAAGTTATGTCAACTTATGGGTTGTGGGCGATCCCGATTGCGGCGACGGGGTCCGTCGGCGGGGTCGGGGCACTTGCCTGGGTGGCCATCAAGGTAGGTGCGCTTTCCTACGGAGGTGGCTTTGTGATCGTCCCGCTGATGCAGGCGGATGCGGTCAGCCACTACCACTGGATGAGCTCGGGCCAGTTCCTCAACGCGGTCGCCCTCGGTCAGGTGACACCGGGCCCGGTGGTCCACACGGTCGCGGTGGTCGGCTACGCCGCGGCGGGGATCCCTGGGGCGCTGTTGGCCGCCCTGGTCGCATTCGCGCCGTCTTTCTCGTTCATCTTGATCGGCGGGGAGCGCTTCGATCGCTTGCGTAGAGACAGGCGGGCCCGCGCATTCCTCGACGGGGCGGGCCCGGCGGCGATCGGCGCAATTCTCGGCTCGGCGATTCCGCTGGCGAGCGCCCTCTCGGAGGGCTGGCAGCTCGCGGTCCTTGCCGCGGCAGCCGTGGCGCTCTTGCTGCTGCGCCGGGGGGTCGTCGGCACTCTGCTTTTCGCCGGTCTCGCCGGCGTCGCGCTCGCAGCCCTGGGAGCGCATCTACCTGCCTGAACGAGCGACGTTTGCGGCTACGGTGCCCGGGCTCGCGTTCAAGTTGACATAACCATGATTATCGTGCGTTCGCTGGTGGTGTCTCAGTACTACCCGTTCGCTGGTAGTGGGTCAGTTTGAATCGGGCTTAACATGGAGGCATCGCGAAGTTCGTCCTAATCGTCGTCGTAGTTCTCATCGGGGCGGGTGTCATCGCTGTCGAAGGGGGCCATGCGCTGCCTTGCGATGCGAAGTGCCGCTCATGGGCGTTCGCAGCGGCGATCTTTCCGAGACCTGGCCGCACTCCTGAAGAGAGAGAGACATTCAAATTGAGCAGAGAGGCCTTAGCGCTGTTGCGAAAGGCCGGCTCACATGGTTCAGCGGGGTCGATTCTTGCTCCCCATCCTCGCCACCAGGGTCCAGCTCCTCTTATCGTTCTCCATCCCCCACGACAGGGTTCAGCACATATCTCGGGAAAGCCCCGGGATTGGCGGTCGATACTGCGCCAGATTCAGCAGCGGTAGGCGGTCAGGTTGGGTCTTTGGGTTGCGGGCGGCGGCGTAAGGTTGTCGGCATGAACTTCCTCAAATGGGGTCGGTGCTTAGCTAGATGTGGCCACGCACGCGCTCTTTGACGCCTCCGCGGTGCTGGACCTCACGGTTGCCGGCGTCGACGTCGGCCTGGTTCGTGTCACTTTGACTCCTTCCGGGAGCGCTTTGCTCCCAACTGGTCAAGTGTCCACGAAAGCGGGTCAGGCCAAAGCGTCGCTAGGGCGTCGTCTCGCGGGGGTCTCGATCAATACTGTGAAAACACTGCTCGTGGACCTTGGAGGCTGCAACAGCGGAGGGTTCGACGGATAAGGCTCTACGTTGAATCCCGACGAAATCCACAGGAATCCGTAGGAATCGGCTAACGAGTGACTTCGACGGGAATGGTCGTCGGAGCGGGGAACCCGGCGGGCATCCGCGCATAGCGGTCGATGTCGGACTGAGCCTTTTCAAGCTGAAGCCTGATCTGCTCGCCCTGTTCCCGTGAGACCGGCCGCGAGGTTGGCTTTCCTCGCGCGTCAAATTCTCCGACCATGTAGCGCCCATCCTTCTCGTTCCAGCGAAGGTTCCGGACACTGATTAGCTCTGTCTCAGCCATGCGGCGAGAGTAGCAGGGGGCGCGACGACTAAGCGCCGTTGAGCTATAGGCCTGTTGTCCAGAGCCATATCCGGCCAATTGCCCGATCAGTGTGACTAGGAAGATCGATTTCGGGTCCCGTCATTCGGAGCCTTTGCATGACAGGAGGGAATCGGTTAGGCCACCCGATCCAAACTGACCCACTACCCGTTTGGTGGTGGTTGGTAAGTTTGAATCGGAGAGGCCTTGATCGTCAAGGCACAGCTCGCCGCACCAGCACTAAGACCCCAAAGACAAGGTACAGCGCTACAAACGTAGCCAAGCCACGCGGAGCCGAACCTGTGGCTAACCCGACAGCGATCGCTACGGCCCAAATCAACGCGACGGGAAATCGCATCCACCCTTCCCGTTCATCTTCTTTTCTCTGGGCCTCGGCAAGCGGGTCGGTGGGCCGTTCGATCAGAGCTTCGGATTCCCGTTCCCGTTCCCGTTCTTGGACCTTGCGTGCGAGCTTGCCTGTGACTTCATCGGCCACGAAAGAAGGCTAGCTCGACGGCGTCAGGTTGACTCGGGTCTAGCATTTCCCCATGCTCCGACAATCAGCCTCTTGGTTGCGGGACAAGCTGGAAAACCTCTGGGCCATCGTCTTCGATGACGGAACAGGGCTAAAGAGCTTCACGGCGATCTAGATTTAACTGGCTCCACTACCCGTTGGAAACGGGATTTCCCCGGATCGCGATGCCGCACAGCGCGATGAGGCCCTCCCAGGCGCCGCTTGGAACTCCGGCTGATGGTGAGGCACCCGGATGGCGCTGGGCGATTCGGGCCCGCAAGGCTCGGGGACGGCTGCGGAACCGCAGCGGCGGCTCAAGTACCACCGACTCGCCGTCGATTCCGGTCGGGACGGGGGCGTCGGCATCGACCTCCAGCGTGGGCATGATCAGCTCGCTCCATGCTGCTGCCTGGCCGGTGGCCGGCGGTCGGAAGTCGACCACGCCGAGTACCGCCTCGTCGAGGCGGGGACGGGTCCCCGAACCTGGTACCGGGCCGAGCAGGTAGGCGTTGTTGGAGATGAGCATCATCGCTGCGCTGCGCCGTGTGGTTCCCGCTGGGTCGCTCCATCGAAGCTCCAGCGGAGAGCCGGCGGGCCCCAGCGTCTCCGGAATCGTCGCCAGCAGGGTCTGCAGCTTTGCCCCTCGGTATTCGGCCTGGCTGACCGCCTCGGCGTAGACGCCGAGCGAGACGTTATTTACGAAGACGCGACCGTTGACCTCGGCCAGGTCGACCACGCGCTCTCCGCCGTCGACGAATGCGTCGAGAGCGCCGACGACGTCGTCGCGGTCGACGCCAAGGTCGAGGGCGAAATGGTTCCTGGTGCCCGCCGGAATGCACGCGTAGGGAAGGTCGTGCTCGGCCGCGATCGCGGCGACAATCGCCTGCGAGCCATCGCCGCCGGCCATCGCCAGGCCGTTGGCCCCGCTTTTAACTGCGTCCCTGACCAGCGTTTCCAGGTCATCACCTTGCCCCAGTTCCACCGACTCGATCCCCCGCCTCTCCGCCTCACCGGCGAGGTCGAACTTCCTCGCCTTTCCCCCTCCGGAGCGTGGGTTGATGAAGAGGACGGGGCGGTTCGGTGCAGGGGCGCGCGGTAAGGATCGTCGCACCACGAATGCCTCGCTGGCACCGGCCACCCCGATCGCGAAGGCCACCGCGATCAGGAGCAGCTCAAGCAGGTGGCCACCGGTCAGCAGGGCCCCGATCGCAATGCCGATCAGGAGTGCGGCTGCGAGGAAGCCGACGATGCGCCCGCCCCCGCGCCGCACCATTCCCAACCAGGCAGCGACGATCGCGCCGAGGACGCATACCAAGACGACTAGGCCGCGCGGGAAACTGGTGAAGAGCGAGTAGGCCGCCGTTGCCACGGCAACGGTCCCACCAAGGAGCGCGAGGATCGCGGCAAGGCGCCTGCGGTTCATATGATCGCCTGATGCCGGGCTGGATCGATGATGCGCAGCGCATCGACGCCGCCGTCTACGCGGCGATCGCCCGCACCGACACGCCGGCGCTTGACCGGTCGATGCGCCGGATCTCCCGCGCCGCGGATTACTCGAAGCCGTGGCTGGCGAGCGCGGCGGTAATGTGCGTGGTTGGCGGGGCGGTCGGCAGGCGAGCTGCCGCTCGTGGGCTGATCTCTGTTGGGGTCGCGGCGACGCTCGCCAACCTCTTCGCCAAGCCACTCTCTGCCCGTCGCAGACCGCAACGGCTCTCTCTCGAGGTGCCGGGGCGACGGCATGTCCCGATGCCTGACTCGACTTCCTTTCCCTCCGGCCACACCGCGTCCGCCTTCGCCTTCGCCACCGGCGTCGCTCAGGTGCAGCCTTCGCTCTCGGCCCCGCTGCGGGCCGCGGCCACCCTCGTCGGCTACTCCCGCGTACACACCGGCGTCCACTACCCCGGCGACGTCCTTGCCGGCGCCTTTCTCGGCGTCAGCGCGGCGGAGCTCGCCAATCGCCTCCTCGACCGTCGAGCGGTTCGGTAGTCGGCCGTGAGCGGCGGCGGCTGCCCGCGCCGAAGGTCTCTGCATCCCGGCAACGTAGCGGCTCCCTCCCCGACGACGAGCGTTTGTCTCGGGAGTAGGCTCAACTAGTGGTCGAGGCTCAGAATCAGAACGGTAGGCCCCGCCGGCGCGAGACCCTCGCGGCCGGCCTGCTCGTCTCGCTCGCCAGCGTCGCGGTCTGCACAGCGTTGATCTTCCCGCTGCGCCAGATCACGCCCGCTACTTCTGACGGGGTCGTCTACATGCTCGGCGTTCTGGTCATCTCCACCTATTACGGGCTCTGGCTCGGCCTCTTCACCTCGGTCGCAAGCGCCGCCGCCTTCAACTTCTTTCACATCCCCCCCACCGGCAGCTTCGACATCGCCAACGCCGAGAGCTGGGTTGCACTCGCCGTCTTCTGCGCCGTCGCGGCGATCTCCAGCTCTCTCGCTGAGCAATCACGGGCGCGGGCGCGCCAGGCGGAGCGGCGACGGCGAGAGGCAAACCTCGCCGTGCAGGCTGCTTTCGCCCTGCTACTTGACCGTGAGCGCTTGCAGGCGGCGACGATCGAGACCGAGGCCCTTCGCCGCAGCGACGATCTGAAGACGGCGCTGCTTCGCGCTGTCTCCCACGACCTGCGCTCTCCGTTGACGGCAATCATCGCCGCTGGCGAGGCGCTGACCTCGCCGGAAATCGACCCCGATGACCGCCGCGCTCTGGCCAACGCGGTGAGCGACGAGGCGACACGGCTCTCGGACCTAGTCGACAAGCTGCTCGACCTCTCGCGGCTTGAGGCGGGTCAGTCGCATCCACGGCCGGACTGGTGCTCGATCGAGGAGGTCGTTGCCGCGGCAGTCGAGGATCTGGGCGAGCGCGGCGAGCTCGTCCGCGCCTCGCTCGATGCCGATCTCCCCTTCGTCCGCGCCGACGCCGCCCAACTTGAGCGAGCCATCGTCAACCTGCTGGATAACGCGATCCGCTTCTCCGGTGGCGAGCGAACCCTGATTCGCGGCCGCGCGCTCGGCGATCGGGTGGTGCTCCGCGTGGTCGACCGCGGGCCGGGGATCCCACCCGCCGACCTCGAGCGCATCTTCGAGCCCTTCTACCAGCGGACCGGCGACCAACCGCACGAGGGCTCCGGTCTGGGTCTCGCGATCGTCCGCGGGCTGGTAGAGGTCAACGGCGGTCGCGTCTGGGCGGAGTCGGTGCCAAGCCAGGGGACCACATTCGTGATCGAGTTGCCACTTGAGCCCGAGGCCCAGCGACCAGCCAGGGTGCCGCAGGAGGTTGGGTGAGCGCCGCGGGCGGCGCCGCGGTTCTCGTCTGCGACGACGAGCCCCAGATCCTCCGCGCCCTGAAGGTGGTTTTGCGCGAGGCCGGCTTTGAGGTGATCGGTGCCCAAACCGCCCGCGAGGCGCTGGACGCCGCCGCCGTACGCCACCCCGAGGCGGCAATCGTCGACCTCGTTCTTCCTGACGGTGACGGCGTCGAAGTGTGCGCGCAGCTGCGCTCTTGGAGCGAGATGCCGATCCTCGTTCTCTCTGCGGTCGGCGAGGAGGAACAGAAGGTTCGTGCCCTTGACGCCGGCGCGGATGACTACGTGACCAAGCCGTTCGGACCGCGAGAGCTGGTGGCGCGACTGCGGGCAGCGATGCGCCGCGCGCCTGGAGGCGAGGAGGAGCCGACCTTTGAGGTTGGCGGCCTGCGGGTGGACCTCGCCGCCCACTCGGTCTCCCGCGAGGGCGAGGAGATCCACCTCACCCCCACCGAGTTTGGCCTGTTGAGCACGCTGATCCGCAACCGCGGCAGGCTGATGACCCACCGGACTCTGCTCACCGAGGTCTGGGGGCCCGCCTATGGCGAGGACACGGCGACCCTGCGCACCCACGTCGCCAACCTGCGCCGCAAGATCGAGCCGCCCGAGGGCGAGCGGCTGATCCGCACCGACCCAGGCGTCGGCTATAGATTCGCCGCCTAGCCGTATGGCGCAGTTGAAGACAAGGGGGCTGCGCAAAACCGTTGGGGTCCCCGGCCTGTTTGCGACCGCGTACGGCAACGTTGGCTCCTCGATCTACTACCTCGCCCACCGACCCTGTCGGGTGATTGTCGAAGGCGGCGAGGGCACTCCGGCCGACGCTGGAGTGCTCAAGCCGGCGGCGTTGGCGGCCCAACCCGCCTGAGTGGGAGCCCCAGCGTTGTTGGCTGCTAGGCGGCCTCACTGTGGGCTGTGGCCTTCTCGGCCTCGGCGGCCGTCGAGTGAGCGGCCGCGGCGCGTTCCTCATAGTGGCGGCGGGCCTGGTAGTCGACCTGGGTCATCAGCTTGTCGAGGCCCATCGCGCGGCCGATCGCCTCGCTGACCGCGCGCGGCAGCAGCCGCATCACCTTGAACAGGATGCCGTTGACGCGGGGAACGAAGACATCAAAACGCGGCACTTCCAGCGTGTCGACGATCTCGCTTGCGACATCCTCGGGCTCGACCGGTTTCACCCAGCGCTGTGAGACGCCGTGGGTCAGCTCGGTGTTGACGACGGTCGGCATCACGCAGGAGACCTCGATACCGCCGCCGCGCAGTTCCGCCCGCACCGCCTCACTGAGCCCGACGACGCCGTGCTTGGTGGCAGAGTAGGTGGCAATCCCCGGCACCCCCGCCTTACCGGCCTGCGAGGCGATGTTGACGATGTGGCCGCTGCGGCGTGGTTGCATCCGGGCGATCGCGAGCTGGGTGCCGGCGATAACGCCGTGCAGGTTGATGTCCACTTGGCGGATGACTGACTCCTCGCTCTCCTCGACAAGCGGCGCTACCGGCATGATCCCGGCGTTGTTGACGAGGATGTCCAGCGGTCCGAGGCGGCTCTCGGCGGCGTCCACAAACGCCTCAAAGGAAGCCCGATCGGTGACGTCGAGCGCCAGTGCGATGACGCCCGATCCCAACTCGGACGCTGTCTGCTCGGCAAGCGCAAGGTCAACGTCGCCGATCGCCACCCGGCAGCCCTTGCCAGCCAGCGAGCTTGCGGTCGCCTTCCCGATCCCGCGTGCACCCCCGGTGATCGCTACGACCTTCCCGTTCAACGAGCGCCGTGCCTTCGCCATCTCGACCTCCTCCCCCCGGCTGTCCGTCAGGCCGCCGGCTTGTAGACCGTGACCACGGCGGCTCCGCCGAGGCCGATGTTGTGCTGGAGCGCGAGCTTCGCGCCCTCCACCTGGCGCCTGTCCGCCTGGCCCCGAAGCTGCCAGGTCAGCTCCGAGCACTGCGCCAACCCGGTCGCGCCGAGCGGATGGCCCTTGGAGATCAGTCCACCCGAGGGATTGACGACGACCTTGCCCCCGTAGGTGGTCGCTTCTTCGTCGATCAGCCGGTGGGCCTCGCCCTCGGCGGCGAAGCCGAGGGCTTCGTAGGTGATCAGCTCGTTGGCGCTGAAGCAGTCATGCAGCTCGCAGACGTCGACTTCATCGGCTGCCACCTGGGCCTCCTCATAGGCTTCCCGGGCGGCCTGCCGTGACATCTCAGAGCCGACGATCGTCATACAGTCGGCGCTCTCGTCGAAGGTGGAGCTGAGGTCGGTGACCATCGCCTGGCCGGCAATCTCGACCGCCTGCTCCCAGAGGTCGTGGCCCTCGACGTAGCTCTCCGAGGCGACGATCGCGCAGGCCGAACCGTCTGAGGTGGGCGAGCACTGAAGCTTGGTCAGCGGGTCGTGGATCATCCTCGCGTCCTTGATGTCTTGGAGGGAGTACTCGTCCTGGAACTGGGCGAACGGGTTGTTGACCGAGTGCTTGTGGTTCTTCCACCCGATCCAGGCGTAGTGGTCGGGAGTGGAGCCGTACTTCTCCATGTGGTCGCGGCCGGCGTTGCCAAACATTTGCGGTGCCGGCGGGGAGGCCTCGGGGTCGCGGATCTCGAACATCCGCGTCGCGTGTCGGTCGAGGGCGTTGGTGCGGTCGGTGTACTTGACCCCGAGCGAGCCGGGCTCCATCTTCTCGAAGCCGATCGCCAGGGCGCAGTCGACCAGGCCGCCCTTGACGGCTTGGCGAGCCAAGAAAAGCGCCGAGGAGCCGGTCGAGCAGTTGTTGTTGACATTGACCACGGGGATCCCGGTGAGGCCGAGTTGGTAGAGCGCACGCTGGCCGTAGGTGGAGTCGCCGTAGCAGTAGCCCGCGTAGGCCTGCTCGACGTCCGCATAGGGGATGCCGGCATCGGCCAGCGCCCGCTCGCCCGCTTCCCTTGCCCAGTCCGGGTAATCGCCCTGCTTGGTACCGGGCTTCTCGAACTTGGTCATCCCGACTCCGATCACGAACGTACGCTTGCTCAAATCTGGCTCCTGTTGTCTCCCCGCGGTTGCGCGGCGGTTTGGCTGCGTAGCCAGGAAATCTACCGGGCCGGGGCTTTCAGCGGGAGATCGGGTCCCCTCCCCCATTCCGTGGCCTTCGATCCGTTCAGCCGACGTGGCCGCCGGGCATCCGGTCTTCGTGGCCGCCGCAGTCCTCCGGCTGCCAACCGGGGACAGTGTTCCCCTCGGGGGGGATCGGGTTCTGCTTGAGGATGCGGGCGAGGTGGACGACGTTGTGGGCCATCCAGCGCGCTGTCTTTTGGGTATAGGGGTGGTCCCTCCCCCCCGCCTCCAGGAACGATGGCCCGGGGCCGGCGTCTCCCACCCAGTAGGTGTCGGCGTTGGGCGGTATCGCGCAGCCGAGGTGGCTCAGGTTAAACAGGGTGGTCTCCGCACAGGCGTGGGCACCGTCCTCATTACCGGTGATCACGACGCCGCCGACCTTGTTGTAGAGGGGGTACTGGCCGACATCGTTGGTCGTGTTGTAGGTGCCGTCGAGGCGCTCGATCACCATCTGACAGACGCTGCTGCGAACGCCGAACCAGATCGACATCGCGATGACCAAGATATCGGCGGCGAGAACTTTCTCGAGGATCACGGGCCATTGGTCGCCGTCGCCCATGTCGGAGACGACGCCGAAGGGAACCTTGTAGTCGACCGGCCGAAGCGTCTCGTGCGCGACGCCGAGGTCGTCGAAGTGGTCGGTGACCAAGTCGATCAATCCCTGCGTGTTGGATGGCTCCGGCGACTTTTTCAAGGTGCAGTTGAGAATCAGCGCGCTCGGCTCCATCTCCGCCAGTCTCCACGGCCTCCCGGTCGATTGCAAGGAAGGCCGCCCGGGCTTGGATCTGACTCGCTCGAAGGTACCCTGGGGTTGGTTTGATCGCAGCAATCAGCACCGACCCGGCTGCCGGCGTCGGCATCTTCGCCGCGCTTGCGGCCGGTGTCGTCTCCTTCCTCTCTCCCTGCGTGCTTCCCTTGGTGCCCGGTTACCTTTCGGCGGTCACCGGAGTGTCTGCGGCGGAACTCGAGAGCGCCGGCTGGCGGCGGGTTCTCGCTCCCAGTCTGCTCTTCGTCGCCAGCTTCTCGGCGATCTTCATCTTGCTTGGGCTTACCGCGACCGGACTTGGCATGGCCCTTGAGGAAAACAAGGAACTGTTGACCAAGATCTCAGGCGCGCTGATCATCGCCATGGGCATCCTCTTCGTCTCCTCGTTGTTCGTCGCCAGGTTGAACCGCGAGTGGCACGTCGATGGTCTGCTCGCGCGGGCGGGAAAGGGCGGTCCGATCGTCGCCGGTGCGGCCTTTGCGATCGCCTGGACCCCCTGCATTGGCCCCACCCTGGGCGCCATCCTCTCGGCTGCCTCCCTTTCTGGCTCCGCCGGGCGCGGCGCTTTCCTACTCGCCGTCTATTCGGCCGGCCTGGCGATCCCCTTCCTGTTGACCGCGATCGCCTTCTCTCGAATGACCACGGCCTTTGCGGTGATCAAGCGCCATTATCAGGCGATAGTCGCAACCGGCGGCCTGATCCTGATCGCGATGGGCGTTTTGATTTGGACCGGCCAGCTATTTCAGCTCAACATCGAGGCTCAGAACTGGCTATCGAGCGTCGGCTTGGATTTTTGGAGCCAGGTCTAGTTGCGGGCCGGCCCGATCTTCTCCAACTCAAGCTCCTGGCCGACGGCCTCGACCTCCTCCAGGCCGCTGCCGTCCATTTCGCGGGAGCAGACGATCCGGAAGCGCCCTGTCCCGATCTCGGGGTCGGGAACCACGGGTAGGCCGCGAATCTCCTCCCAGCCAAGCCGCTCGACCTCAAACGGGCTCATCCGCACCTCGGCCGCAGGGAACGGGCAACCCGAGTTGTGCTGGTCGATCGCCCTTGAAATCGCCTCGAGGTTCTTTACCTCAGCCGATGCCATGGCTGCAGTCTAAGGACGCCAGGGTTCAGGGGCAGGGCGATCCCTGCACGGGAGTTGGCACCTCGCGCACGGCGCATGCGGAGCCCGCAGCGAGGTCACCTGAGGCGAAGCGGAGCGGGTCGGGGAAAATCGCCATCCCGCCATGCGCCGAGGCCAGGCCTACAGTTCCAGACGTGAGGGATTGGGCGCACTGCATTGCATTGGTCGACATGGACGCTTTCTATGCCTCGGTGGAGCTACAGCGCCGGCCTGAGCTTCGGGGAAAGCCAGTTGTCGTCTGTGGTTCGGGGCCGCGGGCTGTGGTGACGACGGCCAGCTATGAGGCTCGCAAGCTGGCGGGGATCCACTCCGCAATGCCGGCGGCCGTGGCCCGGCGGCGTCTGCCGGACGCGGTCTATCTGAGGCCCGACTTCACGGCCTACCGGGATGCCTCCAGGCGGGTGATGGGGATTTTGCGCGCTCACGCGGAGACGGTTGAGGTCGTCGGTCTCGACGAGGCCTACGTAGACCTCAGCGGCCTGTTCTCGCCGAAGGCGATCATGCGGCGGATCGCGACGGAGATCCGTGCGGAGACGGGACTGAGCTGCTCGATCGGCATCTCTGAGAACCGCCTGCTGGCCAAGATCGTGAGCGAGCTGGGAAAGCCAGGGGGCCTCGCCGTTCTCTCGCGCGCTGAGGCAATCGAGCGGTTCGCCAAACACGGGCCCGGCCTGGTCCCCGGCATCGGGCCGAAAACCGCGACCAAGCTTGAGCGGATGGGTATCGAGAGCCTGGCGGCGCTGCGTGGCGCGGACCCAGCGTCACTGTCCGACGCCTTCGGGCCGCGGTTGGGCCGCTGGCTGCTCAGTCGCGCTCGCTTTGAAGACAACACGCCGCTGAGCGTCATCCGCGAGGCGAAGTCGCAGTCGGCTGAGAGGACTTTCGACGTCGACGTCTCCGAGCGCGCGGTGCTGGAGTCCGTGCTTACCGGCCTCGCCGAGGAGCTCTGCGGCCGGCTGAGCTCCCGCGGCCTGGCCGGTCGCACGATCGGAATCAAGGTGCGGCTTGAGGACTGGACAAACGTGACCCGCTCCCAGACGGTGGCGCGCCCGACCGCCGACCCGGCCTTGGTTGGGTCAATCGCCCGCGAGCTGTTTCGCGCCTACGATCCGCCACGCCCGGTGCGACTGCTCGGGGTTCGCGTGGCCTCCTTTGGACGGGAGAGCGGCGAGGGCGCCGATCAAAGCGACGGAGAGGACCAGCTTCAGCTCGCCGTTTCCGATTGACGCCCCGCGGGGTCTGCGAAGATGGCGACGTGGCTGATGACAGGCTAAGCGGGCTTGACTCCTCTTTTTTGCATATGGAGCGTGCCGGGGCCCACATGCACGTCGCCTCAACGATCATCTTCGAGGGGCCAGCGCTCAGCCACGAAGAGTTCCGCGATCACATCGCATCGCGCCTGCACCTGGTGCCACGCTTCCGCCAGAAGCTGCGCTTCGTCCCCTTCGGTCAGGGCCGGCCGGTCTGGGTCGATGATCCTCACCTCAACCTCGATTACCACGTACGCCAGACCGCGTTGCCCGCGCCAGGCTCTGAGGAGCAGCTGCGCAACCTAGCGGCCCGGATATTCTCCCAGCAGCTCGACCGCACCAAGCCGCTCTGGGAGCTGTGGCTGGTTGAGGGCTTGCGTGACGGGCGCTTCGCCGTGGTCGGCAAGAGCCACCACGCGCTGGTCGATGGCGTCTCGGGGGTCGACATCACGACGGTGCTCTTTGACCTCGATCGCGAGCCTCCCGCGCCGGCCCCGTCCCCGAAGTGGCTCGCGCGGCCCGAGCCAACTGACCTTGAGCTGCTCGGCGACGCGCTGCGCGAGCGCCTAACCAGCCCCAGGGAGATCGTGCGCGGGGTCCGCGCGGCGCTGCGCGGGCCGCGCCAGGTCGCGCGAGGGATCGGAGCGACCGGCAAGATCATTGGCGCCGGGATCGCCGCCCCCTCGACGCCGTTCAACGTTGAGATCGGTCCCCACCGGCGCTTCGCGATCGCCCAAACGGACCTCGCCGGGCTCAAGCGGGTCAAGGACGTCCACGGCGGAACCGTCAACGACGTCATTCTCTCGATCGTCGCCGGTGCGCTCGGTAACTACCTGCGCGCCCGCGGCCACGACACCGACGGGTTGGAGATGCGGGCGATGGTCCCGGTCAGCGTCCGGGCCGACGAGGAGCACGGGGCGCTCGGCAACCGGATCGCAGCGATGATGGCGCCCTTGCCCGTCTGGTGCGAGGACCCGATCGAGCGGCTGCGCCTGCTCACCGAGACGATGGGCGACCTGAAGGCCTCCGGGCAAGCCGTGGGTGCAGAGATCCTGACCAGGATCACCGACTTCGCTCCACCGACGATCGCTGCCCAGGCCGCTCGCCTGCAGCCCGCGCAGCGATTCTTCAACCTGGTCGTCACCAACGTGCCCGGGCCTCAGCTCCCGCTCTACGTCCTTGGCCGCCAGATGGAGTCGATCTTCCCGATGGTGCCGCTGGCCCGCCGACAGGCGCTCTGTGTCGGGATCATGTCCTACAACGGCCAGGTCAACTTCGGCCTGGTCGGCGACTACGACGCGATGGCAGACCTCGACAGCTTCGCCCTCGATCTCGAGGCGGCGATCCGCGAAACAGTCGCCACCGCGCCGCCGCAGCGCCGACGCGCCGGTTCAAAGAGACCGCGCGGCGAGGCGAGCCACGGGGCCGTGGCTGCTCCCGAGGCTCGGGCTTAGTCGCCACCCTTCGCGGCCAGCGATCGCAGCGGGCGAGGCGCCAAGGCCTCTGATCCCGGTCTTAGCGCTAGCGGCCGCTCCGGCGTTCGGGGCGGCGATACTTCGCCTGTGATTTCTCCCTCAACCGCCGGCCTGTCGTGCGCCTAGCCCTCGCCCAGATCAACCCCACCGTGGGTGACATCGACGGCAACGCGAGGAAGATCGCGGAGTGGATCGAGCACGCCCGAGCCGCCGGTGCTGAGCTGGCGATATTCCCGGAGTTGTGCGTGCCCGGCTACCCCGCTGAGGACCTGTACCTGAAGCGCCACTTCGTGCAGGCCAGCCAGCGCGCGGTCGAGGAGCTCGCCCGCGGGGTGAGCGGAGTGACCGTCTTGGTCGGCTTTGCCGAGCCCGTCTCCGACGGTGGCGACTTCCGCCACGCCCATAACTCACTCGCCGTTCTCGCCGACGGCGCCCTGCGCTCGGTCTACCGCAAGATCCGCTTGCCCAACTACGCCGTATTCGACGAGCAGCGCTATTTCGTGTCGGGGAGAGAGCCGCTGACGATCGAGGTCGCTGGCGAGAAAGTAGGACTGACGATCTGCGAGGACTGCTGGGTTGAGGGTCCGCCGGCCTCCGTTGAGGTGGCGGCGGGAGCTGGGCTGATCGCGAACCCGTCGGGCTCCCCCTACCACCGCGGCAAGGGTGCCGAGCGTGAAGAGATGTTTGCCTCCCGGGCCCGCGCCTACGGCGCCGCCTTTGCCTTTTGCAATCTGATCGGCGGCCAGGACGAGCTGGTCTTCGACGGGCAGAGCTTCGTGGTCGACCCCGGCGGGCAGGTGATCGCCCGCGCCGCCCAGTTCGAAGAGGAGTTGCTCGTCTGCGATCTTCCCCCCCCCGCCCCGGGCCGGCTCGCCGGACCTCTCTCTGACCTCGATGAGGTCTACGCGGCGCTGGTCCTCGGCCTGCGCGACTACGTCGAGAAGAACGGCTTCCGCCACGTCGGCCTCGCCCTCTCGGGGGGATCGATTCCGCCCTGGTCGCGCTGCTCGCGGCTGACGCGGTCGGGGCCGAGCACGTCAGCTGCGTGGTGATGCCCTCGCCTCATTCCAGCGCTGAGACACAGGCCGACGCCCGGGCCGTCGCCGTCAACCTCGGCTGCGATCTGGTCGAGATCCCGATCGCGAGCGCGATGGATGCCTATGGCGAGGCCCTCGCCGGCCCGTTCGCGGAAATCGAGGACGGCGCCGAGGGCCGGTCGCTGCCGCGCGATCCGACGCGACCCTCAGAGCCCGACCTCGCCGCCGAGAACGTCCAGGCGCGGATCAGGGGCAACCTGATGATGGCCCTCTCCAACAAGCACGGCTGGTTGGTTCTGACCACCGGGAACAAGAGCGAGATGTCGGTTGGCTACGCCACCCTCTACGGTGACATGGCGGGCGGCTTCGCGGTGATCAAGGACGTGCCCAAGACCCTCGTCTACGAGCTCGTCCGCCGCCGCAACGAACGTGCCGGACGCGAGCTGGTTCCCGCCTCGGTGCTTGAGCGCGATCCCTCGGCAGAGCTGCGTCCCGACCAGCTCGACAGCGACTCCCTCCCGCCCTATGAGCTGCTCGACCGAATCCTCGCCGCCTACGTCGAGCGCGACGAAGGGCGCGAGGAGATGATCGCCAGCGGGCTGCCGGCTGACGTCGTCGACGAGGTGATCCGGATGGTCGACCGCTCCGAGTACAAGCGCCGTCAGGCTGCGCCTGGCATCCGCATCACCCCGAAGGCCTTTGGCCGAGACCGGCGACTGCCGATCACCAACCGCTTTGGCGGTTGATCGGATCTGCCTGCGGCCAAGAGCTGGAAACGTCGGGGGCAAATCGCGCACTTGGCGAGCGGGCGCGGGCGGCTCAGGCCCGGGTTTGCGGCCTGATCGCGATCGTCATCTGGGCGATCGCGCAGAGCCTGCCAGCGGCGTCGTTGACCTCAGCCTCCCATACCCAGGTCGTGCGGCCGCGGTGGCGGGCGCGGGCGATCACTTCGGCGTAGCCCTGGGTGAGTGGACGAATGAAGCTGACCGAGATGGACTGCCCCATCGCCGCCATTTCCTCGCCATACACGGCCCGCGCCGTTGCGCGCGAGCAGACGCTCTCAACCAGGGTGGAGATCACGCCGCCGTGCAGGAGGCCGACCGCCTGACGCAGCTCATCGCGGATCTGCAGGCGGACGCGGGCATGGTCGGGGTCATCGTCGATCCACTCGGTGCCGAGCAGGGCATCGAAATCAGGGTGCAGCCCGCGCGGATCATCGCTCACCGGCGGCACCTTAGGCCCTTGCTCAGCTCGCTGCACGGCGACGGTCCCCGCTCTGCCATAGGCTCTCGGCCCGTGGCACTCAGCGACGACCAGAGGGCGATGCTCCGGCTGCTCGCACAGCGAGAGCAGGGCTATGAGGACATCGCCGCGCTGATGGGGCTGAGCGTCGAGGAAGTGCGCAGCAGGGTGAAAGAGGCCCTGGCGGAGGTCGATCAGACCGCACGGGGCGCTGCTGAGGCCGTCCCGGAGTCCGAGGCGAAGGCAACAACGAGATCTGAGGAGGTGGTCGAGTCTGCGCCCGAGTCCCTCCAACCGGGTCCGCCCCAAGCCGAGCTGGAGGTGGCGCCCCCGAAGGGGCAGGTCGAGGAACCCAAGGCCAAGCCAACTTCTCCGCAAATCCCCTCCCATCCCTCCCCTCCCCGCACGCGCCGGCCAGCGATACCGGTGCCCAAGGACCAGCGAGTGCTCGCGGCCGCGGTGGCCGCGATCGTTGGAGTCGCCTTAATCCTGATCTTGGCCCTCTCCGGTGGAAGCCACTCTTCCTCGAACTCAACCAACGCTTCGGCCACGAGCCAGCCCGGCACCACCAACGCGACCTCCAACCCCAAACTGACTCAGGCGACCCTCTCTCCGGTCAACGGCGGCAGCGCCAGCGGCCGTGCCCTGTTCGGACGGATTAAAAAAACCGTCGTCCTACAGGTCGAAGCCAGCGGGCTTGAACCCTCACCCGCGGGAGAGTCCTACACGGTCTGGCTCTACCGCTCGCCCAAACTTCGGATCCCGCTGGCTGCGACCAAAGTCGGTCGCTCCGGCAGGCTCGCCGCGCAGTATCCCTTGCCCGCCGAAGTGCTCGCATACCTGGCCAGCGGTGCCTTCGATCAGATCGACATCTCCCTGACCAAGAACTCCACCCTCGCGGCCTCGCTGGCAATCGCCAAAAGGCAAAAAGGCACCCCCACCTACACCGGCACCGACGTCTTGCGCGGCACCGTCACCGGGCCCTTCGTCAAGAAATGAGCTTTCCGGGGTTCATGATCCCCTGCGGGTCGAGCCGTTCCTTGACCGCGCGCAGGGCCGCGAGTCCGGTCGATCCCACCTCCGCCTCCATGTAGGGGGCGTGGTCGCGGCCGATCGCGTGGTGGTGGGTGATCGTCGCCCCAGCGGCGACGATCACCTCGCAGGCGGCGCGCTTGACGGCACGCCACTGCTCGATCTCCGCGCCGCGGCGGGCGCGCGAGATGAAGGTGAAATACAGCGAGGCGCCGTCAGCGTATGCGTGGGAGAGGTGACAGAAGACCATCCCCGGCGTACCTTGGGCGGCGAGGGAGTCGCGGATGGCGGAGCCGAGGCTCGCGTGCAGCTCTGCGATCTTCGCCCAGGTGTGTGAGGTCTCGAGGGTCTCGACAAATGCACCGATGTCGATCAAGGCGTCGCGCAGATATGGACCCTGGTAGCGACCGTGCTCCCAGCTGCGTCCGGGCGCGGTGCCGAGGTAGGCGGCTCCGCCGCCGCGCAGAGCGCGGGCGGCGAGGGCGCGACGGCGGGCCACCGACTCGGCGTCCCCCTCTAGGCCGACGATGATCAGGCAGCCCCCGCGCCGGCGGCGCAGGCTGAGGTAGCCCTCAAAGAGGGCGCCGGTCACCCCGCGTGGACCCGATAGGGCCAGCGAGCCCTCGGTCTCCTCCCGATCAGAAACGCGGATCACCTCGGGCAGCCCCGGGCCTTGCGCCATCCCCCGCACGATCTCCGCGCCGGCGTCAAAGCTCTCGGCCATCCAACCCTCGTAGCGTCGCACCCGGGGAGCCGGGCGCACCCTCACCGTCACCTCAGGGATCGCACCGAGGACGCCCTCAGAGCCGATGATCAGCTCGCGCAGCGCCGGTCCGGCGGCGCTGTGGGGGGTCTCCAGCGTGCGCAGCTCCCCCGCCGGGGTGAGCAGGCGGATCGAGCTGACGAGGGCGTCAAAGCGCCCGTAGCCGCTCGAGGCCTGCCCGGCAGAACGGGTCGCTGCAAAGCCACCGATCGTCGCGTACCCATAGGACTGCGGGAAGTGCCCGAGGGTCATCCCCCGCGCGCCCAGAGCAGCCTCGGCCTCCCTTCCGCGCAGGCCGGCACCCAGATTGGCCGTCAGCGAGCGCGGATCGATCTCGACCTTCGCCAGCCGGCTCAGGTCGAGGCTGACCAGGCGATCGTGTGAACCCCGCAGCGGCTCGACCCCGCCGACCACGCTGGTGCCCCCACCGAATGGCACCACGGCAACCCCAGCCGCAGAGCAGGCCCTCAGCAGACCCATTACCGCGCCGGGGTCAGCGGGGAGAACGACCGCGTCCGGCGCCGCCTCAAGTCGCCCGCTGCGCAGCCTGAGGAGGTCGACGTAGCCGCGGCCCGTCGCGTGACGCAGGCGGTCCTCTGCGCCGGCGAAGACGCACTCCTCACCGACCGCGTCGATCACACTTCGCGGCAGCGCCTGCGCGGGGGGAAGCTCGAAGCGGGCTATGGACTCCGCCCGTGGAGCCGGCTCCAACTCGCCCACTCGCTCGCGCAGGACGGCCAGCACGCGAGCGTCGGGCTGCGGGCTGGATTGATGGATCGCCCCATCCCCACCACTTTGAGTCACGCCGTGGTCCCATTCAATTCCTCACCCCCCGTGAGGGCCCGATCGACGCCGTCTAGTGCCTCTTCGAGGATCTCCGCCTGGCCGCGGCGCATCAGCAGCGAGCCAAGCCGTGACAGGCCCCGCAGAGTCTGGGTGGAGGCGAGGCTGACCTCCGTCCCTCCCTCAGCCCGACGCAGCCGGATCTCGACCCCGGAGCTGCGCAGGTGGCGAGCGAACGGCGTCCCCACCATCTGCTGCTCCCAGACGTAGCGCTCGCCCTCGGCTGAGCTGAGGCAGCGGTAATCAGCGCGGACCCCACGTCCCTCGGCCGTCTCCAGCACCTTGGTCCACTGGCTGCGCCGCCCGGCGCTCTTTCGCTCGACGTTCTCGACCCGCGTCGTGCGCGGCCACCAACGAGGCAGGCTGTAGGGGTCAGAGACAAGCGCCCAGACCTCGGCGACCGGGGCCGCGATCGTGCGGCGGCGGACCACTCGCGACATCGGGCGCGGGCTACTCGCCGGCCAGGCGGCGCAGATCGCGGACGAGCAGCAGGTGCTTGAGGTGGCTGACGGTCGCCGCCAGGCTTTCGAGGTTCTCCAGCGCCTCCTTGCGGCGCTCGGGATTGCGGGAGCGAAGCGAGGGCCCCAGTATCGCTTCCAGCAGGTTGGCCTCACGGTCAGCGGAGGAGCGGAAGACGCGCAGGTTGCGCGCCCCCACTCCCACCCGCGAAAGCTCGTTGGCGGCGCGGATGATCTCGCGGTCCGTCTCGTCGTAGGCCGGCTTGCCATCGCGTTTTTCGGGCTGGACGATGCCGTAGTTCTCCAGCTCGCTGATCAGCTCCTCGCGGGCGCCGGTCTCCTCCATGACCTCATCGAGGCTAAGGTAGGCGCTGGATGTGTTGACCAAGATCGCCCGCCGCACCGCTCCCGCATTGGGCCGTCGATCCACCCCCCCGCCGAGCTCGATATCGCCGCCGGCGGCCAGCTCTTGGCGGATCACCCGTAGCGGCAGGAACTCGTCGCGCTGCAGGCGCAGGATCGTCCGCAGCCGTTCGACGTCGGACTGGCTGTAGAGGCGATAGCCGCCAGAGGTTCGGCGCGGCGTCAACAGCTTTTGGTCCTCGAGGTAGCGGATCTTGGAGATCGAGACGTCGTCGAACTCTCCCTGGAGGATCTTGCAGACGGCGCCAATCGTCAGCGCCTTGCGCGGTCGACTGGCCGAGCCGGGGGAGGAGCGAACCTGCTGCTCAGATACAGCCATCGGATCCCTCTATCTCTCCAGGTAGCTGAGCTTGTACTTGCCAACCTGGATCTCGTCGCCGTCGCCGAGTCGGTGTGACTCGATGCGGCGGCGGTTGACGTAGGTCCCGTTGAGCGAGCCGAGATCGTCGATGTAAAGCCCGTCGCGGCGGCGAACCAAGAGCGCGTGGTTGCGGGAGACGGTCACGTCATCGAGGAACACGCCGGCGTCGGGACTGCGCCCGATGCTGACCCGGTCGTCGTCGATCGTGAAGCTCTCCCCCGCCCGGCCCCCGCCGGAACGGATCACGAGCGCGGCGCCGGCCTGCTCGACCATCTCGTCGATGTCGATCGGCTGCATCTCGCCCATCTCATCGACGGTGTAGGTCATCGTCGTCGGATCCTCGCCTGCCTCGGCGGGTCCACCGCCTAGATAAGCACCGCACTTCTGGCAGTAGTTGGCGCCCTCGGGGTTGACGAACCCGCACTCGGGACAGTGGACGGCCATCTCGCGCTCCGGACGCTCAGGCGGCCGGCTCGTCCTCCGGAGCGGGCTGCGCCTTGCCGGCGAGAATTTCGGTGAGCTGCTTCACGTCGTCGCCGGAAAACAGCGTGTCGCCGCGCTCGCGCTTCTCGCGCAGCCGGTTGACGAGCTCGGCGCGGAGGATGTCGATCTTCCCGTGCAGGACGCGTCGCTTGTAGGAGATCTCGTTCTCCTCCTCGGTGAGTTTGTTGATCAGCTCCTTTAGTTCCTTGTCGGAGAGTGAGCCCAGGTCGGGAAAGGTGTCCTCCATTTCGCTCCTTGATCGGGAGGCATCGCCTCCGGTGGCCGCTGCACCAATTATAGGTCGAGCCCGGTCCAAGGTTCAAGTGAAGGTTGAAGGTTTATGGGGAGCGCGGTTTTGCTTGCAGATCGTGCGCCCTGCGTACCGCGCGTAGCCCGGTTCGCGCATAGAGGACGGTGGCGGCGATCGCGAGAACCAAACCGCCGATCAGAAGCGCCGCCGGTATCCAGCCGGAAATCACCATCGCAAAGAAGATCCCCCCCATGATCGGGAAGACCGAGATCCGCCCGGGCCAGTTGACCTCGATGTCGACGCCGTGGCGCAGGCCGTACCGGGCGAGGGCGAGCATCACCACCTCGCGCATGGCGAGGAGTGCCAGCGCCCAGCGTGGCAGCAGCTCGAAGTGCCAGCAGACGGCGACGCCGCAGAGGATGGTGAGGCGGTCGACCAATGGGTCAAGCAGCGCCCCCATCCGGCTGTACTGGCCGGTGACGCGGGCGAGGAAGCCGTCGAGGTAATCACCGGCGGCGATCAGCCAAAATACGATCGCCGCCGAGGCGCTGCGTCCATCGCCGGATTCGAAGGCCAGATAGAGGAAGAGCGGCAGGGCCGCGAGCCGCGCGTAGCCGACCATATTCGGGACCGTCCAGGGACGCAGCGGCTCACCGCTGCGGGTCGGGCGAGGTTTGGCGCCGCTGCGGTCAAGCCCGAAGAGGCGGCGCAGGCGGCCGCGGCCAAACGGTGCGGCTTCAGCCATCGAGGCCCTGGAGGATTCCGAGCGCCCGCTCGGCGGCATCCCCCACGGGCAGCTTGTGCTCGGTGCCCCTGGCGCGCTCCGTGGCCTCGATCAGGCCCTCGGCGAGGCCGCGACGTCCTACCACCAATCGCAGTGGGCAGCCGAGCAGCTCTGCATCGGTCAGCTTTTCTCCCGCCCCGGCGTCGCGGTCGTCGTAGAGCACCTCATCCCCAAGTGCCGCCCGCAGCTGCGCGTAGAGGCGATCGGCCGCCTCGCGCTCGGGCTCGCCGGCGCTGGCGAGGGAGAGAAGGTGGATCCGCCAGGGAGCGATCGAAGCCGGCCAGATGATGCCGCGCTGATCGGCGCCCTGCTCGATTGCCGCGGCAAGGACCCGGGCCGGGCCAATCCCGTAGCTGCCCATCACGATCGGCCGTTGCACCCCGTCCTCGTCGAGGAAGGTGGCGCCCAGCGGCTCGGAGTAGCGGGTACCGAGCTTGAAGATGTTGCCGATCTCGATCGCCGGCACCACTTCGACCTCGCCGCCGCTGGGGCCGGGGTCCCCGGCGCGCAGCTCGGTCACCGCGAGGTTGGCGGCGAAGCCGGGGGCCAGGGCGATCTCGTCCTCGCCGGCCACGCAGGGTGCCATGTACTCATCGGCGCCCGAACCGCCCATCATCCCGACGTCGGACTGGACCCGGTACCAGTTCAACCCGCAACGGTCGAAGATCCGCGCGTAGGCCTCGGTCTGGCTCTCATATGAGCGCTCCAGGCCAGCGAGGTCGCGGTCAAAGGAGTAGGCATCCTTCATCGTGAACTCGCGGGTCCGCAACACCCCCGCTCGGGGTCTGGGCTCGTCGCGCTCCTTGATCTGGATGTGGAAGAGCATCAGGGGCAGGTCGCGATAGGACTGAACCTCCCGCCCGACGTGATGGGTGATGCACTCCTCGTGGGTCATCGCCAGCACCAGCGGTGAACCCTTGCGATCGGAGAGCTTGAACATCTCCTCGATCCCGTAGCGGCCAGTCGCCTCCCAGATATCGGCCGGCTGGAGAACTGGCATCAGCATCTCCTGACAGCCGATCATCTCCATCTCCTCGCGGATTATTTCCTCCACCTTGCGCAGCACCCGCCACCCGGCCGGCAGGTAGGTCCAAAGGCCGGCCCCGAGCTGGCGAACCAGACCGGCTCGAACCATCAGCTTGTGCGAGAGGGACTCCGCATCGGCGGGCGGCTCCCTGAGAGTGGGCAGCAACGTCTCGCTGAAGCGCGTCACCGCTGAAACCTATCCGGCTCAGGCCCGGGTGAACCTGCGTCCGGCTGTCGGCGAGGCCTCCTCGTCGAGCAGAACCCGGTCAGACTCGCCGCCTGCGGCTGCCTCGTGCTCCAGCTGGGCGATCCTCTCGGGTGTCAGGTCGCCGGCGTTGTCCTCCTCGATCTTCGCCAGCCAGGCGGCCCCCTCGCCTGCCTTGGCCTCGTCGACCTCAACCCGGCCCCGCTCCAAGGATCGGTCGATCTCCTCGAACAAAGCGTCGACCAGCGTCGCCTGCGGGACCTTCCGCAGCGGCTTGCCGTGGGCAAAAATCAGGCCCTCGTCCTTGGCACCGGTGATGCCGAAGTCGGCGTGGCTTGCCTCGCCGATCCCGTTCACGGCACAACCGAGCACCGCCACCTCGACCGGCTCGGGGTAGGCCTCCAGCCGCTGCTCGATCTCGGCCACCACCGAGTCCATGTCGAACTGAAGCCGACCGCAAGTCGGACAGGCAATCAGCACGGGGCCGCGCTCGCGCAGCTGCAACGCCTTGAGGATCTCCCAAGCCACCTTCACCTCCTCCTCGGCGTGGAAGGTCGAGAGGCTGATCCGGATCGTGTCGCCAATCCCGTCGGCGAGCAGGGCGCCCAGCCCGACCGCGGATTTCAGCGAGCCCGACCACTTCGTCCCGGCCTCGGTGATCCCCAGGTGCAGCGGGTAGGGGATCTTCGCGGCGAGCATGCGGTTGGCGGCGATCGTGTTCGGCACGTTGGTCGACTTGATCGAGACCTTGAAGTCCGCAAAGTCAAGCCCCTCCATCAGCTCGACGAACTCGACCGCGGCGGTAACGAGTGCCTCGACCGGGGCTTCGCGCTCCAGCCCGTGCAGGTGTTTGGGCAGCGATCCGGAGTTAACGCCGATTCGCATCGGCACCCCGGCAGCGGTGGCTTTCGCCGCCACCTCTGCGACTTTCTCGCGGCCGCCGATGTTGCCGGGGTTGAGCCGGATGCAGTGGGCCCCGGCGGCGATCGCCTTGAGCGCCAGGGTGTGGTTGAAGTGGATGTCTGCGATCACCGGAATCGGTGACTCGCGGACGATTGTCCGCAGCGCCTCGGCGTCCTTCTCGCGCGGAACCGCCACCCGCACGATGTCAGCGCCCGCGTCGGCGACCTTGCGAACCTGCTCCATCGTCGCCGCCAGGTTGGCGGTCTCGGTCTTGGTCATCGTCTGCACAACGACCGGGGCGCCGCCACCGATCGGTACGCCGCCGACAAAGATTTGGCGCTTGGAGGCCATGACTGAAGGGTATCCGGGCCGGGCGGCGGGTCCGGTTATCGAACGTTAAAGCCCTGCCCGGTGATGCGGCCGATGTCGTTGGAGAGCCCGATGAACATCAGCACCGCGACCAGCGCGAACCCGATCACAGTCGCTCGCTCGATCACTTGCAGCGAGGCTGGCTTGCCGCGCAGTTTCTCGATCAGCGCCCAGAGGATGTGACCACCATCGAGCGGCAGGATCGGCAACAGGTTGATCAGACCAAGCGAAAGGCTGACCAAGGCCAGCAGGATCAACGATTGGTCGGCGCTGTGTTCGACCGTTTCATGGGCAACATCGCTCATGCCGACGATGCCCGAGACCTGCTTTCGCTGCTGGGATTCAAACAAGTGGCTAAAGACGTGCAGCGTCCCGGAGGCGATTTTCCAGGCCGTGCCAGTGGCGGTGTCGATCGCCTTGCCAAAGCCCAGTGAGGTCGGCTTGTCTTCGAAGGAGACGCCGACGATCACGTGGCCTTCCACCGCCTCATAGTGGGGCCTCACGGAGAGGTTCAGCAAGCGACGATCGCGCATCACGGTGAACTTCACCGGGGTGGCGGCCAGGCATCCCTGGCGCTGTTCGCCGGCGCACTTGTGGGACTCGATCTCGGTGCGGAATCGTTCAACGCGCGCTTGGCTGCTTAGCCGGGGGTAACGCTTTCCGTCCACCGCGATGATCCTGTCCCCTGGCTTCAACGCGCGGGCGGCCGGGCTCCCCGGGATCACTTCGTGAATCGTTTCGGTGTAAGTGACAGCGCTGGTCAGGGCGAGGACAAAGAAAATCACCAGGGCCAGGAGGATGTTGACTGCGGGCCCCGCGGCGACGACGAGGATCCGCTTCCAGACCGGCTGGCGGTAATAGCAGCGGTCCTCGTGCTCGGGGGGAACGTCTTCCTCCGGGTTCATGCCGGTGATCTTCACGTAGCCGCCCAGGGGAATCGATTTGATCCCGTACTCGGTCTCACCGCGCCTAAACGACCAGATCGTCGGCCCAAAGAAGAGGAAGAAGCGCTCGACCCGCATGCCGGTCGCCTTGGCTGCGAGGTAGTGGCCTCCCTCGTGGACGATGATCAGTAGGCAGAAACCGAAGAGGACGACCAGCCAGCTCATACTCGCGCCAACCCCCGAACCTCCTCGGCGGAGCGCTGACGAGCCTCGGCATCGACGGCGAAGAGGTCGTCGAAGTGGTAGATCGGATTTGCGGGCATCTCCGCTAGGACCCGCTCGATCACCTCGGCGATGCCGGTGAAAGGGATGCGGCGATCGAGAAAAGCGGCGACGGCGACCTCATCGGCGGCATTCAGCGCGCAGGGCATGGTTCCACCCGCCGCCCCGGCTTCGCGGGCGAGGCGCAGGCAGGCAAAGGTCTCGAGGTCGGGAGCTTCGAAGGTCAGATCGCCGCTGGTGGCGAGATTCAGCTGCGCAATGTCGACGTCGGCGCGCTCGGGGAAGTGCAGCGCGTAGGAGATCGGCACCCGCATGTCCGGATGGCCGAGATGGGCAAGCGCAGCACCATCGTTGAGCTGGACCAGCGAGTGGACCAACGACTGGGGGTGGACGACGACGTCGATCCGCCCGTAGGGGACGCCAAAGAGATGGTGTGCCTCGATCGTCTCAAAGCCCTTGTTCATCAGCGTCGCCGAGTCGATCGTGATCCTCCCCCCCATCGTCCAGGTCGGATGGGCGAGCGCTTCATCCACGGAGACGCCGGCAAGGTCCTCGCGGCCACGGAAGGGGCCGCCGGAGGCGGTCAGGATAAGGCGCTCGACAGTCCCCACCCGCGCGGCTCCAATCAGCTGGTGCAGGGCCGAGTGCTCTGAGTCGACCGGCAGCAACCGGGCACCGCTCGCCTCGGCCAGCGCCATCACCAGCTCGCCGCCGACCACCAAGCTCTCCTTGTTTGCGAGCGCTACGTCGATGCCCTCGCTCAGAGCGACAACGGTCGAGGCAAGTCCGGCGGCGCCGACGATCGCGTTCAGGATGATGTCCGCAGCGGAGGAAGCGATCAGCTCGCGGACCCCCTCCTCGCCGGCCAGCACCCGCCCGCTCCACTCTTCCCCAGCTCGCTGCGCGGCGCCCTCATCGGCCAGCGCTACAACCGGCACCCCGAACTGACGGGCCTGTGCGATGAGCTGCTCCCAGCCCGAGCGGGCGGCGAGGCCGACTACCTCGAGATCATCCGAACTCGCAACGACCTCGAGAGCCTGTGTCCCGATCGACCCGGTGGATCCGAGGAGTACGAGCTTTCTCATCGATTCAGTGTAGGTAGCTCAATAGACCAGCTGGACGGCGAGGTAGTAACCGAGCACGACGGTGAAGAGGACGGCGTCGAGGCGATCGAGGATGCCGCCATGGGGCCCGAAGAGGTGACCGGTGTCCTTCTTGCCGAGGTCTCGCTTCAGCATCGACTCGAAGAGGTCCCCGAGCGGGGCGATCGCCGCGACGGCGGCGCCGAGGATCAGCGCATCCATTCCCGAGAGCCAGTTCTGGTAAAGCCCCGCAAACCAGACGCTCATGGTGCCGATCAAAAAGCCGCCGATCAGACCCTCCAGCGTCTTGTTGGGAGAGAGGCTGGGGGCGATCCGGTGACTGCCGAACATCCGCCCGGTCGCGTAGGCCGCGGTGTCGGTGATGAAGGTGCCGATGAGAACGTCGACCAACAGCGCGGCGCCGTGGTTTGGCAGTTCACGCAGCAAGACCGCGTGGACCAGCGGGATTCCGATCCACAGCACCCCGAGCAGGGATACGCCCATCGAGACCGTGATCCCGTCGCGGTGCCCGCGGTCGGCCCCGAGCAGGAAGAGCACGAGGAAGGACGCTGCGAGGACCATCACCACGTTGAAGGCGCTGCCGAAATGGGCGGCGAGGACCAGTGCAGTGACCGAGGCGTAGGAGCCGATCTTGATCGGCTTCAGCGCGTCGGTCATCGTGAAGTACTCGTGCAGGGCAAGCGCCCCGATTGCGATCATCGCGACCGTAAAGGCGAGCCCGCCGGCGACGACGATCGCGATCGTGAAAACGATCCACGGGATCGCGACCAGGATCCGTTTGGCGGTCTCGCCCCGCATCTCTTGGTGGCGGGTGGGCTGGCGGCGGGGCGGGTCTTGTGGCCGTCCTGCGAGGGCCGGGTCCTCGAGCCCGTCAAACAGATCTTCTGCCTCGCGGAAGCTGCGCCGCGGCCGAGTGCGGCGCTCCTCGCGCTCCTCGCCCGAAGAATTCATCCTCAGGCCCTCGCCCCGAAACGGCGCTGGCGCGACTCATACTCCTGCAGGGACTCCTCCAGCGCCTCACGTGTGAAGTCCGGCCACAGCTCCTCGCGGAATACGAGCTCCGAGTAGGCGCACTGCCACAGCAGGTAGTTGGAGATGCGCTGCTCTCCGCTCGTTCGGATGAGGAGGTCGGGATCGTGCATCTCGGGTGCGTAGAGGTGTTGGCGAAACTCCTCTTCGGAGTCCCCCTGGAAACTTCGCGCTGCATCGACGATCTCCGCCCTGCCGCCGTAGTTGAAAGCGACGAAAAGGGTGATGCGCCGGTTTGCATCGGTGGTGAGTTCGGCCCACTCCATCAGCTCCACCAGCTCGGGGTCGACTCCCGCACGGCGGCCGATGAAGCGCAGCCGCACGCCAGCCTCGTGCAGCTCCGGGGTCTCCTCGGCGATCCGCTCGCCGAACACCCGCATCAATCCGTCGACCTCCTCTGCCGGTCGCGACCAGTTCTCGGTTGAGAAGGAGTAGACGGTCAGCTCTTTGACTCCCAGCTCGACCGCATCCCGCAACCGAGCCTTCACCGTGTCAGCCCCGGCCCGGTGCCCGGCGACGACCGGCAAACCGCGCTGTTGAGCCCAGCGCCCGTTGCCGTCGGTGATGATCGCTACATACCGGGCAGGGGTCAAACCTCGAGGATTTCCTCTTCCTTGCCCTTGAGCAACGCGTCGATCTCGGCGATCGCATCGTTGGTCTGCTTTTGCAGCGCGGCCTCGGCCCGGCGCTCGTCGTCCTCGCCAGCCTCGCCTTCTTTTTTCATCTCGCGAAGGTCCTGCATCACGTCGCGGCGGACGTTGCGGATCGCGATCCGGCCCTCCTCGGCGACGCCGTGGACGACCTTGACCATCTCACGGCGGCGCTCCTCGGTTAGCTCGGGTACCTGGAGGCGGATTACGTTGCCGTCGTTGCCGGGGGTAAGCCCGACGTCTGACTCCTGAATCGCCTTCTCGATCGTCGCCAGTGAGGACTTGTCGTACGGGGTGACAGTCAGCAGGCGGGCGTCGGTGGTTGCAACGTTTGCGAGCTGCTTGAGTGGCGTCGGGGTCCCGTAGTAGTCGACCGAGATCCGGTCAAGCAGGTGCGGGGATGCGCGGCCGGTGCGAACGGTCGCCAGCTCGCCGCGACTTGACTCGACCGACTTGGCCATACGGCCCCTGGCGTCCTCGAGCAGTTCGTCGATCAGCTCCACCGGTTCAAGTCCTCACTCGGCGTCGGACGCACTGGCGACCAGTGTGCCGACCTTCTCGCCACGGACGATCCTATCTATGTTGCCCTCATCCCCCATGTTGAAGACGTAGATCGGTAGGTCGTTGTCCATGCAGAGGGAGAGTGCGGTCGAGTCCATCACCTTCAACCCGCGCTCGATCGCCTCGCGGTGTCCGATTTCGGGGATGAACTTGGCCTCCGGATGAAGCGCGGGATCGGCGTCGTAGACCCCCTCCACCCCGTTCTTGGCCATCAGGATCGCCTCGGCATGGATCTCCAGGGCCCGCAGGGCTGCCGCGGTGTCGGTGGTGAAGAACGGATTGCCTGTCCCGGCGGCGAAGATCACCACCCTCCCCTTCTCGAGGTGGCGGATGGCGCGGCGACGGATATAGGGCTCAGCCACCTCCTTCACGTCGATTGCCGACATCACCCGGGTGTGCTGGCCCAGCGTCTCCAGGGCGTCCTGGAGGGTGAGGGCGTTGAGCACCGTCGCCAACATGCCCATGTAGTCACCGGTGGCGCGATCCATCCCCTCGGCCGCAGCCGCGAGCCCGCGATAGATGTTGCCGGCGCCGACCACGATCGCCACCTCCACCCCTCGGGCTCGGATCGCTGCCGCCTGTCGGGCGATCCGCTGTACCTGGCTCCCATCGGTGCCGTAGTCGAGCTCGCCCATCAGCGCCTCACCGGAGAGCTTGAGAAGGATGCGGCTGAACTTGGGGTCTGAGTCCATGGCGTGCGGCTGCGCTCGGAGGCGAGCCTATCCGGAGGCTCTATCCGCTCAAGCCTCACCGACGCGGAAGTAGGCGAAGCGGGCGACGCGGATGTTCTCTCCCGTCTTCGCAGCCAGCTCCTGGCGCAGCTCCTCGATTGTCTTGGATTCGTGCTTGTCGGCGTTGACATGGGACTGGTCAAGCAGCGCGACCTCGCTCGACCACTTTGCGAGCTGGCCCTCGACGATCTTCTCGAGGACGTTGTCCGGCTTGCCTTCCGCGCGCGCCTTCTCCTCGAAGACGCGCCGTTCGGCCTCGCGCTCCTGCTCGGGGACCTCCGCGGCGGAGACGTATCGAGGCGCCGTCGCCGCGACGTGCAGGGCGACCTCGTAGGCGAAAGCTCTGAAGTCCTCGTTGCGAGCGACGAAGTCAGTCTCGCACTGCACTTCGACCATCGCACCGACCTTGTCATTGGCGTGGATGTAGGCGGAGACGACCCCCTCCTCGGTGCCGCGGCCTTCGCGCTTCGCAGCGGAGGCCTGCCCCTTCACGCGCAGCAGCTCTACGGCCCGCTCGGTGTCCCCTTCGGCCTCGGTGAGAGCGGCTTTGCAATCCATCATCGCAGCACCGGTCCTGTCCCTCAGCGCCTTTACATCGGATGCAGAAACGCTCACGAAGCACCCTCCTCCGTCGCATCTGACTCAGCTTTTGTCTCGAGCTCAGAATCTGGGTCCCCTCCCGCTTGATCCGCGGGTTTCTGCTCTTCCTCCGATCCCAAGGCGGTCTGGGTTTGCCCGCCCGCGGATGGTGGCGGGGAGGGTGGTGTCGGGGGTCCCTGAGCCCGGCCCTCCCCAGGCTCAGCTACAGCTACCGCGGCCGTTTGCCCAGACCCCTCAGCCGCTGCCTGGCTTGTGGCCTCCGCCGCAGCGTTCGCCGCGGCGGCTTCCGCGGCTTCCACCCGTGCTTTCTCTTCCTCCTCGCGCTTGCGCCGCTCCTCCTCCTCTTTGCGGCGACGCTCCATCTCCTCGGCGATCCGCTTTTCCTCCTGCGTGCGCCAGGCGGAGGCACCCGTCTCGACTGCCGCGCCGATCGTGCCGATCACCAGCTGGCAGGACCGGATCGCGTCGTCGTTGCCGGGGATCACGTAATCGACCGGATTGGGGTCGCAGTTGGTGTCGACCAGACCGATGATCGGGATCCGCAGGCGGGCTGCCTCGTGGACGGCGATCTCCTCGGTCTTGAGGTCGGTGACGAAGACCGCGTCGGGCAGGCGCTCCATGTCGCGAACTCCGCCTAGGTTGAACTCGAGCTTTGCCAGTTCTGCCTCCATCCCCATCCGCTCCTTGGTCGGCAGCAGCTCGAGTTTGCCCTCCTCCTTCCAGCTATTGAGCTCGTGCAGTCGGGCGATTCGGGTCGCCATCGTGTTGAAGTTGGTCAGCAACCCGCCCAGCCAACGCTGGTTGACGTATGGCATCTGGCAGCGGTCCGCCCATTCTTTGATCGAGTCGCGTGCCTGCTTCTTGGTGCCGACGAACAGCACGGTGCCGCCGCCGCTGGCCAACTCACCAGCGAAACGGCGGGCATTCTCCAGCAGCGCCTCGGTCTGGAGCAGGTCGATGATGTGGATTCCGTCCAGCTCGCCGTAGATGAAGCGGCGCATGTTCGGGTTCCAGCGACGGGTCTGGTGGCCGAAGTGAACTCCGGCTTCCAGCAGCGCCTTGAGGTCTGCCTCTGACATCCAAATCTCCTTGGTAGCTGAATGCGTCTCCCGTCGCGCTTAGCGGACCCGGCGTGAGGCCGGGCAGGACCCGGGACGCTGCGAGCGGGGGTCGGGTTTTCGAACTCGCGGGATTGTAGAGGGGGAACAGATCAGGCGGCGCGGGCCGCCGCAAGAACCTCGGCAAGGTCCTCTGGCAGCGCTGCCTTAAAAGCGAGGGCCTCGCCGCTGAGAGGATGGGTGAAGGCGAGGCTGTGCGCATGGAGGAACTGTCGCCTTAGCCCGTAGCGGTTGTCCCCCCCGTAGGTCACATCGCCGGCCAGCGGGTGGCCGATCGCCGCGAAGTGAGCACGGATCTGGTGCGTCCTGCCAGTCTCCAGTCGCACCTCCAGGTAGGTCTCTGCCGAAAGCAGCTCCAACACCTCGAAGTGGGTGCGCGCCTGCCGGGCGGCCGAACCAGCTACGGCCATCCGATGCCTCTCGCGCGCCGCGCGACCGATCGGCGCGTCGATCGTGCCGGTCCGCGAAGCGATGCGCCCTCCCGCGAGCGCCAGATAGCGGCGATCGATCGCGCGGCGCTGAATCTGCTCTTGAAGGGCGGCATGTGCAGCGTCTGTGCGGGCAACGACCATAAGGCCGCTGGTGTCCTTGTCGAGGCGATGGACGATGCCGGGCCGCTTGGGGTCCTCCCCACCGCCGAGGAACTCCGCCAGCTCGTCGACCAGCGTCGGGCCGCGCTGGGAAGGGGCGGGGTGAACGATGAGGCCCGCCGGCTTCTCAACGACGGCGAGGGACTGATCGCGGTAGATGACGCGCAGCCCGGCCCTCATTGGTCCTTTGCCTCCCGCAGGAAGGAGATCGCGAGCAAAACGACGCCGATCGTGATTGCCGTGTCGGCGAGGTTGAAGGGAGGCCAGTGCGGCAGGTCGACGTAGTCGGTAACCGCACCGGCGCGGACCCGATCGGCGAGGTTCCCCAGCGCTCCGCCGGCCAGCAGGCCGACCGCGATCCACATCCCCGGCCGCGTGGGATTGCGCCAGAAAAGCAAACCGACGAAGCTGAGCGCTGCCAGCGTGACCAAGACCAGGCCGGTGCCGGCACCGCCGGCGAGGCCGAACGCGACGCCGGTGTTGTGGGTGAGCGTGAGGCTAAGCGGCCCGAGCACGGCGACGTGTTGGCCGGGGACGAGGTGGGCTTCGATCGCCGCCTTCGCCGCCTGGTCGGCGACGACTACGAGGCCGCAGAGCGCGCCGGCCAGGCGCCAGGCACGGACGTCCCCTCGCCTCACCCGGAGATCAGGCCGACGATGACCTGTTGCAGCACAAACAGCAAGATGATCCCAAGCATCGGGCTCAGGTCGAGCGCCAACCCACCGGCGCCCACCGGCGGCAGAAAGCGGCGGAAGAGATTGAGGTATGGGTTGGTCGTCTCCGCGACAAAGTCGAGCACGGCGCGCAGCGCGCGGTTGTAGGGGACTCGCGGCAACCAGGAAATGAGAATGTTGACGAAGATGAGGATGATGTAGACGGTGAGGAGGGCGTTGACGTAGCTGGCCACGTCGCCCCGACTCAGCGCCAGCGGGATCATCCGCCCATCCTCTCCAATGAGGCACGCACCGCGGCCTCAAAGCCGACCCGCACTCCCTCCCTCTCGAGCGCTTCCAGCCCGGCCTCGGTGCTCCCTCCAGGCGAGGCGACGGCCCTCCGCACGTCGGCCGGGTGTCGCAGGCGCAGCAGCTCCGCCGTGCCGGCGGTCGTCTCGACCACCAACTCCCGCGCGAGCTGTGGGTCAAGCCCTTCCCGGGCCCCGGCATCGGCGATCGCTTCGACCGCCAGCGCCAGGTAGGCGGGTGCGCAACCCATCACAGCGGTGGCGATGTCGAAATCCTCATCGGGAAGGTCGACGATGTGGCCGAGCTTGCCGAGCAGCCCGCGGATCTCCGCCCCGGCGACACCGGCCACGCAGAGGACCCCGCGTCGAACCTCCACCCCCAGATTGGGCATCACCCGCGCTACCGCGACCCCGGGTAGCGCGGCGGCAACCTTCGCCAAAGGGGTAGCCGCTAAGAGCGAGATCGCCGACCGAGCCCCGGCTAGTTCGCCGGCAACTTCATCGAGCTGCGCTGGCTTTACCGCAATCACGACGACGTCGGCGATATCAGCAAGCTCCGCGTTGGAGCCAACAGCCTCTCCGCCGACCTCCCGAGCAAGCTCGATGGCCCGTCCTGACCCTGAATCGGTGAGCAGCATCCGATCGACCTCGCCGACCCATCCCCGCGCCATAGCAGCCGCCATGTTCCCGGACCCGCAAAAGCCAACGATCATCGCGTGGGCAGACTAACCGTGCTTCGCAAGAAGGGCACCCGCCCCTCCAAGACCTAGGACTGGTTGAAGAACCCCTTGTCGATCAGCCGCGCTCGTTCCTCGGCTGAGACCTCGACATTGCGGGGCGTAAGCAGGAACATCTTCTCGGCGATCCGCTGCATCCCACCGTCCAGCGCGTAGGTCAGGCCTGAGCAGAAGTCGATCATCCGCTTGGAGAGCTCGTGGTCGGTCGTCTGTAGGTTGAGGATGACGGGCACCGACCGTTTGAACTGGTCGGCAACCTGCTGGGCATCGTTGAAATTGCGGGGGATGACCAGGTGGACCTGGACTTCTGAGCCGCCGTTGGCGACAGGCCGCAAAGTGCGGGTGCGCGAGGCCGATATCGGCTCGTCATCGGCGAAGATGTCGTCGATCTCGTCGCGGCGCGAGCGGCGGGCGGTGGGCAGACGCCGCACCGATGCGTGCTCGCGCTCGCGACGGCCTTCATAAACCTCCTCGGAGCCGGTCTCGGGCTCGTAGTCGCCATCCTCGTATTCGGGGCCGTAATCGTGGTCCTCAGCCAGGCCGAAGTAAACGAGCGCTCTGTGCCATGTGTCGCGAAGGGCCATCTACACCGCCTTTTCGGCCCCGGTGGGCCGACTCCTTTACAGATTATCGGCAGGGTAGCGCCGCTTTGGAATACAGCGCCGCCCCCAAACGCAGGATCGTTGCGCCCTCTTCGACCGCCACCGGCCAGTCCTGGGAGGTTCCCATCGAAAGCCGAGTGAGGCTATTTTCGGCCGCCAGCTCGGCGAGGCGGGCGAAGTGTGGGCGGGATGCCTCCGGCTCCTGGCTGAAGGGAGGCATGGTCATCAGGCCGACCACCCGCACCGGACAGCGCTCGATGAAGGCGCTCAGATCGGCGGGGGCGACGCCAGCCTTCTTCTCCTCCCCAGCGACGTTTACCTCGATCAGCACCTCGGTCTCCGGCCCCCCGTGGCGGCCGAGCTGCTCCAGGGCCGAATCGCTGGCCACCGAGTGGATCAGTCGGCAAATGGGCAGCAACTGCCTCACCTTGCGGCTCTGGAGGGTGCCGATGAAATCCCAGGCAAAAACCTCTCCCCAACGCTCGTGCTTGGCACTCAGCTCCTGCTGGCGGTTCTCACCGACCAGGGCGATGCCGGCCTCGGCCAGGGCACCCATCTCCTCGATCCGGACGTACTTGGTCGCCGCGAGGATCTCGACGTTTTCTCCCGCCACCTCGCGGACCCGCTCGAGGTTGAAGGCGATCCTCGCCGGGTCAAGGCCGCCGATCAGGCCGGGCATTGCTCACCGGCCTTGCCGTCCACCCAGACGATCCCTGCTTGGTGCCCGGTCCTGCCCGCCTCGCGGCGGTGGGAGAAGAACAACCCCGCCTCGCAGGCGGTGCAGAGTCCGGCGGACTCGATCGAGGAGACGCCCGCCCCTTGCAGCAAACGCCGGGCGACCTCGGGTAGGTCAAGCATCCTCCCGGCGCTGACCCCCTCGCCCAGCCCGGCAAAAGCGCCCATCACCTCCTCACCGACCTCATAGCAACAGGGGCCGATTCCGGGTCCAATCACGGCGTGGGTCCCAGCGACTGCTTGCATCCCCCTGGCGAGAATCCCGGCCGCCATCCCCCGCCAGCCGCAGTGAAGGATCGCCACGCCACCTGGTCCAGCCAGCGCAATCGGTAGGCAATCAGCGACAAACACCAGGGCGGCCAGCCCGGGCTCGGTGACCAGGTGGCCGTCGACTTCGGGGGCTGCCTGGCTTTGGGGTGCGGGGAATGAGCTCGGCATCAGCGACGCGGTCTGCAGGGCAATCTCGGTTCCGTGGACCTGTCGCCCGGCGACAACGCGCTCGGGCTCGAAGCCGAGAGCCGTCGCCAGACGGCGGCGATTCTCTGCGACCGCGCGGGCCTCATCACCGGTGAGGGCACCGAGGTTGAGGCGGTCAAACGGTACTTTGCTGACGCCGCCAAGGCGGGTGGAGAATGCTGCCCGTCCACCGGGGAGGTCGGCCTCCAGCCAGCGAACCCCTGCCTTCTCACGCCATCTCATCCCCCTAACAAAGCAGAAAGCCAGAGGGTCGATGGGGAATCATTCAGCGCGGGCCGCGGCCAGGGCCGCGGCCAGCTCTTGCTCGCGCCCGGCGAGCTCTCCGTCGAGCTTGCGACGCAGCGCATCGCGCAATCCCCGTCCCAGCGCCGGACCCTCGGGAACCCCGGCAGCGATCAGGTCGGCGCCGTCGATCTCAAGGCCAACTCCCTTCCACTCGGTGAGGAACCGGTCTAGCCACTCGGCTCCCAGGGCGCGGGCGAGTACTAGTTCGACCGGGGTTCGTGGGCCAGCCAGCTCGACTGCCTCAGAGGGTGTCTTGGGGTCTGCGGCGGCCAGTCCCAGCTCGCCGCCGGGTGGCCCGAGGACCGCGGCGAGCAGGGCCTCGGCGCGCTTGGCGACCCCACTCCACGGCTGGCACTTCAGCAGTTCAGCGACGCCTGTCGCGAGCTGCAGGCCCCCGACGCGCGGCTCGATCAGTCCCCACCCAGCGGCCAGCTCGAGTCCCCGCACTGCCTCGATCTCGCTTGCCAAGCGCAGCAGCTCCGCCTTGCGCCGGGCAGCTGAGACTGACCCCAGGTCGGCCGCGGCAAGCAGCCCGGCCGTTTCCTCCTCTAGCGTGAAGCCAAAGCGGGAGGCGTAGCGGGCGGCTCGCAGCGCCCGGGTCGGATCATCGACGAAGGAGCGTCGATGCAGTACCCGCAGCAGGCCGGCGAGGAGATCCGCGCGACCCCCATGGGGGTCGATCAACACCGGCTCCCCGGCGAGCGGGATCGCCATCGCGTTGATCGTGAAATCGCGTCGTGCCAGATCCTCGCTGAGGGTCGACGGCCTCACCTGCGGCAGCGCGCCGGGATGCGGATATGTCTCGGTGCGGGCGGCGGCGATATCGATCTCATGCCCGTCGAGCCGGCACCTCGCCGTGGAAAATCGCTCGTATTGGACAACCTCCGCACCGAGCCGGGATGCCAGCCCGGAGGCGTCCCCCTCGATGACCAGATCGATGTCGCTTCGAGGGCGGCCGAGAAGCAGGTCGCGGACGGCGCCCCCGACCAGATAGACCGACTCTCCCCCACACTGCTCGCGCACGCTCGCCAACTCCGGGAAGGCACGCTGCAGCGCCCGCTTAAGGTCATTGCTCGATGCCGCAGGCAACGACAGCACCCCGCCCCGCCTACAGCCTGACCGGAATTCCCTCGGCGGCGAGCCGCAGCTTGGCATCGCGCACGCGGTGGGCCCCGTAGTGGAAGATCGAGGCACATAGCACGGCATCGGCGCCACCGTCGGCGATCGCCGCGCAGAGGTGCTCGAGCGCGCCGGCCCCGCCGGAGGCAATCACCGGAACCGAGACGGCGTCTGCCACCGCGCGCGTCAGCTCGATGTCATAACCGCGGTTGGTGCCGTCGCGGTCCATGCTGGTCAGCAGCACCTCGCCTGCTCCGCGCTCGACGGCCTCCCGCGCCCAGGAGACCGCCTCACGGCCTGCAACCTTCGCCCGGCCACCGTTTACGTACACACCCCACCCACCGCCCTCCTTCCTTGGCGTCGATCGCGATCACGACGCATTGGGCGCCGAAGTGCTCTGCGAGCTCGCTCGACAGCTGCGGCCGGGAGAGCGCGGCGGAGTTGACCGAGACCTTGTCGGCGCCGGCGTCGAGCACGGCTTGGGCGTCCTCGACGGAGCGAATCCCACCGCCGATCGTGAACGGGATGAAAACGTTGTCGGCGGTGCGCCGCGCCAGCTCGACGATCGTCTCGCGCTTTTGGTGGGAGGCGGTGATGTCGAGGAAGACCAGCTCATCGGCGCCCTCGGCGTCGTAGCGTTGCGCCAGCTCGACCGGGTCGCCGGCGTCGCGCAGGCCGAGGAAGTTGGTGCCCTTCACCACGCGTCCTGCGTCCACGTCTAGGCAGGGGATGACGCGCTTGAGGACCATCGGGAAAGCGTAGAGGTCAGGGCTCGGATCCCCTGCGCTCGAGCGTTGAGATTGCCTCGGCGACGGTGAATCTGCGCTCATACAGCGCCCGGCCGACCACGACCCCCTCGACGTTGCCGGGCGCCTCGCTGGCGAGTAACTCAAGGTCAGCGAGGGCCCCAACCCCCCCGGAAGCGATGATTTGGGAAACGGTGGCGGCTGCGATCTTGCCCAGTTGATCGATGGCCGGGCCCTGCATGGTGCCGTCGACCTCGATTGCCGTGCAGAGGAAGCGGCCCACACCAATCTCGCCGAGCGCCGCGACCGCTTGGACAGCGTCCAGCCCACCCGTCTTGGTCCAGCCTTCCAGCGCGACCTTGCCATCGCGGGCGTCTACGGAGACGACCACTCGATCTGCGTGTCGATCGATCATCTCATTGAGGAAGACCCGGTCGCGCAGTGCCGCGGTGCCGATAAGGACCCGCTCGGCGCCTGCGTCGAGCACGGCGCTGACCGAGTCGGCATCGCGCAGGCCGCCGCCGACCTGGATCGGACACTCGACTGCAGCCGCGATTCGGCGGACCGCGCTCAGGTTTTCTGGTTCGCCCTCCCTGGCGCCGTCGAGGTCGACCACGTGCAGGAAGCGGGCACCCTCCTCGGCCCAGCGGGTCGCGGCCTCGGCCGGGTCGCTGTCATAGGCGGTCTCGCGCTCGTAGTCGCCTTGCAGCAATCGCACCGCACGGCCGCCGCGGATGTCGATTGCCGGATAGAGGATCACGCCGGCACGGAGGCGCAGACCCCGGCGAAGTTGGCCAGCAGCCGCAGACCGGCGGCGCTTGACTTCTCGGGGTGAAACTGGACTCCGAAGACGTTATCTCGCTCGGCCGCACAGGCGAATCGCCTGCCGTAAGCAGCGGTGCCCAGCAGCTCCTCGGGGCCTGGCCGCGGGGCAAAGGAGTGGACGAAGTAAAAGGGCGTCTCGGTCTCGATGCCGGCGATCAGCCGCGATTTTCGCTCCCAGCGCACCGGCGACCAGCCGATGTGGGGGACCTTGAGGGAGCCCGCGTCCAGGTCGGTGACCTCGCCGGGCAACAGGCCGAGGCCGACCGCCCCACCCAGCTCGGTGGTCGAGTCAAATAAGAGCTGCAGCCCGAGGCAGATGCCGAGGATCGGGATCCCCGCATCCCGGCGCTCGGCGATCAGATTGTCTAGCTCGAGCTCGCGGATGCGCTGCATCGCTCGAGGGAAGGCACCGACGCCAGGCAGTATCAGGCCGTCGCAGCTGCGGACCTCGGCGGCGTCGTTGGTGATCTTCGCCGCCGCCCCGACGTGTTCAAGGGCCTTCTCGACGGAGCGCAGATTGCCCATGCCGTAGTCGAGGATCGCGACGCGGGCGGTCATTGTGAGAGCGTCCCCTTGGTTGAGGGCACGCCGCTCTCCTCAGGGTCGATCGAGATGGCGACGCGCAGGGCGCGGGCAAACGCCTTGAACGAAGCCTCGATCATGTGGTGTGCATTCGTGCCGCGGCGGACCGAAACGTGAAGGGTCAACTTGGCGTTGTTGGCGACCGCACGGAAGAACTCCTCGGCGAGCTCGGTGTCAAAGCCGGCGATCGAGGTCGCCGGGAGCTCAGCTTCAAAGATGCAGAGTGGCCTTCCGGAGATATCGATCGCGCACTCAGCCAGCGCCTCGTCCATCGGGACCAGGGCAGACCCATAGCGCCTGATTCCGGCGCGAGAGTCAAGCGCCTCGTCTAGCGCCTGGCCAAGCACGATGCCGACATCCTCGACGGTGTGGTGGGGCCCGGTCTGGAGATCGCCGCTCGCCTGCACCCGGAGGCCGAGCCGCCCGTGGCGGGCGAGCAGGTCGAGCATGTGATCGAGGAAGCCGACGCCGGTGGCAGCGCTTGACGCTCCTCCATCGAGGTCCAGTGCGAGCCGTATCCGGGTCTCGGCGGTCTCACGCTCCCTGGCGGCTGATCTGCTCATCGTCTAATCATCGCCGACTCAGCGTGAACGGGAAACCCCTCAGCCCGGGCGAGGACATCTAGATGCCCCGCCAGCGCACCTACCGCCTCGCCCGGAATGCTCACCGTTGGGATCTTGCGCCGGAATGCACCAGGGCCAAGGGGTCCGGAGAAGCGCCCCGCCCCCCCCGTTGGCAGGACGTGGTTTGAGCCGGCTAGGTAGTCGCCGAAGGCGGTCGCTCCGTAGGGACCGGTGAACACACAGCCGGCCGTCGTAACTCGCTCCGCGAGCAGCGCGGCGTCCTCGGCGAGCAGCTCGAGGTGCTCGGGCGCAAAGTCGTTGGCCAGCTCGATCCCGTCGCCGAGATCGGGGATCTGAACCAGGGCGAGCGGGGCGTCGCCGATGCCAGGCCGCTCGACGGCAAGGCGCTCGGTCGCCTCCGCAACCGCCCTCAGCACCGCCTCCTCGACCGCGACCGCGACCAGCGGGCCCTCGGCGCCGTGCTCAGCCTGCGCACAGAGATCCAGCGCTGCCCACTGGGGGTTCGTCGTCGGGCCGGCGATCACCATCAGCTCGGAGGGGCCGGCGAGCGAGTCAATCCCGACCTGGCCATAGACGGCGCGCTTTGCCTCCCGCACCCAGGCGTTGCCAGGGCCGACGATGACATCCACCGCATCGACGGTCTCAGTCCCGTGGGCGAGGGCGAAGATTGCCTGGGCGCCGCCCATCGCGTAGATCTCATCGACCTCACAGAGGGCGGCCGCCGCCAGCACCTGTGGGTTGAGGCTGCCATCCGGTCGCGGCGGTGATGCCAGAGCAAGGCGCTTGACGCCCGCCACCCGAGCTGGGATGCAGCACATAAGAACGCTGGACGGATATGCGGCTCGCCCGCCGGGTGCATAGACGCCGGCGGCGTCCACCGAGACCTCGCGGACGGTCACGACGTGGCCCTCTGGGAGCTCGATCGCGTCCCGGGGATCGCCGATCTGGGCCTCGGCGACGGCGCGGACGTTTGCCGCCGCTACCTCCATCGCGGTCCGGATCTCTGTTTGGGTGGATTCCAGCGCTGCGGTTGCCTCCTGCGCCTCGATCCGCAGCGCACGCGGTGGGCGCTCGGTCGCGTCAAAGCGCGCCGTGAGGCGCAAAACCGCCTCGTCGCCGCCCTCGAGGACCTCCCGCTCGATCGCGGTGACGTCTACTGGCGGTGCGGATTGCACCGCCCAGGAGCGGATCGCGCCCGCGGTGCCGCCGGCGCCCTCCCACACAAATCGCCGCATCCTCATCCTGCCGTCGCCTCTCGAAGCCTCGCCGTCAGCGAGTCGACCTCCGCGGCGCGGAGCTTGTGGGCCACCCGGTTGGCGACGAAGCGCGCTGTGCAGAGGAGGATCTCCTCGCGCACCTCCAAGTCGTTCTCGGCGAGGGTGCGTCCGGTGGCGACAAGGTCGACGATTCCGTCGGCGAGGCCGATCAGCGGCGCCAACTCGACCGAACCCTTGACCTCGATCACCTCGACCTGGCGCCCGGTCTGCTCGAAATGGCGTTCGGCGATGTGCGGGTACTTGGTCGCGATCCGCATCATCCCCAGACGTCGCTCTGACTCCCCCAGACGCCTGTCGCCGACCCGTCCGGCGAGCACCATGCGGCAGCGGCCGAAACCGAGATCCAGCAACTCATAGACAACCCGATCGGCCTGCTCAAGCAGTACGTCCTTACCGGTGATGCCGACGTCGGCGGCTCCGGCCTCCACGTAGGTCGGCACGTCAGAGGGCCGCATCGTCACCAAAGTGATGTCCTTTGACTCGAAAATCAGCGCGCGGGAGTCACCGCGCAGCTCGCCGGTCTGAATCCCGGCCGCGTCGAGAGCATCGAGGGTCTCGCCGAAAAGCGCCCCGCGCGGTAACGCAAGCTTCAACGGCCCGTCGGCCTTCGCCCGGCCCAGGCCGGCGACCTCGACGCTCACGGTGTCTCCTTTCCTCCTCTTGCCTCCTCCTCCATCTGGGCGACGTGGACGCGCTCCAGGTAGAGGGCAAACCCCGCCGCCGGCAGGTCGAGCCCAAACCGCTTGAGCAGGCCGTCGTAGCGCCCGCCGCCGCCGAGAATGTGGCCCAACGCCGGATCGTAGACCTCGAGGATGGCGCCGCTGTAATAACCGAGGTCGCGCAGCAAGCCGAGATCGATCTGCACTCGGTCCGCCACGCCCCTCTCTGCGAGCGCCTCGAAGGTTTCCTGGATTCTTGCCGTGGCCCGCTCCACCGCAGCGCCGCCGAGGCCACGTGCCTGCTCGAGCACCTCGCTGCCCCCGCGCAGTTGGGAGAGGGCGACACAGGTCGCGCACTGCTGCTTGCTGATGCCCTGCAAGGCCGACAGCTCGGCCTCGAGACCGACCAGGTCGTGCGTGGCCAGCCGCTTGAGGGCAAAGTCGCGCGCTTCCCCCTCCACGCCGAACTCGGCAAGCAGCTGGCGGTAGAGGTCGGCGTCGCCGAGGCCGATCACGGCGCGGGTCAGCCCGGCCGCGTCGAGCGCCGCCGCGAGCACCTCGACAACCTCGGCGGTTCCCTGGGGGGCCGGAGAGCCGATCAGCTCCACCCCGGCTTGCACGAACTCGCGCATGTGGCCGCGCTGCGGTCGTACGGCCCTGTAGGCGTTAGCCAGATAGCAGAGGCGCAGCGGCCGCTCGGCGTCGGCGTAGCGGGTCGCGACCAGACGGGCGATCGGCACCGTCATGTCCGAGCGCAACGCCAAAAGCTCGCCTCGCTCATCGAAGAAGCGGTAGGCGCCAGCGGCGGTTCGCCCGTCGCCGCGCGCCAGCACCTCGTCGTACTCGATCGCGGGCGTTGAAACCTCGCCGTATCCACGGCTCTCGAAGACCTCGATCAGCGCGAGGTGGAGGCGGCGCAGCTCCCGCATCTCGTCGGGGAGCACGTCGCGCGTGCCGGGAGGGATCGGATGGATCATCCGCCGGACCTTACGAGAGAGGGCTTGAAAGCCCTGCTAAGCGGGGACCTCGGCAGAGACCCGTTCAATCTGGGCGCCGAGCCCACGCAGGCGCTCGTCGATCTGCTCGTAGCCGCGGTCGATCTGGCGGATGTTGCCGATCTCCGAGGCGCCCTCGGCGGCCAGGGCGGCGATGAGCATCGCCATCCCGGCTCGGATATCGGGGCTCTCGACGCGTTCCCCGTGAAGCCGGCTCGGACCGCTGACGATCGCCCTGTGGGGATCGCACAGCGTGATCCGAGCGCCCATCGCGACCAGCTTGTCGACGAAAAAGAGGCGGTTCTCGAACATCTTCTCGAAGATTAGGACCTCGCCCTTGGCCTGCGTGGCGAGGGCGAGGGCGATCGAGGTCAGGTCTGCCGGGAAGGCGGGCCAGGGGCCGTCCTCGATCTTCGGGATCGCGTCACCGAGGTCGGTCTGGATGCGCAGGGCCTGTCCCGGCGGGACGAGGACATCCTCGCCCTCGACCGTGGACTGCAGGCCGAGACGCCGGAACTGGCGGCGCACCATGACCAGGTCGGCCGGAGCCGCGTCGCGGACCCGCAGCTCCCCGCCGGTGGCCGCCGCAAGCGCCATGAAGCTGCCGACCTCGATGTGGTCGGGGGAGATCGTGTGCTCGGCGCCGCCGAGTCGGTCGCGGCCCCGCACGGTCATTACGTTGGAGCCGATCCCATCAACTTCGGCACCCATCGTGCTCAGCAGTCGGGCGAGGTCCTGGACGTGGGGCTCGCAGGCGGCGTTGGCGATCGTGGTCGGCCCCGGAGTCAGCGCCGCGGCCATCAGAGCGTTCTCGGTGCCCATTACCGAGGGCTCGTCCATGAAGATTTCGCAGGCCCGCAGTCCCCCGGAGGGCGCCACCAGCTCGATCCAGCGCTCGCCGTTGACGCGGGCGCCGAGATCCTTGAAGGCGTCGAGGTGCGCGTCGAGGCGACGGCGGCCGATGAAGTCCCCGCCCGGCGGGGGCATGCGCGCCTCACCGAAGCGGGCCAGGAGCGGGCCGGCGAGGAGGAAGGAGGCTCTGATCCGGCTCGAGAGATCCTGATCGACCTCGATCTCATTGACACTCGCGGCGCAGAGCCTGAGGCTGTTGTCGGCGACCCAGGAGACCTCGACCCCGAGCCGCTCCAGCAGCGCAATCTGGGCCTCGGTATCGCGGATGCGCGGCACCCGGTGCAGCAGCAGCTCCTCCTCGGTGAGCAAGCATGCGGCGAGGATCGGCAGCGCTGCGTTCTTGTTGCCGGCGACGGTCAGCTCTCCGGAGAGCGGCACGCCTCCTTGGATGACGAACTTCTCCATTGCCTGGGCAAGGGTAACGGCCGCCCGGGCGGTCACCTGCGGCAAACCCGTAGATCTGCCTCGACCATTTGCAAAGCGCTCACCGAAGGGCGTAGGATCGGGCCCGCGAGGAGGCGTCGTTCTCGGGGATGGACCCGCTCGCCGACAGCGACTACATCGAGCGACTACGTCGCAAGCGCAGCGCCGCTCGGGCGCCATCTCTCGCAAGCGCGCTTCTGGGGTTCGCAGCGCTGCCGGTGACCGGTAGCGCTGCTGCAGGGGTATTGCGGATCGGTGGCTTGAATGGGCTCCGAGGGCAGATACGGGACGATCCAGGCCGCCGTTGACGCCGCCAGGCTGGGCGACTGGGTCCTTGGCGGGCCCGGTGACTATCACGAACACGTCCACAACAGATTCTGGGCTGCTGCTCGTCCCCTTCCCAGCCACCGAACCACCCCCCAGTCCCACATTGCCGCGGTGGCGTGGAGACCGGCTCCCTCGGCTTTGGCTGCCCCTACGATGACTGGGGATGCCAGATGGCGCCAAAAAGCTTCCGGCAACGGCTTCTGCGGCAACCCAAACCGACGTTGACATCGGTCGGGTCACATTCTCTGCTGGCCGCCCCGTCGATCAGCACAGCAAGCTCCCGACGGGTTCTCCGCGCCAACCCGCTGATCGTCGGGGCGCGCTGCGGACGGGTAGCCAGTAGCGAAAATCAACCAGCCCCGTTCGAACAGGTCGAATGCAAGACTCGAATATTCAGCTCGACGCCCTGCCCGCCGGGATCCTCCTACCCGAGGCTGACAAAGCTAACGATGCATCCCCTGCCCGACGGCGCCGGGATGGCGTCGATGCCAAATCCCTGCGTCGGCGCGCCGGCAAAACCCTCGCACAGGTCGGCTAAGCCTCCAACGGACGCGGCAAGGCCTCCGCGCCAGGCACGAACTGCAAGTCCCGTTGCAGATTTCGAGTGCCGTCCGGAGCAAGTCCTACCTTGCGAACCCATGTTCGGTCCAGCGGCGAGAACTTCATTCACGGGACGGCTGGCCGACGCCACCGACTTGTTGATCGATCTCGCCACCCTCGGTGAGTACGGGCTGGAGCCCGTTGGGAGAACAGCACCGAGCTGCGAGGGCCGGAAACGACAAAGGGCCGCCCCGGCGGGGCGGCCCAGAGTCGCAGAAGAACCGGCGGCGACCTACTCTCCCAGGGGGTTGCCCCCCAAGTACCATCGGCGCAGAGTGGCTTAACTGCTCTGTTCGGAATGGGAAGAGGTGTCTCCCACTCGCTATGCGCCACCGGAATTTTGCGAAACCCTCGCCCCGGTGGAGCTTGAAAACCGCACAAGACCTCAGAGTAAAAAATAAACATCCGTCAAGCCCTCGACCCATTAGTACCGGTCGGCTGAGCGCATTACTGCACTTGCACCGCCGGCCTATCAACCTGGTGGTCTACCAGGGGTCTTACTCCCTCAAGGGGATGGGAGAGCTCATCTCGAGGACGGCTTCCCGCTTAGATGCTTTCAGCGGTTATCCGTTCCGTGCGTAGCTAACCTGCAGTGCCCTTGGCAGGACAACAGATACACCAGCGGCACGTTCATCCCGGTCCTCTCGTACTAGGGATGACTCCTCTCAACTCTCCAACGCCCACGGCAGATAGGGACCGAACTGTCTCACGACGTTCTGAACCCAGCTCGCGTACCGCTTTAATGGGCGAACAGCCCAACCCTTGGGACCTACTCCAGCCCCAGGATGCGACGAGCCGACATCGAGGTGCCAAACCGGTTCGTCGATGTGGACTCTTGGAACCGATAAGCCTGTTATCCCCGGAGTACCTTTTATCCGTTGAGCGACGGCGCTTCCACTTGCAACCGCCGGATCACTAAGCCCAACTTTCGTTCCTGCTCGACCCGTCGGTCTCGCAGTCAAGCTCCCTTGTTGCCTTTACACTCTACGCACGATTTCCAACCGTGCTGAGGGAACCTTTGGGCGCCTCCGTTACATTTTAGGAGGCGACCGCCCCAGTCAAACTGCCCACCTGACACTGTTCACCACCCGGATCACGGCGCGGTGTTAGAAGCCCAGACTACCAAGGGTGGTATCTCAAGGGTGACTCACCGACAGCCAAAGCTGTCGGTTCACCGTCTCCCACCTATCCTGAGCGAGATACCCCAGACTCCAATATCAAGTTGCAGTAAAGGTTCACGGGGTCTTTCCGTCTAGCCGCGGGTACTCGGCATCTTCACCGAGACTTTAATTTCACCGAGTCTCTCGTTGAGACAGCGTCCAAGTCGTTACGCCATTCGTGCAGGTCGGAACTTACCCGACAAGGAATTTCGCTACCTTAGGACCGTTATAGTTACGGCCGCCGTTTACCGGGGCTTAGCTTCACTGCTTCGCGCCGAAGCGCTAACAGGTCCGCGTAACCTTCCGGCACCGGGCAGGCGTCAGCCCCTATACGTCGTCTTACGACTTAGCAGAGGCCTGTGTTTTTGGTAAACAGTCGCTTGGACCAATTCACTGCGGCCCCCTCGGGCTTCCTCCGTATGGAGTTCACCCTAGCGGGGCGTCCCTTCTCCCGAAGTTACGGGACGATTTTGCCGAGTTCCTTAACGAGAGTTAGCTCGCTCACCTCAGTATGTTCTACTTGTCCACCTGTGTCGGTTATGGGTACGGGCACGCGAGTCCTGCCTAGAGGATTTTCTTGGAGGCATGGGATTGGGGACTGGCCGGCGGTCAAGCCAGCTGGCATCGCACCTCGCGTCAAAACGCCGCTGCGGATTTCCCTACAGCGACTGGCTACGTGCTTGCCCCAGGACGACCATCGCCTGGGTTCCCTTACCCTTCCCCGTCCCCCCATCGGTCATAACGGAATCGACGTGGTACAGGAATATCAACCTGTTGGCCATCGGCTACGCCTTTCGGCCTCGCCTTAGGTCCCGACTAACCCTGAGCAGACGAACTTTACTCAGGAAACCTTGGACAATCGGTGGAGGGGACTCTCACCCCTCTTTCGTTACTCATGCCGGCATTCTCACTTCCAGCCGCTCCACGAAGGCTTACGCATCCGCTTCACGCAGCTGGAACGCTCTCCTACCGCGCACAGTACCCGCAGGCCCTGTGCACCCATAGCTTCGGAGGCTAGCTTGAGCCCCGTTGAATTATCCGCGCCCGAACACTTGACCAGTGAGCTGTTACGCACTCTTTCAAGGGTGGCTGCTTCTAAGCCAACCTCTTGGTTGTCTCTGCATTCAGACATCGTTTGCCACTTAGCTAGCACTTAGGGTCCTTAGCTGATGGTCTGGGTTGTTCCCCTCTCGCGTACGAAGTTTATCCCCCGCACACTGACTCCCGAGCTAACCGTAACGGTCTTCGGAGTTTGCCTGAAGTCGGTAACCTGGTAGGGCCCCTAGTCCAAACAGTGCTCTACGGCCGAAACGCAATCACTCGAGGCTATACCTAAATATATTTCGGAGAGAACCAGATATCTCTGAGCTTGATTAGCCTTTCACTCCGATCCACAGGTCATCCGCCCAGTTTTCAACCTAGGTCGGTTCGGCCCTCCACGAGGTCTTACCCCCGCTTCAGCCTGCCCATGGATAGCTCGCTCAGTTTCGGGTCTACCGCCAATGACTATGTCGCCCTATTCAGACTCGCTTTCGCTACGGCTCCGCTCATCGCTTAACCTCGCCACTGACGAGTAACTCGCCGGCTCGTGATGCAAAAAGCACGCCGTCACGCCCGAAGGCGCTCCGACCACTTGTAAGCTTACGGTTTCAGGTACTATTTCACTCCCCTTCAGGGGTACTTTTCACCTTTCCCTCACGGTACTAGTTCACTATCGGTCACCAGGTAGTACTTAGCCTTGGAGGGTGGTCCCCCCAGGTTCAGACCGCGTTTCACGGGTGCGGTCTTACTCAGGAACGTCAATCGGCAGATCAGCGCGCTTTCACCTACGGGACGATTGCCCTCTGTGGTGCGAGGTTCCACTCGCTTCGGCTAACACCTGATTTTGTAACTGCCGCCGAGCCAGGCACGGCTCGGGCATGACGTCCTACAACCCCCGGCAGGCAACGCGTGCCCGCTTACACCTGCCAGGTTTGGGCTGATCCCCTTTCGCTCGCCACTACTCAGGGAGTCTCGGTTGATTTCTGTTCCTCGGGGTACTTAGATGTTTCAGTTCCCCCGGTTCTCCCCCAGCGGCTATGTATTCACCACTGGATGACGCCGCATTACCGGCGCCGGGTTTTCCCATTCGGAGATCCGCGGGTCAAAGGCTGTTCAGCGCCTCACCGCGGCTTATCGCAGCCGTCCACGTCCTTCATCGACTCCTGGTGCCAAGGCATCCACCGTAAGCCCTTAACATCTTGACGGTGATACGACCCATCGCCAAAGCGCGGGTCGCAAATTAAATACCCATATTGGCCTTGTGCAGTTTTCAAGGTCCACCGAGGCGCACACGGCGGACTGCCGCCGGCGGTCTCTCAAAACTGAGCAGCGTTCCTGTTGGCGCTTGCCAACGGGGAGCCCGGTCGACGTTCTAGGTCTCCCTAGAAAGGAGGTGATCCAGCCGCAGCTTCCGCTACGGCTACCTTGTTACGACTTCACCCCAATCACGGGCCCCACCTTCGACGGCTCCCTCCTTGCGGTTAGGCCACCGGCTTCGGGTGTTGCTCGCTTTCGTGGTGTGACGGGCGGTGTGTACAAGGCCCGGGAACGTATTCACCGCGGCATTGCTGATCCGCGATTACTAGCAACTCCACCTTCATGGAGGCGAGTTTCAGCCTCCAATCCGAACCGAGACGCACTTTATGGGATTCGCTCCACCTCACGGTATTGCAACCCTTTGTATGCGCCAATGTAGCACGTGTGTAGCCCTGGACATAAGGGGCATGATGACTTGACGTCATCCCCACCTTCCTCCGGTTTGTCACCGGCAGTCTCCCATGAGTCCCCAACTGAATGCTGGCAACATGGAACGGGGGTTGCGCTCGTTGCGGGACTTAACCCAACATCTCACGACACGAGCTGACGACAGCCATGCACCACCTGTGAAGGTGTCCCGAAGGAAAACCGTGTTTCCACGGCGGTCACCTACATGTCAAGCCCAGGTAAGGTTCTTCGCGTTGCGTCGAATTAAACCACATGCTCCGCTGCTTGTGCGGGCCCCCGTCAATTCCTTTGAGTTTTAGCCTTGCGGCCGTACTCCCCAGGCGGGGCACTTAGTGCGTTAGCGACGGCACGGGAGGAGTCGACACCTCCCACACCTAGTGCCCATCGTTTACGGCGTGGACTACCAGGGTATCTAATCCTGTTCGCTCCCCACGCTTTCGCGCCTCAGCGTCAGTACCGTCCCAGCGAGCTGCCTTCGCTATTGGTGTTCCTCCTGATATCTGCGCATTCCACCGCTACACCAGGAATTCCACTCGCCTCTTCCGGACTCCAGCCCTGCAGTATCCACCGGCTTTCAAAGGTTGAGCCTTTGACTTTTACAGCGGACTTACAGGGCCGCCTACGCGCGCTTTACGCCCAATGATTCCGGACAACGCTTGCTCCCTACGTATTACCGCGGCTGCTGGCACGTAGTTAGCCGGAGCTTCTTCTGGAGGTACCGTCAATCCACACGGCTATTAACCGGTGAACCTTCGTCCCTCCTGAAAGGGGTTTACAACCCGAAGGCCGTCTTCCCCCACGCGGCGTTGCTGCGTCACGCTTTCGCGCATTGCGCAAGATTCCCCACTGCTGCCTCCCGTAGGAGTCTGGGCCGTGTCTCAGTCCCAGTGTGGCTGATCGTCCTCTCAGACCAGCTACCCATCGTTGCCTTGGTAGGCCGTAACCCCACCAACAAGCTAATGGGCCGCGGGCCCCTCCCAATGCGGAGGCCGAAGCTTCCTTTAGCGCACCGACTTGTGCCGGTGCGCCACATCCGGTATTAGCCCGAGTTTCCTCGGGTTGTCCCGGTCATCGGGGCAGGTTACCCACGTGTTACTCACCCGTTCGCGGCTTTGCCCCAGGGCAAGCCCTGGTTCGTCGCACCACTTGCATGTGTTAAGCACGCCGCCAGCGTTCGTCCTGAGCCAGGATCAAACTCTCCGTGAAGGTACTTCCTACAGAGAGCTGTCATGCCTGGCAGGTCGCCGTGTACACATACTCGACGACCGGCATGACGGGTAAATCAGACCACCCGGCACGCTGGCGCACCGAGTGGATCGGGCTCAAACAATCCACAGGCCCGTGGGCCCGCGGAGTGCACGCTGCTCAGTTTTCAAAGACCGCTGCGCCTTGACGGCGGAATCGCCGTTCTCTCACGCACGGGACAGCCCAAGGCGGCCCCGGAAGGACCGGGGAGTATAGCGCTGTCCAAGCCTTTTGCCTAGGCGGCCACCCGGAGGCGGCGGAAGCGGCGCTTGCCAACCTGCAGGATCCTGCCATCGAGGTCACCGAGCTCGAGATCGAGGTCCTCGCCGGAAATCGGATCGCCATCGAGCTTGACTCCCCCTTGACCGATCAGCCGGCGTGCCTCGCTGGAGCTGATCTCAAACGCCCCAGCCATTAGCGCTGGCATGTGAACGCGACCGTCGACGCTGGCCAGGTAGGGCTCGAGGACGACCTCCTCGATCTCATCGGGGGCTTCGCGCTGGACGAAGAGTCGGTCGAAATGCTCCTCAGCGCTGCGGGCGGAGGCGGCGCCGTGGAAGCGCTCGACGAGCCGCCTAGCCAGCTCCCGCTTTGCCTCGTTCGCGGGCCGTTTGGGTGGCTCTGAACCGAGCAGTAGCCGGTAGTAGTCGGCCATCGCCTCGTCGGGGACCCTCATCAGTCGACCGAACATCTCCTCCGGCGGATCGGCGACGCCAACGTAGTTGCCGAGTGACTTGCTCATCTTCTGGGCGCCGTCGATCCCGACCAGGATCGGCATCGTCAAGATCGACTGCGGCTTCTGGCCGTAGGCCGCCTGAACGTCCCGCCCAAACAGCAGGTTGAACTTCTGATCGGTCCCGCCCAGCTCGACATCGGCCTCCACCGCAACCGAGTCATAGCCCTGCAGGAGCGGGTAAAGCAGCTCCAGCGCGGCGATCGGTGTCCCGGCCGCAAGTCGTTTTTGAAAGTCATCGCGCTCGAGCAGCCGAGCGACCGTGGTCTGGGCGAGCAGGCCAAGTAACGCCTCGGGCTCCATTCGTAGCCACTCGCTGTTGAAACGTACCTCCGTCTTCTCACGGTCAAGGACCTTGAACGCCTGCTCTTGGTAGGTAGCGGCGTTGGCCTGGATCTCCGCCGCCGAAGGGTGGGGTCGCTGGGCGGAGCGGCCGCTGGGATCGCCGACCCGCGCGGTGAAGTCGCCGATGATCAGCACGACCTGGTGACCGGCCTGCTGGAACTCGTGCAGCTTCTCCAAGACGACCGTGTGCCCGAGGTGGATGTCGGCCGTGGTCGGGTCGATTCCGAGCTTGACCCGGAGCGGGCGTCCGGCATCGAGCTGCTCGGCGAGCATGCCGTCGGGCAGCACGTCGACCGCATTTCGCGTCAGATCCATGAGCTGGCAATGCTAGACTGCCGCACTCTCTTGGCGGGCAAACGCAGCAAGCCGCGCCTCAAGAAGCTGCGCATCCTCTTTGTTCTTTTGGGGCTGGGCGTGCTGGGGCTGGTCTCGATGATCTTCGGGATGATGGCCGCTGTCTCCCAGGATCTACCGGCGATCTATGACTTCGCCCAATACAAGGCGTCAAAGAACAGCGAAGTACTCGACGCGACCGGGCAGCCGCTCGGCACGCTGACCAGCAACCAGAACAAGATCCTGCTCACCTCGAGCCAGATCTCCCCCTACGTCAAGAATGCCGTGGTCTCGATCGAGGACTCCCGCTTCTATGAACATGAAGGCGTCGACTTCAGGGGTATTGCCCGTGCCTTGTTGACCGATATCCTCAGCCAGAGCGCCGAGGAGGGCGCCTCGACTATCACCGAGCAGTTCGTCAAGAACGCGCTCGCCGCGCAGGGCAGCCGCACAATCCTCGAGAAGTTCCGCGAGGCGGCGCTCGCCTATCGGCTTGAGCACCACTGGAGCAAGGACAAAATCCTCACCGAGTACCTGAACACGATCTACTTCGGCGAGGGGGCATACGGGATCGAGGCCGCCGCCCGCACTTACTTCGGCAAGGCACATCCGGGCTGCGGAACCCAGGCCGAGCCCTGTGCCTCGGTGCTTGAGCCGTGGGAGGCGGCGACGCTTGCGGCGATCATCGCCAACCCTTCGGCCTTCGACCCGAAGCTCTTCCCCGAAAACGCCCTCGGGCGCCGCAACTTGGTGCTGGAAAAGATGTACGAACAGGGCTACATCACCCATCAGCAATTGGAGGAAGGGATCAGGCAGGCGCTGCCTGCTCCGCGCGACATCGAGCCGCCAACGGTCTACTCGAAGGCGCCCTACTTCACCTCCTGGCTGCGCCAGCAGCTGGTTGAACACTACGGCGCGGCGAGGACCTTTTTCGGCGGGCTGAAAGTGAGGTCGACCCTTGACCTCCGCCTGCAGAAGGCGGCCGAAGAAGCGGTGCGTTCATATCTGGGGGGGATACCGCCCACCGCCTCCGTGGTCGTGATCGACAACCGCAACGCCGGCGTGAAGGCGATGGTTGGCGGCCCAAACTTCCGGACCCAACCCTTCAACCTCGCCACCGAGGGCCACCGTCAGCCGGGCTCCTCGATTAAGCCATTCACGCTGATCACAGCGCTGAAGGAGGGGATCTCACCCTATACCGTCTACCCGTCCGCTCCGCAGATTTTCCACTTCGGTAAGCACGACCATGAAACTTTCGTCGTCCACAACGACGAAAACGCATACCTCGGATCCTGCGACATCATCTGCGCAACCACCTATTCAGACAACTCGATTTACGCCCAACTCGCGCTGCAGGGCCTGAAGGGAAGCAGTTTCGCGCAGCGAACGCGCTCGATCGCCAGCACGATTCACGCAATGGGCTACACCGAACCGGTCTCGACCAACCCAGCAATGGTGCTGGGCGGGTTGAAAGAAGGCGTGACGCCGCTGGGGTGGACCTACGCCTACAGCACGATCGCAAACGATGGCACCAGGGTGAGCGGCACCCTCGCCCCGCAGCCCGGCGACAGCCCGATCGCCTACACCGAGGTGAGCGACAGCAGCGGGCACACGATCAAGGACGGCGAGAACCAAACGCTGCGAACCCAGGTCGCCCCCGCGGGAGTTGTGAGCGAGGCCAAGCACATCCTCGAAACCGTGGTAACGAGCGGCACGGGCACCCACGCCAACATCGGGGTGAGCGGCGAGTGGGGGAAGACCGGAACGACTGAGAACAACGCCGACGCCTGGTTCTGCGGCGCGATCACTGAAGTGACGGCTTGCGTCTGGGTTGGCTATGAGAACACGACGACGCCGATGGCCACGCTCTACAACGGCGGACCGGTGATGGGCGGCACCTTTCCGGCGCTGATCTGGGCGCGGGTAATCAGCGCCTGGCGGCAGATTGAGTCCGAAAGGGCAGCCGAAAAGAAGGGCCACGGAACGGGGTCTGCGAGCTCGACCCCCTCTCCGACCACCCCGGCGACCGAAGCCGAAGCCTCGCCCCCCGCCTCCAGCGAATCGCCTGAACCGGGCTCCTCCGAATCCGCCAAGCCTGCAAAGCCCGCCTCCCCGTCGACACCGGCCCCGGCCGAACCCTCACCTTCTTCCCCCCCAAGCGGCGGTGGTGGCGGCGTCACCGCTGGCTAAGCGGGCCGAGGACGCGAGACGAAGCGGCTGCCAGCCGCGCAAAAGCGCCAGGGGCGCTCGACTGCTTTGCTGATCCCGATCCGGGGGCCGCTGAGCACCTCGCCCGCCCAGCAGGGCTCGGGCCCGAGCAGGCGAAAGGGCTGCTCGCAGAGGTCGGCGCCGTTGGCGTCGAGCCCGATTCCGAGCGCCTCGGTCAGCTTGCCGGGGCCGGCGCAGAGCTCGTGGTCAGGGCGCCCGCCGCGTCTGGCCCGCATCTTCTGGAGCCCGGTCGTTGGCTCTAGTGCCCGGATAAGCACCGCCGCCGGCTCGCCCTCGGCTTCGGCGACTGCGTTGAGCAAGCTGTGGATCCCATAGGAGAGATAGACGTAGGCGCGGCCCGGCGGCCCGAACAGAACCTCGGTCCGAGGCGTCAGACCCGCGAAGGCGTGGCAGGCTGGGTCGTCGCGCTCATAGCTCTCGGTCTCGACGATGGTCCCCCCGCAGCCGGCGTGGAAAAGGCGACAGCCGATCAACTCGCGGGCGACGTCGTGGACGGAGCGATCAAAAAAAGCGACGTCGAGGCACTCCCGCTCAGCTGTTTGAGCAAGACTCAAGATCTCTCTTCGCGGACCCGTGCCTTGACCGCCGCCAGCGTCTCGCCGGCAAGCTCGAACTGCCGCGCCAACGGCCGGGAACCGGTCCCGCCCTCGATCCGCTTGGACTCCAGCCAGCTGCTGCGCACCAGCACCTCATAGTAGGCGTCGTCAAGGTACTCGGAGCGCTCGCGCAGCTCCTCGGGTCTCAGCTCAGAGAGCGAGCGACCCTGCTCGATCGCGTCGCGGACGAGGCCGCCGACGATCGAATGCGCCTCGCGGAACGGCACCCCGCGCGCGACCAGCAGGTCGGCAATCTCGGTGGCCGCCAGCATCTCGTCTGCTGAGGCCGCCGCCAACCGCTCGCGGTCGAACTCGATCCCATCCAAGATCCCAGCGGTTGCCTCGAGGCAGGTCTCGACCGTGTCAATCGCGTCGAAAAGGGGCTCCTTGTCCTCCTGCATGTCCTTGGCATAGGTGAGCGGCAGCGCATGCAGCATGCCGATCACAGCGGCGTAGTTTGCGGCGACGCGGGCGCTCTTCGCGCGCAGTAGCTCGGCTGAGTCAGGGTTCACCTTCTGGGGCATGATCGATGAGCCTGACGAGAAGGACTCATCCAGTTGGCAGAAGCCGAACTCGCTGCTTGACCAGATCACGATCTCCGAGCCGAGGCGCGAGAGGTGCGTGGAGCAAGCTACGGCTGCCGCCAGATAATCGAGGACAAAGTCACGGTTGGAGGCGCCATCGATCGAGTTCGGGCTGACGTGGGTAAAGCCGAGGTCCTCGGCGACGGCCTCGCGGTCGATCTCCCAGTTGACCCCGGCGAGGGCGCCGGAGCCAAGCGGCATCACCCCAGCGCTATCGAGGGCAAACTGGAAGCGCAGCACGTCGCGGGCCAGCATCCAGAAGTAGGCGAGCATGTGGTGGCCGAGGTAGACCGGCTGGGCGCGCTGGAGATGGGTGTAGCCGGGCATCGGCCAGTCGCGGTGGCGCTCGGCGAGGGCGAGCAGGCCCTCCATCGTGGCTCCACAAAGCTCGATTGCCCGCAGCGAGTGCGCCTGGACGACCATTGCTACGTCGGTTGCGACCTGGTCGTTTCGCGAACGCCCGGTGTGGAGCTTGCCCGCCAACGACCCGACCTCCTCGCCGAGGAGGCGCTCGATCGCCATGTGGATGTCCTCGTCGGCCTCGGCGAACCGGAAGCCGTGCTCACCGATTCGGGCGCGAACCCGCTCCAAGCCCTCGTCGATCCGCTGCAACTCCCCCTCGTCGAGCACGCCGATCTCTCGCAGCGCCCGGGCGTGGGCCTGGGACTGGTCGATGTCATAGGGCGCCAGGCGCCAGTCGAACTCGATCGAACGATTGAGCTGCCAGAAGCGGGGATCGGGGTTTTTGCGCAGACGGGCCATCAGATCGATCGGGCGAGAGCGTCGCACACCCGCTCGACCTGAGACTCGCTCATGGTCGGGAAGAGGGGCAGCGCGAGCGAGCGCGATGCCGCCGCTTCGGCGATCGGAAACTGGCCCTCGCGGTAGCCCAGTTCGCGCAGGTGGGGGAAGAGGTGGATGCAGGGCAGGTAGGCCTTGCTGGCGACGCCGCGCTGGGCGAGCCTCGCGATTGTCGCGTCGCGCTCGACCCCCTCGGGTAGGCCAACGACATAGACAAACCAGCTTCGCCGCTCCTCACCGCGCCCCGCGCTCGGCGCATGCAACCCATCTATCTCGGCCAGTCGCTCGGCGTACAGAGCGGCGACCCGCGAACGTCCGGCGAGCATCGAGTCGAGCCGCTCGAGCTGGGCGACCCCAATTGCCGCGGCGAGATCGGAGAGGCGATAGTTAAAGCCCAGACCGCCGTGGTCAAGCCAGCCCATATCAGCGGAACGACCTTGGTTGCGCTCTGAGCGCAAGCGCGCCGCGATCTGAGGATCGGAGGGAACGACCATCCCCCCCTCCCCCGTCGTCATCTGCTTGTTGGCGTAGAAGGCGAAGGTGGCGAGATTGCCGCGGCCCCCCACCGCTTGCCCCTCCGAGTCGACGGCAGCAAGTGCCTCGCAAGCATCCTCGAGCAGGCCCAAGCCGCGGCGGGCAGCGATCGCCTCCAGCTCCGGCATTGCCGCCGGATATCCAAAGATATGGACCGGCAGGATGCCGACGGTGCCCTCCCCCACCGCCGCCTCCGCGGCTTTGGGGTCGAGGTTAAGCGTCTCGCAGTCAACGTCGCAAAAGACCGGACGAGCCCCCTCATAAAGGAGGCAGTTAGCCGAGGCGACGAAGCTGAAGGGGCTGGTCAGAACCTCGTCCCCCCTGCCCCAACCCAGCGCCCGAACCCCGAGATGAAGTGCCGCGGTTCCGCTGGAGACGGCGACCGCGTCCTCGACCCCGAGCCAGGCCGCGAATCCGCGCTCAAATCGCTCGCCCATCGGCCCCAGCGAGAGCCGCCCCGAGCGCAGCACCTCAACCACCAGCTCCTCCTCGCGCGGCCCAACCTCCGGCCGCGCCAGCGGGATCTCTTCGTTGTTCAGAGATCCGCTCATCGGCGGCCTAGCCGCCGCGATGGGCGGGACGCGGCTGGAAGGCGTACTCCAACGAGTCGACGAGGGCCTCCCAGGAGGCCTCGATGATGTTCTCGGATACCCCGATCGTTCCCCACTCCCGCTCGCCGTCGGAGGAGTCGAGCAGAACGCGGGTGACCGCCTCGGTGCCATGGGTCTCGTCGAGGATTCGCACCTTGTAGTTGGTTAGGGAGATCTCGGCCAGGTGGGGGTGACGGTCGGCGATCGCCTCCCTGAGCGCTTGGTCGAGCGCGTTGACCGGCCCGTTGCCGCGGGCCGAGCAGACGAAGTGCTCGCCGTCGGCAACCAGCTCGATGGTCGCCTCAGTCTGCGCCCTCTCCCCGGCGCGCTTCTCGGTCAGGACCCGGAAACCCTCCAACTCAAACAGCGGCTGATAGGCCCCGGCCTCCCGCCGCAGCAACAGCTCGAAAGACGCCTGTGCGGCCTCGTAGTGGTAGCCGCGGTGCTCGCGCTCCTTCAGCCGCTCGACGGCGCGCTCGGCGAGCTCATCATCGATCTCGATGCCAACCTGCTCGGCCTGATTGCGGATCGTCGCCTTGCCGGAGAGCTCCGAGGGCAGGATCTCGCGTTCGTTACCGACCGAGGCTGGATCGATGTGCTCGAATGTGCGGGCGTCAACCGCAACCCCAGCGACGTGCATGCCGCCCTTGTGGGCGAAGGCATTGCGGCCGACGTAGGGCTGATCGGGATCCGGCGTCAGGTTGCAGAGCTCATCGATGAAATGGGCGCTCTCGGCCAGGCTCTCTAGCTGCTGCGGGGAGACCACCTTAAAACCCATCTTCAACTGCAACGCGGGCAGGATCGAGACTAGGTTGGCGTTGCCGCAGCGCTCGCCGTAGCCGTTGATCGTGCCCTGAACAAGCCGCGCGCCCTCGCGTACCGCAGCAAGCGAGTTGGCCACGCCGCACTCGGCATCGTTGTGGACGTGGATCCCGATTTCGACCCCATCATCAGCCAACCCGGCGACGACCTGCTCGGTGGCGCCGGCGACCTGCTCGGGCAGGCTGGAGCCGTTGGTGTCGCACAGGGTGACGTTCTCTGCCCCGGACTTGACCGCGGTGCGAAGGCACTCAAGCGCGTAGGCCGGGTCATCGCGAAAGCCGTCGAAGAAGTGCTCGGCGTCGTAGATGACCCGCTTACCATGCTCGCGGCAAAAGGCGACGGAGTCGGCGATCATCGCCAGGTTCTCCTCGCGGGAAACCCGGATCACCTTCTCCAGGTGCAGCGCCCAGGTCTTGCCGACCAAGGTCACGACGGGCGCAAAGCAGCCGACTAGGGTGCAAAGGGCGGGGTCCTGCTCTGCGGCGACGTCGCGTCGGCGCGTCATCCCAAATGCACAGATCGTCGCCTGCTCCAATTCAAGCTCCGAGAGCAAGCCGAACAGCTCGACCTCCTTGGGGTTGGAGCTTGGGAAGCCGGCCTCGATTAGCTGGACTCCGAGGGCATCGAGCGCTCTCACCACGCGAACCTTCTCGCGCGCCGAGAGCGACATTCCCTCGCCCTGCATGCCGTCACGCAGGGTGGTGTCATAGAGCTTTACCTGTTCCATCTGATGCCTTTCTTTCGAGAGATCGGGTAGAGGGCCTGCAGGCCCGCCTGCGCCGCGGGGCAGCGCCAGCCGCTAAGCGGCTGCGGTAATTCGCCCGATTGGCTCGAAACGACGGTGCATCAGGAACCGACCTTACTCTGTCGGTCAACGCCAGCCGGCAGGTTGACGAACTCCAACCACTCCAGGTACTCCTCGGCCCGGCCGTGCAGGGCGTCTTCGAACTTAGCCTGCACCACGCGGGTGACCTCCCCAGGATCGCCCAGCTCGTGGTCATCGACCGAGTTCACCGGAACAAGCTCGGCTGCGGTTCCGGTGAGGAAGACCTCGTCGGCAAGGTAGAGCTCGGCGCGGGCGATGTCGCGCTCTTCCACCCTGTAGCCGAGGTCGGTGGCGATTTGGATCACCGAAGCGCGCGTGATCCCGTCGAGGATGGCCGCGGTGTGCCCGGGCGTACAGAGGACACCGTCGCGGACCACGAACACGTTCTCACCCGAGCCCTCAGAGACGCAGCCGTGCTGATCGAGGAGGATCGCCTCGTCGTAGCCGGCGTTGGCCGACTCGGTCTTGGCGAGGATCGAGTTGAGGTACTGGCCGGAGGCCTTTGCGTGCGGAATCAGGCTGTCGCCAGAGATCGTCCGCCACGAGGAAACCTTGGTGCGGATCCCGTGCTTCTTGCCCTCCTCGCCGAGGTAGGCGCCCCACGGCCAGACGGCGACGATCACCTCGATCGGCGCACTCTTCGCATATAGGCCCATCTCACCGTAGCCGCGGAAGGCGAGGGGCCGGATGTAGCAGGAGCGCAGGCCATTGCGGGCGATCAACTCATGGGTCGCCTCGCGCAGCTCCTCAGCCGAGTAGGGCAACTCGAAGTAATAGAGCTCCGCCGACTTCGCAAGCCGCCGCAGGTGCTCGGGGTGGCGAAAGATCGCCGGCCCCCGCTCGGTCTCATAGCAGCGGATACCCTCGAATACGCCGGTGCCGTAGTGCAGGCCGTGGCTGAGAACGTGAACCTTTGCGTCCTCCCAGGGCACGAACTCGCCGTTGTGCCAGATCAGCTCGGCGGCTTCCATCGGCAAGAGTATGCCCTACCGGGAGAGCTCCGCCAAGACGGCCTCTGTCATCTCGGCGGTGCCAACCTCGACCTCGGGTGGGACCTCCGGCAGCGGGGGTTCCGCCAGCGTCCCGCTGGCCAGGTCGGGCGTGCGAAGGCCGCGTTCGAGCACGGCGTCGACGGCAAGCTCGATTCGGGCCGCATCGGCGGGCCGACCGAACCCGTGGCGCAGCATCATCGCTACCGAGAGGAGCGTCGCCAGCGGATTGGCGACCCCCTTGCCGGCGATGTCGGGGGCTGAGCCGTGAACCGGCTCAAAAAGACCGGGCGCGCCCTCGGCGCCGAGGCTGGCGGACGGCAGCATCCCCAACGAGCCGGTCAGCATTGCCGACTCGTCGCTGAGGATGTCGCCGAAAAGGTTCTCCGTGAGAATCGTGTCAAAGCCCGCCGGGCGGGAGACAAGCTGCATCGCGGCGTTATCGACCAGCAGGTGGTCGAGACCGACATCGGGGTAATCCGCTGCAATCCGGGTAACCACCTCGCGCCAGAGCCTCGAGGTCTCAAGTACGTTGGCCTTGTCGACCGAAGTAACCCGCGGCTTGCGACCGGACCCCTGCCCACGACGCTGGGCCGCCTCGAAAGCAACCCGAGCGATCCGCTCGATCTCCAACACCGAGTATTCGCAGGTGTCGTGGGCGGTATCACCGTCGCGGCCGCGGTCGCCGAAGTAGATACCGCCGGTGAGCTCGCGCACAACCAGCATATCTGTGCCGGCGATCCGCTCCTCGCGCAGGGGACTCGCGGCAACGAGCGCCGGGCTCGGGCGCACCGGGCGCAGGTTCGCGTAGAGCCCCATTCCCTTGCGCAGGCCCAATAGGCCCTGCTCAGGGCGCGGCGCGTCGGGGTCGGTCGTGTCCCACTTGGGTCCGCCCACGGCGCCGAGGAGGACCGCGCCGGCGGTGCAGCAGGCTCGCAGGACCTCCTCGGTCAGGCCGATCCCGTGGGCGTCGATCGAGGCACCCCCGATCAATCTTTCGTCGTACTCGAACTCGCCGACGGCGTCGAGGAGCTGGCGGGCGGCCGCGAGGATTTCGGGGCCGATCCCGTCACCGGGGAGGACGACTATCCGCGGCACCTCGCTCACTCATCGGACTCTATGTCCGAAGCCGCCCGAGCTGTCCCGTCGGCGCACCGAGACGAGGACCGCGAGGCCCCTCGCTCGGCGCTTGGGGTACCCCGCTAATGGTTGTGAGCAGAGGCGCAATCGATCGACTGCGCAAGAAAGCGGAGCGGCTATTGCGGCGTGCGCGCATCGATATTCAGGCGGACGTAGCCGAGACGCAGCGGCTCCCCTTCAGCGGCAAGGACCCCGCGCAGGAAGGGTTCATGCAGTTCACCTGGGAGCGGATCGAGGTAGGGCGCGAGGCAGATTGTCCGCAGGAAGTCATAGGGCTCCGGCGGCAGCACCTCCCAGGGCTGCAGCCAGCAGCGGACGGCCTCAAAGCCGGCCGCGCGCAGCCGATCCTCGGTCATCTCGGGACTCGCGTAGTTCCAAGGGTCGGCAAAGCCATCCAGGTAGCGGGCGTAGGGCTGGCGCGAGGCCAGCTCTCGCGCGGTCTCGCGCAAGCGGTCAATATTGCCGGCTCCGCCGCACTGAGCGACCAGCCTCCCACCTGGTTTCAGGCACCCCTGCAGGCGGGAGAAGAGCGCCTCGTGGTCGAGCACCCAGTGAAAGACGGCGCTGGAGATGACCGCGTCAACGGGGTCTGCCAGCTCCAGGGCGCTGAGATCGGCGGTGAAGGCCTCATCACCAGGACGCAGTATCTGACGTACCTTCGCGACCATCGCCTCCGAACCGTCGACGGCGATCACCCTCCCCCGCCCCAGCCGTTCGATCAGCATTCGCGTTACCCGGCCGGTGCCGCAGCCAGCGTCAAGCACCGTCTCAGAACCCTCGAGCGGCAGGCGCTCAAGGACCGCCTTCGCCCACTCCTCGTGCGGGACCGAGACGCGCTGGTAGACGGTCGCGTCCCACTCCCTGAGAGTGCCGGCCATCAGATGCCTGTCGTGACCGGGCCGAGGTTGCCGGCGGCGTTAGCCTCGAAGGCATCGATCGCCGCCGCGTTCTCCAGCGTGATGCCGATATCGTCGAGGCCGTTGAGCAGCCGGTGCTTGACGTCGGGCTCGACAGCGAACTCAAAGACGCCGGCGGCGCAGGTGACAGTCTCATCGTCGACGTCGATCCGCGCTTCTCCAGCGGCGGCGATCGTCCGGCAATGCGCTTCGTCGAGGATCGCCGGCAGCAGCCCGATCTTGGTGCAGTTGGAGTAGAAGATATCGGCGAAGGAGGGGGCGATGATTGCCTCAAAACCAAAGTCCTCCAGAGCCCATGGGGCATGCTCGCGCGAAGAGCCACAGCCGAAGTTGCGGCCCGTCACCAAGATCGGATTTGGCTCCAGCTCGATCTCCCCCGAGCGGATCCAGTCATAGAAGAGAAACTCACCGAAGCCGGTTCGCTCGACCCGCTTGAGGAACTGCTTGGGAATGATCTGGTCGGTGTCGACGTCGGCTCGGTCCAAGAACGAGACCCTGCCCTCGATCACATCGATCGGTCGCATCGCTAGCTCCAATCCCTGATATCGACGAAATGACCCTCGATCGCCGCCGCCGCCGCCATCCGCGGGCTGACCAGGTGGGTTCTCCCCCCTTGCCCTGCCGCCCCTCGAAGTTGCGGTTGGAGGTCGAGGCGCAGCGCTCGCCCTCGGCGAGGATGTCTGGGTTCATCCCCAGGCACATCGAGCAGCCCGCCTCGCGCCATTGGAAGCCGGCGGCGCGGAAAACCGCATCGAGTCCCTCCTCCTCGGCGGCCGCCTTGACCTGCTGGGAGCCTGGAACAACCATCGCCCGCACCGTGCCCGCCACCCGGCGGCCGTCGACTACCGAGGCGGCCTCGCGCAGGTCCTCGATGCGCGAGTTCGTGCATGAACCGATGAAGACGCGGTCCAGCGCCACCTCGGTCATCGGGGTGCCGGGCCGAAGCGACATATAGGCGAGGGCGCGTTCGGCTGATTCGCGGTCAGCCGGTGCCCCCAGCCCGGCGGGATCAGGCACCGAGTCGGTCACCTCGACCACCATGCCGGGGTTTGTCCCCCAGGTGACCATCGGCGAGAGGCTGGCGGCATCGATCTCGGCCTCTGCGTCGAAGCTGGCCTTGGAATCCGTCGCCAAGGAGCGCCAGCGATCGACCGCCGTCTTGAAATCCTGCGACGCGGCGGGACGGCCGCGAACCCACTCGAAGGTCTTCTCGTCGGGGGCGACCATGCCGGCCCGCCCGCCACCCTCGATCGTCATGTTGCAGACGGTCATCCGGCCGGGCATCGAGAGCGACTCGATCGCCGGACCGGCGTACTCAACTGCATAGCCGGTCATGCCACCCGTGCCGAGGCGACCGATGGTCGCCAAGATCAGGTCCTTGGGGGTGACACCGGCGCCAAGCTCGCCCGCATAGGAGATCCGCATCGTCTTTGGCCTCTTCTGGACCAGGCACTGGGTCGCCAGCACGTGCTCGACCTCTGAGGTGCCGATGCCGAAGGCCAGCGCCCCGAAGGCCCCGTGGGTGGAGGTGTGGCTATCGCCGCAGACGATCGTCGTCCCCGGCTGCGTAAGACCAAGCTCAGGCCCGATCACGTGGACGATGCCTTGTCGGTCGGACCCCAGCGAGTAAAGCGGGATGCCGAAATCCTCGCAGTTGCGCTCCAGCGTCTGGACTTGGATCCGCGACAGTTCGTCGGTGATCAGCCGCGCCGCCTTGGTGCCGTCGGTGGGGACGTTGTGGTCGGCGGTGGCGATCGTCTTGTCGGGACGCCTTACGCCCCTTCCCGCCAGGCGCAGCCCATCGAAAGCCTGCGGCGAGGTCACCTCGTGGATGAGATGCAGGTCGATGTAGATGAGGCCGTCGGAGACTTCGTGCGCCTCCCAGATCTTGGCGAACATCGTCTTGGGCATCGAACTCCTCCTAGCTTCGCCGCAGTCCGGCGGCGATCACGGCGAGAAAGCGGGTCGGCTCCTTGCCCCTGTTCTCGAAGTGGTGCGATAGATCGGCATCGAAGGTGACGCTGTCCCCGTCGCGCAGCTCGTGGCGTGAACCATCGATGATCAACGCCAACTCGCCGGCCAAAACGACCGTGGTCTCGCGACTGCCGGGCTCGTGCATTGGCGGGTCCCCCCGCCCGCCGGTGGACGCCCCGGGTTTCAGGACATGCAACGAGACGTCCACCCGCTGACCGGGAAGCGGCGGGGTCAGCTCCTCAAAGCGGTGGCCGCCCCTCTCATAGCGGCGCCTTCTCTTTGCGCGGCTGATGAGTACGTGCTGACCCTCGTCCAGGCGCAGCAGCTGGGACAGCGTCAGCTCCAGCCCGCTGGCGATCCTGTCGGCCACGTCCAGGGTCGGGCTGGTCTCCCCGCGCTCGACCTGCGAGAGCATCTGTGCACTGACACCGGAGCGCTCCGCGAGGTCACGCAGGGAAAGCCCCATCGCATCGCGGAGCGCCTTGATCCGCAACCCGAGCGCCTTCGAAGGGCCCGGGGAGGCGTCCTCGGCTCTCGCGGTGGCCGCCTCGATCACCGGTACCGTGCTCATGGCAACGTACGCTATCACAGACAACTGTAAGTAACTACTGTGAGCGTAGCCGCCCCGCCGCCATCCCGGAATCCGCCCTGGTGATTTAGGGGCCGGGTGTGCGCTCGCTGGCAGCATCAGCCGTTGCCGCTTCGGCCTCGCGCGTTGCCGCTCCTTCGAAGGCATTGGAGAGGGCTCGGACGTAGGCCTTCGCCGAAGCCTCGAGGATGTCCGTGGCGACCCCCTGGCCGCTAGCCAGACGACCAGCCGCGCGCAGCATCACCGTCACCTCGCCGAGCGCGTCCTCCCCACCGGTCACCGCCGCGACCGTGTACTGGCGCAACTCGCATTTGACGCCGGCCGCCTCTTGGATCGCGAGGAAGATCGCGTCGACCGGGCCGTCGCCGCCCGACTCACCGACCACCTCCTCGCCGGAGGGAAGGATCACGGCGACCCGCGCCAGCGGCTCGCGACGTGATCCGGCCTCGACCTCAAACCAGGCCAGCTCATGGGCGTCTGCCCGCTCCCGCATCTCGTCGGAGACGATCGCCTCCAGGTCTAGTGCGGTGACCTGCTTCTTGAGGTCGGCGATCTCCTTGAACCGCTTGAAAGCGGCGTTAAGCGCTTTTCCCTCGACCTCAAAGCCCAGCTGCTGCAGCGCGTCGCGCAGGGCGTGGCGACCAGAGTGCTTGCCCAGCACAATCGAGTTCGAATCCAGTCCCACTTCGGTCGCGTCCATGATCTCGTAGGTGGTGCGCTCCTTCAGCACCCCATCCTGGTGGATGCCGGACTCGTGGGCGAAGGCGTTGCGGCCGACGATCGCCTTGTTGGGCTGGACCGGGTACCCGGTGAGGCGAGAAACAAGGCGGCTGGTGCGGGCCAGCTCGCGGGTGTCGAGTCCCGTCGTGAGTCCGTGCGCGTCCTCGCGGGTTCGGATCAGCATCACGATCTCCTCCAGCGAACAGTTGCCGGCGCGCTCGCCGATTCCGTTGATCGCGCACTCGACCTGTCGCGCCCCGCACAGCAGTCCGGCGTAGGAGTTGGCAACAGCCAGTCCTAGGTCGTCGTGGCAGTGGACCGAGGTCTCAACCTCGCGGAGCCCTGGGACCAGCTCATAGAGACGGTGAAAATAGGCGGCGTACTCCTCCGGGGTGGTGTAACCGACCGTGTCGGGGATGTTGATCACCGTCGCGCCCTCTTCAACGGCGATCGCGCAGACTTCGGCGGTGAACTCGACGTCGGCCCGGGTCGCGTCCATCGGCGAGAACTCGACATCCTCGCAGCGGCTCCTGGCCAGCGCCACCGCGGCCCGCGCCTGGCCCTTGACGTCATCGCGGCTGCTTTGCAGCTGGTGCTCGATGTGGATATCGGAGGTGGAGACGAAAGTGTGGATGCGCGGTCGTTCGGCATCTTGGATCGCCTCCCAGGCAGTGTCGATGTCAGCCTTATGGGTGCGGGCTAGGCCACAGATCACGGGTCCCTGGACCCGGCGCGAGATCTCCTGTACGGCCTCGAAGTCACCGGGCGAGGTGATCGGGAATCCAGCCTCGATCACGTCTACCCCCAGGCGACCGAGCTGGTGGGCGATCTCTGCCTTCTCGGCGGTGTTGAGGGAGATTCCAGGCGACTGCTCGCCATCTCTCAAAGTGGTGTCGAAGATGTGGACGCGATTGGCGTCAGATGCGGGTCCCATCGGACCTCCTCCTTCTCTGCTGGATTGAAATGACCTCTGTCTCTCGCGGCTGCGCGCCGCCCAGCGCTATTCCCCCCGAGGGGGGAGGAGAAGGAGGAGCGCCGGGCTGATACCACGATGCGTCATTCGCTGCGCAGCTTAGCGCAGGTCGGTGGCCTCGCCAAGCGATGCGGACGCCGCGCCCTCAACCGCCGGTGCGGTGAACCACTGAGTTCGGATCCTGCTGCAGTTCGTTTTCACCGGGGCCACCGATTAGCGTGTCCCGGCCAGGGCCACCCCGGAGTACGTCGTTACCGGGGCCGCCGATCAACTTATCGTCGCCCGAGCCGCCGATCAGGATGTCGTTGCCGGGGCCGCCGATTAGCGTGTCGTTGCCGGGGCCGCCGAGCAACTTATCGTTGCCCGAACCGCCGACCAGCGTGTCGTTGCCGGGGCCGCCCCGCAGGGTCACGCCCACCGGCACTTCCCTGGCGAGGGTGACGGTGTCGTTTCCTCCCCCCGCGTTGACTTCGAAGCCACTCACCTTCGAGGCCGGGCAGGTCAGCTCGTCGCGGTTCCCGGCGGGGTTCGCGCATACCGCGCCCACTTCAAGCGAGTCGTTTGAGTCGATCACGTATTCGCGCCCGTTGGGGGTGAGCGTGATCGAGATTACGTTTGCTTCCGGCCCTCCGGCGAGAAGCACGTCGACCGAAGGGCTCCCGGCATCCGCGCCAGCCGGAACGAGCATCGCCAGGGCCGCTATCGCGATCAGGGTCTTGTTCATCGCCAGCAAGGCATCACCCGTCTCGGGCGAGACTCGGGGGTGCCTAAATTGTGAACAGCGCCACCCCGGCCACGTTGCGGCGTTCGGAGTCCAGTGCGCGGTTCCTCATAAGTCGACCGAGCGCCCGACCGAGAAACCGTCAAGCAGGAGGATCCGCTCGATCGTCGCCTGGCGGACCGGAGCGTCGGTGGTCAACGCCATAACGGCGCGATCCCCTCCCGCCTCGGCACCGACGGCAGCGGAGACGATATTCACCCCCTCCTCGCCGAACACCGTCCCGACCCGGCCGATCATGCCGGGCCGATCGGCATAGCGGAAGACGGCAATGTGCTCGGCGATGGGAAGGTAGAAGCCCTCGCCCCAGACGGAGACGAGGTGGGGCACGCTGCGAGGGCCGACGCCAGTGCCGGAAACCTCGACCTCCTCCCCACCGGAGTGCAAGCGCACCGTGACCAGCTCGGTGAAGTCCTCAGAGCTGGAGTCATTGGTCTCGACCAGCTCGATCCCCCGCTCCTCGGCCATCTGGGGCGCGTTGACGAGGTTGACCGGCTCCTCTGTATTGCCGGAAAGGATGCCGACGAGGACGGCGATGCCAAGGAGACGGGTGTCGTGGGATGCAATTCGCCCGCGAAACTCGGCGCTGACGCGGTCGACCGAACCGCCGCCCAGGCCTTGGGCGAGCCGGCCGAGCTTTTCGCAGAGCGGGACAAAGGGCGCGAGCGCCTCCATCTCCTCCGGGCGAACGGCGGCGATGTTGACCGCGTTGGTGACGACCCCGCCGTTGAGCGCCGCGGCCACCTGTTCGGCGGTGACCACCCCGGCGCGGTCTTGCGCCTCGGCGGTGGATGCACCCAGGTGAGGGGTTACGACCACGTCGGTCCGAGAGAAGATTGGGTGCTCGGTGAAGGGCTCGGATGGGAAGACGTCGAGCGCCGCCCCGGCGACCTTGCCGGACTCAAGCCCGGCAAGGAGCGCGTCGAGCTCGACCAGCTCGCCCCGGGCACAGTTGATCACCCGTACGCCGTCCTTCATCGCCTCGATCGCCTCGGCCCCCACCAGGCCCACGGTGTCTGGCGTCTTGGGCACGTGCAGGGTGAGGACGTCGGCGCGTTCGAGCAGCTCCTCGACACTCGCCATTCCCGCGACCCCGAGCTCACGGAAGCGCTCGGCGGAAACGAACTTGTCAAAGGCGAGGACGTCCATCTCAAAGCCCTGGGCGCGCTTGGCGACCAGCTGACCGATACGACCGAAACCGATTATCCCCAGCGTCTTGCCGTACAGCTCGGCGCCCTTGAACTTGGATCGCTCCCAGCGCCCTGCGATCAAGGAGGCGTGCGCCTGAGGTACGTTGCGAAAGAGCCCAAGCATCAATGCCATGGTGTGCTCGGCGGCCGCAACCGAGTTTGACTCGGGCGCGTTGGCAACGACGATGCCGCGTCTGGTTGCGGCCGGGATATCGACGTTGTCGACCCCGGTGCCGGCGCGGCCGATCACCTTGAGCCGCCCAGCGCGATCGATCAGCTCCGCCGTCAGCTTCGTTGCCGAGCGAATCAGAATTGCGTCGTAGGCACCGATCCGTTCGCGCAGCTCCTCCTCAGACATCTCGAGACCGAGATCGACGTCAAATTCGGCCCGCAACAGCTCGACCCCCGCGTCGGCGATCTTCTCCTTGACGAGAACCTTCATGCGGTGGCCTCGGGCGCGTTCTCGACCACCCACTCGATGCAAGCGGTGAGCGCTTGTACATCGTCTGGATCGACCGTGGGGAACATCCCGACCCGCAGCTGGTTGCGGCCCAACTTGCGGTAGGGCTCGACGTCGACGATGCCGTTGGCGCGCAGCGTCGCCGCCACCGCCGCGGCGTCAACCGAGTCCTCGAAGTCGATCGTACCGACGACGAGCGAGCGCTTTGCCGGGTCAGAAACAAACGGCGAGGCAAACGAGCTGCGCTCGGCCCAGCCGAAGAGCGTGCTCGAGGAGGCCTTGGTCCGCTCCACGCACCACTGAAGGCCACCCTTGTCCAGCATCCACTCGATCTGATCGGCAAGCAGCAGCAGGGTCGCCAGCGCCGGGGTGTTGTAGGTCTGGTCCTTGCGCGAGTTTTCGACCGCGATCTGCAGCGAAAGAAAGGCGGGCTGCCAGCGGCCCGGCTCACCATCGAGTTGGTTGATCCGCGTGATCGCGGCCGGACTGAGCAGCGCTAGCCACAGACCACCGTCGGCACCGAAGGCCTTCTGGGGGGCAAAGTAGTAAGCGTCAGCCTGGCTCACGTCGAGGGGCAACCCCCCCGCCCCCGAGGTTGCGTCGATCAGGACCAGTGCATCGCCGGCGCCTTCTGGCCGCTTGACCCCGACCATCACACCGGTGGAAGTCTCGTTATGGGCCCAAGCGATCGCATCGGTACCGTCGTTGGCCACCGGTGCCGGTGCGTCACCCGGCTCGGCTTCGAGGACGATCGGTTCGGCCAAAAACGGGGCTGCGGCGGTCGATTTGGCGAACTTCTGGGTGAACTCGCCGTAGGCAAGGTGCAAGGCGCGATCGCGGATCAGCCAGGCGGCGGCAGCCTCCCAGAACGCCGTCGTGCCACCGTTGCCGAGCACAACCTCGTAGCCGTCGGGGAGGGCGAAGAGCTCGCCGAGGCCCGAGCGGATGTTCCCGACTAGGTCCCTGACGGGAGCCTGGCGGTGGGATGTACCCATTAGGTCCGAACGCTCGGCGAGCTTCGCGAGCGCCTCGGAACGCACCTTGGAGGGCCCGCAGCCAAAGCGCCCATCGGCGGGCTTGAGCTCGACGGGAATTTGCGGGGCCGAGGGCGCCATCGCGGCGACAGGTTAATGACAGGGGCGGCCGGGCAGCCCGGCGCTGACCGCAGCACGTCGATTGGCAGCGGTCCCTAGTCTTGGGGAATGGCGGAGAGCGGGCAGGGAGTGACCAAGGGCGAGGGCTACGCCGTCGCCAACCTTCGCGACCTCGGCGAGGGGCCCGGGTTCCGCAAGGTTCGCAAGGAGCTGGGGGTGACGGCGTTCGGGGTCAACGCGATCGTCCTGCCGCCGTCCTATGAGACCGGGCGCCACCTGCACGAGGAACAGGAGGAGCTCTACTTCCTGCACAGTGGCCGCATCGCGATCGAGTTTGGCGACGGCTCCGCTCACGAGCTGGAGCCGGGCGGCCTGGCCTGGGTCGACGCCCCGACCGTACGCAGGGTGCGCAACCTGAGCGACACCGACGAGGCGGTTTACGTCGTCGTCGGTGGCAAGGACGGCTACGTTGGACGCGATGGCAAGCTTCCCGAGGGCGAGGCCAGCAGATTCGGCCCCAACGCCCCGCCCGGCGCCTGAATCAGAACTCGGTCTCGATCCAGGGCATCATCTTGCGCAGGTCTCCTCCGACCTCCTCGACTTCGTGCCCGGCAGCCTCTTTGCGCATGCGGTCGAAATTCTCCCCGCCAGCGCGATTCTCGGCGATCCACTCGCGAGCAAACTCACCCGACTGGATCTCGCCGAGGATTTGTTTCATCGCCGCCCGAGACTCCTCGCCGATCACCCGTTTGCCGCGGGTCATGTCGCCGTACTCAGCGGTGTTGGAGATCGAGTAGCGCATCCCCTGAATACCCTTCTCGTACATCAAGTCGGCGATCAGCTTCAGCTCGTGCAGGCACTCGAAGTAGGCGAGGCGGGGGTCATAGCCGGCCTCGACCAGGGTCTCAAAGCCAGCCCGGACTAGCTCCGATGCGCCTCCACAGAGGACCGCCTGCTCGCCGAACAGGTCGGTCTCGCACTCGTCTTTGAAGGTCGTCTCGATGATCGCGGCGCGCCCGCCGCCGATCCCGGCGGCGTAGGCAAGAACCAGGTCGTGGGCATTGCCGGTGGCATCCTGGTGGACAGCCATCAGGCAAGGCACGCCGTGGCCCTCCTCGTACTGGCGGCGGACGAGGTGGCCGGGGCCCTTGGGGGCGACCATGCCGACGTCGACCGCCGCCGGGGGGGCGATCTGCCCAAAGTGGATCGCGAATCCGTGGGCAAAGAGCAGCAGGTTGCCGGGGGCGATCCCGTCGGCAATCTCGGCCTCCCAAACCTCTGCCTGCTTCTCGTCGGGGAGCAGGACCATGACAATGTCACCACGGCTGGCCGCTTCGGTTATGTCCGTGACCTCGAGCCCCGCCGCCGCGGCCTTGGAGCGACTGGAGGAGTCGGCACGCAACCCCACGACTACATCGACCCCGGAATCTTTCAGGTTCAGGGCGTGGGCGTGACCCTGGGAACCGTAACCGAGGATCGCAACGGTCTTCTCCTCCAGCTTGGCGAGGTCGGCGTCCTTGTCGTAGTAGATGTCGTCGGTTCGCATGGGCGCGACTCTAACGAAGCGCTCTGCGCATCAGCTTCCCCGACGGGGTGCGTGGCAGGGCCGCGGCGAGCTCGACCCGCTTGGGTACCTTGAAGCTCGCAAGCGCTTCGGCGCAGTGGCGGCGCAGCTCATCCGGCGTTGCCTCCGAGCCGCTCTCGAGCACGACGACGGCAGTGACCGCCTGTTGCCACTCGGGGTCCTCCCGGCCGATGACCGCGGCGTCCACGACTTCGGGGTGGCGCAGCAGCACCTTCTCCACCTCGGCGGGGACCACGTTCTCACCGCCGGTGAAGATCATGTCGTCGATTCGATCCTCGACGTAGAGAAAGCCCTCCTCGTCAATCCGGCCGAGATCGCCGGTGTGTAGCCAGCCGTCGGCGTCGGCGCGGCCTGGGGCTACGGTTGGACCCTGAACGAGGATCTCGCCGTCGAGGATCCGCAGGTGGGTGGTGAGTAGTGGGCGACCGGCGGAGCCGAGCTTGCGGCGGGCATCGGCGGGCGCCAGGGTAGTCACCTGGGAGCAGGCCTCGGTAAGGCCGTAGGTCTGAACGACTGTGGCGCCGCGGCCGATCGCCTCCTCCAGCGGCTCCTCCGGAACTGGTCCCCCGCCGACGAGGATCGCCCGCGGACCGGAAAGGTCAGCGCCGGCCTCCAACAGCCTGGTCAGCATCGTCGTCACCAACGAGACCACCCCGATGTCCTCCGCGGCAAGCGAGGTCGCCACCCGGTCGACCTCGAAGCCGTCCTGGAGGACCATCGTCGTGCCGTAGATGACCGAGCGCATCGCGATCGAGAGGCCCGAGACGTGGCTGAGCGGTACGCAGCAAAGCCACCGGTCATCGGGCTGAACGCCGATGTTGAAGGCCGATCCGACCGCGCTCCAAAGGAAATTGCCATAGGTGAGACCGACCGGGCGGGCTGCGCCGCTGCTGCCGCTGGTCAAAACCCGGCAGACGATGTCGTCCATGTCGTGCTCCCCCAAGAGCGGCAGGTCGGCCTCGGTCTGGGTCAGCTCGCCCGGGTCATCGAGCTCGACGATTGGGTCCTCCGCCGCGAGGATCGCGAGCCGCTCAGCCTCCGCTAGGCGCGGGCTGAGCGCCAACAACACGGCGCCTGCCTTCATCAGCGCGTGGACAAGGACGATCAGCTCACGGCTGGCGCGCATCGTCAGCGCCACCGTCGATCCCCGCCGCACCCCATTGGCGGCAAGGCGGCGGGCGACCCAGGTCGACTCGGCCTCAAGCTCGGCGTAGGTCACCGCCGATCCATCGGCGAGCAGCGCCGTGCGATCGGGGCAGCTTTGGGATCTCTGGGCGAGCCAGTCGTCGAGCTTCATCGCGGCGGGGATATCGTGCGCATCATGCCGCAACGACACAAGGGCGCCCCCACCGAGGCGGAGCTCTACGCGCCGATCGAGTGGAAGCCCGCGGCAAGCTACGCGGACATCCGCTACGAGAAAGCCGGGGGGATCGCCAAGATCACGATCGACCGGCCCGATGTTCTGAACGCCTTCCGACCGCAAACGCTGGTCGAGATCTCGGCGGCGCTGGAGCTCGCTCGCGAGGACACGGAGGTGGGGGTCGTCGTCTTGACGGGAGCGGGCGAGAAGGCGTTTTGCGCCGGCGGGGACCAGCGGGTTCGCGGTGACACCGGCTACCTCGCCGAAGGTGAGTCGATCGGCCGCTTCCACGTCACCGATCTTCAGGTCCAGATGCGGCGGTTGCCAAAGCCAGTTGTGGCGATGGTGGCTGGTTATGCGATCGGCGGCGGCCACGTCCTCCACGTCTGCTGCGACCTGACGATCGCCGCCGACAACGGCCGCTTTGGCCAAACCGGACCGCGGGTCGGCTCCTGGGACGGGGGTTTCGGCGCCTCCCTGCTGCGCGATCTGGTCGGCACCAAGAAGGCGAAGGAGTTCTGGCTGCTCTGCCGTCAGTACGACGCTGAGGAGGCTCTCGCGATGGGCCTTGTCAACGCGGTGGTCCCACTCGAACGTCTTGAGTCAGAGACGATCGCCTGCTGCCGCGAGATGCTCGCCCTCTCCCCCTTCGCCCTGCGACTTGTGAAGGCGAGCTTCAACGCCCATGAGGACGGCTACGCCGGCATCCAGCAACTCGCCCACGACGCGAACCTGCTCTTTTACGGCAGCGCGGAGGCGCGCGAGGGACGCGAGGCGTTCAAGGAAAAGCGCCGCCCGGAATTCTCGAAGTTTCCCCGCCGGCCATGAGGATCTGGGTGATGGCCGCCCGGCCGCGGACCCTGCCAGCCGCGGTCGCACCCGTCCTGGTCGGCACGGCGGCGGCCGTTCAGTGGGCGGGGAGGCTGCCGCGGGTCGGGGCCTTCGTGGCCGCGCTGATCGGCAGCGTGTTCATCCAGATCGGGACCAATCTGGCAAACGACTATTCCGACGCCCGGCGGGGAGCCGATACGGCCGATCGGCTCGGTCCGGTACGGGTCACTTCGGCCGGGATGGTCGCTCCGCGGCGGGTGCTGACGGCCACCTGGGTGGCATTTGCCGTCGCCGTCGCCTGCGGCATCTACCTGGCCGTGATCGCAGGGTTAGTGATCCTCTTGATCGGTGCGCTATCGATCGCCGCCGGAGTTCTGTACACGGGTGGACCGCGCCCCTACGGCTATGCCGGGCTCGGCGAGGTGTTCGTCTTCCTCTTCTTCGGGCTGGTCGCGGTCAATGGCTCCTACTACGTCCAGGTTGAACAGCTGGGCGCGCTGCCCCTGGGGCTCTCAATTTCAGTTGGCTTCCTTGCCACCGCGATCCTCCTGGTCAACAACGTCCGGGACCTGGAGACCGATCGTCGGGCCGGCAAGATGACCTTGGCGGTGCGGATGGGCCGCTCCAGTGCGGTGATGCTCTACCGGCTAATGGTCTTGGGCGCCTTTCTCGTTCTGCCGATCGCCCTGGCCGGGGGGGAAGTGAGCGCGCTGCCGCTGATCGGGCTGGCGGCGCTGCCGATGGCAATCGGGCCGCTGCGGGCGATGTCCAACCGCACCGACGGCCCCTCGCTGAACAAGGCGCTGGCCGGTACCGGTGCGCTGCTCGCCGTATTCAGCCTGCTCGTCTCCGCGGCGCTGGTCTACTCCAGCTAGGTCGCCGCGGAGGCACATCCGGACCCGCAGCGCAGCTGCTCAGCGGGCGATTGCCCGAGCCGCAGAGGAGGCGCCCGCTGTCATGCTGTGGGGGTGAGGATCGCTTCGGTCGATGTCGTCCCCTACGCGCTTGCCTTCCGTGAGCCCTACGTGAGCGCCCGCGGCAGCCTGGATCGGCGTGAGATGGTGTTGTTGCGCCTGCACTCTGAGGACGGGCTGTCGGGCCTCGGGGAAGCCGTTCCCATGACCCTGCGGGGCGGGGCGGCGCTGGCCCAGGTGGTCGAGGAGCTGGAAGGCCTCGGCGAGCGCGAGTCAATCGATGAGGCGACCCTCACCGATCAGGCCAGCACCCTCTCTGCGCCTGCCCGTTGCGCAGCGCTCACCGCGCTGATGGATCTGCGGGGGAGGCGGGCCGCAGGCCACCTCAGCTCTTCCGCTGGCGCTGGCCAGCCGCTTCAGTGCAATGCGACGCTCGTCGCCGGCGAGCCAAAAGACCTCGCCGCCGACGCGCTGCGTTGGGCCGAGGACGGCTTCACCACATTCAAGCTGAAGCTTGGCGGGGGCGATGATCTCGCTGGGGTTCGCGCGGTGCGAGAGGCGTTGGGCCCGCGGGCGCGGATCCGTGTGGATGCCAATGCCTCATGGGACGTGGAGACGGCAAAGCGCACGCTCAACGCGCTGGAGCCCTATGAAGTCGAGCTCGCCGAGCAGCCCGTCGCGACGCTCGAGGAATCCGCTGCGGTGACGGCGTCGACGGCGATCCCGATCGCCTGCGATGAGAGCGTTGAGAGCTGCGCCGATGCCGAGCGGGCGGTCTCGATCGGGGCCTGCGACATGACGGGTGTAAAGCTCTCCAAGGTCGGCGGCCCCGAGCCCGCAATCGCAATCGCCGAGGTCCTCCCCACCTACCTCTCCAGCGCCCTCGACGGCCCGGTCGGGATCGCCGCCGCCGCCCAGGTCGCCCAGACCCTGGACGAGCAACCGGGCGGGCGCTCCCTTGAAGTGGCCCATGGTCTTGCCACCCAACGCCTGTTCGCTTCGACGATCGCCTCGCTTGAGTGCGAACTGCGGGACGGGATGCTCCACCTACCGGATGGGCCCGGCCTGGGGGTGGAGATCGATGAGGCGGCGCTCGATGCCCACCGCATCTAGGCTCAGCGGGTCGTGGACGCGACGAACGCCAACACCGCCCTGGCCTCCGCCTTCACCGAGGAGCTGGCGCGGGGTGGGTTGCGCCAGGCGGTGCTCTCCCCCGGCTCTCGCTCGACCCCGCTCGCGGTTGCGCTTTGGCGCCAGCCAGAGATCGACGTAACGGTCGTCATCGACGAGCGCTCCGCGGCCTTTTTCGCCCTCGGGGCGGCGCAGGCGAGCGGCGCCCCGGTGGCGATGCTGTGCACTTCGGGCACCGCCGCGGCCAACTACCTGCCCGCGATCTGTGAGGCGGATGAGTCCGCTATCCCGCTGATCGCCCTCACCGCCGACCGCCCACCTGAGTTACGGGGGATCGGCGCCGGGCAAACGATCGACCAGGTAAAGCTGTACGGCTCGGCGGTTCGCTGGTTCTGTGAAGTCGGCACCCACGAGGCCGACGACGAGGGACTACTGCACTACCGCTCGCTCGCCTGCCGGGCGCTCGCCACCGCCCGCGGGGCGCTGCGGCCGGGTCCGGTGCACCTCAACCTTCCCTGGCGCGAGCCGCTTGCTCCGATTCCGGTCAAGGGGGCGGTAACCGCAAGCGAGCAACTTGCGCTTGCGGGGCGCGACAGGCGCCCGCTGACGGCGGTGACTCCGGTCGACCTGGAGCCATCTGAGTTCCTTCTCGAGGAGGTTGCGCGCCACATCGGCGAGTCTCGCCGCGGCGCGATCATCGCCGGTCGCCAGCTCGATCCGCAGCTGCGCGAGCCGCTCGCCAACCTCGCCCGCCTCAGCGGCTTCCCGATCCTCGCCGAGCCGACCTCCCAGCTGCGCTGCGGTCCCCACGATCGCTCCCGGGTGATCTGTGCATATGACCTCCTGCTGCGCGACAGGGACTTCGCCGAGCAGACCAGGCCAGACCTCGTGCTGCGCTTTGGCGAGATGCCGACCAGCAAGCCCCTGCGGCTCTGGCTCGCCGCCTCCGGCGCCGACCAGATCGTCGTCGACCCCGGCGCGGGCTGGAACGAGCCGACCCGCAGGGCCGCTGCGATCCTTCGCGCCGACCCCACCGAGCTGGCGGCGGGCTGGGCCGCGAGGCTGGGCGTGGAGGAGCGGCCGGTGCCCGCCGCTTGGCTTGACGCCGAGCACGCCGCCCGCGAAGCGATCGAGGCAGAACTAGGCGGCCGCGAGTCCCCCAGCGAGCCCGGCCTTCAGCTCGCCCTCGGTCGCAGCTATCGCGACGGCGAGCTCGTCTACACCGCCTCCAGCATGCCGATCCGCGACCAAGAGGCCTTCCTCCCCGGGAGCGAGACCGACGTCATCTTCCTCTGCAACCGGGGTGCCAACGGGATCGACGGTCTCCTCTCCTCGGGGATCGGCGCCGCCCATGCGAGCGGACGGCCGACCACGGTCATCACCGGCGACCTGGGCCTTCTCCACGACCTCGGCAGCCTGGCGATCCTCCGTGACGTCGGTACCCCGGTCCGGATCGTCGTCATCGACAATCACGGCGGTGGGATCTTCCACTTCCTTCCCCAGGAGGAGGCCCTGAGCAACGAGGAGTTCGAGTCCCTGCTCGGCACCCCTCGAGGATTGGACGCAGCAAAGGCCGCCGAGCTGTTTGCTCTGCCCCACCGCCGCCTGGAGTCACTGGCCGAACTCTCAGACGCGCTGGCCGAGGGGAGCGGCCTGATCGAGGTCAGGGTCGATCGCCGGGAGAACCTCGACCTGCACCGGCGAGTCAATCGCTCAGTAGCGGCAGGATTGCGTCGAGCTTGATCTCGGTCTCCGCCAGCTCGGCGGCCGGCTCTGAACCGGCAACGACGCCGACTCCCGCGTAGAGGTGGGCCTCGCGATCGCGCAGCAGGGCGCTGCGCAGGGCGACGCAGAACTCGCCGTCCTCGGTCGCATCCATCCAGCCGACCGGGCCTGCATACCAGCCGCGGTCCATCCGCTCAAGCTCGGCGATCGCTCTTGCGGCAGCCGGCCAGGGCTCCCCCCCACGGCGGGGGTCGGGTGCAGAAGTCCGGCGAGCTCGATCGCCGAGCGCGGCTCCGCCAGCTGAGCGATCACGGGGGTCCCAAGGTGCTGGATGTTTGCCACCTTGACGATCTCCGGCTCGGCCGTCGCCTCGACCCAGACAGCGTGGGGGCGTAGCGCGCGGACGATCCGCTCGGCGACGATCCGCTGCTCGCGCCGGTTCTTGTCACTGCGCAGGAGCTGCTCGCCGAGGTGATCGTCGACGGCGGGGTCGGAGCTGCGCCGGGTCGAACCGGCCAGCGCAACGGTCGAGGCGCTCGCCCCGGCGCGGCGGACGAGCAGCTCCGGGCTGGCACCGAGGAACGCCGCCTCGGGAGTGCCACAGCAAAAGCAAAAGCAGGATGGAAACTGCTCACGGAGGGCGCCGAACAGCCCCGCCGGGTCGTGCGCCGCGGCGCCGGAGGCGATGACCTCGCGGGCTAGCACGACCTTGCGCATCGCCCCCGCCTCGATCCGCGCGGTCGCGGCGGCGACGGCCTTCTCGAACTCGCCCGGCGCCCGCACGCTGCGGATCTCCGTGCGTGAGGTGGGGTGGGGGTCAAGCAGGGGCAGGGGATCGGAGCGCACGCCCGCCAACCGCGCCCACAGGGCGGCGCCCTTTACCGCAGGGTCCTCGCCGGGGGCGACGAGGGCGTTCAGCGTGAGAAACGTCTCCCCCTCGTTGCGGCACAGCGAGAGCTCGGGCAGGATCATCGAACCCGGCGAGAACGAGGACCAGGTCGAGGAGGCGCCGCCGCCTGGGTCAAAGGCGAAGCCACCGACCCAGACGGCGCCGGCGCCAGGCGGCAGTCCGCTTGGCTTCTCGACCACTGCGTCCCTGAACAGCCCAAGGCACTCGGCGGCGATCTCGGCAAAACGATCGCTCCCCCGGGAGGTCGCCTCATGGACAACGCCAAGTGCCGCCAGCGCAAACCTGCGATCGGGTTGCTCCCAGCAAAACCAGCGGTCAGAGGCAAGGCGCGAGGAAAAGACAGCCGCACACGGGTCGGCTCCCTCAATCGGTGTGGTGATGCTGAGGACGGCTCTCCGACCGCGGGAGAGGGCGCGATCGACGGCGGACCGCAGGCTCGTCTCAGTCAGCGCCGCGAGCAATAGCGATCTCGCCAGTACGAACCATCTCGATCAGCCCGTGCGGCCTCACCATTCGCTCGAACGCCTCGATCTTGTCGGCCGAGCCGGTCACCTCGATCGTCATCGCTCGCCGCGAAACGTCGACGATCTTCGCACGGAAGATCTCCGCGAACTGGATGATCTCGGCGCGGTTCTCAACCGCCGCGGAGACTTTGAACATCGCCATCTCGCGGGCGACCGTCTCCGCCGGCTCCATGTCGCGGATCTTCAGCACGTTGATCAGCTTGTGCAGCTGCTTGGTCACCTGATCGATCGGGTGGACGGCGCCGTCGAGGGTGAGCGTGACCCGCGAGACGCTGGGGTCATCGGTCGGTCCCACGGCGAGGGTGTCGATATTGAAGCCGCGCCGCGAGAACAGGCCCGCTATCCGTGCCAGCACCCCGGGTTTGTTCTCGACCAGGATCGAGAGGATGTGCTTGCGCCCGCTGAGCTGGCCGGGCACATGCAGGTCCTCCAGTTTGACCAGCTGCGGGGTGCCGGCCTCCATCAGCGCACAGCCTTCGGCGCCTCGACCATGTCGCGGGCGGCCGCACCTGGCGGGATCATCGGATAGCAGTTCTCCTCCCCGGCGACCCGCACGTCGACCAAGACCGGCCCATCGGCCGCAAGGGCGGCGCCCATCATCTCCTCCAGGTCAGCCGCATCCTCGCATCGCATCCCGGTCGCGCCGAAGGCCTCCGCGAGCTTTACCCAGTCGGGGCTTGACCCCATCTCCACCGAGCTGTAGCGACGGTCCCAAAACAGCTCCTGCCACTGGCGGACCATGCCCATGTAGCCGTTGTTCATCAGGAATACCTTGACCGGGATCTCTTCGGCGACGCAGGTCGCCAGCTCCTGGCAGTTCATGATCAGGCTGCCGTCGCCGGCAAGGCAGACGACCGCCTCCTCCGGACGAGCGACCTTGGCGCCGACCGCCGCCGGCAACCCGAAACCCATCGTGCCCAGACCACCCGAGTTGATCCAGCGCCGCGCCTTCTCAAAGCCGTAGTACTGGGCCGCCCACATCTGGTGCTGGCCGACGTCGGAGGTGATGATCGCCTCGCCCTCGGTCGCCCGCCACATCGCCTCGACCATGAACTGCGGCTTGATCTCACCACCCTTGCCGGGCTCATAGCGCAGCGGGTGCCCTTCCTGCCAGGCGTGGAGCTGCTTCCACCATGCCTCGAGGCGGGAAGTGTCGGTCTGCAGCGCCCGGTACTCACGGGTCAGCTTGGCGAGAACCTGCTTGGCGTCGCCGACGATCGGGATGTGGGCGGGCACGTTCTTGGAGATCTCGGCTGGGTCGATATCGATGTGGATGAATTTGGCGTGGGGCGCGAAGGCGGCGAGCTTGCCGGTGATGCGGTCGTCAAAGCGGGCTCCGATCGCCACGATCAGGTCGGCGTTGTCCATCGCCCAATTCGCAGTGACCGTCCCGTGCATCCCCAGCATCCCCAGCCACTGATCGCTGGAGGCGGGAAAGGCGCCGAGCCCCATCAGCGTCGAGGTGACCGGGAAGCGGTCAGAGGCGGCCAGCTCGCGCAGCTCCTCGGAGGCGTTGGCATTGATCACGCCGCCGCCCGTGTAGAGGACCGGGCAGCGGGCGTTGGCGAGCGCTTTGGCTGCGATCCGAATCTGTTTGATGTTGCCGGCGGTCGAGGGCCGGTAACCGGGTAGCTCGACCGGCTCGGTGCGAGGCTCATACTCGATCTCGGCTCGCGAGAGGTCCTGGGGGATATCGATCAGCACCGGGCCCGGCCGCCCGGTCGAGGCGATGTGAAAGGCCTCGTGCACGTACTCGGGGATCTGGCGGGGGTCGGTGACCTGGAAGGAGTGCTTTACGAATGGCAGCGTCGCGCCGAGGGTGTCGGCCTCCTGGAAGCCGTCGGTGCCGATCAGCTCGGTTCGCACCTGGCCGGTGACGAAGACCGTAGGCACCGAGTCCATCATCGCGTCGGCGATCGCGGTGACCAGGTTTGTCGCACCCGGACCGGAGGTCGCGAACGCCACCCCGACCCGTCCGGAGGCCTTGGCGTAACCCTCCGCGGCGTGGCCCCCGCCCTGCTCGTGGCGAACCTGGATATGCCGCAAGTCAGCGTCGACCAGTGCGTCGTAGGTGGGCAGATTGGCCCCGCCGGGGATCCCGAAGATGTGCTCGACACCCTCGGCCTTGAGCGATTTCATCAACGCGTCCGCGGCTCTCATCGGACTGGCGATGGTACCAGCGGGCCTATGCGCGGCCAGCAGGCGATTTGGCCGGGTTCCAGCGGGTGCGCGGATCGATGTGTGCCTCGATCACGCGGCCTTTGTGGCGCTCGATCGTGTGGATCATCGACTCGACGAGCTCCTCGCCGAGCAGCGTCGGCTCGAGGCCGAGGTCAAGCAGCTTGGTGTGGATCGCGTTGTAGTAATGCTCTTCCTTCTCTACCCGCGGGTTGTCGCAATGCTGGATCTCGACCGAGTAGCCGAGGTGTCCGGCCGCGTAGCGGACGAGGTGGGCGAGGTCGAGGACCGAAAACTGCTCGGTGAACTGGTTGAAGACGCGGAATTCTCCGGGCTCAGCCGGGTTCAGCGCTGCCAGCTCGACGCACTGAAGCGTGTCGCGGATGTTGAGGAAGCCGCGGGTCTGTCCTCCCGAGCCATACACCGTCAGCGGATGGCCGATCACCGCCTGAACGCAAAAGCGATTGAGCACCGTGCCGAAGACCTCGTCGTAGTCAAAGCGGGTGATCAGGCGCTCGTCGCCGGCCGTCTCATCGGTCAGGATCCCGTAGACGACACCCTGGTTGAGGTCGGTCGCGCGAAGACCCCAGGTGCGACAGGCAAAGTGGATATTGGTCGAGTCGTGGACCTTGGAGCAATGGTAGAGGGATGCCGGCAACTTTGGGAAGGGCAGCGTGTCGCTGCGCCCCTTGTGCTCAATCCTGATGTAGCCCTCCTCGATATCGATGTTGGGCTGCCCGTACTCGCCCATCGTCCCGAGCTTGACCAGGTGGCACTCAGGCGCATGGTCGCGGATCGCGAACAGCAGGTTGAGGTTGCCGATCGTGTTGCCGTACTGGGTCTCGACCGCCCACTCACGCGAGGCCATCGAGTAAGGCGCCGAGGCCTGTTGGCCATAGTGGATCACCGTCTCGGGCCGGGTCTCGGCGACGACCTCCTCGAGGAACTCGCCGTCCTGTGCGGAGCCAACGTAGCTTCGGATCGAGTTGCCGGAGACCGCCGCCCAGGCCTCGATCCGCCGATCGAGATCGAGGATTGGCGTCAGCGAGTCACTTCCGACCCCCGCCACCCAGCGGCGCCGGACGAAGTTATCGAGGACGGCGACCTCGTGGCCGCGGGCGGAGAACCTTAGGGCGGTCGGCCAACCCAGGTAGCCGTCACCCCCGAGGATCAAGACTCGCATAGAACGCGGCAGCTTAGAACACGAATCGCGTTCTAGTTGAATCCCGGCGATGGCTAACCGGCTGGCGGTGCGAAACGGGGGCCCGATCGGCCTCGCCGCCTTGATCGCGATCGTGGCGCTCGCTCTCGGGCTGCGGGTCGACTACGCCTGGCAGGGAAGAAAGCCGGTCTATGACGCGGTCGCCTACGGCCGGATCGCCGCGAACCTCGACGAGGGCAACGGCTTTACCGCGGGGCGCCAAGCCACCCAGCCCTCGAGCAACTACTCCCCCGGATTGCCGCTGTTTGTCGCCGGCCTGTATGAGCTGAGCGGTGGCGTCCACGAGCGCCTCGCCCGCGTCGTTTTGGCTTTGATCGGCACCCTCTCGGTCCTCTTTGCCTACCTGATCGGCCGCCGGCTCTGCGGCGTGGCGGCTGGATTGATCGCCGCTTTGGCCGTGGCGATCTACCCTGCCCTCCTCGAGTACCAGGGAATGCTGATGGGAGAGCCGCTGGCGGCAACTCTGCTCGCGGGGGCGGTGCTGGCGATGCTGCGCGCGAACGGGCCACCGAGCGCTGGCCCTGGCGCGCGCACCCTGCTCCAGGCCCCTGCCAGAGGATGGCTTTTACCGGGGCTGCTGCTCGGGGCGCTGACATTGGTTCGCCCGGAGTACCTGGGAGTTTCGTTCTTGCTCGCGGTTTTGGTCTTTGCGCTGCAGCGGAAGGACTGGCGCGCAGGGGTCCTGCGAGCAGGGCTGCTGCTGTTGGGGGTTGGAATCGTCGTCTTGCCGTGGACCGTGCGCAATGTGGTCGCGCTCGATCGCCTCGTGCCGATCTCCACCGGCGGCGGCCAGGTGCTGTTTTCCGGCACCTACCTGCCTTCTGGCGGGGATCCCCAGAAGGTGGGAGAGGCGCTCTTGGAACGCCACCCCGGGCTGGTCGGGCGGTTGGCAACCAACTACCTGCCGCCCCGCGCCGCGCGGCAGCCGCTGGCGCTGAAGCGCGACGCCGTCCTCGCCAGGGTCCGCCTCGAGCAAATCCTCGCCGCCTTCGCCGCCCAGCGCCACCCTGGGGTCGAAGCCGACGCGGCGCTGTCCCAGATGGGCCGCGAACAACTGTGGTCTGACCTCAGCGAGCAGCCGCTCCAATACGCCGGCTTCCTCGCGACAAAGGTCGCCGAGATCTGGTCACACGGCCCGCGCGAAGTGATGCGCAGGACGGTCTGGGAGGCGCTGCACTGGGCGCTCGTGGCCTTCGGGCTGGTGGGGCTGATCACCCTCGCCGCACGACGTCGCTGGGAGGCGCTCCTGCTGACGACGATCTTCCTCGCGATGACGGCGATCAGCGCCCTGCTCGTCGCTTCCCCCCGCCGGGTCCTGGTGATGATCCCGCTGGTTGCGGCGCTGGCGGGGGTCGGAGCAGTTTGGGCCTGCTCACGGGCGCGAGCGCAGCTTTGCCGCCAGCGCCCTTCACCCGGATAGCCTCCCGGCCCATGGCGGGTCGGACTTCGCTTTGGATGCACTCCCTGCGCGAGCGATATGGCCGCCGCACCCTGGTCTGCTTGGCGCTGATCCTCGCCCTCGGCCTCGGCTTGCGCGCCTACCGGGTCGCCGAGCCGCTGGCGACCCCCAGCCCCGACGCCCACGCCTACTACGCGCTCTCCAAGGCGCTGTATGAGGAAGGCAGCTACGGCGGGCCAAGCTTTCATGACTCAAGCGACTGGTCCCCGGGAGCACCCCTGCTCTACGCGGCCGCCTTCTATGCGACGGCGGGGCCGCGGGAAGGAACGGCGCGAATCCTCGAGGCGCTGCTGGGGGTGGCGGCGATCGTCGTCGTCTTCGCGCTCGGCAGGCGCCTGGCAGGCTCCCGCGCCGGCCTGCTCGCCGCCTTCGCGGCGGCCGTCTACCCGCCCTTCATCCACTCAACCGGCGAGCTGATGAGCGAGCCGCCCGCCTTCTTCACCCTGCCGGCCGCGGTCCTCGCCTTCCTCTGGGCCAGCGAACAAAAACAGCTGCGCGTCTGGCTTTTGCCGGGTTTCCTTTTCGGGTTGACAGCGCTGATCCGGCCCGAGTACTTGGTGGTCGGGATCGCCTTTGCCGTGCTCGCCGCGATCCGGCTCGGGAGGGAGCGCGGCTGGCGGACGGGACTCGGCGCCGCGCTGGCGCTCGCCGTCGCGCTGGCGGTGCCGATCGTTCCCTGGACGGTGCGCAACGAGGTCGTCCTCGGCAGGCTGGTGCCGATCTCGACCGGGGATGGCAAGGCGCTGTACGTCGGCACCTACCTACCCGCCGACGGCGAATACCAGAAGGTCAAGGCGCTGCTGGCGCGACGCTACTTGCACCGCGACCTTGGCCCGTTCTCGCCGGCGCTTGAAAAGGTCAACCCGACCCGCCTGTTCAATCAGGTCGCCGACCGCTACCCGAACCTGCCGCGCGACACGGCGCTGGGCAAGGTCGCCAAGGAAGATTTCTCGAAGTACTTCGGCGCGGATCCGATCGGCTACCTGGCGATGACCGCGCGCAAGGCGGCCCGGATCTGGAGCAGCGGCGTCGGCGAAGCGATGGACAGCCCCGCCGGTCGCGCCGTCCAGATCCTGCTCGTGGTGGCGGGGTTGGTGGGTCTGGGGTTGCTCGCAGCGCGCGGGCGCTGGTGGGAGCTCTTGGTGATGGTGACCCCGATCTTGCTGATCACCGCCGTCGGGGCGATCTCGCTGGCCGCTCCACGCCGCAACGAGATCCTGATGACACTGGTCTTTCCGCTCGCCGCGGCGGCGCTTTTGTCGGGGGCCTCGGCCCTATTGTCTAGCGGCTCATGGTCCAGGCGAGCATCCTCCCGGCAGAACTGACCGCGCTGCGCAGCGCGGGTCTGATCGCCGCGATCGCGCTGATCGCCTACGCGCTCCTCCGCCGCCACTCGCTGCGCAACGTCGACGTGCTGATCCTGCTCGCGGCGGGGATCGGCCTGGCGATCGTCTCCGGCACCGAAATCACCGACAGGCTGCTCTCGGCCTTTTCCTTTGAAAAGGGAAACGGCGGCCGGATTCTCGGCCTCGCCGTCTTCGCGATTTTCGTCCTCTTTTTGCTCATCCTGCGGGCGCTTTCGCAGGCGGCGCGCAACTCGCGCCAGCTCTCGGCGGTGCTCGAGGGACTCGCCTGGGAGGAGTTCCGACAGGCGGAGTTGCCGGCCCGCTTTCAAGGCAGGGTCGCGGTCCTCGTCCCGGCCTACAACGAGGCCGAGAGCATCGGTCAGGTGCTCGACCAGATCCCGGCCGAGGTCTGCGGGCTGCCAACGGCGGTGCTGGTCGTTGACGATGGCTCACGCGACGGCACCGGCGATGTCGCCGCCGAGCATGGGGCGATCGTCGCCCGTCACGTGATCAACCGCGGCGGCGGCGCAGCGCTGCGCACCGGCTATCGGCTGATGGTCGATTCCGGCGCCGCGGTCGTCGTCACCCTCGACGCCGACGGCCAGCACCTTCCGGCGGAGATGGAGCGACTGGTCGGGCCGGTCCTCGAGGGGGAGGTAGACGTCGCCCACGGCTCGCGCATCCTCGGCCAGGCCGACCGCAATCATTTCGCCCGCGAGCTCGGCATCGTCTTCTTCAACAGAGTCGTCTCCCTGATCACCCGCACCCACGTCACCGACTGCTCAAACGGCTACCGCGCGGTCCGCACCACGGTCCTCCCCCAGCTCGTCCTCCGCCAGGAGCAGTTCCACACCTCCGAGTTCATGATCGAGGCGATCAAGCGGGGGATCCCGGCAAAGGAGGTGCCAATCACGGTCGAGCCCCGCCTCCACGGACACTCCAAGAAGCCGGCGGTGATGCGCTACGGCCTCGGCTTCGCCAACGCGATCGTCAGGACCTGGTTGAGGTAGGACCCCACGGGCCCCTACGCACTCCGGGGTGGCGGACTTCGGCCGGGTCGGGGAGGTACAGATCGGTGCCGCAACGGGGGCAGACCTGGACGTAGAGCTTGACGGCCTTGCGGCAGGTGGGGCACTGGCGTTCGGGTTCGTTGCGCTCGGAGCGGTAGAAGATCACCACGAGCAGGCCGAGGACCGGCAACACGGTGCCGATCAAAAGCCACAGCCAGAACGAGCTGCCCTTGCGCTTGCCGATGATCGCGGTCGGGAGGCCGAAGAAGAAGGCGATGACCAGGTACTCGTAGCCCATCGCCCTATTTCAACGGTTTGGGATGGCCGATGGTGCCGACCTCGGAGATGTCTCTGCTGAAGGGCAGGCCGGCGGTCCAGTCGAGCACCGCGCGGGCCTTGCGGGCGGCCCCCGGAATCTGGCTCATGTGGTAGCTGCGGGCCATCCACCACGCGGGGAAGCCGCGGAAGGTCCGCTCGCCGACCTTGCCGACGGCCTTATAGCGGCCGAGGTTGACGAAGGAGGCGGTGCTGCGGTAGCCGAAGGGCCGAGCCGAGCCGACGCCGAGCGCCGCGGCGATATTTCGCGCCGCTCGCGGACCCTCGCGCACCGCGTGCTGGGCGGTCGGGGGGCACAGGCCACCACGCGGGTCAGGTGCCCCAGCGCAGTCGCCGACCGCCCAGACCGAGTCCATTCCCTCGACCTTCAGGAACTCATCCACCGGGGCCTGGCCGCGCTCGTTGAGGGGGACGTTGAGCTCGCGCAGGCTGGGATGCGGCGCAACACCCGCCGTCCAGACTACGGTTTGGGTCGCCAGGGTCTCGCCGCTTGAGAGCCGGGCCGAGTTTGCGCCGACCTCCTCCAGGGTCGTCTGCAGGCGGATGTCGATTCCCCGCCCGCGCAGCTCGCGCAGGGCATACTCGGCGAGTTGAGCGTCGATCTCCGGCAGGACCCTGCCGCTCGCCTCGACCAACACCCAGCGCATCCCGTGCAGCCTGGCGCGGGGGTAGCTCTCCATCGCGTCGGCGGCAAAATCCTGCAGCTCGGCTAGCGCCTCGAGCCCCGCGTAGCCACCACCGACGAAGACGTAGGTGAGCAGCTCGTCGCGGCGAGCCGGGTCCTCGGTCGCGTTGGCTTCCTCCAGCGTCTCGACCACGTGGTTGCGCAGCCAGATCGCGTCGGCGAGGGACTTGAAGCCAACCGCGTGCTCGGCCAGGCCCGGCAGCGGCAGCACCCGGGACACCGATCCCACCGCGAGCAGCAGCTGATCGTAGGGGAGCGTCTCGAGATCGCCGTATTTGGCCCGCAGGGCGACCGTCTTTTGCTCTGGGTCGTGGCCGACGATCGATCCAAGCCGCAAGTAGGTGCGCTTGAGGATTTCGCGCAGCGGCGTGACGACATGGCGCGGCTCCAGCGTTCCCGCCGCCGCCTCGGGCAGAAACGGCGTGTAGAGCATGAAGTTGGCCTCGTTGACGAGCACGAGGCGGACCGACTGCTGCGCCATCAACCGCTCCAGCTCGCGCGCCGCCATCGCTCCGCCGAAGCCCCCACCGGCGATCACGACGTTCCAGGCCATGCGGCCAAGGTAGCACTTTGTGACAGTCTGTTACAAAGTTGCTGCGATCGCGCTCAGCGGTTGAGCCTCTCGCGGATCAGGCGGTTCACCTCGCCCCCGTCGGCGCGACCCTTGGTCTCCCTCATCACGGTACCGACGATTGCGCCTATCGCTTTCTCGTTACCGCTGCGGACCTGGGCTGCGGCCTCCGGGTTCGCTGCAACGGCGGCGCTGACTATTTCGCCCAGCTCGCCGCAATCGGAGATCTGGGCGAGGCCCTCCCGCTCGACAATCTCGGCCGGATCTCCCCCCTCGGTGACGAGCCTCGCCAGCACCGCCTTGGCGCTGCCATGGGAGACCTTCCTCGCTTGGACCAGGACCACCAGTGCAGCCAGTGCGGCCGGCTTGACTTTGGATTGCGAGGGACTGGTCTGGGCGCCGTCCTGGCGCAGGGCGGCCGCCAGCTCGCCGCTGACCCAGTTGGCCACCACGCGCGGTTCGATCCCGGTGGCCGCCGCCGTGGTCTGCTCGAAGTAGGCGGCGGTATCCGGGTCAGCGGCGAGCAGCGTCGCGGCATCGGGCGCCAGGCCCAGCTCCTCTCGGTAGCGCACGATCCGCGCCGCCGGCAGCTCTGGCAGCGAGCGATCGCGCCGCACGCAGCATCTCCTCGGTGGGCGCCAGCGGCACGAGGTCGGGCTCGGGGAAGTAGCGGTAGTCGTGCGCCTCTTCCTTGGAGCGCAGCGGCGTGGGTCGCCCGTCTCGGGGTCGAAGTGCAGCGTCTCCTGGTCGATCGTGCCGCCCGCCTCGAGCACGCTCGATCTGGCGCGGGAAGCTCGGCTTCGAGCGCCTGCTGCAGGAAGCGGAAGCTGTTCATGTTCTTGAGCTCGGTGCGCGTGCCCAGCTCGCTCGCTGCCGGCCGGGCCGCACGCTGATGTTGGCGTCCCAGCGGATCTGGCCCTCCTCCATGTTGCACTCGCTCACGCCGAGCTCGCGACCGGGTTGCGCAGCTGCTGCAGGAACTCGCGGGCCGCCTCGGGCGACGGGATGTCGGGCTCGGTGACGATCTCGATCAGCGGCGTGCCGCCGCGGTTGAAGTCGACCATGCGAGTAGTCGGAGCCGGCGATGCGGCCGGCGTCGCCGCCGGCGTGGACCAGCTTGGCGGCGTCCTCCTCCATGTGCACGCGGTTGATGCGGCACGTCAGCTTCGTCGCCGACCCAGTACTCGAACCAGCCGGCCACGGCAGGGGCTCGTCGTACTGGCTGATCTGGTAGGCCTTGGGCAGGTCGGGATAGAAGTAGTTCTTGCGGTGGAAGATGTTGCGCGGCCGCACCGCGCAGCTCCAGCGCCAGCGGCGATGCGCGCGGCGTACTCGACGGCGCGCTCGTTGACCACCGGCAGCGCGCCGGGGTGCGCCAGGCAGACCGGGCAGGTGTGCGTGTTGGGCTCGTCGCCCTTGGTCACGGCGCAGCCGCAGAACATCTTGGTCTGCGTTGTCGAGCTCGACGTGGATCTCGAGGCCGATACACCGGCGCTCCAGCTCGAGCCACCTGCACCTCCCGGGCGCGTGCGGTCGAACGCGCGATCGCCTGCTCCGAGTGCGTGGGCGGCGCTCGAGCAGCGGTTCTCGGTGAAGGCCGGCGCCGATGAGCTGGAAGCCGACCGGCAGTGGGGCCCGCCGCCGGCAGGCCGCAGCGGGATCGAGATGGCCGGCAGGCCGGCGAGGTTGACCGGGATCGGTGCAGATGTCGCTCAGGTACATCGCCAGCGGGTCGGCGGTGCGCTCGCCGAGCCGGAAGGCGACGGTGGGCGAGGTCGGGCGAGACGAGCAGGTCGACCTCGGCGAAGGCGGCCGTCGAAGTCGCGCCGCGATCAGGGTGCGCACCCTCTGCGCGCTGGCCGTAGTAGGCGTCGTAGTAGCCCGCCGAGAGCGCGTAGGTGCCGATCATGATGCGCCGCTTGACCTCCGGGCCGAAGCCCTCGCCGCGGGTCGCTCGTACATCTCGATCAGGTCGCCGGCGCCCGTCGCGCGGTAGCCGTAGCGCACGCCGTCGAAGCGCGCCAGGTTCGCGGAGGCCTCGGCCGGCGCGATGATGTAGTAGGCCGGCAGAGCCGTACTCGGTGTGCGGCAGGCTGATCTCGACGCAGCTGCCGCCGAGCTCCTTCGATCATGCGCCAAGCGTCTCCTCGAAGCGCGCGCGCACGCCGGGCTCGATGCCCTCGCGCCAGTACTCGCTCGGCATCCGCGAAGCGCAGCCCGTCGAGCCGCTCCGGCTCGGCGCTGCGAGCGCTCGCCGGCGAGCCCGACGCTGGTCGAGTCGCAGCGGGTCGCGCCCGCACGATGGTGCGCAGCAGCAGCGCGCAGTCGTACACGGTGCGCGTGAGCGGCCCGATCTGGTCGAGCGAGCTGGCGAAGGCGATGAGGCCGTAGCGGCGACACGGCGCCGTAGGTGGGCTTCATGCCGACGACGCCGCAGAGCGCCGCCGGCTGGCGGATCGAGCCGCCGGTGTCGGTGCCCGAGCGCCCAGAGCGCCTCGCCGGCGGCCACCGCGGCGGCGGAGCCGCCCGAGGAGCCGCCCGGCACCGCGCTCCAGGTCCCAGGGGTTGGACGTGGCCTGAAGGCCGAGTTCTCGGTTCGAGGAGCCCATGGCGAACTCGTCCATGTTGGTCTTGCCGAGCACCGAGGCACCGGCCTCGGTCAGCCTCCGCACGGCCGTCGCCGTGTAGGGGGGCAGGTAGCCGTCAAGGATGCGGGAAGCCGCGGTGGTAGGCACACCCTCGGTGCAGAAGATGTCCTTGACGGCGACCGGAATACCGGCGAGAGGTCCCTCGCCCTCGCCCAGATCGTCCTCGGCCCGCCACAGATAGGCGTTCAGCTGATCCCCAGCCGCGGCCCCGCGCCAGACCTCAGAGCACTCCCGCGACGAGATCTCCCCGGCCGCGACCTTCGCCGTCGCCTCAGTCACGGTCAGCTCGAGAATCTCCTCCATCAGCCGTCGGCTTGGGGCGAGGGAACCCGAAACGAGCCGTCGACCGGATCGGGAGCCTGCGCCAACACGACATCCCTGGGCCAGCTCGGCCGCGGCCGGTCGGGCCTCAGCACGTTCTCGAGCTCCACCACGTGCGAGGTCGGCGGGACGTCCTCCAGCGCCAGCGCGGCGATCCGATCGACGTGCTCCAAGATCCCCGAGAGCTCCCCCGTCATCCTCGCCACCTCATCCGCATCGAGGCGCAGCCGGGCCAGCCTTGCGAGATGGAGAACCTGCTCCCGATCGATCACCCGCGTGATTGTAGGTGTCGGCCATTTGGCTGCCCAGCCAGTTAGAGTGCCGGCGGATGCGGGGGAAGCGGACTGAGAGATTCGTCGTCTTCGCCCTACGCCTGCTCGCCGTCAGCTTCGCCGTGGTGGGAATCCTCTTTATCGCCGCGCCCAACGCCGTCCTCGACACGATCTCTGACCTCGGCGGCGACCTCGGCGGATTCGTCCGCGCTCCCCACGGCACCGAGCAGCTCTGGCTGGGGCTGGCCTTCTCCTACATGGTGGTGATCACCGGGATCTGCCTGATCGCGCAGATGGACGTGGTCCGCTACCGCTCCCTGCTGCTGCTCCTCGCGGTGGGCAAGACGGCATCCTCGCTCTCGGCGCTCGGCTTCTACATCTTTGACCAGCACGTCTTCATCTACCTGCTCAACTTCCTCCTCGACGGCTCGCTTGTGCTGGTGGCGCTCTGGCTCTGGTCGCTGATCGGCCGGATCGGCCGTCCGGTCGAGCCTGGCTGAAGACCCGCGCCGGGGCTCTCGGCCGCCGAGTTGGGAACGCTGAGCGCGATCTGCGAAGCGATGGCACCGGGCATCGACGGGCTGCCGGCGGCCGAGCGCGATGTCGAGGTATCCGGCCCGCTGGCGGCATTCCTCACCTCGACCTCCCCGCGCGTCCTCGCCCGCCTGCGCCTGGCGCTGTGGGTATTTGAGTGGCTGCCCTTCCCCTGGCGCTTTAGCCGCCTGGACCTCCCAACCCGCGAGGACTTCCTGCGTCGCATGGAGGGCTCGCGCCTCGGCCTCCTCCACGACCTGATCTTGATGGCGAAGGTCTTCTCGACCCTCGGTTACTCGGTCAACCCGCAGGTCAGCGACCGGATCGGGTTCAGGAGCAGCTGCTCGCTGGCCGACGGCTCGCTGCCCGAGCCGGCCGGCTCGCTGGGTGAGATGGATCCCCAGGGCGACGGCGAGGAATGTGACGTGGTGATCGTCGGCTCAGGCGCCGGCGGCGCGGTTGCCGCGGCGACCTTGGCCGAGGCCGGCCTCGACGTGATCGTGCTGGAGGCCGGGCAACATTTCGACCGCGAGAGCTACCCAAGCGATCCGCTTGAGGCGATCGCCTCCCTTTACCGCGACAGCGGCCTGACGATCGCCGAAGGGCGGCCGCCGATCCCGGTCCCGGTGGCGAGGACGCTCGGCGGTACGACGGTGATCAACTCCGGCACCTGCTTCCGTGCACCCGAGGCCGTGCTGGCGGACTGGCGGCTGCGCTACGGCATCACCTGGGCCAGTGAGCTTGAGCCCGACTACGCCGAGGCCGAGGAGTTCCTGCGTGTGGCGCCGCTTGACCCCGAGCGGATGGGTCGAAACGGCCAGCTTGCGATGGAGGGGGCGCGGTCGCTGGGCGCCAGCGGCGGCCCGATTTCGCGCAATGCGGGCAACTGCGTGCAGTGCAGCTCGTGCCCGTTTGGCTGCGAGATTGACGCCAAGCAGGGAATGCACGTCAGCTACCTGCCGCGCGCGGTCGCCGCGGGAGCCCGCATCCGCACCGGGGTCGGGGCGCAGGCAGTCCTGGTCGAGGACGGCAGGGCGGTCGGCGTGCGCTGCACAGTCAGCGGCGGCGGGCGCAATAGCTACTGCGTACACGTCCGCCACGCGGTGATCGTCGCCGGCGGCGCTTTGGGCACTCCGGAGCTGCTTTTGCGCTCAGGCCTCGGCGGGCGCCAGCTCGGCCGCAACCTCCACATCCATCCCGCCTGCTGGGTCGGGGCCCGCTACGGGGAGGAGGTGCGTGGCTGGGAGGGAGTGATGCAGAGCTATTACGTCGATGAGTGGGCATCGCGGGAGATCCTGCTTGAGGCGACGTTCACGCCGCTGGCCTTCGGCGGCGCCTGGTTGCTCGGAACCGGTCGCGAGCACCAGCGGGCGATGCTTGACTTCGGCCACGTCGGCTCGATTGGCGTCCACCTCTCCGACCGCTCCTGCGGGCGGGTCGGGCTCGCCGGCGACGGCTCGCTGCGTGCCACCTACCGGCTGACCGACGAAGATGCCCGCCGCCTCAGCTTCGGCATCGCCCGCGCCGCCGAGATCCACTTTGCCGCCGGGGCGAGCGAGGTCTACCCCAACGTTGCCGGGGTTCGCACGCTCTCACCCGAGCAGCTGCCCGAGTTTGAGGCGAGGGTCTTAAAGCCCGCGGAGTTGCGACTTGAGGCCTTCCACCCGATGGGCACGGCGCGGATCAGCGCCGATCCGAGCGCGGGAGTATGCGCCGTCGACGGCTCGGTCAACGGCCTCGCCGGCCTCTACGTCGCCGACGCATCACTGTTCCCGACCTCGGTGGGGGTGAACCCGATGATGACGGTGATCGCTTTTGCCAGACGAGTTGCCAGCGGCCTCGTGCCTGATTAGATCCGCGCTCCGCGCTACCTAAACTCCGCCCTGGGAGCCGCCAGTCGGCGGGGGCGGCGGCGGCGGCGTGCCCGGCGGGGGCGGCGGCGGGGGTTGTTGTGCTGCAGGCGGAGGAGGAGGCGGCGGCGCGCCCGGTGGCGGCGGCGGTGTCGGGGCGGGGCCGCCGCCGGAGAGGCGGTCGGCGGTCTCGCCGAAGGACGTACCCTCCTCTTTCATCGCCAGATAACCGCCATAGGTGATGCCGGCAGCGGCAGCCAGGCTGAGGAAGATTCCGATTTCGACGGTCCCATTAACCGAAACTCCGCCAAAGCTGCCGAAGCTCGGTGGGTCGATGATTCGAAACAAGATCAGCAGGAATGAGAGGGCGCCGAGCACGGTGACCACCGCGTTCATTGAGATCGGCGGCTCATAGGAGGACTCGGTCAGCCCCATCACCGCGACACCGACCGCGGCGACGATCGCGATGACCAGGATGATCGGGATGAATTCGAGTGCGTCCCAGGCGTCGCCGCCCGCCCCCGGCACGCTGCCGGAGAAGCCGCCCACACCGGAGACTTCGACTCCAAACCAGGTGAAGAACATGAATATGAAGAGCAGGATCGCGGAACCCGCCGCGACTTTCTCTCCCGTGCTCAGCTTGTCGAGTTCCATCTGTGCGTCCCTCCATGACTGGTCTGTGGCGGACTAGGTTCGCACCGACCCTACACCCGCCGCAGGGCGGAAGATGTAAAACAGGTGGCCGAGCCTAGAAGCTTGCGGCTGCCAGCCGACGGGCCGCACGCAGGGTGTTCACCAGCAGCATTGCCCGGGTCATCGGGCCGACCCCGCCCGGAACCGGCGTGATCGCCCCGGCGACCTCGCGAACTGCGTCGAAGTCGACGTCGCCGACGAGGCCTTCCTCTCCACGATTGGTGCCGACGTCGATGACCACAGCTCCCGGGCGCACCATCTCCGCCGTGATCAGACCGGGTGACCCTGCCGCGGCGATCAGCACCTCGGCCTCGCGGCAGATCGTCGCGAGCTCGCGGGTGTGGGAGTGGCAGTGGGTGACGGTTGCATCGGCTGCCAGCAGGAGCACGGCCAGCGGCTTACCGACCAGGATCGAGCGCCCGATCACCACCGCCCGCGCGCCGTCGAGCTCGACCCCCGCCTCATCCAACAGTCCCATCACTCCCGCCGGTGTACAGGGGGCGATCGCCGCCGGCTGGCCTTGGCTGAGCAGACCGGCGCTGAGGGGGGTGAGACCGTCGACGTCCTTGGCGGGGTCGACCAGCGAGATCAGGGCATCCTGGTCTAGGTGGCCCGGCAGGGGGAGTTGGATCAGGATGCCGTGAACCCGGTCGTCTCGGTCGAGGGAGCGGATCAGCGCAGCGAGCTCCGCTTCGGAGACGTTGGCATCGAGCTGGTGGTGAAAGGACGCGATCCCGACCTGCGCTGAGTCCTCGCGCTTCATCCGCACGTAGACGTGGGATGCCGGGTCCGCACCGACGAGGACGGTCGCGAGGCCCGGCGGCGAAGGCATCTGCGCGACCTCGCGCGCGACCCGCTCCCGGACCCGCGCAGCGAGGGCCTTGCCGTCGAGAACCCGCGCCGCCACGCGCCTAGCGCTTCCGGATCGGCGCGTAGTCGGCCATCAGCTTGCGCTCTGACCCGTCCTCGGCGAAGCGCACGACGATCACCCCGCCCGGCTCGACTCCGGTGACGACGCCGTCGCCGAAGCTGGCGTGGAGGACATCGTCGCCGGCCTGCAGCAAAAGCGCCGGGCCGGGCTCGATCGGCGCCGGCGCACCGCGCCCGCCGCCTCCCGCGTCCCACCCAATCGCAGCGGCGCCGCCGCCCTCCCGCTCGGTCAGATCGCTCGGTAGCTCATCGACAAAGCGCGAGGGCAGATTTTGTTCAGAGCGACCAAACAACCTGCGTTGGCGGGCCCAGGTCATGTAGAGCCGCCGGCGCGCGCGGGTGATGCCGACGTAGCAAAGCCGTCGCTCCTCCTCCTCTCCGCCCTCCTCGAGGGCGCGGATGTGCGGGAAGGATCCCTCCTCGCAGCCGACGATGAAGACCGTGTCGTACTCAAGCCCCTTGGCGTTATGGAGGGTCATCAGCGTGATCAGCGCCTCCTCCTCCCCGTCGCGGAGGCCGTCCTGCTCGGTGTAGAGGGAGATCTGCTGGAGAAACTCCTCCACCGGGGGCACCCCGCCATCGCCCTCCCGCTCGCGGTTTAGGTCAAACTCCCTGGCGACTCCGACCAGCTCCTGGAGGTTCTCAACGCGCCCTTCTGCCTCGACCGTCCGCTCGGCAGCCAGCGCCTCCAGGTATCCGGTCTCGCGCAGGATCGCCTCAAGCAGCCCGGCGACCGAAGCAGACTCCGTCCTCCCGCGCAGCTCCTCCACCGTCGCGTGGAAGCGGTCGACCGCCCTGATCGCGGCGGCGCTCAGCCCCGGGACGTCCTCGGCCCTCCCCGCGATATCCCAGATCGGCAGGCCGGTGGTGTTTGCGTGCGCCGCCAGCCGTCCCTGGGTGGTGTTGCCGATCCCCCGCCGCGGTGAGTTGACGACCCGGGCGAAGGAGACCTGATCGGAGGGGTTGACCAGCAGGCTGAGGTATGCGACCGCGTCCTTGATCTCCGCGCGCTCATAGAACTTGGTCCCGCCGATCACCTGATAGGGCAGCTCGAAGCGGACCAGGGTGTCCTCCAGCACCCGGCTCATCGCGTTGGTCCGGTAGAAGACCGCCACCTCCGAGCGCCGAACGCTCTCCTCGGCGGCGAGGCGCTCGATCTCCCCCGCCACCCAGCGCGCCTCCTCGTGCTCGTCCGATAGCTCCGCGAGCCGCACCGGCTCACCGCCCGCGACTTCGGTCCACAGTCGCTTCGGGCGCCGCTGGCGGTTGCGCTCGACCACCGCGTTGGCGGCGGAGAGGATCGTCTGCGTGGAGCGGTAGTTCTGCTCGAGCTTGACGACCTCGGCGTCGGGGAAGTCGCGCTCGAAGTCGAGGATGTTGCGGATGTCGGCGCCGCGGAACCCGTAGATCGACTGATCCTCGTCGCCGACCACCATCAGGTTGCCGTGATCGGCGACGAGCAGCTGCAGCAGCCGGTACTGGGCGTGGTTGGTGTCCTGGTACTCGTCGACGAGAACGTGGCGGAAGCTGCGACGCCAGCGCTCGCGCGCCTCCGCGATGCAGCTTCCAGGGCCGTTGACCGTACGGACGAGCAGGTCGTCGAAGTCCATCGCGTTGGCCTCGAGCATCCGCTGCTCGTACAGTGCGTAAGCCGTCGGCGACGACTTCCTCGAAGACGCTGCCCTGGGCCTGGGGCGTATGCGTCGGCGTCGATTAGCTGGTTCTTGGCGCCTGAGATCTGGGAGCGAATCGACGCGTGGCGGGTAGCGCTTCGGGTCGACGTGCAGCTCGACCGATGCAGCGCTTCAGCATCCGCAGCGAGTCCGACTCGTCATAGATCGTGAAGCCGCGCGAGTAGCCGAGCCGCTCGGCATCAGCACGCAGCATCCGCGCGCAGGCGGAGTGGAAGGTGCTCACCCACATCGCGCGGGCGGAGCGCCCGACCAGCTGCTCGACCCGCTCGCGCATCTCCGCCGCCGCCTTGTTGGTGAAGGTGATCGCCAGGATCTCCCCCGGCCGCGCCGCGCCGGTTGCCAGCAGGCGGGCGATGCGGTGGGTCAGGACCCGGGTCTTGCCCGAGCCGGCGCCGGCGATCACCAGCAGTGGCCCGTCCTCGTGGAGGACTGCATCGCGCTGGGCGCCGTTGAGCTCGGCCAACAGCCGCTCGAGCGCGTCGGCCCCGGGCTCGGTGGGGGCGCCCGCCGAGGGGTTTTCGGGGTTCTGTGGGGTCTCGGCCTCGGCCTGCAGCATCGCCTCCGAGAATAGAGAGGGCCGCGGCGGGGTCGACCCCGCTCAGTCCTCTGCCGCGCCCGCCCCCCCGAGCCGTTTGCCATTCAGCCTCACCTGGTGGCCGGGGTTGCCGACCACGGTCGCCCCGGGCGGCACATCCTCGACGACCACCGTGTTGGCGCCAACCTTGGCCCCATCGCCGACCAAGATCGGGCCGAGCAGCTTCGCGCCGGCGCCGACGGTGACGCCGTCGCCGACCGTGGGGTGGCGCTTGCCGGGCTCCAGACCGACGCCGCCCAGGGTCACCCCTTGGTAGAGGGTCACGCGATCCCCGATCTCGGCGGTCTCCCCGATCACGACGCCCGAGCCATGGTCGATGAAGAATCCCTCGCCGATCCGAGCCGCGGGGTGAATCTCCACGCCGGTCACCGCGCGGCTGAGATAGGCGAGCGCCCGAGCCGCGCTCGGAGCCCCGGCTTCGAACATCGCGTGGGCGGCCCGGTGGGCAAGCAGCGCCTGTACTCCCGCCCAGCCAGCGAGAATCCCCAACGATGAAACCCCGTGCGCGGCGGGATCGCGGTCGCGCGCCGCCGCCACCCCTGCCCTCACCTCGCGCAGGGCACCTCTCAAGGCAGCGGTCATGGGAAGAAGAAGGGTAGGGAGACGTAGCGCTCGCCCGAGTCACAGACGATCGTCACCACCCGCTTGCCGGCAAGCTCCGGGCGCGCGGCGACCTCGAGCGCGACCCTGATGTTCGCCCCGGCCGAGATGCCGGCGAGGATGCCCTCGCGCCGGGCGGCCAGGCGCGCCGTCTCCAACGCCTCCTCATCGCCAACCGCCACCACCTCGTCGATCACCGAGCGATCCAGCACGGCGGGGACGAAGCCGGCGCCGATCCCCTGGATCTTGTGGGATCCGGGCGCGCCGCCCGATAGGACCGGGGATGACTGCGGCTCGACCGCGACCACCAGCGCCGCCGGGTCGCGTTCCTTGAGCATCCGCCCCACCCCGGTGATCGTCCCGCCTGTGCCGACGCCCGCGACGAAGGCGCCGAGGCTGCCGTCGGTGTCGCGCCAGATCTCCTCTGCGGTCGTGCGCCGGTGCGCGTCGGGGTTGGCCGGATTTGAGAACTGCTGCGGCATGAAGCCCTTGCGCTGCTCACAGATTGCCCCAGCCAGCTCAACCGCCTCGCTCATCCCTCCCAGGGAAGGCGTTTCGCGAACCTCGGCGCCATAGGCGCGCAAGAGCTTTGCCCGCTCGCGGCTCATCCCTTCCGGCAGGGTGAGGATCAACTCATAACCTCGCGCCGCGCAGACCATCGCCAGCGCGATGCCGGTGTTGCCGCTGGTCGGCTCGACGATCGTCGAGCGGCCCGGCTTGATCAGCCCCTGCTCCTCGGCGGCATCGATCATCGCCACCCCGATCCGGTCCTTGATCGAGCCGCCGGGGTTGAGGTACTCGAGCTTCGCGCAGACTTCGGCCCCCAGCCCCTCGCTGAGGCGCAGCATCGAGACCAGCGGCGTGTCGCCGACCACGGCCGAGGCCTCGGCGCCGATCCGCATCAGATCCGGGGCATCTGGTCAGCTGGCACTGCCGGGCAGTCTAGGGCCGAGAAGTCCGCCGGCGGCGATCGGGCCGAGCCCAAATCGGCGTCTGGAGCTGAGCCTGAAGCGTCGTTGCTGCACTCCCGGCTCGATCTCGCTCTTATTTCGGCGCGGACTGGGTGGATCAGGGCGCTCGCCATCGGGTAGCTCAAGGGCCGCCGGTCGAGGCTCCCGGACGCTCTAGCCGCATGCTTTAGCGATTTTATCGGGGACTTTGGTGCCGCTTGGGAAGGTGATTTCGCCGTGGGCAAACAGGCTGCCGCTTAAGGCACTTGGCCGTGAAGAGGCTCACTTTTTTGCCCTCGTAGGTCCAGGTTTTGCCGATCCTCGCCTGAAAGCCGGTGAGCGAGCCCTCGCCGCCGAAGATCTTCTACAGCGTGCCCGACCTGATCGCCTCGATCGAGAACTACCTGGAAGCTCACAACGACGATCCCAAGCCCTTCGTCTGGACCGCCTCGATCGACTCGATCCTCGAGAAGGTCGGGCGGTGTAAAGCCGTTTTAGAGACGGTGCACTGTTTTAGAGACGGTGCACTAGTAGTACTCCGTTAGATCGGTGGTGCCCGTAGCGGATGGTCGGGCGGCAGCTCTCTGCGGCAGGTGGGGCAGGTGCCCTGCCAGCAGGCCAGGAGCGCTTGCAGCTCCCGGAGGACTCCGAAGAGGGTCAGGCTGCCGCCCGTGCTCGAGGGCGGCGTTCTCGCTCCAGGGTGAGGAAGGCGTGGGCGATCGAAACCAGGGTGACGTGGTGGTTCCAGCCACGGTAGGTGCGGCCCTCGAAGTGGTCCAGGCCGAGGGCGTCCTTCAGCTCGCGGTAGTCCTGCTCGATCCGCCAACGCAGCTTGCCCAGTGAGACCAGCTCGCGCAGTGGCGTCTCGGCGGGCAGGTTGGAGAGCCAGTACTTGGTCGGCTCCTGCTTACCCGAGGGCCACTCGACCAAAAGCCATATGAGCGGAAGCTCCGCACTGTTTTTGTCTGCTTTGCGGCGGAGCGCTAGGTTGGCGGGCCTGACCCGCAGGGAGAGAAAGCGCGACTGCATCTTTCCGCGCGTGCCCTCTCGCCAGCTGACCGTCACCGCCGCCTTCTTGCCGGCCAAAAGCGCGAGCTGCTTAAGCGATGAGGGATCCTCTCGGTAGCGTGCGGTGGGCGGCCGTCCGTTGCCCCCGTAGGGGGGACGCTCGGGCTTTACCGACTCGGGGTAGGCGGAGAGCTCGCCCTTGACCTCCAGCAGGTAGCCGATCTCGCGCTCCTGCAGGCCGCTGCGCAGCTCGGTGACATCCCCGTAGGCGCCGTCGCCGAGGAGGACCGGCGGTTTTATCCCCCAGGAGCGGAGCTCATCGATCATCTCCAGCGCCAGGCGCCACTTCTCGACGTGGTGAATCTCATCGCCAAGCCCCGCCTTTAAGCGCCGCTCCTGGTTTGCCTCGCTCTCCTCGTCCCACTCCTTGGGGATGAACAAGCGCCAGTCAAGCGGACAGGAGGCGCGCTCTGAGGCGGCGTTGATCGAGACGCCGATCTGGCAGTTACCGACCTTCCCCAGCGCACCGGAGTACTGCCGCGCCACCCCGACCGACATCTTCCCGAACTTCGGGAATCCGGTGTCGTCGATGATCCAGGCATCGGGTTCAATCTGAGCGCTGATCCGCTCTGCCAGCGCTCTTCGCACCGGCCGCCAATCCCACGGCGACTGATTGACGAACTGCTGCAGGCACTGCTCATCCCCGTCCTCCAAGCGTGCGGCCATCGGCTCGATCGACTTGCGCTTACCGTCGAGCATCAGCCCGCGCAGGTAGCACTCCCCCCAACGGCGCTGATCCTTGCGGGGCATCGATTGAAAGATCTCGGCGGCGAACTCCACCAGCCGAGGACGCACTCGTTGCAGCTCACGATCCGATAGAGAAGCCACAGCACCCATCTTGACCTCCTCCGCGACGACGTTTCCAGCAGAGGAGTTCGAGGCGGTCGGCTGACCTCCTTCAAGCTAACGGAGTACTACTAGATGTAATACATGCCCGATCCCGCCTCGGCCGCCTCGCGGCGGGCCACTTCGGCAATCGTCGTCTGGCCGAGGACCTTGCGGAGGGCGCTGACGCCCTCGGCCCAAATCCCGCCGGCCTCGTCGGCCTCCTGGCCGATCTTGCCATCCAGCGCCTGGACCACCTCCAGCACGGTGATCTCCTCCGCCGGACGGGCGAGGGTGTAGCCACCCTTCATCCCGCGATGGCTGCTCAGCAGCCCGGCGCGGCGCAGGGTCGAGAAGAGCTGCTCGAGGAACTGATCGGGGATGTCGCGGCGCTCGGCCAGCTCCTTGATCGGCACCGGTCGCTCCCCCGAGCGCGCCAGCTCGGCCAGCGCGACCACCGCGTAGCGGGACTTTGAGGTGATCGAGATCACGATTCCTTTCTACCGCACGATCCGGACCGGGCTCGGCTAGGATCGGTCGGCGATGCTCCGGGTCGGGCCGGAGCCCATGTGCGGTATCCGAAGCAGATCGGAATCAGTCCTGAGCGAGCGCCCCTCCTGCCTTGTGATCGACGGTCACCCACTCGTCCGGCTCGGGGTGCGCGGCCTGCTTGGGGACGGGTTCGAGGTCCAGGAGAGCGCCAGCCGCGAGGAGGGCCTTGAGCTGATCCGCGACATCGGAAACTTCGACGTGGCGATCGTCGACATGCGCTGGAGAAACGGCGGCGGGCCGCGGATGAGCGGCAACGATGCCATCCGCGCCCTGCACGAGGCAGCGCCCAGTCTCGGCATAGTCGCCCACGGTGAGCGCCCCGAGCGCCACATTGCCACCGCGGCCCTGCAGGCGGGAGCGACTGCCTACGTGGCGCGCACCGCGGGGGCGCAGGAGCTGCGCCGGGCGGTCGAGTCGGCGCTTTTGCAGGAGAGCTTCATCGACCCGGCCGTCCCCCCCGGGGAAGTCGCGGCAAGCTGACCCGCCGCCAGCGGCAAATCCTTCAGCGGCTCGCCGACGGCCAGTCGACCACCGTCGCCGCCCGCGAGCTCGACCTCAGCGAGGAGACGGTCAAGACCCACACCAAGAACATCATGTCCCGCCTCGGTGCCCGCAACCGCACCCACGCGGTGGCGATCGCGCTGCGCGAGTCGCTGATCGATTGAGCCCTAGATCCAGCCTCTGTCGCGCGCGGTGAGCACTGCCTGGGCGCGGTCGACGGCGCCGATCTTGCCGTAGACGTTGTGCAGGTGGGTTCGAATTGTCGAGACAGAAAGGTGCATTTCGCCGGCGATCTGCTTGTAGACCATGCCCTCGGAGAGGTGCCTGAGAACGTCGAGCTCCCGGGTCGAGAGGGGGCAGGGCTCGCTGCTCCGGCCCAAATCCTGGCGCGAGTAAAGCAGTTCGTAGAGCAGGTCGCGCAACGCCTCGACCCCGAGGCCGCAGCGCTCGGCTGTGGCGCGCAACCGCTCGGCTGAGATCGCCTCGCCCTGCGCGTAGTGCCCGATCATATCCGCGACGGCGACCATCGCCGCTAGTCCCTCGGCGTCCTCGGAGTGATGGCGCTCGATCGCCAGCGCCAGCCGTTTCGGGAAATTCCAGCGCCGGGCGAGGACCCCGCCAACCAGGGCGTGGTCGATACCGAGCTGCTCGCGCTCCTCGCGCACCCGTTGCTCGGGGGTGCGGGAAACCGCGTCAAAGAAGGTCTTGTAGCCGGGATGCAGCCGCGAGATGACCAGTCGGCCAACGTCGTGGATCAGCGCCGCCACGGCCAGCTCTTCGCGCTCAGGCCAACCCACCGCGCGACCGACCTCCTCAGCGGCGCGCTGGGAGGCGAGCGCGTGGATGCGAAAGCGCTCCGGTTTCAGCTCCCAGCCGCCGTTGGACTCAAAGAAGTCAAAGCTCGGTGCGGTGCCGGCGATCGCCAGCACCCCGGAGGGCTTCAACACCTCAACCGCCTCCGGGACCGCGGCGATGCCGCCGCCCGCTGCTGCGCTGCGATTGGCAAAGCGCAGGACCGAGATCGCCAGCCCGACGTCGCCCTCGACCGCGTCGACCAGCTCGCCGACCCGTGCGGTCTCGGCGGTCGCGGCACGGATCACCCGCTCGCGCGACTCGATTAGGACCGGGAAGCGCTCGACCGCCTCGAAGGCCTCCGCGAGGCGGCTGCCCGGAGCCGGACCGGGCTTTGCGCCGCTGTCCTTGACGAGAACCTGATGCGGGCTGGATTTGCCGTTGTTGTGGGCGGTCATAGACGCCATCCGCGATGCTCATCGGCAGCTGAGGGCATTCGGTTTAGCGCTGCAGCGCAAGAAATGGCTTCCTAGCGCGGTGATCCGGCGAGGAGGCGCTGCACGGTGGCGTCGATTCTGGCCAGTGACTCCGCCCTGCCAAGCGCCGCCAGAGACTCAAATATCCCAGGCGAGACGGTGCTACCGGTGATCGCCACCCGGATCGGCTGGTAGAGCTTGCCGGGCTTGAGGCCAAGACGTTCGGGCAACGGCGCCAACGCAGCCTCCACGCCGGCGGCGTCGAAGTCCGCGGCGGCGGCGAGGGATTCGCGGGCCGCGGCGAGCAAAGTGTCGGTGCCCTCCCGCATCACCTTGGCCCAGGCCGCGGGGTCCTCCCGAGGCGGCTCAAAGAGGAAACAGATCAGCGGCCAGACCTCGGCCAGCGTCTGCGCTTTTTCCTGGGCGATGCCGCAGGCTAAGCGAAGCCGCTGATCGGGCTCGCGGCCGAGATAGCGAGCGACGGCGGCGGTGTAGTCCTCGGCGCCCATCGCGCGCATGTAGCGACCGTTGATCCAGCGCAGCTTGCGCTCGTCGAAGATCGCCGCCGAACTTCCCACGTCCTGCACCCGGAAGCGCTTGACCAGCTCCTCGGTTGACATCAGGGTTGTGTCGTCGTCGGTTCCCCACCCCAAGAGCGCCAGGTAATTGCGCACCGCCGCCGGCAGATAGCCGGCGGCGCGCAGCGCCTGGACCGATGCCGCACCGTGGCGCTTGGCGAGCTTTTTCCCGTCGGGGCCGTGCAGCAGCGGCAGATGCGCATAACGGGGCGGCTCGTGACCGAGGGCGCGGAGGACCAGCAGCTGCTTCGGGGTGTTGGAGAGATGGTCATCGCCGCGCACCACGTCGGTAATCCGCATCTCGGCATCGTCGACCGCGACCGCGAAGTTGTAGAGGACCGAGCCATCAGCGCGGGCGATGACGAAGTCGTCATAGCTGCGGTTGGGGAAGGCGACGGGACCGTGGACTAGGTCCTCGACCACCGTCTCACCCCCGTCGGGGACGCGCAGGCGGATCGCGGCGCCCGGCTCATCGCTCGCCTCCCCGCGGTAGCCGCGATTTGCCCCGTGCTCTGCCTTCCAATCCTCGACGTCGCCGGCGGTTGCGGAGTCCCGGTAGGCAGAGCCGGACTCCAGCAGCAGGCGCAGTGCGGCCTGGTGGCTTGCGGTCCGTCCCGTCTGGAAGATCGGGCCCTCGTCCCAGTCGAGCTCCAGCCAGCCCAGCGCATCGAGGATCTGCTCGACGTTGTGCTCGGTTGAGCGCTCACGGTCGGTGTCCTCTATGCGCAGCACCAGCTGGCCGCCGCCGTGGCGCGCCGCAAGCCAGTTGTAGAGCCCCGTCCTGGCTCCGCCGATGTGAAGCGCGCCGGTTGGAGAGGGGGCAAACCTGAGTCGGAGGTCGCTATCGCCCATGCAGATCGGGGCGCATGTTTCCACAGCTGCGCGGGGCGATCAGGTCCGCAGCTCGTGTTGGAGCCCCTCGAAGCAGTAGGCCAAAAGCAGGCACAGACCGTTCTCCTCGACGTTGTATTTGCGCTTCGCGTCCGCGGCGCTACCGAGGCGCTGGAAGAACTTGAGCATCGCCGCCCGATCCTCGTCAAGGTAAAGGCTCTGGTCGATTTCCGGCTCCTTGTCGTGAATCCACAAGAAGAGGCCGCCGCTTTGGACCTGCTCATGCAGCTCCTCCACCGGGTGTGAGGCACCTCGATCGATCGCCCCGATCAGCTGCACGCCCAACATCGAGTAGCGCAGTTGTCCGTTCATTCAGTCAATTCCCCTCTCATTAGGCCCTGCATTTAACCCGGCTTCCCCGGATCAGCGCATTTGCCGGCCTTCAGCGCAATCGGATCTAGGATGCTCGGCCTATGCTGATCGGGGCTCACGTCTCCACCGCGGGCGGGCTGGATAAGGCGATTGAGCGCGGCAGCGAGCGCGGCTGCGAATCGATCCAGATCTTCCACCAGAGCCCACGGATGTGGCGACCGACGAAATATGGCAGCGCGGACTTTGCCGCCTTCAGCGAGGCGATGGACCGCTCGCCGGTGCAGGCGGTTGTGATCCACGCCGTCTACCTAATCAACTGCGCGACCATCGACAAGGAGCTGCGCGAAAAGTCGCTGCGCTCGCTGACACACGCGCTTTGGATCGGTGATCAAATCGGCGCTCGGGGCGTCGTCCTGCACCCCGGAGCGCAGAAAGGTGAGCCGCTCGGCCCCTCGCTGAAGCGGGCGGCCAAGGTGATCGCCGCAGCGCTCAAGGAAAGCGATGAATGCCCACTGATGCTCGAGCAGACCGCCGGGCACGCCGGCCTGCTCGGGCGTGACTTCGAGCAGACCGCCGAGCTGATCGAGCTAGCCGGCGGCGGGGATCGCCTCGGCCTCTGCCTGGACTCCTGTCACCTCTTCGTCCAGGGATATGACATCACCGACGAGGGGCACCTGGCAGAGGTGCTCGAGGAGGCCGACGCTAAGCTGGGTCTAGACCGACTCGGTTGCGTCCACGTCAACGACGCCGCCGCCCCCCTCGGCTCCTGCCGTGACCGTCACGCCAACATCGGTGCGGGGGAGATGGGCAAACGCGGCCTCGCCGCGTTCCTCTCTGAGCCCCACTTCGAGGGACTGCCGGCCACCCTTGAGACCCCTGGTCCCAACCGCAAAGGCACCGACGGCAAGGAAGTCGCGGCGGCCAAGCGCCTGCGTCAGATCGGACTCAAACGCCGCCGGGGGGAAGGCGGTAAGAGCCGCCCATAGCGACGATGGACGCGCCTCCCGCCGCCAGCGCTTATTTGACCTGGACGCCGGAGATCGCGCGCGAGATGACCAGGCGCTGGATCTCCGAGGTTCCCTCGAAGATCGTGTAGATCTTCGCGTCGCGGTGCATCCGCTCGACCGGGAACTCGCGCGTATAGCCGTTGCCGCCGAGGATCTGGATCGCGCGCTCGGTCGCCCAGACGGCTACCTCGCCGGCCTTCAACTTCGACATCGAGCCCTCGGCATTCTCGAAGGTCTGACCGGAGCGGCCCATCCAGGCGGCGCGCCAGACCAACAGCCGCGCGGCGTCGATCTCCAGCTTCATATCGGCAAGCGCGAAGGCAATCGCTTGGTTCTCGACGATCGCGCGGCCGAACTGGCGCCGCTCCTTGGCGTAATCCAAGGCGAACTCATATGCGGCGCGGGCAATGCCGAGAGCCTGGGCGCCAACGGTTGGACGGCTCGCCTCGAAAGTCTGCATCGCCGCTTGTGATTTGGCCTTCTTGCCCTCGCGAACTCGCGCGAGCCGTTCGTCGAGCTTCTCTTTTCCCCCCAGCAAGCATGAACCCGGGACGCGGCAGTCATCGAGATGGACATCGGCGGTGTGGGAGGCGCGCAAACCGTGCTTTTTGACCTTGGCCCCCTGCTCGCAACCCTTCGTCCCCGGCGGGATGACGAAGGCCGCGTGGCCACGGGAGCCTAGCTCGCGGTCGACCGAGGCGATCACCACGTGCACGTTGGCGATCCCCCCGTTGGTCGCCCATGCCTTCTGACCGTTGATCACCCACTCGTCCTTGGTCTCGTCGTACTTGGCGGTGGTCCGAATCGCCGCGACGTCAGAACCGGCGTCGGGCTCAGACGCGCAAAAAGCGCCGAGCTTGACCTCATCGGGCGTACCGAAGCATTGGGGGATCCACTCGCCCATCTGCTCCGGCGTCCCCTGGCCGAAGATCGCGGCGACGGCAAGCGAGGTGCCCATGATCGCCATCCCGATCCCGCCGTCCCCCCAAAACAGCTCCTCGTTTGCAATCGGCAGGGTCAATCCGGTCTCGTCGGCCCAGAACTGGGCGAGTGCTTCAAACCCGTAGAGCCCGATCTTGGCGGCCTCCTGGATCACCGCCCAGGGCGTTTCCTCTCGCTCGTCCCACTCCGCAGCGGCCGGGCGTACCACGCCCTCGGCAAAACCGTGCACCCAATCGCGGATGTCGATCTGATCCTGGCTGAGCTCGAGCGTGAACTTGGAGTCGCCGTCCCCGCCAGTCCCGCCGCCGGTCGCTTCCGCTACCAGTTGCTGAGCATCTGCCACCGCCGCCGTCTCAGCCATGGCGATGGATACTACGCGAAACGATGTCGTAGTTTGGCCGCCGGGTCAGAGGTCGCGGAGGTCGAAGGCCCGCAGCCCCTCCGAGCCCTCGTCGGTGCAGTCAAAGAAGCGGGGATTGACGCAGCCGTAGGCGGGTCCGTCCCCCTCATAGGCGCGCTCGACTGAGAACTGGCAGTGGGGCAGTGGCTTGCCGGTCATCTTCACCCCGCCGAAACCCCCGGGCTGGAGCACCGCGGCCAGCTCGACCTCGGCGCCGAAGACCTCCTGCATGCAGCCGACGTATTGGTCGCCGCTGAAGATGTCGACGTAGCTGTAGAGAAACCGGCAGCGCATCTCAAGACAGCCCCGCGGCTCGACCATCTTGTCGCAGAACGAGCGGCACTGGCGGCACTCGCCGGCCCGTGCGGCTTGCTCCTCTCGCTGGCGCGTGGCCATGGATAGGTCAGTGTACGCGGGCGGGCGCGAGGGTTCAGGCCGCCAGTGCGTCGGGGCCGAGCATCTGGTCGAGCTCCGCCTTCAGGCCGCGGGAGGGCCGCACGCGGAAGCTGTGGCCCAGCCGGATCCTGCGCGGCTCCCCCGCGCCCGTGCGGATCTCCAGGTGAACGTCGGCCTCGCCCTTGTGGTGCTCAAGGACAGTCCTCAGCTCCTCGACAAGGCCGGGGACAAGCTTTGCCGCGTCGATCGTCAGCGTCAGCGGGGCCGCCGGGTCCCTCGCCGCTCGGCTCGCCCTGACTATCTCTTCTTCGCCGGGTTCAAAGCGCTCGGCTTCCTGCACGACGAGTTTGGTCTCGCCGCGGTCTTTGTGGTCGAGTCGGCCGCGCACCAGGACTATCGAATCGGGAGATATGACGGCGGCGCTGTCGGCCTGATCGGCCTTGAAGATGAGCATCTCCACCTGACCATCGATGTCGTCGAGGGTGGCGAACATCATCTGGGTGCCGCTCTTGGTTCGGATCTTTTTGCAGTCGACGACAATCCCGCCCACGGTCACCCAGGAACCGTCGGCACGGGCACTGAGCTCCGCCAGCGTGCAGTCGACCCGCGCGCGCAGGGCGTCGCGCACCTCGGCCAGAGGATGGGAGGAGAGATAGGTGCCCAGCGTCTCCTTCTCGAACGCGAGCAGCTCGGCGCGGTCGAACTCTGCGGCGGAGATCGGCGGGCGGTGCTGTCCCCTGGCATCCTCGGAGCCTCCACCCTCCTCGCCGAAATCGAAGATCGAGCCCTGGCCGAGCTGGGCGTCCTCCTGAGCTTTTTGTCCCGCCGACTGGGCCGCCGGCAGAATTTCGAGCATCCCCTTGCGGGTGGCGCCGGTGGAGTCCAGGGCCCCGCACTTGATCAGGCATTCGATCGCCCGCTTGTTTACAGCGCGGGCATCGACTCGCTCGCAGAAGTCCCAAATCGAGGCGATCGGCGCCACCGCACGAGCCCGCAGGATCGCCTCGACCGCAGCATGGCCGACGTTCTTTACGGCATCGAGTCCGAAACGGATCGCGTTCTCGGAGACGACGAAGCTGTGGTCGGAGGAGTTGACGTCCGGCGGCAGTACCTCGATCCCCATCTCCTCGCATCGGTTGACGAAGAACGGCACCTTGTCTTTGGTGTTCATCACCGAGGAGATCACCGCCGCCATGTACTCGGCCGGATAGTTGGCCTTCAGGTAGGCGGTGCGGTAGGAGATCAGTCCATAGCAGGCGGCGTGGGACTTGTTGAACGAGTAGTCGGCCGCCGCTTCGTTGAGCTTCCAGAGGTCGGCGGCGAGCTTCGGCGCCGTGCCCGACTCCTTCAGCCCGGCCATGAACTTGTCCTTCATCGTCGCCATCAGGTCCCGCTTCTTCTTGCCAATCGCCTTGCGCAGGTCGTCGGCCTCAGAGCCCGAGAATCCCGCCATCGAACGGGCGATCTCCATCAGCTGCTCCTGGTAGATGACGCAGCCGTGGTCTGCTCGGTAATCGCCCGAAGCCGCGGGTCGGGATAGGCGACCGCCGACGGATCGCGCTTGCCCTTGCGCATAGGCGGGGATGTAGGCCATGGCGCCAGGTCGGTAGAGGGCGCCGAGCGCGACCAGGTCGGCGAACTCGGTCGGCCCAACCTTGCGCAGCGCCTCCCGCATCCCGTCTGACTCGAACTGAAATACGCCGGTCGAGTCGCCTTCGGCGAGCATCGCGTAGGTCCTCGCGTCGTCGAGCGGGATCGACTCCATCTCAATCTCCTCACCGCGCGAGCGGCGGATGATCTCGATCGCGTCCTCGATCACGTCGAGGTTGCGCAGACCGAGGAAGTCCATCTTCAGCAGACCCATCTCCTCGATCGGGACCATCGAGTACTGGGTGACGATCTTGTACTGGCGCTCGGGCTTTCCCGATCCGCTCTCGGTGGACGCGGGAGCGGCGCGGTCCTCGGCAAGCTGCAGCGGCACGATCTCCTGTAGCGGGCGGTCGGCGATCACCACCGCCGCGGCGTGGATCGAGTTGTTGCGGATGATCCCCTCCAATCCGCGGGCGACGTCGACGATCCGCTTTGCGTCGGGTTCGGCGTCATAGGTCCGTTTCAGCTCCTGGCCGGGTCGCAGGCATTCCTCGAATGAGGGGCTGCGGCCCATGATCGGCTCCGGGATCTGCTTCGCGAGCCGATCGCCGGTCGCGTAGTCAAAGCCGAGCACGCGGGCGGCGTCGCGGGTCGCCGCCCGTGGCGCCATCTTGCCGAAGGTGATGATCTGGGCCACCGACTCGCGCCCGTACTTCTCGGCGACGTAGCGGATCACCCGCTCACGGCCGCGAACCGAGAAGTCGATGTCGATGTCTGGCATCGATTTGCGGCCGGGGTTGAGGAAGCGCTCGAACAGCAGGTCATTGGCGAGCGGGTCGATGTCGGTGATCTTGAGGCAGTAGGAGACGATCGAGCCCGCCGCCGAGCCGCGACCAGGTCCGACCGCGACGCCGTTTTCCTTCGCGTAGCGAACGAAGTCCCAGACGATCAGGAAGTAGGAGGAAAAGCCCATCTCCTCGATCGCGCCGAGCTCGAAGGCAAGCCGCTGGATCGCCTCGGCGGGTGGGGGTTCCCCGTAGCGGGCGCGCAGCCCCTCGCCGGCGATCCGCCGCAGCACCGCCTCCGGCTCCTCGCCGTCGGGCGTCGGGTAGCGCGGCAGCAGTAACTTGCCGAGCTCGATATCGAGCGAGCAGCGCTCGGCTATCTCCAGCGTAGTAGGCACAGCCTCGGGCCACTCGGCGAAGGACTCGGCCATCTCGGTGCTGCTTTTGAGGAAGAACTCGTTGGTGTCGAAGCTGAGCTTGGGCGCCTCCAGGGTCGACTTGGTCTGCACGCAGAGCAGCGCTGCGTGGTTATCGAAATCCTCGCGTCGCAGGTAGTGGACGTCGGCGGTGCCGACCAGGGGGCGCCTGAGTTCGCGCGCGAAGCGGACGATCCCCTCGTTGGCCTTGTCTTGCTCGGCAATCCCGTTCTTTTGCAGCTCGAAGTAGACCTGCTCGGGGCCGAAGGCCTGGATCAGGTCATCGAGGTGAGCGCGGGCGTCGCCTTGGCGCTCCTCGACGAGGCGACGGCAAAAGCGCGACTGCAGGCAGCCGGTGAGGACGATCACCCCCTCGGCGTGGGTCGCGAGCAGATCCATATCGACGTTGGCCTTGCCGCGCGAGAAGCCCTCCAGGAACCCGGCCGAGGTCAGCTTGACCAGGTTGGCGAAGCCGGTGTCGCTTTCGGCGAGCAGGGTGAGGTGGTTTCGCTCATAGCGAGTTTTTTCCTTGACCGCATGACGATCGTCGACGAGGTAGGCCTCAAGGCCGACGATCGGCTTGATCCCGTGCCTGTGGCAGGCTTTGTAGAGGTCGACCGCGCCGTTCATCACCCCGTGGTCGGTGAGGCCCAGGGCCGGCTGACCGAGCTCTGCTGCGCGCGCCGCCATCGCCTCGATCTTGCAGGCCCCATCGAGTAGCGAGTACTCGCTGTGGGCGTGCAGGTGGACGGCGGAGGGGGTGCTCACGGTCTGTCGCGATCATGCCAAGTGCGGCAGATGGCGCCGCCCGCCGCGGCCGGTCATTCGCGCTATCTGCGAGCGTAACCGCAGCCCGCCGGCTCAACCGCCGCCGCAGACCCAGGCGCTTGGGCCAGAAGCCGCCCAGATCTTGGTGGCGATCGAGTCCTGTTCGGATTTGGGCGCGCCCTGGGGGCTGCCCTTGCCGCCGTAAAGGCGCCAGGTCGAGGGCAGGATCTGGTAGGCCCCACCCGCCCCACTGGATGGATTGACCGCGCCGTAGTTGCCGCCGGACTCGCACATCACGATGTAGGAGGGGATCGAGTAGGGGCCGCCGAGCCAGCGTTCGACGGTGGCTTCAGCGGCGGCCTGGCCTGACTGTTCGGCCGCCGCCGCCTTCGCTGCCTCGATCTCGCCGACCCAGCTGTCGATACTCGACTTCAGACTCGAGAGCGACGCGGCGCGGGCAGCGGCGATCGAGCGCAGTCGTGAAGCCGAGGTTTCGGCGCTCTGGCGCACCGTGGAGATCTGGCTGCGAGCGCTGGCAAGACGCGCGTCATAGGCATCGACCGCGGCCTTCAGTGCGGCGACCTTGATCAGCGCCCGGCGAACCTCATTGCGCATCTGCTCGACCGCCCCGGCGAGGGCGTTATCAGGAGCTCTCGATCTCGCGCAGGTATTCAGATTGAGTCGCCAGTTCCTTGAAGCTGCTGGCTCCGAGGATGACGCCCGCGGTTGAGGGCGAGCCGCTCTCATAGATCGCGACCAGCCGCTGGGCGAGATCGTGGCGGGCGCGCTGAAGCCTTGCCTGTTGGAAGACGAGGTGTCGCTGGGAGACCTTCACCCTGCCGGCCAGGTCCGCGGCGCGCCGTTGCCCCTTGGCCAGCAGGCCGCTGAGCTGCTGTTCGCGGGCGCTCGCCGCGGCGGCCTGCTGTTGGGCCGCGGCGAGTTGGCCTTGCTTTGCCTGCAGTTCGCCGGCAAGCGCACCGGCCTGGCTGCGAGCGCCGGCAACCTTGGCCTGCAGTGAGCCGCCGTCGGCGCTGGCGGTCGCCGCAAGAACCAGCAAGCAGGCGGCGAGGGCGCCCACCAACAGCCCCGGCGCCCCCAGCGCCGTCGCCCTTGTCGTGATGCCTCGCCGCATGAAGCGGGCGAGACTAGCGAACTCTGTTAGCGATTGCTCACAAGTTGTCAATAATCCGCAAGGAAAGTTGCGGAGCGCTCAGCCCTCGGGGACGCCGCGGCTCGCCAGGTAGACGCCGACCCCGACCGCGGCCAGCGCGACGCCGACCCCGATACGGATCTCGCGCCGGTAGCGATGGCGAAGGTAACGGAGCGCGAAGCGAATCGCAGCCTTTCCCAAAATGTCAATCACGAGCCCTCCTTCCCTCCCGCTCCCTCAGCCGGTGCGCCATCCGCGACTGCAGCGACCAGAGCTCGATGAAGCCCGGCGAGGCGGCCTGGGAGAACAGCCCGCCGGACTCGGCGAACGACGCCAGGCTGCGCGTCGTAGACCGCGTTTGGCGAGGAGCGCGTGACGACCCGCGCCGAGCCCTTGTAGAGCTTGATCCCGATCGTCCCCGTCACCTGCGACGTTGGCCGCGTCCATGTAGGCGTCGAGGTCGGTCGCGCAGCGGCTCCCACCACAGCCCGGCGTAGACGAGGTAGGCCCACTCGCTGGTCGAGCGTCGGCTTGAGTTGGTTCTGGTGGATCGTGCCGACCAGCCTCTCGAGCTCCTGGTGGGCGAGCAGCAGGATCGTCGCCGCCGGCACCTCGTAGATGTCGCGGACCTTGAGCCCGACGATCCGGTCCTCGATGTGGTCGACGATCCCGACCCCGTGCCGGGCAGCCGATCTCGGCCGGCGCGTTCGAGCAGCTCGACCAGCTCCAGCCGCTCGCCGTTGAGCGCCACCGGCACGCCGCGCTCGAACTCGACGGTGACGATCTCGGCCTCGATCGGGCGCCTCGCTCGGGGCGGGTGACGAGCTGGAAGACGTCGTCCTCGGGTGCGTGGTCGAGATCCTCGATCCAGCGCCCCTCGCGAGGAGCGCCCCCAGAGGTTGTCGTCGATCGAGTAAGGCGCGACCTCGGTGCCACCCTTGACCGGAATCCCGTGCTCGCGCGCGTAGGCGACCTCCTCCTCGCGGCCCATCTGCCAGGAGCGCACCGGCGCGATCATCTTCAGCTCGGGCGCAAGCGTCGCGATCGTCGCCTCGATCCGCACCTGGTCGTTGCCCTTCCCGGTGCAGCCGTGGGCGATCGTGTCGCAGCCGCTGCGGCGCGCCTACTCGACCGCGAGCTGGGCGATCAGCGGCCGCCCCAGGGCGGTGAAGAGCGGGTAGCCGCCGCCGTAGATTGCGTTCGCCTTGATCGCGGGGAGGACGTAACTCGCGCGCAAATCGCTCGCGGCGTCGACGACGTGGCACTCGAACGCGCCGAGCCGCTTTGCCTTGTCTTCGATCGCCGCGTAATCCTCACCGGGCTGGCCGAGGTTGACGGTCAGGCAGACGACCTCCGCCTGATAGGAGTCCTGGATCCACTTCAGCATCACGCTGGTGTCAAGGCCACCGGAATACAGCAGCAGCACCCGGCCAACCTCGGCCGGGTCTGCCTCATAGGTGGCCGTGCGGATGCTCTGGGGCTTTGGCTCAGCGCTCACGGGGCGCAAGTCTGGCACGGGCGGCCCGCGGCAGTGCGCAGGGCGCGGCTAGGGCGGCGAGACGCCGCCGCTGCCGTTGCCGCCGCCGGAGGGGGTCGTCGGCGTCGTCGTGGTGGTAGAGGTGGTCGAACCGGTAGTGGTCGGCGAAGTTGTGTTCGATGAGGTGGTCGTTGAGCCGGTGCTCGTGCCGGTCGTGGTTGAGGCGGTTGTGCTCGGCACGGTCGTGAGCGAGGAGCCCGTCGTTGCGGTTGAGGAGCCGCTGTTGTTGTTATCGGCGATCACCACGACGGCAATCACCAGACCGACGATCACCGCGATCAGACCGGCGATCAAGCAGGTGGATGTTGCCGTGGGGGCGGCCGCCGTCCCGGTCCCTGCCCTTCGGGTCCCATCATCCGTGTTGGGTCCTCGTGCATCTACGTCCTCCGGTCCGAGAATCGCGTCGAGGATCCCGCTCGCGTCCTCGATCTCAAACCCACTTCGCAGGCGCGCCTCGATCTCCTCCCGGCTGCTGCCAGAAACGGCCATCTGGGTGGCAAGCAGGCGCGCCCCGGCCGAACCGCTGCGGGAGCGCTGGGCCGCGGCGGAGGCATCCTCCTCGGTCACCGGGCTGGACTCGACCGGCTTCAGGTGCGGCGCGGAGCGAGCCGCAGTTGCGGGCGGATCGAGCTCGTCGGCGACTGCGCGCAAGCGCTCGGCGACGATCCTGTCGGCCTCGGTGCGGGCCTCCTCGAGGTAGCCGCGTGCCTGCTCCTCGGCGTCGTCGATGACCGCGCGATGCCGCCTGCTCAGCGGCCTCGACGATCACCGCGATTCGCTCAGCGGTGCTGACGGCGAGCGGACCGGGGGTTGAAGGTCGCTCCTTGGGGCTCATCGCGGCGAACAGCTTACGAGTGAATCGCCGATCAGGGCAACCGCCGCAGAGAGTTGGGAGGGCTCAAGCGTCAGCGGCGGCAGCAACCGCAGGGTCCCGGCGGCGGGCACATTGATGACCAGGCCACGCTCGAGCAAATCAGCGCCGACCGCGTAGGCGTCGAACCCTTCGGCGAGGCCGACGCCGACCATCAGGCCCCTGCCGCGAACCTCGCCGACGCCTTCGAGGGCGAGCAGGCCGTCGCGCAGCGCCGCGCCGAGCTCCCGCACGGCTCGCAGGAGGGCCGGATCATCGATCACGTCTAGTACCGCGTGGGCCGCCGCGGCGACCACGGCGCCACCGGCGAAGGTCGAGCCGTGGTCTCCGGGTTCCAGCACCTCGGCTGCCTTCGGCCCGGCCACGCAGGCGCCGATCGGAAGTCCACCGCCGAGCGCCTTCGCGGCGGTGATCAGGTCGGGGCGGACCGGCGTTTGCTGGTAGGCCCAAAGTGACCCGGTCCTCCCCACCCCGGCCTGGATTCGTCGAGGATCAGCAGCGCTCCCGCTTGCTCGGAAGCCTCGCGGGCGGCGAGCAGAGCCTCCTCGACTGACCGGATAGACCCCCGCCTCGCCCTGGATTGGCTCGATCATCACAGCGGCAGTCCTCTCGCCCACCGCCTCACGCAGCGCCGTCGCATCGTTCAGCGGCACCGAGCGAAATCCGGGCAGCATCGGGCCCAGCGCCTCGTTGCGGGCCAGGCCGGGCGTCGCCGCCAGCGCCCCGTAGGTGCGGCCGTGAAAATCGCCCTCGAAGCTGACGATCTCCGGTTCGAGGATGCCGCGCTGGTGGGCGTGCTTGCGAGCGACCTTGATCGCGCACTCGATTGCCTCCGCGCCTGAGTTGGCGAAGAAGACCCGGCCGCCGAGGCTCGACTCCGCGAGGCGCTCGGCGAGGCGCGCCATCGGCTCGGTGTAGAAGAGGTTGGAGACGTGCATCAGCTGCCCGGCCTGCTCGCGAACCGCCTCGACCACGGCGGGGTGGCAGTGCCCGACCGAGCAGACCGAGATCCCGGTCATGAAGTCGAGGTACTCCCTGCCCTCCGAGTCCCACAGCAATGCGCCCTCGCCCGCGCACGAACTCGACCGGCGCTCGCCGGTAGGTCCGCATCAGGTAGCGGTCCTCAAGGGCCTGCACCTCGGCGAGAGTCATGGGGTGATCATGGTGCCGATCCCGGCGTTGGTGAACAGCTCCAGCAGGAGGCTGTGGGGCCTGCGGCCGTCGATGATGTGGGCGGACTGGGCGCCGCCGTGGATCGCATCGACGCAGGCCTGGAGCTTGGGCCGCATGCCACCGTCGACGCCAGCCAGCCGTCCGCCAACCTCGGCGACCGTGGCGCGCGAGATCAGCGACCCCGGCTCGGCGCTGTCGGCCAGCCAGCCCTCCACGTCGGTGAGAAAGACCGCCTTGTAGGCGCCGAGCGCGGCAGCCACCTTGCCGGCGGCCTCGTCGGCATTGACGTTGTAGGACTGCCCGTCGCGATCAGAGGCCGCGGAGGCGATCACCGGGATGTAGTCGACCGCGATGTGATTGAGCACGTCGACGTCGACCCGCTCGATCGTGCCGACGAAGCCGACCTGTTCGGCGTTTGGCACCGGCGCAACCTCAAACAGCGAGCCGTCCTCACCGGAGAGCCCCACCGCGGGCTGGCCGTGGCGGTTGAGGCGCTGGACGATGTCGGAGTTGAGCTTGCCGAGCAGGACCATCTTCGCCACCTCAACCGTCTCGGCGTCGGAGACCCGCAAACCCTCGTGAAAGCGCACCTCCATGCCGAGCCGCTCCATCTGCCGGGTGATCTCCGGGCCGCCACCGTGGACGACGACCGGGTTGAGGCCGACGTACTTGAGCAGGACGACGTCGGTGGCGAAGGCCTCCCGCAGCCCCTCCTCGCGCATCGCGGCGCCCCCGTACTTGATCACGACGGTGCGGCCGTGGAACTCCCTGATGTAGGGAAGGGCCTCAAGCAGGGTATCGACGTTGGTGCTCACGGACGCCCTTTCATGTCGTGTACTCCGCGTTGATTCGCACGTACTCATAGCCGAGGTCAGAGAACCAAAGGTGGGCGGCGTGCTCGCCGCGACTCAGGCTCAGCGAAAGCTCGACCTCCTGGCGGTCCTCGGCAAACTCCCCGACGTCGATCTGCCCGAGACCCAACTCAGCGAGCTCCTCGCCGGCAAGTGCCATGCCGGCTGCCTGGGCGACACGCCCCCAGCCGTTTGGGTCATGACCGAACAGCGCCGTCTTGACCAGCGGTGAATTGGCGATCGCGCGAACGGTGCGCTCTGCCTCCGCGGGAGTCGCTGCCTCACACACCGCAGCGCGGCAGACGCGCGTCGCGCCCTCACCGTCGGCGACGATCTCCAACGCGAGCTGGAGCAGCACCGCCTCCAACAGCCCCTCGGGCAGCGGCCGGCCGGCCTCCCCGCTCGCCTGCAGTAAGACCGTGTCGTTGGTGCTCATCTGGCCGTCGACGGTGATCCGCTCAAAGGAAGAGTCGACGGCGGGGCGCAGGAGCGCGGCAGGGTTCGCGACCAAGGCGTCCGTCTGCACGAAGCAGAGCATCGTCGCGAAGCCGGGCGAGATCATCCCTGCGCCCTTTGCCTGGGCGGAAACGGTGACGCCGGCGCAGCGCACGGTGCAGCGCTTCGGGAACGCATCGGTCGTCATGATCGCCCGCGCGAACTCCTCACCGCCGTCCGGACGCACGGCCGCGGCGGCGCGCCGCACACCGTCCAAGACCCTCTCCATCGGCAGCGCCTCGCCGATTTTCCCGGTGGCCGCAATCGCGACCAATGAAGGGTCGAGCCCAAGCGCCTGGGCGGCGGCCGTCTGGATCTCGACCGCGTCGCGCATCCCCTGCTCACCGGTTGCCGCGTTCGCGTTGCCCGCCTTCACCGCGGCGGCGCGGATGCGATCGAGGTCAAGGCTTTCACGGCATAAGCGCACCGGCGCCGCGGCGGCGGCGTTGCGCGTCATTAGCAGCGCCGAGTCACAGCGCTCAGCGAGCGCGACGACGACAGCAGCGTCGGTGCTGCCGCTTGGCTTCAGGCCACAGGCCACAGCTCCGGCTGCAAAGCCGGGTGCGAGCGTCGCCGCGTCGAGCTCCTCGATTCCCGACGGCGGCTCAACCCAGCGCGATCGAAAGAAGCCCTCGCTCAAAGCCCCTCCGTCTCGTCTAGACCGAGCATCAGGTTGAGGTTCTGGACCCCCTGCCCCGAGGCGCCCTTCCAGAGATTGTCGATCGCCGCGAAGGCCAGGACCCGCCCGCGCTCCTCGACCGTCACGTAGATCCGACACTCGTTGGTATCGCGGACCTCGCGTAGCCCCGGCGGGGCATCGACGACCTGGACGAAGGGCTCTGCTGCGTAGCGCTCGCGGTATAAGGCCCTGACCTCCTCCCGGCTGATCGGCGTGGTCGTCTGAGCAAAGCAACTCGTCAGCTCGCCTTGGTCAAGCGGGACCAGGTGGGGCACGAAGGTCACCGGCGCCGGGCTGCCGAGCGCCGCCAGCTCCTGCTCGATCTCGGGTCGGTGACGGTGCCCCTCGGTCTGATAGGGAAAGGCGTTCTCGGTCATCGCCGAGAAGTGGACGCGGTCATCGCTGCTGCGCCCATAGCCGGAGGTCCCCTGCATCGCGCTGACCAAGACCTCGGTGAGGATGCCGCGTTCGGCCAGAGGCGCCAGCGCAAGCACGCTCGCGGTCGGGTAGCAGCCGGGGCTGGCCACCAGCTGCGCGTCGCGCAGCTGGTGGCGGTAGAGCTCGGTAAGACCGTAGACGGCTTTGCCGAAGAGCTCCGGCGCGCCGTGCTCGCCGTACCAACGCTCATAGCTCGCCATGTCGGCCAGGCGGAAATCGGCGGAAAGGTCGACCACCAGCAGGCCCGCGCGGCGCAGCGCGGCGACGGTGGGAGCCGAGGCACCGTGTGGATAGGCAACGATCGCGGCGTCGAGGCCGTCCAGCCGATCGAGGTCCAGCTCGGCCAGCTCCAGTGGGACCCGGTAGCGAGGATGCAGGTGATCCAGCCGGGTCCCGAGATCGCTGCGCGCGGTGACCGCCACCAGCTCCAGCCGCGGGTGGCGCCAGACGATCTGCGCGGCAAGCGCGCCGGTGAAGCCGGAGGCGCCGGCCACGAGGACCCGGGCTGCGGGCCTACCGACGATCGGCTGCACGCCGAGGTCAGCCACGCAAGGACCCTCCGATCTTCTCCAGCTCTGCCTCGATCGAAGCGCGAAGAGCGGCGACCTCAGCGTCGGTGAGGGTGCGATCGTCGGCTCGAAATTCGAGCCGCAGCGCGAGGCTCTTGCGCTCCTCGCCGAGCTGCTGGCCTTCGTAGAGGTCAAAGACGTCGGCGCCGCGCAACAGCTGCCCGCCCCCCGCGAGGACTGCATCGCGCAACTCGGCGGCCCCGAGGCCCTTGGGAACGACCACGGCCAGGTCCTGATGGAGGGCGGGGAATTCCGTCAGGTCGGCGAAGGTCTCACGGCCGGCGGAGGCACCAGCCATTAGCGTTGCGAGCTCGATCTCGAAGGCGACCGCTGCCGCTTCGACCCTCCACGCCCTGCAGACGAGCGGATGGACCTCGCCAATCCAGCCGGCAGGGACGCCGCCCAACAGCACCCGTGCCGAGCGGCCGGGGTGCAGGAAGGGCTCGGCGGCCGGCTCAAGGGTAAGGGGCACTCCGAGCTCGCCGACCAGCGCCTCGAGCACCGCCTTCAGCGCGAAGAAGTCGGCCGGCGGGGGCGAGCTGCGCCACGACTTGCGAACCAGAGGCCCAACTGCAATGCACCCGAGCCGGTGCGGCTCGACCGAGGGCGCGGGCCGCCTGCCGGAAAACTCGCCGCGGCTTTGCGCGCACTCGTCGGTGGGGTTAAATTGCGAGCTCGGCCGCTCGGGAGAGGCCGTGGCCGCCGAAGGAAGGTAGATCCGGCCTGACTCAAAGAGGGCGACCCGCTCCGCGCCGTGGGCAAGGTTGCGCGCGCAGACACCAAGCAGCGATCCGAGCAGAGTCGTGCGCATTACCGACTGCTCCTCAGAGAGCGGGTTGGCGAGGACGACTAGCTCGGCGCGAGGGTCGCCGGCGGGAATCCGCAGCCGCTTTGCCTCTCCCGGATCCGTGAAGCTCCAGCCGACAATCTCATCGAAGCCGAGGTCACGCAGCGCATCCTCGGCCCGCCGTCTCAGTCGCTGCACCCGGCTCAGGCCGCCGACCCTGTCGGCGACCGCGGGTAGCGTCGTCGGCAGGTGTTCGTCGATGCCGTGGACCCGCGCCACCTCCTCGATCAGGTCAACCTCGCGGGTGACGTCGTAGTGGCGGTCGGGCCCCACGATGACATCGAGGTCTGCCCCCTGGACGCTGACAGCAAAGCCAAGGCGCTGCAGGTAGGCGATTTGGTCTGCCTGGGGGATCCTCATCCCCAGCAGTCCCTCGACCCTGGCGGCTCGCAGGCACAACTTCCGCGGCTCGGGAAACTCGGCTCTCTCGTCGATCGTACCCGGCACCAGCCGGGCACCGCAGAGCTCGACCATGAGCCGAGCGGCGAGCCGCTGGGCCCGATCGCACAGAGCCGGATGTAGCTGCTTCTCGAAACGCGCGGAGGCCTCAGAGCGCAATCCCAGCATCCGCGAGGTGCGAAGGATGTTGGTTCCGTTCCAGTTTGCGACCTCGAGCAACACCCTCTTTGACTCGCCGGAGAGCTCGGCGCTCGCGCCTCCCATGATCCCTGCGATCCCGGTGGGACCGTTGCGATCGCAAACCAGGACCGTCTCCGCGTCCAGCGTGCGCTCGACGCCGTCCAAAGTGGTGATCTGCTCCCCGGCGGCCGCGGTGCGAACCGTCAGCGCCCCCGCCGGAACCCGGTCTAGGTCAAAGGCATGCAGCGGTTGGGCGCTCAGCAGCATCACGTAGTTGGTGATGTCGACGACGTTGTTGATCGGGCGTTGCCCGGCGGCCGCCAGCCGTGCTTGAAGCCAGACTGGCGAAGGAGCGACCTCCACGTCGGTGAAAACGCGAGCTGTGAATCGAGGGCACAGATCGGGCGCCTCGACGACGACGGAGGCATAGTCCTCGACCGCGCCCTCCCCCGCGGCGGCCGCGTCCGCAGACCAGGGATCCGCCGCCAGCGGCGCCGCCGTGATCGCATGCACCTCGCGGGCGACGCCGTGGACGCCGAAGCAGTCGACCCGGTTCGGCGTCACCTCGATCTCAAACACCGGCTCAGCCAGCGGCAGGGCTTGGGCCAGCGGCGTGCCTGGGACCAGGCTCTCGTCGAGCACGAGGATGCCGCCGCGGGCGTCGCCGATCTCGAGCTCATCGGCGGCGAGGATCATCCCTTCCGACGCGACGCCGCGCAGATTCACCTTGGCGAGCGTCTGACCGCCGGGCATCTTCGCGCCGGGGAGCGCGACCGCGACTCGCTGCCCAGCGGCGACATTTGGCGCTCCGCAAACGATGGTCCGAACCCCCGCTCCGTCCTTCACCCGGCAGACGCTCAACCGGTCGGCGTCGGGGTGGGGCTCGACCGAGACCACCTGGCCGACGACGAAGTTATCGGGGTCGGGGGGACCGACGACGCTGACCCGCTCGACCTCGGTACCGGTCATCACCAGGCGCTCGGCGAGCTGCTCGGGCTCGAGCTTTGGGTCGCAGTACTCGCGCAGCCAGCTATAGGGAACCCTCATGAGAACTGCTCCAGCATCCGCAGGTCGTTGTCGAAGAAGCGGCGCAGGTCGGGGACGCCGTGGCGGAGCATCGCAACTCGCTCGATCCCGAGCCCGAAGGCAAAGCCCTGAACCCGCTCAGGGTCATAGCCTCTGTCAGCGACAAAGCCGAGTACCTCGGGATCGACCATGCCGGCACCGAGAATCTCGATCCAGCCCTGCCCCTTGCAGAGGTTGCAGCGCTCCCCCCCGGCCAGCTCACCGCTGCCGCCGCACTGAAAGCATGAGACGTCCACCTCGACGCTCGGCTCTGTGAACGGGAAAAAATGGGGCCGCAAGCGCACCTCACGCTCCTCGCCGAAGAGCGCCCGCACGATCCTCAGCAGCGTCCCTTTCAGGTCTGCGAGGGTGATTCCCTCGGCCACCGCGAGCCCCTCCATCTGGTGGAACATCGGGCTGTGGGTGGCATCCGAATCGCGCCGGTAGACCTTGCCGGGGACGACGATGAAGATCGGGGGCCGCTGCGTCTCCATCGCCCTCACCTGCATCGGTGAGGTGTGGGTCCTGAGCAGGACGTCCAGGGCTCCGTGCCTGGACGGATCGACGTAAAAGGTGTCCTGGAGCATCCGGGCTGGGTGTCCAGGCGGGTGGTTGAGGGCGGTGAAGTTGTAATAGTCGTGCTCGATCTCCGGCCCTTCCATCACCCGGTAGCCGAGGCCGATCATCACGTCTTCGATCTCCCGCGTTGTACGGGTGACCAGGTGCAGGTGGCCGACCCCAAGGGGCGGTGCGCCGGGCAGCGTGACGTCGACCCGGTCGGCGAGCAGCTTGGCGTCGAGCTCGGCGGCGTCGAGCTGCTCGGCGCGGGCGGCCACTTGCCTTTCAAGCTCCCGACGCAACTGGTTTGCGGCGGCGCCCACCCGGCCGCGCTCTGCGCCCGACAGCTCGCCAACGCCGCGCAGGATCGCCGTCAGCTCAGCTTTGCGGCCGAGGTAGCGAACCCGCAGCCGCTCCAGCTCGGCGCTGCCGGGCGCCGTCTCGATCGCCGTACCCGCCTCGGCTCTGATCTCCTCGATCCGCTCAAGCATCGGGCTCAGCTTCCGGCATGGCGAGCGACGATATCCGCTCGCAGACGATCGCCGCGACAGCGGCGACGTTCAGCGACTCGACCGCACCGCGGCGCAGCGGGATCGTCACCGCCAAGTCACATTCGGCGATCACCTCGCGCGGCAGCCCCTCGCGCTCGGCACCGAAGCAGAGCGTCCCCTGCCCCGCGAGCTCTGCGAGGCCCGCCCCGCCGTCGGCGACCAGGGCCGCCCGCGGCCGCGGCGTCTCCCCCACCCCCGCCCAGAGAAGCGGCTGGCCGAAGATCGACCCCATGCTCGCCCGCACTGCCTTCGGCGAGTGGGGATCGGCGCAATCGGGACCAAGGACAACTGTGCCGCCGAGAAGGGCGTGCGCGGTGCGGATGATCGCCCCCACGTTGCCGGGGTCGCCAACCCCATGCAGGTAAAGGCATGGCGGCTCGATCCGCTCCGCCCAGCTCCGCGCCCAGACCCCGATCGCCCGGGTGCCGGACCCAAGCGAGGACAGCTCGGCCAGCAGATCCGGCTCCACCTCCTCCCCACCCAGACCGCTGCCGGCGGCGCTGAGCAGCAGGCGGGGCTTGGCGCCGGCGGCCAGACCCGCTTCGATCAGGTCCTCACCCTCGACGACGAAGAGGTTCCGGCGCTCCCGGTTCTTGCGGTCGCGCAGCTTGCGGACCAACTTCAACTTCTCGTTTTGGGGGCTCTGGATCATCGGTTCTCTCAGTTTCTCGGGGTCGGTTAGGTCTCCTGGAACGAGAAAGCGGGCCGTGAGACGGCCCGCCCGGGAAAGTGGAGTCTGTGGCTGCGGCTAGGCGGCCGCACCCTCCCGGGCTAGCTCCACGAATCGGCGAAACGCATCGCGGTCGTGCACCGCGATCTCGGCGAGCATCTTGCGGTTGACCTCGATCCCGGAGCGGTTCAATCCGTGGATCAACTCTGAGTAACTCATCCCCTCGAGCCGGGCCGCGGCGTTAATGCGGGTGATCCAAAGCCGTCGGAAATCGCGCTTGCGGTTACGACGGTCCCGATACGCATACATCCCCGACCGCTGCACCTGCTCTTTGGCGAACCGGTAGGAGGAGTGCTTGCGGCCGAAATAGCCCTTTGCTTCCTTCAGGACCTTGCGCCGCTTCTTGCGCGCGTGCACCGAGCGCTTGACGCGACTCATCTTCCACCACCGAGCAGGGCGCGCACGGTCCGCCTGTCGGCCTTGGCTATCTCGACCGGGCGCGCCATCCGCCGCTTGCGCTTCGGCGACTTTTTCTCGAGGATGTGGCTCGAATAGGCGCGCCGCCCGCGCAACTTGCCGGTCGCGGTCTTGCGAAACCGCTTCTTGGCGCCGGAGTGGGTCTTCATCTTGGGCATCGGGATGGGTATTGAAGCAGACCCGCGCCCGCACCCGTGGGGGGCGCCGGGCGCGGCGCAGGTACGCTGGCGCCGCATGCGGATCGTCTACGTCGTCGGGACCCGGCCCAATTTCGTCAAGACGGCGCCCGTGATCGCGGCGCTGCGCAAACGGCTTCCCGACGGCAGGCACACCGTCGTCCACACCGGTCAGCACTACGACCGGTTGATGTCTGAGATCTTCTTCGAGGAGCTGGGCGTGCCGGCTCCCGACCACATGCTCGCGGTCGGCTCCGGCTCCCACGCACAGCAGACGGCGCGGATGATGGAGCGGCTGGAGCCGGTCCTAGCAGCCGAGCGGCCCGACCTCGTGATGGTCCCCGGCGACGTCAACTCGACCCTGGCGGCGGCACTGACGGCGGTGAAGATGGGAATCCCCCTCGCCCACATCGAGGCCGGCCTGCGCAGCTTCGACCGGACCATGCCCGAGGAGATCAACCGGATCGTCGCCGACCGTTTTTCCCGACCTCTTCCTGCATTCCGAGGAGGCGATCGGGAACCTGCGCGGCGAGGGCATCCCGAAAGAGCGGATCCACCTCGTCGGCAACACGATGATCGACACCCTGGTCGCTGCTGGAGGGTCGATTCCGCTCGGCAGGCACGGCGCTCGCCTTGGGCTCAAGCCGGGAAGTTTCGCGCTGGTCACCCTGCACCGCCCGGCCCTCGTCGACGGGCAGCTGCTGGCGGAGACGATGCGGGAACTGACGGCGCTCGCCCGCGACATGCCGGTCGTGTTCCCGGTCCACCCGCGGACCCGAAAGGCGCTGGAGGAGGTCGGCTCCGAGCATCCGCGGCCTCAGGCTGAGCGAGCCACTGGGCTACGTCGATTTCCTCTCCCTGCTGGCTGATGCTGGCGCTGTTCTCACCGACTCCGGCGGCGTACAGGAGGAGACGACCTACCTCGGGATCCCCTGCTTCACCCTGCGCGACAACACCGAGCGCCCGATCACGATCAGCGCCGGAACCAACACCCTGTTGGGCCTAGATCCGGCGGCGATCTCAACCATTCCGGCTGCCCTAGCCGAGCGCCCCTCGGCCAGGCCTGCTCCTCCCCCGCTTTGGGACGGTCACGCCGCGGAGCGAATCGCGACGGTGATTGCCGACGGTTAGCCGCCGGCGCTACCGTCGGCGGGCTCAACCGCGTTCTCGGCAATCGCCTTCAGCGCCTCTTTGCCCGGCGCCAACAACATGCTCATGTTGCGCCCCTCCTGGAGCGGCTCGGACTCGATCACCGCCAGCCCATCGAGGTCTTCGAACAGCTTCTGCAGCAGCGCCCTCCCCCGCTCGGGGTGCGCCTGCTCGCGCCCGCGGAACATGATCGTGATCTTCACCTTGTCCTGGTGGCGGAGGAAGCGCTCGACATGTCCCTTCTTGGTCTCATAATCGTGGGCGGCGATCTTCGGGCGCAGCTTGATCTCGCGAATGTTGACCTGCTGCTGGTGCTTGCGAGCGGCCTTCTGCTTTTGCTCCTGCTCGTATTTGTACTTCGAGTAGTCGAGCAGCCGGGTTACCGGCGGTTTGGAGTTGGGCGCCACCTCGACCAGGTCTAGGTCGGCGTCTTGGGCGTGCTTCAGCGCCTCGGCGGTGTCGACGATGCCCAGCTGCTCCCCGTCGGCCCCGATCAGGCGTACCTGTGAGACCCGGATCCGCTCGTTGATCCTGGTCGTGTCGCGCTCTGGTGGGCGCCGATCGAACCTGCGCGGAACCGGCACTATCGAGAGGAGTGGTGGAGCTTCAAGGGGACGAGGGGCGGTGGAGGGGCGTGGGCACGGCCGGAGCGCTCAGCGGCGCGAGGTGTGTTGCGTGCCGACTATCAAGTTCGCGGGAGTATAGAGACCCGTCGGCGGTTGGCAACCTGCTTGGAACTCAGCTGCCTGCGGTCTGAGCCCGCACCAGATCTGCGAAGCCGGCCACTGCCATCGCCCCCAACTCGCCCTCGTCGTGGGAGCGGACGGCGAATCCACCCTCGGCCTCCTCGCGATCGCCGACAACCAGCATGAAGGGGTAGCGTCCCAGCTCTGCGTCGCGGATCTTCCTGCTCACCGACTCGCTGCGCTCATCCAGTTGGACCCGCAGGCCGGAATCGCGCAGCTGGGCAACGACCCGCCGCGCGTAGTCGTTATGGCGCTCAGATACCGGGAGCACGAGCGCCTGCACCGGCGCCAGCCAGACGGGGAAGCGCCCGGCGTAGTGCTCGATCAGGATGCCGATGAAGCGCTCGATCGAGCCGAGCAGGGCGCGGTGGATCATCACCGGCCGATGCTCGGCGTTGTCGGCGCCGATGTAGGTGAGGCCGAAGCGCTCCGGCATCTGGAAGTCGAGCTGACACGTGCCGCATCTGCCACGAGCGGCCGAGCGCGTCGGTGATGTGCAGGTCGATCTTCGGGCCGTAGAAAGCCCCGTCGCCGGCGTTGAGCTCGTACTCGAGGCCCTGGCGCTCAAGCGCCTCGGTCAGCGCCGCCTCGGCGACGTCCCACTCCTCGTCGCGTGCCGATCGATTTCTCCGGGCGGGTCGAGAGCTCGACCCGCACGTCTCGCAAAGCCGAAGCAGCGCGTAGAGCTCGTCAATCGCACTCGCAGCATGCGCGCACCTCGTCCTCGATCTGTCCTCGGTGCAGAAGATGTGGGCGTCGTCCTGGGTGAAGGTCGCACCCGCAGCAGCCCGTGCAGCGCCCCGCTCGGCTCGTTGCGGGTGCACGCGCCCGACTCGGCCAGGCGCAGCGGCAGGTCGCGGTAGGAGTGGCGCTCGGCGGCGTAGACGCAGGCAGTGCGCCGGGGCAGTTCATCGGCTTGAGCGCCGAACTCGCGCTCGTCGGCCTCGACGAAGAACATGTTCTCGCGGTAGTTCTCCCAGTGGCCGGAGGTCGACCCACAGCTCTTTGTCGTAGATCTGCGGCGTCTTCACCTCGACGTAGCCGCGCTTGCGCAGTCTCGGGCCGGACGCAGGTCCTCGAGCAGCGTTCCAGACAGGTCGTCCCGTTCGGCATGCCAGAACGGCGAGCCCGGGCGAGGCTCGCGAGAAGTGGAAGAGGTCGAGCTGGGTACCGAGCCGGCGGTGGTCGCGCGCCCGCGCCTGCTCGAGCCGCTCGAGGTACGCGTCGAGGTCCTCCTCGGTGTAGAAGGCGGTGCCGTAGATGCGGGTCAGCTCTGGTTGTGCTCGTCGCCGCGCCAGTAGGCGCCGGCGAGCCGGTGCAGCTTGAACGCCTTGATCGGCTGGTCGACGGGCGCGTGCGGGCCGCGGCAGAGGTCGGTGAAGGGCCCGTTGCGTGTAGAGCGAGACGCGTCTCGACGCCCTCGTCGCGGACCAGGTCCTCGATCAGCTCGACCTTGTAGTCTGCTCCCTGCGCCGCGAAGCGCTCGATCGCCTCGGCGACCGGACTCCTCGGCGCGACGAACGGCTCGTCGGCCTCGATGTGCTCGCGCATCTCCGCCTCGATCCGCTCGAGGTCCTCCTCGGTGATCGGTGCCTCGTCGGGGAAGTCGAAGTCGTAGTAGAAGCCGTTCTCGATCGGCGGGCCGATCGCAGACCTTCACGCCGGGGTAGAGCTCCGCACCGCCTCGGCCAGCACGTGCGCGGCGTCGTGGCGGATCAGGTCGAGCGCCTCGGGGTCGCGGTCGGTGAGGATCTCGACTGCGGCTCGCCGTCGGGCAGCGGCGCGCGAGGTCGCGCACTCGCCGTCGACCTTGACCGCCAGCGCGGCCTTCGCCAGGCCCGGGCCGATCGCGGCGGCGGCGTCGGCCCCGGTCGCGCCGTCGGGCAGCTCCAGGGGGGTGCCGTCGGGCAGCGTGACGGTGATCTTTTTGGTGCAGCCTCGATGCCGGCCATGCTACCCGCGGCCCCCGGGCCGCTCCCGGCAAGGGCCCGGCTAGGCCTCCGCGCCGGCGCGGAGGACCCCGCGGCTGATCAGCGGGGCTCGCCCTGGCGGGCCTGGCGCACCGCAATCAGCGGACAAGGACTGTGGCCGCGGACCGGGCCAACCCTCTCCCAAAGCAGGTAGGGGCTGGCCGACGGTTTCCATAGCGGCCCACCGGGCTAAATCGGGATGACTAGAGCTGACAATCCGGATCCACTAGTTGATATTAGGCCGACTTTGGCACCGGCGCTTAAGGCCAGTGCTCTGCTTCACCGAGCGCTCAGGTGCTGGGAGCGAGAGAGACAAGCCTCAGCCCTGCCAAACCCCCAACAGCACG
>CAVROX010000010.1:0-82948 GCA_963722965.1 uncultured Solirubrobacterales bacterium | reverse complement strand
CCAACGGGATCTTCGAGTACATCGAGATCTTTCACAACAAGAAGCGTCGTCACTCAGCGCTTGGGAGGCCGACCCAGCCGAATATGAGGATCTCTACGCAAGCGTCCTTGGCGCCTGAGTCTCCCGCAACCACGGTCCATGGTGAGCGGTTCAGACCAGTCATATTGCAAGGGGGCAGACCTGGCGGACCGAATTCAGTGGGTCATGCCAATGCCACGGCGGCCTTAACCCGTGTCGTTCGCCTGACCTCGCTACGTGAGGTCGTCAAGGAAATCCGGTCACTGCTGTCTTGCTGGCAAGGAATTTGGTCGTCTCGCCCACACCACATGGCCATCTACCGGAAGGATCTCGTAGGCGTGGGCCCCTCTTGGAGAGCCCGCTCGACGGTCAAGTCTCCGCGATTCCTGTCATGCCACTCCATCACCACGACGGGTCCCAATGACGGAAACCGTTCATCTGCCAATAAAGTCCACTCACTTCCCTCGATGTCCATCTTGACTAGGTCGAACGAGCCGAGCGAGAATACATGAACCACTGGGACACATGTGGTCGCGTCACAATCTCTCTCTGCAACCCTTGAGTTGGCGGCAGCCCCGCCCTCGAATCCGATCTCTCCTGGTGAGGTACCGGCACATCCTTCGATGATCCGTACCGGTGCTCGGTTTTCGGACACGAACTGTCGCAATACTCTCAGATTATCGGGGTCTGGCTCGACCGCAACGATCTCCTTGGCACCCGCTCCCCAGCGCATAGGCCGCGAACAGGCCGATATTGGCCCCGAGATTCAGCACCCGATCTGCCATAGGTCGAATGGGGGCTCGTAGCAGCGGCGACTGAATATCTCGGCAAGGATTTGCAAGTCCCTATCCCCGGCGCAGAGTAACTTCAAATGGATAGTTGCGCAGACGACGAATCCCAAGGTTTGGGAAGGCCTTTCAGCGCGGTAGTCGCGCGAATTCTTGTCCCGGCCCTCATTCCCTATCCAACGACTGATTATCGTGCATTCTTCTGTTCTTACGAAGGAGGACCGACGGCCGGTCCAGGCTTCTTCGTATTCGAAAGGCTTCACATGCTCGCTTGGCTGCGCTCCAGAGAGGTCTCATCGACCCGCGCATAGACCCTAATTCCAGACCAAGATTGGGATCAGCGCTCACGGCCAACAAGAGGGGTAATAATCGGCCGACGAGGTATGCGCTCAACCAACGCCTGCTTCATGCGCTCGCGGAGCTCACGCCGGACAAACCGACGGAAGGCCGGATCCTCAACTCGAGGTACCCGACGCACCGAAGACCTCAGGTAGCCGAATAGGTACGCTAAGCCGGAGAGAACTCGAGGTCGTGCTCGTGCGACCTTGAAGGCACGTAAGGCAACCCACGGGAGCGTGAAGTGAGCGATGTACGCACACTCACCATGCCGTGCACGGCCCCTGAGGGTACCGTCGGCACTGCCCCAGGGACGGTGGTGGAGGGCAACGAGGTTGGGGAACGCACGGGTGCGATAGCCTCGCATGCGCGCGTAAGTCTCGTCGATTGTGTCCCATCCGAGCCGCTCACGGACGCCTCCCACAGCCTGGAGGCAGGAAAGCGAATAACACTTCAGAGTTCCGGGAACGTGATGCGCCGAGGGGATCGGAACAACCTGCCAGTTGTCTCCTCCGCTATTTGGGTTGCGGTCGGCATACACCCCACCTGCAAGGCCGAGCTTAGGATCAAGCTTGAACTCGCTCAGCAGACACTCGAAGTAGTGTGGGGGAAGCTCCGTGTCTCCGTCAAGCTTGGCGATGTGGGAAAAGGATTTCCACTGCACGCTGTTTAGCCCTAGGTTAAGGGCTTTCGCCTCAGCGGCAGTCGCCAAACGATCCTTTATTGGACCCGTCCGGCGTTGCGCTATCCCTGTTCACCACTCGGAGGAACCCGATTGCTCGGCGAGAGTCGTGAGAATCTCAGGGGTGCGGTCGGTGGAGGCATCATCGACAACAACCCAGAGATCCGGACGGCGCGTCTGCCGCGCTACCGCATCGGCGATCCGTTCGATGTGCGCCTCCTCGTTACGGACCGGAGAGATAAGCAGCAGGCGTTGTGTCACACGCGTTCCTTGCTCGCAAGAGACCCTACGGCAGTGGGCGGTGGAATGCCGAATGGCGGCTCGACTCGGCCGGCTAGCGTGAGCAGGGCACGGCGCGCACCCTCACGGCGGGCCGCCGAATCGGGATCCGCGGGATAGGTCCCGACGGCGCGGATTAGGTGGCGAATTCCAAGCGCCGAGAGATATGCATTACGGCGCATAGCCCCGAAGCGCTTGTGCGCATATTGCTTGCGCGTGTAGGCATCCTGGGCCACCATCTGTGGGCGCACGCCGGCCTTACCCGCATGGTGGACGATTGTCATTGGGGCATGTGGCACACCTGCCAGCCTGAGCGCTTGATACGCATGCACAGGTCAGGCTCCTCGGAGTAGATGAAGAACCGCTCGTCGAGCAATCCGGCCGCCCAATAGCGCCTCGCGCCTCACCATCATGAACGAGCCGGATGTCCAGTCGCATTCTTCCTCCCGCTCGTATGCCGTACTCGTCGAGCACCCGCTCTCCGGCCCATGTCGGATGCACGGGCCACCGCTCAGAACACAGCGCCTCACCGAAAGCCCGACCCGACGCTAGGAAAGCGACGAATAGCTCGGCCACAGTGTGCCGTCAGCAGTAATCTGGCGCACACCGGCCAAGCCAACCTGGGGCCGCACTGTCGAGTAATTCGATCAGATCACCGAAGGTCCCTTCGACAATTTCGGTATCAGGGTTTAGTAGCAGGTCGTAGCGCGCGCTGGCCTGCACCAGCCCCCGGTTATTGCCGTAGCCCGAAGCCGCGGTTTGGAGAGGTTACAACCCGGGCATTCGGAAAGCCCGACTCAACCAGCTCGCGCGTGCCGTCGGTACCACTCGTTGTCGACCACGATGACGTCGAGGGAGGCGCCCCCCGCACGATCGAAGGTTGTTGAAAGGCAGCGCTGCAGCCAGTGTCCCCTCGTTCGTTGATACGACCGACGATCGCAAGGTCCGCCAAATCACTCGGGCTCGCATGCGCGATGCCGCTCTGGCCCGAAGGGAGCCACTCCGTTCTCGCTTCGCTGCATAGCGTTCCAGCGGGTCAGACCGCGCGAGGCCAGCTCATATGTGGCATGGTCCACCTGGTCGACAGCTTCCTGGCCGGCGAGCCAGTTCATCAGCTCTCCCATCCCCTCCTCCAGGGTCGTGGTCGCCTCGAATCCGAGCAACTCCTGGGCGCAGTGCGGATCGGCGACGCAGTGGCGGATATCACCTGCACGGTACTGGCTGTTGCGGATTGGGTCGAGGTCGAAATTCATACCAGCCGTCAGCGCCTTGGCAATCTGGACGACGTGCTCGCTCGCCCCGTACCGAGGTTGATCGCGTGCCCGGGTCCGCTTTCGGACTCCAGCGCGAGCAGGATGCCCCGCACTATGTCGCTGACGTGGATGAAGTCGCGTGACTGTTCACCGTCCTCGAAGATCACCGGTGGACGCCCGTTAAGCAAGCGCGACCCGAAGATCGCCGCCACTCCGGTGTACGGGTTAGACAGAGCTTGGCCCGGCCCGTAGACGTTGAAAAACCGCAGCGCCATCGCGGGAATGCCGTAGGCGGCACCGGTTACGAGGCATAACTCCTCGTGGTCGCGCTTGGTGATCGCGTAGATCGACGTCGGAATGATCGGCTTGGTCTCGCGGGTGCCAACCGCAGTCAGCTCGCTTCCGCACTCAGGACAGTGAAGCTCCCAATCGCGGGCCAGTAGCTGCTCCTCGGCTCGTGGGAGGGGCGCCACGCGCCCGTGGTTGAGGCACTCATATTCACCCTCACCGTAAATCGACATTGACGAGGCCACGACCAGCCGAGTGGGAAGCGGCCGCTGCGCCACCAGTCGCTCCAAGAAGGTGGCGGTCTGCATTGTGTTGCGCTCGGTGTAACGGGCTATCTCGTACATCGACTGCCCAACCCCTACGGCTGCAGCTAGGTGCACAACGCGATCCACGCCGGCGAGCGCGCGATCCGCAGCCGTGACGTCGCCAACGTCTGCGATAATCAGTTCTACCGACTCCGGCAGTTGCGGCATGGCACCGTGGTGGACCTGCTCCTCGAGCGAGTCGAGAACAACGACCTGATCCCCTCGCTCCACGAGCGCCTGCACGACGTGGCTGCCGATGAAGCCTGCCCCTCCCGTTACTAGTGTCCTCATACACTACCTTCCTCGCAACTCAATTCGCTCGTCAACGGGTTATTCCGTCTAGGCAGGGAACGACTTACCAGGGTGGCTTCTTCCGCGGCGCCGAGCATAAGACCTAACGCACGCACAGCCTGGCGATCCGGTGGCGCGATCGCCAGCGCATAACGCGCTGGCGAGTACTCTGACGGGAGCAAAGGCCCAAGGTCCGCACAGGGCAATAGCCGGGGCTTTGATGGACTCGGTTGAACCCTCATTGCCGTTGGCGGCCGGCGACCTCCCGATCGAAGCGTGCTGGCGCTGCAAACGTGGTCGTTGCTGCGACGTCCTCATGACTTCTCCTAAAACATGCCGTGGAGATTTGATCCTCCTAAGCCACCACTCGGGCGTGATCGCCGAAGCCTTATAGCGAGACCCGGGGCCACCATATTCTTCTGGTCCCCGCTATCCCAGATCTGATGTGCGCCCAGAGTTGGAGGTCGATATGTAGATCGTGATCCAACATAAGCTCGTCGTCGCCAGCGGGTGAGAGTCCCGTCCGAGTAGCTGCCAGGAGGCTCGGTAGCAGGCTGGCGGCTCGGTCTGGAAACGGGTCGGGTCGAAGCCCAGCGTCAAAAGCCCTTTCTGGGGGAGCAACCGAACGGTCTGCAGCATCAAGCGAAGCCTGCCGCGTCGTTAAAGCCCGCCTTCGGGCGGAGAGAGGAGGAGCCGAGCCGAGGTTGTCACGGCGAAGGCCACGGAAGGGGCGAAGAGCCTGGAGCGCAGCCCCGAGGAACCTCCCGGCGTATGGGGCGTGGAACGCCGAGAAGGTGACGGCGGGAACTGGGGAGGCCCTCCCCGGCCCGACGATGCTGCGGAGCGATTGTCGGAGCGATCGCGCCCTATAACCGTTCATCCGGGAAGTGGATTGCGAGCCGGGTGGGCGTCGGAGGCGGCCGTAATGCGCGCCGGGCAGCGCGTGTTCCAAGCTGGTTCAAGTCCAGCCGGACCGATCCCAAGCGGGGTCCGAAGCCAACAGGCGGGGGTAATGCCTCGCCGGGCGCAGGAAGACGAAGGAGGCAATTGAACCAACGGAGTCGATGCGCAGGACAGGGCGCCCGCCGTGAGGCGGGGTCCGAAGGGTTTGCGGCGAACCGCCGGGCCGTAGCCGATATCGGCGAACCGGTCGGCCAGATCCAGGTGATGCCGAGCCTGCATTACGGAGGCGAAGGAAGTACTTGGGATGCCTGGGCGCAACAAGGTGTGTGCGGGCGGCACGGCGGAGAAGGAGCACGCGTGACCCCGGGAGGTCTCGCACGGTCCCACCTGACGGGGTCGGGTACCTGGGCGAATAAGCCGCAAGGCGAAATCGCTGGGGACGCCGTGCGAGAAGTCGGAGTGATCCACGGTACTCGTGAACCGGGGCAGAGCAAAAGCCCCGGGACCGTCCCCGCGAGGGACGGCGGGGCGGCGACCCAAAAGGCGCTGCTCAGGGGGAAGGGGTCACGCCGGGTATGGCGAGCAGAGCGGGTGCATGGGTGAGTACGCGAGGGCGGACTGATGGTTGCCGAGGCAATGACCGAGGCGTCCTCGCCGAGGAGACCCCGAATCCCGTGATGGCGAGCCAGGTAGCAAGAGAACCCATGCGGGCGCAGAAGGCGCACTCGCTGATCGGTCGGATCTATGACCCGCGAAATCTGCGGCGAGCGTGGGAGCGTGTGAAGGAGAACAGAGGCGCAGGCGGCGTCGATGGCATGACCATCGCCCGGTTCGAAGAGGACCGGGAGCGCTACCTCGACGTCCTGCACCGGCAGCTCAAGGAAGCCCGCTACCGGCCACGGCCCGTTAAACGGGTCGAGATCGACAAGCCCGGGACCGACAAGAAGCGCCCGCTCGGCATACCCACCGTGATTGATCGGGTCTGCCAGCAGGCTCTGGTCCAGGTGCTCCAGCCGATCTTTGAGCCGACGTTCCGGGAGGAGAGCTTCGGCTACCGCCCGGGCCGCTCGGCCCATATGGCGATGCGGCGCATCTGGCGGCAGCTGGGGCAGGCGGAGTGGATCGTGGACGCCGACTTGGCCGACTTCTTCGGCACGCTCTCGCACGAGTTGCTGATCGACCGGGTTGCAGACCGGGTGGCCGACGGCAAGGTGTTGAGCTTGATTCGATCAATGCTCACGGCCGGAGCGCTGCGGGACGGCACCTATGAGAGCGCGGTCGCTGGCACACCTCAGGGCGGGGTGGCTTCGCCCCTGCTCAGCAACATCTACCTGCACGTCTTCGATGAGAGGATGGCGCAGGCGGGAGTTGCGCTGACGAGGTACGCCGACGATTGGGTGATCGTCTGCCGCTCCCAGACGGAAGCGAAGCGGGCGCTGGCGAGCGCCCGCGCAGTGCTGGAGGACGAGTTGGGTCTCCGGCTCAACACCGAAAAGACGCGGATCGTCCACGTAGCCCGGGGCTTTGAGTTCCTGGGCTATCGGATCGTGCGTGGGAAGGGACTTAGCCACAAGGCCGGAGGTCCGAGCCTTTACGCGATCCCAACCGACCGCTCGGTCCGCCGCTTCAAGGACAAGGTGCGCGCGGCCACAAACCGGCGCAACCCCAAAGACCTCGAAGGGGTGCTGGACGAGCTCAACCCGATCATCCGCGGCTGGGGCAACTACTACCGGCGCGCCCACGTGCGCCGGCAGTTCAATCGCCTCAACCGCTGGATTGTGATGCGCGTCTGGAGCCACCAACACAAGCGCTGGCGGAACGCCGGTTGGCGTCACCTGCCGGAGCGGCGGCTCTACGGGGAGCTGGGCCTGGTCAACCTCCTGCAGTTGATTCCGAGCATGGAGGACTACTACCGCCGGAGGGGCTATGCCCGGTGAGAGCCGCTTGCGGGAGAACCGCACGAGCGGTTCGGTAGGGCGGGCGGAGGTAGCGGACCCCAGGTCCGCGGCCTCCCCCGACCCGACACCGCTTGAGCCGAGCGGGACAACAAAACCCGCGGTGAGGGAAGGGCCGCTGCTTCGTTCATGCGTCACGCACAGGGAAGGGCCGGTGAGTGCCAGATATGGCTAGGACCACCAAGCAGGACAAGGTCCGAGAACTGCAGCGAACGCTTTACCGGGCGGCCAAGGCCGATCCCGGACGAAGGTTCCACGCGCTCTATGACAAGGTCTACCGCAGGGACGTCTTGGAGCGGGCGTGGGAGCTGGTGCGCGCCAATCACGGCGCGGCCGGCATCGACCAACAGACCATCGCTGATGTCGAGCAGTACGGGGTCTCCCGGCTGCTCGACGAGCTGGCCGCGGATCTGAAGGACGGGGCGCTGGCGTCCGCTTCCCGCACGCCGGGTGTTCATCCCGAAGCCCGGGCGCGAGGAGTTTCGGCCGCTCTCGATTCCCGCTGTCCGCGACCGCATCGTGCAGGCGGCCAGCGAAGATCGTCATTGAGCCGATCTTCGAGGCTGACTTCCTGCGCGTGCTCGTTCGGGTTTCGGCCCAGGCGATCGGCGCACGACGCGCTCCAGGTACTGATCGATGAGTCCTGGAGGGGCAGGCGGTGGGTTGTGGAGTCGGATATCGCCAACTGTTTTGAGGCGATCCCGCACTCGCGGGTTGATGTCGGCGATCGAGGAGCGGGTCTCGGACCGCCACCTCCTGAAGCTCTTGCGCGCGATGTTGCGCGCGGGGGTGATGCAGGATGGGGCGGTCCACGCCGCGACGCCGGGACTCCGCAGGGCGGGGTTATCTCGCCCGTCCTTGCAACGTCTATCTGCACCGGCTTGACCGGCAGTGGGCGGAGCGCGGGACAGGGGTACTGGTTCGCTACGCGGACGACCTGGTGGTGTGTGCCACACCAAGCGGGAGGCCGAGGCGCCCTTGGGGCGCTGCGGTGCGATCCTGGCCGAGATGGGCCTCAGCTCAAGGCGGCCAAGACCCGGATCGTGCACCTGCGAGAGGGAGGCGAGGGCCTGGATTTCCTCGGCTTCCATCACCGCCGGGTGCGCGGCGACACGCCCGGCTATCGCCATCTCAGGTTCCTCGCCCGCTGGCCCTCACGACAGGCGATGCAACGACGCCCGCGACCGGATCCGTGAGATCACGGACTCGCAAGCGGCTCCGCGACCCGGTCGAAGTGATCGTGCAGGATCTCAACCGGTTCCTGCGCGGCTGGGCGGACTATTTCCGCTACGGAAATAGCCGCCTGTCACTTCACCCGGATCACCACCTATGCGCTCAGGCGACTCGCTCGGTTCGTGGCCAAGCGCCACAAGCGGAAACGGGCTACGGCATGACCGTCGTGGCCTTCGTGTCACCGAACCGCATGGGACTGGTCAACCTCGACGGACCGTCGTCACCCCCAGCCCCTTCCGGGACTGGCGTCAGCGGGGCAAGCCGAATGCCGGCGGTGAAGGACGTCGGTGAGCCGTGTGCGGGAGAACCGCATGCACGGTTCGAAGTGGCGGCGGGAGGAAACCGGAACCAGTCGGGCCAGCACGGGCCGCACGGACCAGGCGCCTCCCGCCGACCCTACCGCCTCGCTGGCTACGCGGGCGGCGCCTGCTTTCCGCGCGAAGTGCGGAAGCTATCGACCGGGGTAACGATGCGCGCCCTGCCGGGCAAAGCGAGTGGTCCTGATAGCCGATCCTCTAACAAGGTATGGGTCGGCCTGACGGACCGACGGGCTAGGCTCAGCGGTCATGTCGCTGACCGCCCTGACGTCCGCGGAGATCTCGCTGCCGACCCAGGCCGATGGCGCGCGCGTCAGCGACCGGATCGCTGTTCTGGCCGACACCGTCGACGCCGTCGGGTTGACCGACAATCACGCTGGCCAGCCGCGGATGTCGCCGCTGGCTGCGGTAGCCCTCGCGCGGGAGCAGGGCGTGGGGACAATCGTCCACGTTTCCTGCCGCGATCGCAACCGGCTTGCCCTGCAGTCCCAGGTCGTAGGCTCGGCGGCGCTCGGCGCTGAGGCTGTCCTCTGCATGCAGGGCGATCCGGTGCCTGGCATCGAACATGTGGCCGACATGACCGCCACGCAGCTCATTGCGAGCGCGTCGGCATGGAGCGCCCCGCACCCGCTGGCGGTCGGGGCGGTCGTCAATCCCTTCGCCGAGGACGTCGACCGGGAGTTGCGGCTCCTGCGGCGCAAGATCGCCGCTGGAGCAACCTTCGTGCAGTCACAGATGATCTTCGACCTCAGGCGCCTCGAAGCGTTCCTCTCGGCCGCCGAGGACACCCTCGCGGGCGTGCGGTTCTACGCAAGCGTCGCGCTGCTCCGCAGCGCGCACATGGCAGAGCGCGCTTGCGCGCTACCAGGGGTCGCGATTCCTCAGCGAGCCGTGGCGCAGATCAGTCGCGGCGGCGGCATCGACCTAGCGGGCGAACTGGCGGCGGGCCTTGCCAGTATCTCGCGCGTAGATGCGCTTCACGTATTTCCGCTCGGAGGCGAGGCGGCTACACGCGAGGTCGCCGCGGAGTTCCGCCTCGCGCGGGGTGTCAGCGCCCAGCGCCCTGCAGGGACCGGTCCGTAACCGGAACCGCGACCGGGACGACGAACGGGGACGGCCCCTGGCCGACCGAGAGCCTGCAAGCAGATGGTTTTCGAGTCCCACGAAGCGCGTCGCGTCTCGTAGCGCCCGCCCGGAAATATTCCCGGGACCGGGGCGACAGCCGGGACACCCGGTTCATCGCGAACCGCGCAGAGCCTCTCCGGAAGAAAGCGGGGCTCCCGTCCAAGCCCTGCCACTTCCCCGGTCTTCGCCAAAGAGGAGGGGAGGCGCATCGCGCCCGCTCTCGCGGCTGAGCAAGCGTCCGAACTTAGTCCTCGCTGACGCTCGCTGCGGACGAATTCCGAGTGCGCCGGGAGCGGCGGAGCAGACGCACGCAATCCCCGGACCGAGCGAGCAAGAGCGAGCCGCCGCGTGGGACTGCCCCAAATCGTCCATTAGGAGAGGAATAGTTGACTGGCGCCTACGGTTGCAGCCTCCGTAAGGCAGGAGCGCGATCCTGCTCAATCCGAGGTGCTGTTCCTCCTCAGTGGCGTGACAAGATCGCATCGATGCGTATCGTGATCAAATTGCTTTATCTACCGGGCGCGACATTGCCCAGGAGGCTCAGATGAACTCAACCAGACCGCCCATTCGCATCGGAGCATTTGCGATCCGCTTTCTCGTCGAGGCCGAGGACTCCGGCGGCAGCGCCACGGTGTTCGAGTGCGACGTCCCAGCCGATGCCAAGATGCCCCTGCCTCACAGCCACGCCGGCTTCGAGGAGACCGTCTACGGGCTGGAGGGCGTCACGACCTTCACCGTTGACGGCGAGGCGTACGAGATAGGACCTGGCGGGTGCATGTGCATACGGCGTGGCCAGGTCCACGGCTTCGATAACCACGGACCCGCTGACGCGAAGTTCCTCGCGATCGCCAGCCCCGGTGTGTTCGGACCAGCTTATTTCGAGGAGATGGCCGCGATCATCGCTGCCGCCCAGGGCGGTCCCCCAGATCCCGCCAAGGCCGGCGAGGTGATGCGCCGCCACGGGCTCACCCCCGCAAAACCTGTCACCGCCTAGCAAGGTCAGGAGCGGCGGACACCTCGAAGATCCATTTCTCCGGCCTTCCTGAAGCCGGGGATTTTGCTGCCACTTCGCGCGGTAGGCGAGCGCCCGAGCCCCGACTGCCGAGATGTCCGCCTAGGAGATGCCCGCCTAGGACGAAGAGCGATCGTCGGGTTGGCCCCGCGACTCACGCCCGCTTGGGGCGTTGCGTCGGTCCTTGCGTGGGCTGGCCGCCTCAAGTGGACTTTGGGGCCCGATCAGGACGCGTCGACGGTCGCGCCTCGATCGAGTCTGGGCCGGGAGGAGGAGGGAGGCCGTAGCAACCGCGAGCCACCCTCACGAATCTGGGCGCGGGGCCGTCGAGGTTTCCAGCGAAACGTGGCCTTGATTGAGGTCCATCGGACCGGCTCGCCCAAGAGTGCCTCCACCGCCGCATGCGCGTCGCGTGCATGCATAGGCTCGCAATGGTCGTTGAGCACCTGGGTGATGGCGTCGATGATCCGTCCGTGGCGAGGATGCTTGGCCCCGACGGCTTGCGCCGTGTCTTCGCACGCGGCAATTTGCCTGGCCTGAGCCGCTCTCGCAGGGCGCTCGGCGGCGCTGCAAGGGTCACAAAGCACGGATTTTCAGAGGCCTGGAGGGGTTGGAGTGGTGTCCACTAAGGTCCATTGTCCACGGCGATCGGACCCCTCCCCGGAATCAGACCCTTTCCAGAGCGGCGTGCATCTGACAGCGGCTCGTTGACCCTACAGCCAGCGGGAGGGCCCTCTGGTCCACCGGAAGGGAGCAAACGCGGTCAACTTCAATTCCACCGGTGGTGGGGGATCATCCGATTCCTGGCGGTAGCGGATTGGGTATCAGGGTTTTGATCGGTTCGCAGTAGGGTTCTCCAGTGCAGGCCGGTTTGAATTTCACCGCCACCTGCGTGTCGGATGAAAGCGCGATTTCGCAGTTATGGATCGCCCCAGAGAGGTCGACCGGTGGTTCGCCCTGTCCATCACACTCACCGCCGTAGCCCGCGAAATATGATCCGCCGACAATCGATGGCGAAGAGTCCGTAGCGCTGATAGTGACGGGCCCAGCCGCAAGGTGCAGAGCGCAGGCGGGTGCGCCGATCAGCGAGGAAGCTCCACAGCCGCGACTGCCAAAAGCCCCCCCGAATGCGTCGCGCATCGCGAAACTGCCTTCCGCCATGTCCTCGGGTTCTTCCAGTGACGCACCGGGCGGACCAAGGGAGAGCTGCTGGTTGCCGCTGCCTTCTCCGATCAGCGCCAGCCAGGGATTGTAGCGGAGGGTGACAGTAACGGTGACCGGCTGTGTGCCGACGGAGATCTGGCAGGGCCAGCTCGACAGTGGATAGAACCAACGGTTGACCGAGACTCCATGGGCACCCGGCTGGGGTTCTGGTTCGGGGTATTCCAGAGGCGTTTGGCCGGGGTTATACGGGGCCGGTTTGCAACCCGTGATGCTGGTCACGTCGTATGGGAAGCCCCATTTGGCGAAGTATTCCGCGTAATCAGGGTGTTCGGGTGCCCCTTTCACCGTCGGCGCTCCGGGTTCGTTGCTGACGGATTTGATCGCGCCTTCGAACGGACCCTGGAAGTGATATTCACAGTGTGGCGGACAGACGGCTGGTTCGATGCTTTTCGGTTCGCCATTCGGTAGTTCTTCGGCTCCCTCGACTTCGAAGACAAACTGAGGGTATCCAGGCTGCGCACCGACCACGTTGACGGTCAAGGAAGCAGGCTGATCGCACTTCAGCTGATAGCCGGTGATCGTCGCCATCCCACCATCCAGATCCCCGCTGAGCGCCAGGTGCGGTGGGGGTGCGCCGCCAAGTTCGAGCTGGGCTTCGGTCGGGGGAGCACTTGCCGAGGTACCGCTCGGACAGATGCAGCCGCCCGCCTGCAGGCAGTAGGTTCTGGTCGCCCCGAGCGGCGAATCAGCTCCGAGGAGATCGTTCACTTTGTTGGCGCCGCCACCAATCCGGACGTATCCGTGCGTAACCTGGACACGGAGCTCAGAAACCTTTGCGCTGCTAGCAGCGTCGGAGGTGAGGTCAAACATGCCGTTTGCCAGTGGCTTCGTCGAAACTTGCTGAGACCCGGTCGAAATATTGACGTTCGCCGGTACTGCCTGGCCACCATCCGGATCACTGCAACTGTCTTCCTCCAACCAGACATTCATACCGCCTGCGCCGAGCAGGGTGCGATCCGCGAAAAATGTCGAGGCCGAGGTACCGAGGACGGCGCTTTCTTGCCCCTGACTCACGCCAACCCGATAGGCTTCCGTGTTTGCAGCCAGCGCATTTCCTGCGGCTGCCAAGGCACCGGATCTGAGCATCATTGGTGGCATCAACAGCAGTGTTGATTGCTGGTTCATCCCCAGTGCGTCGGCAAGGTGGTCAAAGAAGCCCACGCCGTCATATTTGCGCTCAAACAGGGGCTTTTCTGGACTCTCGTGATACCCGGTCACCCACGGTCCGACAAAGTCGTCGGGCTTTGGCACCAACGTACAGGCGGCGTAGTTGGCGCCACCGTCCACCAGCCAGTTGGAGTCCGCAAGTGCTGCGGCCCAGTCGCCAATTGTGCCTGCGAAATGCGCCTGAAAGCAGTGGAAGACCTCGTGCGCGAGAACCTGCTCGGTCTCGGCCTGCTTACCATCGGCGGCGAGTGGACCGATAGTGTTGAGGACAATTACGCAGCGTCGTGGGGTTCTCCGGGGCAGGGGAAGGTAGTTGTCGCTGAGGATCAAGCTTCCAGCGGCCAGATTCCAGTCGCTGACCAAGGGAGCTCGCGTTAGGCTGATCTGCTCGTCTGGTTTGCCGAAGATCGCCTCGTATTCGCGCGCATAACGGTTGACGAGCGAATTTGCCCCATTCGCATCAGGCAAAGCCGCGGCACGGGCGGAGTCGCCGCGGCGGGCCGGGTGCACGAGCTTGCCGATCACCTTCAAGATCGCCCGACGCTGGGCGTGGGAGAGCTGAGGCCAGTAGGCGATCGCCTGGTAAATCGCGGCGGTTCCGTCGGGGACATATCCGATCGGGCCACGCGGCACCTTGACCCCCGGTAGGGGCGCAATCTCTGCCGCAAATGTCTCAAGTGCCACCGTCTTGCTGACCGACCCGTCGCTTTCAACCATGTTTTGAAGCTTGTTGGCCAATGTCCCGCTGCACTTTGGGCTATCCACAGACGCTGGGGTTGTGCAACGGTGGGCACGCCGCCCCGCCTTCGGATAGCTAGCCCCCTTGCGTTTGAGCGCAGCTCTTGCCCGCGCAGTTGGGGGCTGATGGGGAGGGGAGGCGAGTGCCGCCGCGGTGAATCCGAGGGCCAGCGCCGACCCGATCGCGGCGAGCGCCAGCGGAACGGCCTGGTGCTGCAGGGGTCCTTTCCGTCCTGCCACGAGTCGCTTCGGAATCTTAGTATCCCTCCGCGAAGGCACTCGTCCGGCCCTGAGTGTACTGGTAGTGGTCCTCGCCCCTGCGCTCCCTCACTTGCAGCTCTACTCTTGCAGCGCCGCCTTGGTGATCGGCCCGCTCCCGCTTGCCGTCGGAATGGTTCCGGGGCAGCGGGCACTGGGGCGCTGCGCGCTGGCGTCGATTGCTCAAACCCCCCCATCGCGCTGCCGATGAGAGTGCGGTGAGCGCAAGTCAGCACACCTTCTCGCATGGGATGCGGAATACCAGAGAGACGTTTGAGTCCTGGAACCAGCGGCCCTGGGGCGTTTTGCGCGGCTGGCTCCTACTCAGCCTGATGATCGCGCTGACGCTGCTCACCGCGGTCTGGTTTGTCGCCGGGATGCTGACCCCCGACATCACCCCGATCCATCTTCCGGGGCTGACCGAACCGTCTAATCCCAGTGACCTGTTGCCGATCCTCGAGCGCAACTCGCTCGTCCTCGCCTTCCACGCCACGGCCTGTATTGCGGGTTTCATCGCCGGCGCCTCGATGCCGATCGCAGCCGCCCAGCGCCGCGGCTTCTCTCGCTGGGTCCACGTCAAGGCCGGCGAGCTGGCGATCCTCTTCGTCTGTGCGGTCACCCTCTTCTCCCTCGCGACCCAGGCCTTTTACCTGGGCTTCCAGGGGTCTACCCTCGCTTTCCAGCTCCACATCTCCCGCCTGGAACTGATTCTCTCGGTCTTGCCCCACGCGATCCCGGAGCTGACCGCGCTCTTCCTCCCCCTTGCCGCCTGGCTGATCGCGAGCCGCCGCGGGCAGTGGAACCAACTCCTGGCGGCAACCTTGGTGACCGTCCTGATCGCGATTCCGACCCTCGTGGTGGCAGCCACGATCGAGGTCTACGTTTGGCCGCACATCCTCCGCGCGATCTCTCCGGTCGCCTAGCGAAGGGCTGCGCTCCGCTCCCCCCGAAACGGAGGTCCTGATCGCGAAAATCCCAGCAAGCAGGGGAGGCGTGCGATCCCTCACCACCCGTAAGATCGCCCTCCATGAGCGGCTATGACCCGAAGGCGATCGAGGCAAAGTGGCAGCAAATCTGGGCCGATGAGAGGACCTGGGAGATCGCCAACCCCGGCCAGGGCGGATTCGATGACTCAAAGCCGAAGGCCTACGTCCTCGAGATGCTGCCCTACCCATCAGGGGAGCCGCATATTGGACACCTGAAGGTCTACGCGGTCGGCGACGCGATCGCCCACTTCCGCCGCCGCCACGGCTATCAGGTGCTGCACCCGATGGGCTACGACGCCTTCGGCCTGCCCGCCGAGAACGACGCGATCAAGACGGGCGAGCCACCCGCGCGAGGCGACCGAGCGCTCGATCGAGTCCTTCCGCCGCCAGTTCCGCGAGTGGGGCATCTCGATCGACTGGTCGCGCGAGCTCGGCGACCGCACGACCCCGAGTACTACCGCTGGACGCAGTGGATCTTCCTGCAGCTGTTCGAGCGGGGCCTCGCCTACCGCAAGGAGGCGCCGGTCAACTGGTGCCCGAACGACCAGACCGTGCTCGCCAACGAGCAGGTCATCGACGGCCGCTGCGAGCGCTGCGGCACGCCGGTCGAGGTGCAGCGCAGCTGGAGCAGTGGTTCTTCCGGATCACCGACTACGCCGACCGCCTGCTCGACGACTCTCGACGCTCGATCTGGCCCGAGCACGTCATGACGATGCAGCGCAACTGGATCGGCCGCTCCGAGGGCGCCGAGGTCGTCTTCCGCTGCGAGGAGCTCGGGACTCGACTTCCCGGTCTTCACGACCCGCCCCGACACGCTGTTCGGCGCCACCTTCTTCGTCCTGGCGCCCGAGCACCCCGAGTGCTGGAGCGCCTGGCCGCCGGCACGCCAGCACGAGCAGCCGGTGCGCGAGTACGTCGAACCGCGCGATCGCCCGCGAGTCGGCCGAGGAGCGCGGCGCCGAGGACAAGCGCGAAGACCGGCGTGCCGCTCGGGCGCAGCGTCGTCAACCCGGTCAACGGCGAGCAGATCCCGATGTGCGTCGCCGACTACGTGCTGATGGAGTACGGCACCGGCGCGATCATGGCCGTGCCGGCCCACGACGAGCGCGACTTCGACTTCGCCCAGGCGTTCGGCCTGCCGATCCGCCGCGTGATCGAGCCGGGACCGCGAGACCGCCCGGACGAGCGAGCGAGCGCCTTCCGCTACACCGAGCGACGGCGCTGATCGACTCCGGGCAGTTCGACGGCATGCCGCAACCGCGAGGCCAACGCGGCGATCGTCGAGTGGCTCGAGCGCGAGGGCCGCGGCCAGCCCGCCGTCAACTACCGCCTGCGCGACTGGCTGGTCTCGCGCCAGCGCTACTGGGGCTGCCCGATCCCGATCGTCTACTGCGAGGCACTGCGGCATGGTCCCGGTGCCCGGACGACGAGCTGCCGGTCGAGCTGCCCGACGTCGAGGACTACGCGCCGACAGGGGCGCTCGCCCGCTGGCCGCTGCCGAGGACTGGGTCGCCACCACCTGCCCGGCCTGCGGCGGCCGGCCCGCCGCGAGACCGACACGATGGACACCTTCGTCGACTCGTCCTGGTACTTCCTCCGCTACCTGCGACCCCCGCAACGACGAGGCCGCGTGCGATCGCGCCGCAGCCGAGCACTGGCTGCCGGTCGACCAGTACATCGGCGGGGTCGAGCACGCGATCCTGCACCTGCTGTACGCGCGCTTCTTCACCAAGGCGCTCGCCGACCTCGACCTGATCGGCGTGCAGGAGCCGTTCGCCAACCTCTTCACCCAGGGGATGATCACCCGCGACGGCGCGAAGATGTCGAAGTCGCGGGGCAACGTGGTCAGCCCCGGCGATTACGTCGAGCGCTTCGGCGCCGACACCGCGCGCGCCTATATCTGCTTCATGGGCCCGCCCGAGCGGGGCGGCGATTGGTCTGACGAGGGGGTCGAGGGGGTCAACCGCTTCCTTGCCCGGCTCTGGCGTCTGTGCGAGGAGGTTGAGCGAAAGGTTGCCGGTGAGGTCGATGCCGAAGCTGCGCGGGGCGAGACCCGTGCGCTGCTGGCCAAGGCGCACTGGGCGATCGACAAGGTCACCCGCGACTTCGAACGCGGCTTTCAGTTCAACACCGCGATCGCGGCCGTGATGGAGCTACTCAACGACGCCTACCGGCTCAAGGACCGCCTCTATGAGGACCCTGCCGGTGTCGCGGCGGTCCGCTTTGCCGTCGCGACCGCCGCTTCGCTGGTTTTCCCGTTCGCGCCGCACCTGGGGGCGGAGGCGTGGGAGCGCCTCAATGGGGGCCGGGTTTGGGAGGAACCCTGGCCGGTGGCGGACCCAAAGCTGCTGAGAAGCGAGACGGTGACCCTGGTCGTCCAGGTCGACGGCAAACTGCGCGACCGGATCGAGGCAGACGCCGACAGCTCACGCGAGGAGCTCCTGCGCATCGCCCGGGAGAGCGAAAAGGTCGGTCGCCACCTCAACGGCAGGGAGGTCGTGAAGGAGATCGTGGTCCCCGGCAGATTGGTCAACTTCGTCGTCCGCTGAGCGGGTCTTCGCGGTCTTGGCCCGCATCTGGTACAAAGCGGCCGAATGCTGGTGAGGCGTCTTGACGAGGCCCCGGTGGAGGAGTGGCACCGCCTCCGTTCTCACGTCCTTATGGACGCGGGGGAATTGGGTTCCCGAAATCTGTCCGTCACCTGGCTTGAGATCCCAACCGGGACCGAGCAGAGGCTGCGCTCCCACGAGGAGGGCGAGCAGGTCTACGTCGTGGTGCGGGGGGCGGGGACGATGTCTGTGGCGGGGGACACCCAGCCGGTGGGAGAGGGCGACCTGATCCTGGTGCCGCCGGCGACCGACCACTCGATCGCCAATGACGGTGGCGGTGAGCTCGCCTGCGTCTCAGTCCAGTCGCCGCCGGTCTCGGTTTCCGAGCTCTACAGCGCTCAGATGGCCGAAGTCCCCGGATATGAGGACGACGAAGGCTCCTGACCGGATCGGTTGAGATGGGGGCCCGGCGCTCGGGAGCTCGAGACTGCCAGCGACGCCAACCTGCCCCCTTGCGGGCGTCGTCGGTCGCCTGATTTTTGCTGGGTCCATCGGCCAGGGCCCGAGATTTGGACGCCGAGCTGGCGGCGAGCGCTGATCCCAATCCACTCCCTTCCTCTTCGCCTGCGCGTCAGCCGGCTTGATTTTCAGTTGTGGCGGGCCTTGTGAGCGGCGATCAGGGCGCCCGCTCTGGGCAGCGATCTCGCCGCCGGGCTCGTCTTTGCTCGCAGGCTCGGTCGGGCGGAGCGGGACCGGCCACCGCCGCGGCTAGACTCGAGACGTGGTCGAGGAAATGCGCTCGCTTTACCTGATCGCTGGCACCGATCAGGCGAAGATCGACGCCACCCGCTCGCGGCTGCGCGCCCGCGCGGAGGGGGAGGGTGGGGCCACCGCGCTTGAGGTCTTTGAGCCCAGTGAGGGAAGGGGTGCTCCGGACCACGAGGCGCTGCTGGCGGCGATCCCGGCGATGTCGCTTACCCAGTCGCGCCGCTATCTGCTCGCCGACGGGATCGAGCTCTGGCGCGAGCGCCAGCAGGAGGCGGTGGCGAAGGCAATCGCGAGCCTTCCTCCGGACCTCACCGTGGTGCTGATTGCCCGCGCCAAGGCTCCGGCCAAGCTGGCCAGCGCGGTGAAGGCCGGAAAGGGGGAGGTTCACGAGTTCGATGCGCCGAAGGCGCGCGACATGCCCCGCCTGCTCGTCGCTGAGGCGAAGCGGCTCGGGTTCCGGCTCGATCACGCCGCGGCCCGTGCCCTGGTCGAGCGGATGGGGGCAAACCCGGTTCGGCTCACCCACGAGCTCCAGCGATTGGCGGTCTGGGTGGGGGAGGGAACAGAGGTGAGCGCCGCCGACCTAGAGGAGATGGTCGTTGACACATCCCAGGCCGCGGTCTGGTCTCTCTCGGACGCGCTCCTTGAGCGCGACCCGGCCCGCGCCCTGGCGATCGGCGAGCGCCTGATCGGCCAGGGCGAGAACCTCACCGGCCTGATCTACGGCCTCGCGTCTCGTCTGCGCAGCGCCTGCACGGCCGCCACCCAGCTCGAGGATGGCCTCCCCGCGGCTCAGGTCGAGTCCTCGCTCAAAATGCACCCCTACGCGGCAAAGCAACTCGTCGCCCGTCTGCGTGATGCCGACCTCGGGCAGCTGCAGGAGGCTACCGGCACCCTTGCTGACCTGGAGGTGGCCTGCCGCGGGGGGGCCGACTACGGTGATGACCTGGCTTTGACCCTGGCGCTGCGACGCGCCGCGGGCGCGACCGACTAGGACCTCAACCAGCGGCGATTCGCGAGGCTTTCGCCTTCTTGCGGGCGCCCGTGTTGCGATGAAGGGCGCCCTTTTGCACCGCCTTGTCGATCTTCGAGATGAGTGAGCGGTGCTCGACATCGATCGTGCTCTCCTCGCCGCCCTCGACGGCGCTCTGCAGACGGCGGAAGTGGGTCTTCACCGTGCTGGTCAGCAGGCGGTTCTCGGTTCGCTCCCGCTCGCTGCGTAGGATGCGCTTTTTCTGTGAGGCAATGTTGGCCATGAGTCATCTGCCTGGGCAAGCGAGGAGCCGGCTCCGGGCGGCCGCCGACTATAGCGACTGAGACCAGCTTGGAGACCCCCAAGGCACCCGACAAACCCGAGCACGAGGAGGCCATCGACTCCGACGCGGCTGTGCGGGCCGCCGAGGCCTTTGACCCCGGCGAGGACCTGACCGGCGAGCCGGCTCCCGGCCAGCAAGCAGGTCGAATCGCCCGCTCGACCGCGTTCTTCTCGATTGCCACCGCCGCCTCGCGGATCGCTGGCCTGGCGAGGGAAGTCGTAGCGGCGGGTTATTACGGGGTCAACGGGCCGATGTCGGCATTCACGATCGCCTTCCAGGTCCCCAACCTGGTCCGCAGCCTTTTCGCCGACGCGGCCCTGCAGCCAGCCTTCGTCCCCGTCTTCACCGAGCAGCTGCAGCAGGGTAACTACCGGGAGGCCTTCCGGCTCGCCTCGACCCTGCTGCTGATGGTGACGATGGTTCTGGGAGCGATCACCGCCCTCTTCGTGGTGATCGCTCCGGAGGTGATGCCGATCTTCGCCCCCGGATTCAAGGGCGAGATCCTCGAACTGACGATCACCCTCTCCCAGATTCTCTTCCCGATCCTGATCTTGCTCGGGTTGAGCGGGGTCGTTGTCGGCATCCTCAACAGCTACGACCGCTTCGGCGCCTTCGCGATCGCCCCGCTGTTTTGGAACCTGACGATCATCCTCGTCCTCGTCCTGCTGATTCCGGCCTTTCACGGCCACGATCGCATCTACGCCTACGCGATCGCGATTCTGATCGGCACCCTGGTCCAGCTTCTGATTCCCGTCTTTGACCTGCGCAACACGCCGTTTAGGTTCAACCTGAGCTTCGAATGGCGCAACCCCGGGGTGCGACGGGTGCTGCTGCTGATGCTGCCGGTGACGATCAGCCTCGGCCTGATCAATTTCAACCAGCTGATCAACAGCTTCTTCGGCAGCCTCGTCTCCGACCAGGCCCCGGCGGCTATCGACAAAGCCTTTCGCATCTACCAGTTGCCGCAGGGGATCTTCTCGGTGGCGATCGCCACCGTGCTCTTTCCGACCCTGGCCCGCTTCGCCAACCGCGGCGAGATCGACAACCTGCGCGCGACGATGGCAAACGGGATGCGCCAAATCCTCTTCGTCTTGGTTCCCGCCGCCGCCGCCGTCCTCGCCCTCTCTGAACCGATGATCCGGCTCGTCTACCAGCGGGGCGCCTTTCACCCGGCGCAGACCACCCTGGTTGCCACGGCCCTGTTTTGGTTTGCCTTCTCGTTGCCGACCAACGGCCTCTACCTGCTCCAGACCCGAACCTTTTTCAGCCTGCAGCGACCCTGGATGGCGACCGGGCTGGCGGTGATCGACCTGGTCGTCTCGGCCCTCGCCGCCCTCGCCCTCTACAAGCCGTTTGGGGTAGGCGGGATCGTCGCCGGCACCGGCATCGGCACCTCGGCGGCGGTGATCGCCCAGGCCGTGGTTTTGCGCCACGAGTTCGGGGGTCTGGAGCTGGATAAGCTGCTCTCCACCACAGCGCGGATCTCACTTGCCTCCTTGGGCCTCGCAGCGGTCGGCTACGGCGTCTGGAACGCCCTCGACCACGCTCTGGGAACCGGTCTGTTTGCCCAAATCGCCTCCCTCGGCGCCGGCTTGGCTCTCGGCGCGGCTGTCTACTTCGGACTCGCCAAGCTCTTTCGGATCGCTGAGTTGGAGCAGATCATGCGCCTGCTGCGCCGCGGTTAGATGCTCGGAACCGGGCGATACCTGGTTGGGGTTGGTGAGCTCGCGGTGCTGGCCGGCTTCGCCACCCTGGCGGGGGCGCGAGTGCGGGCACGGTTGCTGGCGGACCTCGACGGGGCGCCGGGTTGGCTTGCGAGCGGGATCGTTGGGCTTGGGGTCTTGGTCTTGGTTGCCGAGGTGCTGGGCAGCTTCGGCGCGTTTAGGCCGCTGCCCTATCTGCTCGGCGTTGTGGTGATCGGCTCTGGCGCATGGGCGATCGGCGCGCGGGGGAAGGGTCAGCGCGCCGGCCTCGGCAGGCTTGGCCAGCCCTTCGCGCAAGGTCGCTGGGGGAGTGGTGCGTCAGCCCACCAGCTCAGGGGCCGGGTCCTTGCCAGCGGCTTGGCCGCGCTGGTGGTGCTTGCCGCGGTCCTTCATTTTGGCGGCGGAGTGAGGATGCGTCTGGCTAGCGGGATGACCGGGTTCGACTCGACTTGGTATCACGGGCCGCTTGCCGTCGAGTTCTTTCAGACCGGGAACACGTTTGACCTGCACTTTCTTGCACCCCAGTACCTGGCCTGGTTTTACCCAGCCAACGCGGAACTCTTCCATTCGGTGGGGATGCTGGCTTTTCACCGTGACATTCTTTCTCCGCTGCTCAATTTCGGCTGGTTTTTGGGGTGCCTTTTCGCCGGGTGGTGCATCGGGCGGGCCTACCGGGTCGGGGCGGCATCGCTGGCGCTCCTCGCGATCGCGCTGAGCGTTCCGGTGCTGGGCGATCAGGCCGGCGAGGCTCGCAACGACCTTGTCGGGACCTTCTTCCTGCTTGCCGCCGCGGCGATTGCGCTGAATTCCCTCCAGGGTCGAGCGGATCGCAGGCTCTCGGCCGGGGCGCTGGTGGTGGTCGGGCTGGCGGCGGGTCTCGCTGCGGGGACCAAGCTGAACTTCCTCCCAGCTGTGGTGGCTTTGATCGCGGGATTGGTCGCGATCGCCCCGCGAGGGGCGAGATCGCGCGCCCTCGCCGCGGCCGGCCTGCTCGGCGCTCGCTCGGCGGCGGATACTGGTATTTGCGCAACCTGATCCAGGCCGGCAACCCGCTCCCCTGGGTGCGCGACCTCGGTCCGATATCCCTGCCCGCGCCCGCGCAGAAGCTGGGAGGACGCGAAGGCCATAGCGTCCTTGAATACCTGACTGACCGCCAGGTCTGGTCGCACTGGTTTTTGCCGGGGCTACACCAGGGGCTCTCGCTCCTCTGGCCGCTGATCGGCGGGATGGCCTTGGCCGGGCTGGTGCTCTGTCTGGGCCGCGGCGCCAGCCCGTTGTTGCGGGTGATCGGGGTGGTCGGGCTGGTCGCCGGGCTAACCTGGCTCCTTGCCCCGACCTCGGCAGAGGGTCCGGCGGGAATGCCCGCGGGTTTGAGTCGGCGCTGCGCTACCTGACCCCGGCCCTGGCCCTCGGCATGGTGATCCTGCCGGCGACGCCCCCCCTGGTCGACCGCGTCCGGCGCCTGACGTCTCGCTCGGCCCCCAGTGGCAGCTGGATCGTTCTCGCGGCTGGGCGCTGGCTCCTCTCGGGCGGGGCCCTGCTCGTTGCGTGATCGCCGCGGGGGCGTTCGGCTACCGGGAGCAGCGCCGCTATCTCGAACACCGCTACGCCAAGCCCGAATTCACCACCAAGGGCCTAGACGCAGCCTTTAAGTGGGCTCGCTCGATCTCCGGTGCCCGGATAGCCACGACAAGCACGCGCGAGTACCCGCTGTATGGGACCGACCTCTCCAACCGCGTCCAGTACATCGGCATCGAACGGCCTCACGGTGGCTTCGTCGCGCCCACCAGCTGCCGCAGCTGGCGCTGGCTGCTAAACGCCGGCCACTATGACTACGTGGTCGCTACCCGCGATCGAATCGAACCGGGCAAGGCAACCTTCCCTGCGACGGTCCAGTGGACCGAAGGTCCCCAAGCCACCCTCATCCTCCGAAAGCCTCCCACCGCGGTCTTCAAGCTAACCGGCCCGCTGGATCCATCCGCGTGTCGATGACGAGGTCCGTCGGAGGAGTTCGACCGATCAGGTGGATACCGCGGCGCTGTGGTCGAGTTGCCAGCCGGAGCAAGAACCGCCGCCAAGTGGGCGCATTCCTGCGACAGACCCCGCGGAGTGAGGCTCCCTGCGCGAGCGGACTCGCCGGAGCGGTCCGCTCGCCATACTGGCCCCCCGATGGACCAGCATCCGCAACTTCTCGATCATCGCCCACATCGATCACGGCAAGTCGACCCTGGCCGATCGCATCCTCGAGATCACCGGCGCCGTCGACCCGAAGAAAATGCGCGCCCAGGTGCTCGACTCGATGGACCTCGAGCGCGAGCGCGGGATCACGATCAAGGCGCAGGCCGTGCGCGTCGACTACCGCGCCTCCGACGGCAAGACCTACCACCTGCACCTGATCGACACTCCGGGCCACGTTGACTTCTCCTACGAGGTCTCGCGCAGCCTCGCCGCCTGCGAGGGGGCGCTGCTGGTGGTCGACGCCTCCCAGGGGGTCGAGGCGCAGACTGTCGCCAACACCTATCTGGCGATCGAGAACGGGCTGGAGCTGATCCCGGTGATCAACAAGGTCGACCTGCCCGGTGCCGAGCCCGAGCGCGTCGCCGGCGAGATCGCCGACCTGCTCGGCGGCGATCCGCGGCGAGGTGCTGCGGATCTCGGCCAAGACCGGCGAGGGGGTGGTCGAGGTGCTGGAGGCGATCGTCGCCCGCATGCCGCCCCCGGGTGGCGTCCGCGAGGCGCCGCCCGCGCCCTGATCTTCGACTCTGAGTTCGACCAGTACCGCGGCGTGATCGCCTACGTGCGGATGGTCGACGGTGTCTTCCGCAAGCGCGAACGCATCGTCGCGATGCAGAACGGCACCGAGGCCGACATCGATGACATCGGCTTCTTTCGGCCGGCGATGACCGGGGTCGAGGGGATGGAGGCGGGTGATGTCGGCTACGTGATCACCGGGATCAAGGACGTCGCCAAGCTGCGGGTCGGCGACACCCTGACCGCGCGCGAGCGCCCCGCCGCCGAACCGCTGGAGGGCTACCGCGAGGTGAGGCCGATGGTCTTCTGCGGGCTGTTCCCGATCGACACCGACCGCTACGCCGACCTCCGCGACGCGCTCGACAAGCTGGCCCTCAACGACGCCGCGCTCTCCTATGAGCCCGAGACATCCGAGGCGCTCGGTTTCGGCTTCCGCTGCGGCTTCCTCGGCCTCCTCCATATGGAGATCGTGCGGGAGCGATTGGAGCGCGAGTACGGGTTGGAGCTGCTCGCGACTACGCCGAACGTGCGCTACGAGGTCAAGCAGATCGGGGGCGAGGTGGTCGAGGTCCACAGCCCGACCCAGATGCCCGAACCGGGCTCGGTTCTCGAGATCGACGAGCCCTACATCAGGGCGACGATCATCGCTCCGGCCGATCAGGTTGGCGCCGTGATGGAGCTGTGCCAGAAGCGCCGCGGCACCCATGTCGACATGCACTACCTGAGCCCGCAGCGGGTGCAGATTCGCTACGACCTGCCGCTCGCTGAGATCGTCCTCGATTTCTTCGACCTGCTCAAGTCCTCCACCCGCGGCTACGCCTCGCTCGACTACGAGCCGATCGGCAATCGCCCCGGCGACCTGGTCAAGCTCGACATCCTGCTCGCTGGCGAGAAGGTCGACGCGCTCTCGGTGATCGTCCACCGCGACTTCGCCTACGAGCAGGGCAGGGCGCTGGTCGAGCGCCTGCGCAAGACGATTCCCCGTCAGCTGTTCGACATCCCTGTGCAGGCGGCGATTGGCTCGCGGGTGCTGGCACGGGAGACCGTCAAGGCGCTGCGCAAGGACGTGACGGCGAAGCTCTATGGCGGTGACGTCACCCGCAAGCAGAAGCTGCTGAAGAAGCAGAAAGCGGGCAAGAAACGGATGAAGCAGGTGGGGCGGGTGGAGGTGCCGCAGGAGGCCTTCCTCGCGGTCCTTGAGATCGACGAGTAGATAGGGTCCGAACTGATGGCGATCAAGACAGATGCGATAGGCAAGGAATGGCCCGGCACCACCTACCAGGTGGGGCGGGAGAAGATCAAGGAGTACGCCAACGCCCTCGGGATCGAGAGCCCGGTCCATTTTGACCCCGGTGCAGCTCGCGCGGCCGGTTTCCGTGATGTCGTCGCGCCGCCGATGTTCGCCGTCGTCTACAGCAGCCCGGCGATGGGCCCGGTGATGTTCGATCCCGAGGTGGGGATGAACTTCGCGACGATGGTCCACGGCGGTCAGGAGTTCGAATGGGGCGAGCCCGTCTGCGCGGGCGATGAGATCACTACCACGCCGAAGTGCCTGGAAATCTACGAGAAGGACGGCAAGGGCTTTTACGTCTTTGAGTCGGTGTCCGTGAACCAGGATGGCGAGCAGGTGGTGCGTGGCGTTTGGACCAACATCGTCAGGGGGATTTGAGATGGCCGATCTGAAAGTGGGGGAGAAGATCACCGAGCTACGGGTGACCCCGGACAAGTACCTGCCGCACCGCTACGCGGGGGCCTCCGGTGACTTCAATCCGATCCACATCGACCCCGAGTTCGCCCAGGCAGTCGGCCTGCCCCGCAACATCCTCCACGGCCTTTACTCGATGGGCCTGGTCGCAAAGGCGAATGCCGTGGCGCTCGCGGGGGGCGATCCGCGCGCGCTCAAGCGCCTCTCCGTGCAGTTCCGCGGGATGGGCTTGCCAGAGCAGGAGATCGTCGTCACAGGCACGATCAAGTCGGTGGACGGTGACCGGGTTGTCGTCGACACGGTCGCAACGCAGGGCGAGAACCAGATCATCCGCAACGCCGAGGCCGAGCTCGAGCTCTAGGGTTTCGCGGTCCGGCTGTGGCGGTTCCTACAATGGAGGGTCAATGCTCTCCCCTCGGCAAGAGCTGATTCTCGGCCTGATTGTCGATGCCTACCTGGGGTCGGCAAAGCCGGTCGCCTCCCGCGAGATCGCCGCAAGGATCGACGTCGAGTGGGGAGCATCGACGGTGCGCGCGGAGATGGCCGCGCTGGAGGCCGCGGGTTACCTCACCCACCCCCACACCTCGGCCGGCCGTGTGCCGACCGATGCCGGCTACCGTCGCTACGTCGACGCGCTCGTCGAGTCAGGTGTCCCGGAGGCGGAGGCGGAGGTCGAGCTGGAGCTCTCGCGGCTGCGGCGCGAGGTCGACGAGGCGATGCGCGAGACGACGAGCGTGCTGGCCCAGGTAACCGACCTGATGGCGCTCGCCACCGCGCCACCGCTCGGTGAGACCCTCTACACACACGGCGCCGCGCGTCTGCTCTCGGCCGATCACTTCTCCGATCTGCCGCGGATCGATCGCCTGATGACGGCGCTGGAAGGCCGGGCCGACGTGCTTGGGATGCTCCGCTCGGCGTTGGCTGAGCGCTCGGTCTTCTGCTGGATTGGTGGGGAGAATCCGCAGCCGGAGCTGCGCTCGGTCAGCGTGGTCGGCGCCAACTACGGCCTCGGCCCCCGCAACCTCGGCTCGGTCGGCGTGGTCGGCCCCTTGCGGATGGACTATGCAACGGCGATCGTCTCCGTGCGGGGCGCCGCCCGAGAGCTCTCGCGCTACTTCGAAACCGTGTACGCAGACTGAGCGCGGGATGCCGGCCGACTACTACGAAGTGCTCGGGGTCGGGCGTGACGCCTCCGAAGCGGAGGTAAAGAAGGCCTTTCGCCGGCTTGCCCGCGAGTTGCATCCCGACGTCAACGACCACGACCCGGCGGCGGAGGAGAAGTTCAAGGCGGCCGCAGAGGCATACGAGGTTCTCTCTGACCCCGAGCGGCGGCGCATTTACGACACCCATGGCCATGAGGGCCTGCGATCCGGTGGCTTCCCTCCCGGGGCAGCTGGATTCGACTCGATCGAGGACATCCTTCAAGCGTTCTTCGGCGGTGGGTTCGGCTTCGAGGTGCGGCGCGGCCCGATCCGGGGCCAGGACCTGGTCCACGCGGTCGAGCTGACCGCCCTCGATGCGATGCTCGGCAAGAGCGTGCGGATCCCCAGCCACGAGGGGGAACGGGAGATCGAGATTCCGGCCGGAACACAGCACGGCGCCCAGTTCGCGCTGCGCGGCCATGGTCTGCCGGGGTCAAACGGCGGACCGCCGGGCGACCTGGTCATCGTCGTCCACGTCATCGTCCCCACCAACCTCTCCGAGGAGCAGCGGGATTTGGCGGAGCGGTTGGGGGAGACGCTCGGGCCGAGCAACGTCGGCTCCCGACAGGGTCAGGACGCGGGCTTCTTTTCCCGCGTTCGCCGAGCGTTTAGTTGATCCGCCTCGCGGTTCGCTGCTCCCCCGGTCAAGCCGAGTTGGTGCTGGCTGAGCTGATCGTGCTGGCGCCCAACGGGGTTGAGGAGGAGCGCGGCCCCGGCTACGTCGAATACGCAATCTATGGCGGTGAGGGAGAGCTGCCGGAGCTCGGGGAGATTTCCGCCACGGTCGGCGCAGGACGGGTAAAGCTCAGCGCGACCGAGGTCCCAGACGACTGGGCTGAGAGCTGGCAGGACTTCCACAAGCCGCTCCTCGTCGGCGGGCGGCTCTGGCTGCGCCCATCATGGGAGCCGCCGCGCGAGGGCGCGGTCGACCTCGTCGTCGACCCCGGCCGCGCTTTTGGCACCGGCGCCCACCCGACGACCCGCCTCTGCCTGGAGTTCCTGCTCGAGCTCGCCGAGGAAGGCCAGGCGCGCGGCCCCCTCGCCGATCTCGGCACCGGCTCCGGGTTCTGGCAATAGCCGCCGCCAAGCTAGGTTGGAACCCGGTGGCGGCCTGCGATCAGGAGGAGCCGGCGATCGAGACGGCGGCGGCAAACGCCGCCGCCAACGGCGTCTCGATCCAACTGGAGCGCACTAACCTGCGCGAACACCTCCCGGCCCTTGCTCCGATCGCGGTGGCGAACCTATCCGCCCCGATCCTGATCACGATCGCAGCGCAGCTGAGCGCCGATCCGCGCGAGGTAGCCACCCTGATCTGCTCGGGAGTGTCCTCCTGAGCTCGACGATGTGGCTGGCGCCTTCGCCCCCACCGGTCTGCGCGAGCTGGACCGCCGCCGCGCCGGCGATTGGGCGGCGCTGCTGCTCGGCCGCCTCTGAGCAGGGTTGCGCCGCCGTTTGGCATATCGTTTTGACCGATGCTGTCGACGATCACCGGCTACAGCGTCGGCCTCTTCATCCACATCCTGGCCGTCGTCTTGGCCTTCGGCCCCACCTTCGGCTACGCGCTGTTTTTCTCGGTTGTGCCCCAGTTCCCGCAAGCGACGCCGGCGATCCTCGCCGGGATCCAGAAGACCGATCGCTACCTCGTCAACCCGGGGATGATCGTCCTGCTCCTGGCGGGCATCTACCTGTTGGCCGAAGGGCCCTGGAAGGGCAGCGAAGCCTTCATCGGCGTCGGCATCGTCGCGATCATCGTCCTTTTCGGGCTCCAGCACGGCTTCTTCGGGCCGCAGGTTCGCAAGGCAAGAGCGCTTGCCGAGCGGGACCTGGAGTCCGGGGAGGAGCTCGGCGAGGAGTTCCTCGCCGTTTCCCAGCGGATCGGCCGGGTCGGCAGCCTCGCCGGCCTGATCGTCGTCGTGACGATCTTCTTCATGGCTGTCAAACCCTGACGCCCCTGTCCGCACCTACCCCCCAACTCGACGCCTCGCTGCCGATCGCGATGTTCGACTCCGGGGTCGGCGGCCTCACGGTGCTGCACGAGTGCCTGGTCTCCGCTGCCCGAGGAGGACTTCGTCTACCTCGGCGACACCGCGATGTTCCCCTACGGGACGCGTGATCCCGAGCGGCTGCGGGAGCGGATCGCCGGCATCGCCCAGCTGCTGCTCGACGGCGGAGCCAAGCTGCTGGTGATCGCCTGCAATACGGCTACCTCGATCGGCGAGGGGGTGGCGCGCGGGATCGCCGCGGAGCGCGGGGTGGAGGTCGTACCGGTGGTCGAGCCGCAGGCCGAGATTGCGGCGGCGATCACAGATAGCGGCCGGGTGGGTGTGCTGGCGACGCCGAACACGGTCGAGAGCGGCTCCTACCGGCGGGCCCTGGAAGGGCAGGGCCGCCAGCTCGAGGTGACCGAGGTCGAGGCGCCGGACCTCGCTCCCTTCATCCAGAAGGGGCTCCGCCTTTGACGAGGAGACGATGGCGATGGCGCGCGCCTACTGCGAGCCGTTGAAGCGGGCCGGGGTCGACACCCTGATCCTCGGCTGCACCCACTATCCGCTGGTTGCTCCGATGCTGCAGCGTATTCTCGGTCGCGACGTGCGCCTGGTCAGCGGCGGCCACGGGGTCGCCGCCGCGGCGCAGCGGGCGCTGGAGCGCCGTGGCCTCGCCCGCGAGCCCGACGGCGAGGGCACCTACCGCTTCCTCTGCACCGGGGACACCGACTCTTTCCGCGAGCTCGGCACCCGCTTCCTGCAAATGCCACTGGGCGACGTCGAGGCGGTTTCCCTCCCGGATGCCGACGCGTCTACCCTTATTCCATGAGCCCGACGATCCTCGAGGCAGTCCAGGCGGATGTGCGCTCGGCGATGAAAGCGGGAGAGCGCGAGCGCGCCGCGGCCTTGCGGATGGTCGTCGACGCGCTCCAAAAGGACGCAAAGCTCGGCAAGGGCGATGAGATCGCCGTGCTCCAGCGCGAGCGCAAGAAGCGAGTTGAGGCGGCTGAGGCCTACGCGGAGGCGGGGCGCGAGCAGCAGGCGGCCGCCGAGCGCCACGAGGGAGAGCTGATCGAGAGCTACCTGCCAATACAGCTCTCCGATGAGGAGCTGGGTGAGCTGGTTGATGCCGTGATCACCGAAACTGGCGCGAGCGAGCGCCGACAAATCGGCCAGGTGATGGCGACGCTGATGCCGATGCTGGACGGGCGGGCGGACGGCAGGCGGGTCAGCGCGGCGGTGGCAGAGAAGCTTGGCGCGTAGGACACTGACCCTAGATAACGACGTCGCCGCGGAGCTGGCGGGCTCCGAGGACGCCGTGCTGCGGGCGCTCCGCGGGCGCCTTGACTGCAGCTTCCACCTGCGCGGCAACGTTCTCACCCTCGACGGGCCCTCCGGCGATGTGCAGACCGCGGCGACCGTGGTCGATGAGTTGGTCGAGCTGATCGAGCAGGGGCACGAGGTCGCGCCGGGGACGATCGAGGCGGTGACCGGGGCGCTTGATGCCGACGAGTGCCCGGCCGAGATCCTCGAGGACGTGGTCTGGCGGCACCGCAACACCAAGGTCGCGCCGAAGACCCTCAACCAGAAGCGCTACGTCGATTCGATTCGGCGCAACACGATCACGTTCGGGATCGGCCCCGCCGGCACCGGCAAGACATTCCTTGCGGTGGCGATCGCGGCGGCGGCGCTGGCCGAGCGCCAGGTCAGCGGGTCATCCTCACCCGGCCGGCGGTCGAGGCGGGCGAGCGGCTCGGCTTTTTGCCGGGCGACATCCAGGCCAAGGTCGATCCTTACCTGCGCCCGCTCTTTGACGCCCTCTATGACATGCTCGATCCCGACCGGGTCAACGGCTACTTCGAGCGCGGCGTGATCGAGGTCGCGCCGCTTGCCTTCATGCGCGGCCGTGCCCAGCCGCTCTTTAGTCCTGTGCTCACGCCATCCGGCTTCCAGCCAATCGGAAGCCTGCAGATAGGTGATCTGGTCGTCGGCTCCAATGGCCTGCCAACCCCCGTTCTCGGGGTTTATCCGCAAGGCCGAAAAGAGATTTTCCGGTTGCGCACTCAGGACGGCGCATCGACTCTTTGCTGCGGCGAGCACTTATGGCGTGTCTTCACGGCGGCCGATCGTCGTCGTGGAATGCTTGGCCGCATCGTTGAGACCCGGGAGATGGTCGGTCGACTCCGGTCTGCCCGCCGGCACCGATTCGAATTGCCCCTGCTAAGCGCGCCCGTCGAGTTCCCGTCTCGCGAGGTGCCGCTGGACCCGTATGCGCTCGGACTCCTGCTCGGCGATGGCTGCCCAACCACAACGACGACACCCAGCTTTTCGACGGCGGACGAGCAGTTGGCAGTTGCCCTCGAGGACGGGCTCGGCGAAATCGAATTGCGTGCAAAGGGAGGCATTGACTCCGTCCCTCGTCATGCCGGCGGTCATCGCGGCGGCGTAATCCAGGCCAACCCCCTCACCACGGCTCTTCGGATGCTTGGCCTTGCCGGCACGCGCTCTGACACCAAGTTTGTTCCCCACCCATACCTGCACAACGAGTCAGCCATCCGTCTCGGCGTCCTTCAGGGTCTTCTCGACAGCGACGGCGGGCCGGTCACCCAGCCCGGTCGGACGTGTCGAATTCAGTACACGACCTGCTCTGAGCGTCTCCATGACGATGTCTCCTTTCTCGTCCGCTCGCTGGGCGGCGTCGCCTATTCCCGGCGGCGAGAGGCAGCTGGGCGACCCCCTGGCCTGGCTCCGGGTCGGCCGGCCCATCATCGAGCTGATGCCTTCCTCATCGATATCCGTCTGCCTGGCGGGATCGAACCGTTTCGCCTGGGGCGAAAGCGCGAGCGCTACCGGAAAGACGGCGGCGGCCGCCCGATGCGCTTCGTAGAGGCGATCGAGCCCGCGGGCGAGGCGGAGACCGTCTGCATCCAGATCGCGGCGGCCGATTCGCTCTATGTCACCGACGACTTTCTGCTCACACACAACACCCTCAACGACTCCTTCGTCATCCTCGACGAGGCGCAGAACACCAGCCCTGAGCAGATGAAGATGTTCCTCACTCGGCTCGGCTTCAACTCTCGGATGGTGGTAACCGGCGATATCACCCAGATCGACCTGCCGGCCGACCAGCGCTCCGGGTTGATCGCCGTACGCGACATCCTCGAGGAGGTCCAGGACATCTCCTTTGTCCATTTCGGCGGCGAGGACGTGGTTCGCCACAAGTTGGTGCAGCGCATCGTCGCGGCTTACGGCGAGCACGCCGAGCGCGAGTCCAACCGCCCGCGGTGACGGTCGACCTCGCCGACGTGCCGGAGAGAATGCGAGAGCCGGTCCTCGCAGCGCTCGAGGTCGCCGGCGTTGCCGACGGACATCTCGCGATCGAACTGGTTGACGCCGATCGCATCCGCGAGCTGAACCGCAAGCACCGGGACAGGGACGCCCCCACCGATGTGCTCGCCTTCCCGGTCGACGGTGTCGGCCTCAGTGCTGGCCCGAGGGAGCTCGGTGACGTCGTGATCTGCGCGCCGCTTTGCTCAGATGTTGCCGAGGCGGCGGTCCACGGCGTCCTGCACCTATGCGGCATGGACCACGAGGCCGACAACGGCGAGATGCTCGCGCTCCAAGCGCAGGTGATGGACAGACTGCGATGACGCGGGCCGGGTTCATCGGGCTTGCCGGGCGACCCAACGTGGGAAAGTCAACTCTCGTCAACGCGATCGTCGGCTCGCGGGTCGCGATCGTCTCGGGGCGAGCGCAGACGACGCGGCGGGCGATCCGCGGCGTCGCTACCGACTCCGACGCCGGCCGCCAGCTCGTCCTCGTCGACCTTCCCGGCGTCCAGCGCCCGCGCGATGTGCTCACCGAGCGGATGCAGGGCCGGGTCGAGCGAGAGCTGGCCGACTCCGACCTGGCGCTGGTCGTCGTCAACGGCGAGGAGGGGGTGGGGCCGGGCGACCGCTTCATCGCCAGGGCGCTGCTTGACGCCGGCAGACGGCTGCCGGTTATCTGCGCAGTGAACAAGTCCGATCGTCTCGGGCCGAATGAGCTGGTGCCCGTTCTCGCTGCGGCGGCCGAGCTAGAGGGTGTTGACGAGGTTTTCCCGATCAGCGCGAAATCCGGCGCTGGGCTGGAGGCGCTGATCGAGCGGCTGGGGGAGCTGGTGCCCGAGGGTCCCTTTCTTTACCCGCCCGAGGACCGAAGCGACCAGTCCAGCGAGGTGCTGCTCGCCGAGCTGATTCGCGAGCAGGTGCTGAACCGCACCCGCGAGGAGATCCCGCACTCGGTCGAGGTCTCGGTGAAGGAGATCGCGCCGCGCGAGGACGGGCTGGTAGCTGTCCGCGCCGAGGTCTGGGCGGAGACCGAGTCCCAGAAGGGCATCCTGATCGGCAGGAGGGGTATCAAGGTGAGGGAGATCGGGACCGCTGCCCGCAGTTCCCTGGAAGCCGAGCTCGCCGCCAGGGTCCACCTCGACCTCCAGGTCCGCGTCCGCCGCCGCTGGCGCCGTGACGAGGACCTCCTCGATCGCCTCGGCATCGAATGACCGGCCCCTTTCTTGAGCTCCCTGAGTCCGGCGGCCACTTGGTGTCATTACGATGGCTTGGTGTTTGAGCAGGTTAAGTTCGATGAGCGGGGACTTGTTCCTTGCGTGGTCCAGGACGCGGCCTCCGGCGAGGTGCTGACCCTTGCCTACGCCAATGAGGAGGCGCTGGAACTGACGGTTGCGACCGGCGAGCTCCATTTCTACAGTCGCTCGCGCGAGCGGATCTGGCGCAAAGGCGAAGAGTCGGGAAGCATCATGCGGTTGAGGCAGTTGCGGATCGATTGCGACGGCGATGCACTGGTCGCGCTGGTCGAACCGACCGGGCCGGCCTGCCACACCGGTGAGCGGAGCTGCTTTTACCGTGAGCTGGGCGACGGCGACCGTGAGCCGCTCGCTCACGAAGCGCTGCCGCTGCTCGGTCGCACCCTTGTCAGCCGCGCCGCCGAGCGGCCCGCGGGCAGCTATACGGTGAGGCTGCTCGATGACCCCCAGCTGATCGGCGAGAAGGTCGAAGAGGAGGCCGAGGAGGTGGTCCGTGCGGCCTGCGAGGAGTCCGATGAGCGGGTCGCCGAGGAGGCCGCCGATCTCCTGTATCACCTCAGCGTCTTGCTCACCGCACGCCGGGTTGCCCAGTCAGCGGTGATGGAAGTGCTCAATGGCCGTCGCCGCTGATCCCGAGCTGAGGCTCGAACCGAGCCTGGAGGAAGCTCGCGAGCTGGTCGGGCGGGGCAACGTGGTCCCGGTTCGCGCGACCCTGGTCGACGATTGCGAGACGCCGGTCTCGGCCTTCCTCAAGCTGCGCGCCGGGGAGCCGGCGGGGGCGCCGTGCTTTTTGCTGGAGTCGGCTGAGCAGGGTCAGGTCGGCCGTTACTCCTTCGTCGGATTCCGGCCGCGCTCGGTGCTGCGCTGGAGCGACGGGGTGCTCGCGGAGGCCGGCGAGGGGGATCGTCAGGCGCCCGATCCCTACGCGGCGGTCGCCGAGTACCTTGCCGCCTTCCGCCCCGCTCCGGTCAAGGGGCTGCCGCCGTTTGCCGGCGGTGCGGTCGGCTTCTTTGGCTATGACCTGGTGCGCACAGTTGAGCCGCTCCGCGAGCCCAACCCAGACCCGCTCGGGCTGCCGGATATGGCGCTGATCGTCACCGACTCGATGCTCGTCTTCGACCACCTAAAGCACGAGCTGACGATCCTCGCCTGTGCGTTCGCAGACCCCGATTCGGCGACCGGCGTCGAGGCCGCCTACGCTCGCGCCGCCGAGCAGATCGCCGACGCCCGCCGCCTGCTGCGCGGCGCAGTGCCGGTTCCCGAGCGGCCCACCGTTGCCGACCCTCCGCGATTTACCTCCAACATGGAGCGTGAGGAGTTCGAAGCGGCGGTCGAGCGGATCGTCGAGTACGTCAATGCCGGCGACGCCTTCCAGGTGGTCCCCTCGCAGCGTTTCTCCGCGCCCACCCCGGTGGAGGCTTTCTCGATCTACCGGGGCCTGCGCGCCGTCAATCCCTCCCCCTACATGTACTTCCTCGAGTTCGGTGACTTCCAGATCGCCGGCGCCTCGCCCGAGCCGCTGGTCAAGGTCATCGGCGACCGCGTTGAGACCCGCCCGATCGCGGGCACCTACCCGCGGGGGACCGACGAGGAGGAGGATCGCCGACTCGCCGAGCAACTCGTCAACGACCCCAAGGAGCGAGCCGAGCACGTGATGCTGGTCGACCTCGGGCGCAACGATCTGGGCCGGGTCTGCGAGTACGGAACGATCGGCGTCGACGAGCTGATGGTCGTTGAGACCTACTCTCACGTCCTGCACATCGTCAGCCAGGTCTCGGGGAGGCTGCGCGAGGGAGTGAGCGCGATGGACGTTCTGCGCTCGGCGCTTCCGGCCGGCACGCTCTCTGGCGCCCCCAAGGTCCGTGCCATGCAGATCATCGATGAGCTGGAGCCGGTCAAGCGCTGCTCCTACGGCGGCGCGATCGGCTACCTCGCTTGGAACGGCGACCTCGACACCGCGATCCACATCCGCACCGTCGTCGTCAAGGACGGGCAGATCCACGTGCAGGCGGGCGGCGGCACGGTCGCCGACGCCAAACCGGCCTACGAGTACAACGAGTCGGTGAACAAGGCAAAGGCGGTCTTCCGCGCAGTGGAGCTTGCCTGCGAGCAACCCGACTGGCCGTAGCGATGCGCGTCCTCGTGATCGACAACTACGATTCCTTCACCTACAACCTCGTCCAGTACTTGGGTGAGCTGGGGGGGGAGATCGAGGTTGTGCGCAACGACAAAGCGACGGTGGCGGAGCTGCTGCAGCGCCGCCCCGACCGCGTCGTCGTCTCGCCCGGACCCTGCACACCCGCCGAGGCGGGAATCTCGGTTGAGGCGATCCGCGCCTTCGCCGAGGCCCGCACGCCCGTGCTGGGGGTATGCCTCGGCCACCAGGCGATGGTCGTGGCGTTTGGCGGGCGCGTTGTCCAGGGTGAGCCTGTCCACGGCAAGGAGGCCGAGGTCTCCCATGACGGCAAGGCGATCTACCTGGGGCTGCCGAGCCCGTTTGTCGCCGGCCGCTATCACTCGCTGATCGCCGACCCCGATCTTCCCGCGGAGCTGGAGCTGAGCGCGACGCTGGGCGATGTGGTGATGGGCGCCCGCCACCGCGAACTGCCCGCCGAGGGCGTCCAGTTTCACCCCGAGTCGGTTCTCACCCCGCAGGGCAGACACCTGCTCGCCAACTTCCTCGGCGAGGGCTGATGCCCAACGAAGTCGTGACCCGGGCGATCGAGGCCGTCTGCCACGGCGACCACCTCACCGCCGACCACGCGTCCGCAGTTCTGGCCGAGATCATGGAGGGGCGGACCGACCCCGTCCAGACGGGGGCCTTCCTGATCGCCCTGCGTGCCAAGGGGGAGACGGTGCCCGAGCTGGTCGGATTGGCGCGGACGATGCGGATGCTCGCCACCCACGTCACCACCAAGCGCCGGGACCTGGTCGACACCGCTGGTACCGGTGGCGGCCCCTCGACCTTCAACGTCTCGACAACCGCGGCGCTCGTTGCGGCCGCGGCGGGCTGCGCCGTCGCTAAGCACGGCAACCGTTCCAACACCAGCCGGTGCGGCTCGGCCGACCTGCTCGAGGCACTTGGGGTGAACATCGATCTCGGTCCCGAGGCGGTAGCGCGCTGCATCGACGAGGTTGGCTTCGGCTTCATGTTCGCCCCCCGCCACCACGCGGCGATGGCCCACGTGATCCCGGTCCGCAGGGAGCTGGGCGTGCGGACGATCTTCAACTTCCTCGGCCCGCTGACCAATCCGGCCGGTGCCGAGCGCCAGTTGCTCGGCGTCTCTGACCGCCATTACCAGGAGACGATCGCCGAGGCCCTGGTCGGGCTGGGGAGCGTGCGGGCGATGGTCGTCGCCGCTGAGGACGGCGTCGATGAGCTCTCAATTACCGCCCGAACGCGGGTAGTCGAGGTCGATGGGGGTGCCACCTCGGAGTGGTTCGTCGAGCCCGGTGAGTTCGGCCTGGCCGAAGCAGAGCTCGATGAAGTCGCCGGCGGTAGCGCGGCTGAGAACGCCGCCGCCTCCCGTGCGGTGCTGGCCGGTGAGAGGGGCCCGCGCCGCGACCTAGTCGTGCTCAACGCAGGCGCCGCGATTTACATCGGCGGCCTCGCTGCCGACCTCGTCGACGGGGTGGCGAGGGCCGCCGCCGCGATTGATTCGGGCGCCGCCCGCCAGATGCTGGAGGAGCTGATCGCCACCACCTCCGAGCTCGGCGGCTAGGCTCGGCCCGGTGGGATCCTTTGAACAGCTCCTGATGGCCGCCCGCGCGGGAGTGGACGCTCGCCGCCGCGAGGTCTCCCAGGCCGACCTCAAATCCCAGCTTTCCGACGGCAACGCCGAGCGCCCCTTCAGGGAGGCGCTTGCGCGCCCGGGTCTCTCGCTGATCGCAGAGTTCAAGCGCCGCTCACCCAGCGCAGGGGAGATCTCGGGGTCAGCTGTCGTCGCCGAGAAGGTCGGCGCCTACGCAAGGGGGGGCGCGGCTGCCCTCTCGATCCTCACCGACGAAGCACACTTCGGCGGCTCACTTGATGATCTGCGCGCCGCCCGCGCCTCGTCTGGGCTACCGATCCTCCGCAAGGATTTCATCGTCGATCCCTACCAGCTCTACGAGGCGGCGGCCAACGGCGCCGACGCGGTCCTGCTGATCGCTCGAGCGCTCGAGGAAGTCACGCTGCGCTCGCTGTTTGAAGAGGCGGGCGCGCTGGGCCTCGACTGCCTGGTTGAGGTCCACGACGCGAACGAGCTGGAGCGGGCGCTGGGGCTCGGCGCCGAGGTAATCGGGATCAACAACCGCGACCTCGACTCGGGCAGGGTGGATCTCGCCACCACCTACGAGCTGATCCCCGATCTGCCGACGGGCAGGACGATCGTCGCCGAGAGCGGCATCTCGACGCGGGCGCAGCTGGCGGAGCTGGAACGGGCGGGGATCGACGCCGTTTTGATCGGCGGGGCGCTGATGCAGGCCGCTGACCCCGAGGCGAAGGCCCGCGAGCTGAGCGACGCCCGAATTTAAGAAGCCTTTTATGATCGTCTTAGGGGCGACTGAGCACAGCCCCCCACTATCGACCCATGACCCGCAGAGCGCAGAGCTTTTTCCGCACCCCTTTCGGCTCGGCCCTGGTTGGCGGCGCCGTCGTCGGTGTCTTCGGCTGGATCGCGATCGCCGCCGGCTGGATCGACGCCCAGAGCAGCGCGACAGCCACGGTCGCCGCGCCGCTGGCGGCTCCCGCGGCCAGTAAGAGCTCCACCAACGTCGTCAACCAGATCTACCGACGTGACGGTCAGGGCGTCGCCTTCATCCAGGCTGAAATCCCCGCCAAACGCTCCCCCTCGCCGTTCGGGGCCTTTGGCGAAGAAGAAGAGGAAAGCGGCGGCACCGCTACCGGCTCGGGGATCGTGATCGACAGTGCCGGCCACATCCTTACGAACAACCACGTGATCGCCGGGTCCAACCACATCCAGGTCAAACTCGGCGCCTCCAACGAAACCTACAACGCGACCGTGGTCGGCACCGACCCGGCTACCGACCTGGCACTGCTCAAGGTCAACGCCCCCGCAAGCCAGCTCCACCCGCTGCCCCTTGGCGATTCCTCGAAGATCGAAGTTGGCGATCCGGTGGTCGCAATCGGCAACCCGTTCGGGCTGGACCGCACCGTCACCAGCGGCATCGTGTCCGCACTCCAACGCCAGATCCAGGCCCCCGACGGCTTCTCGATCTCCAACGTGATTCAGACCGACGCGGCGATCAACCCCGGCAACTCCGGCGGCCCGCTGATCGAAGCAGCGGGCAACGTGATCGGGATCAACTCCCAGATCGAGACCGGCGGCAACGGCAGCGACGGCAACGTCGGGATCGGTTTCGCGATCCCGATCAACACCGCGCGCAGCGAGATCAGCCAGCTTGAGACCAGCGGCAAGGTCCAGCACGCCTTCCTCGGTATCAGCGGGACGAGCATCACCCCTGACCTGGCCCGCGCGGTCAACCTGCCGGTGAAGGAAGGCGTGCTCGTGCAGGAAGTGTTCAAGAACGGACCTGCCGACAAGGCCGGCATTCAGGGTGGCACGACCGCCGCCACGATCGACGGCGCCAACTTCAGCCTCGGCGGCGACATCATCACCAAGATCAACGGCAAGAAGATCTCCTCGATGGATGAAGTGGTCAGCATCATCAACGCCGCCAAGCCGGGGGAATCGATCGAAGTCACGGTCCTGCGCGGCGGCTCGACCAAGACGCTGAAGGTGACCCTCGGCAACCGTCCCGCGACGGTCCACGACTCCCAGTCGGTGCCCGCCGGGCCGCTCGGAAAGTAGCTCCCGTACCCTGGAGGGGTGCGGGTCAAGATCTGCGGCATCACCAATCTCGACGACGCCGCCGAGGCGGTGCGGCTCGGAGCCTGGGCGATTGGGCTGATCCATTACGCGGGCAGTCCGCGGCGCTGTCGGCAGGCTAGGGCGGCGGAGATCGGCGCCGCGTTTCGGCGCAAGTGCGAGGTTGTCGGCGTCTTCGTCAACCCCGAACTGGAGGAGGTCGATCGCGCGGTGGAGAACGGCGGCCTGACGATGGTCCAGCTAAATGGGGAGGAGGGCCCTTCGTTTTGCGCCGAGGTGGCAAGGCGGACCGGGGCCAGGGTGGTGAAGGCGGTGCACGTCTCCAGCGCCGCCGACGTTCACGCGGCCGAGGCATACCGCACCGATTTTCACCTCTTTGACCGACGCAGCAGGGGCCTGCGGGGCGGAACCGGTGAGAGCTTTGACTGGGAATTGCTGGCCGATCGCCGCTCCGAGGTGCCGGCGATCCTCGCTGGTGGCCTGCGCCCGGCGAACGTCGGCGAGGCGATCGCGATCGCCCGCCCCTACGCGGTCGACGTGGCAAGCGGGGTGGAGGCCTCACCCGGTCACAAGGACCACGCGGCGATGGCCGCCTTCTTTGAGGCCACCCAAGAGGTGGCGAAGGCCTAAACGGCGTCCCGCCGCGACGGACGCGGAAGCGGGTGAGCGGGATCACCGGTGATCATGAGCGCGATCAATTCAGAGCAGCGATGGGGAGAAGATGCACGCGGGCGATTCGGTCCCTACGGGGGCCGTACGTGCCGGAGACGCTGATGCCGGCCCTCGCCGAGCTCGAGCTCGCCTGGGTGGAGGCGCGCGACGACCCGGACTTTCGCAGCCGCGCTCGCCCTGCTTGCACCGCGACTACGTCGGCCGCCCGTCGCCGCTCTACCGAGCAGCGCGCTCTCGAGCGAGCTGCCGGCCACCCCGTCTACCTCAAGCGCGAGGACCTCAACCACACCGGTGCCCACAAGATCAACAACGCGCTCGGCCAGGCGCTGCTCGCCCAGCGGATGGGCAAGCCGCGGGTGATCGCCGAGACCGGCGCAGGGCAGCACGGCGTCGCGACGGCAACCGCCTGCGCGCTGCTCGGCCTCGAGTGCGTCGTCTACATGGGGACCGAGGACATCCGCCGCCAGGCAGCCCAACGTCGAGCGGATGCGGCTGCTCGGGGCGCGCGTCGAACCTGTCGCAGGCCGGCGCGCGGACGCTGAAGGAGGCGGTCTCGGCGGCGATCCGCGACTGGGTCGCCAACGTCGCAGACACCCACTACATCATCGGCTCGCGCGGTCGGGCCCGCGCCCGTATCCCGGCGCTCGTGCGCGACCTCCAGCGGGTGATCGGCGATGAGGCGCGCGCGCAGGTGCTCGCAGCGGACGGGCCGGCTGCCCGCAGCGGGTCGTCGCCTGCGTCGGCGGCGGCTCCAACTCGATCGGGATCTTCATCCCGTTCCTCGACGACCCGGAGGTCGAGCTGATCGGCGTCGAGGCGGCGGGGGAGGGGATCGAGACCGGCCGCCACGGCGCGCCGCTGACCGCTGGCCGGGCAGCCCGGCGTCCTGCACGGCGCCCTACTCGGCGATGATGCAGGACGACGGACGGGCAGATCCTCGAGGCGCACTCGATCTCGGCCGGCCTCGACTACCCGGGCAGTCGGCCCCGAGCACGCCCAGCTGCGCGACAGCGGCGCGCCGCCTACTTCGCGATCACCGACGATGCAGGCGCTGCAGCCTTTGCGCGACTCGCACGGCTCGAGGGCATCATCCCGGCGCTCGAGTCCGCGCACGCGATCGCCTGGTTTCTCGAGAACGCCGGGCAGAGAGCTCGACGTCTTGTCTCTCTCGGCCGTGGGGACAAGGATCTCGCTGAGGTTCTATCCCGATGAGCGATTGGGCAGGCATTCGCTGCGGCCCGGGCCGAGGGTCGCACGGCGCTGATGCCCTACCTGATGGCCGGCTTTCCCGATCTCAGTCCTCGCTTGCGATCGCCGCCGCCTACGCCGATGCGGGTGCTGATCTGATCGAGCTCGGGAGTTCCGTTCTCCGATCCCCTCGCCGATGGGCCGACGATCCATGCCGCCGCGACCGCAGCGCTGGCGGCTGGCGCAACCCTGGACAGCGCGCTGGAGGTCTGCGAATCGGTCGCCGACCGGGTTCCGGTCATCCTCATGGTCTACGCCAACATGGTGCTCGCACACGGGGGGGGTGGCTGGGTTTGCCCAGCGCGCGGCGGGGGCAGGGGCAGCCGGCGTGATCATTCCCGACCTGCCGCTGGGTGAGGCGGAGCAGGCGCGCGAGGTCTTTGCTGGGGCTGGCCTTGATCTGGTGCCCCTGCTGGCGCCGACAACCCCACCCCAGCGCCGCGCAGCGATCTGCGCCGCCGCCCGCGGCTTCCTCTACGTGGTCTCCACGGTAGGGACGACCGGGGAGCGTCGAGGATCTCCCCCCCGGGCTCGCCGAGCTGGTCGCGGCGAGCCGGGCCGAGTCCGAGGTGCCCGTCGCCGTCGGCTTTGGAATCGGCACGCCCGCGCAGGCGGCCGCGGTCGGTGCGCTTGCCGACGGGGTGATCATCGGCAGCCGCCTGGTCCGTTCCGCCGACGAGGCCGGCTCCGCCGAGGCGGCCGCCAATGCCGTCGCCGCCTTTCTGCGAGAGACGCGTGTCGCCCTCGCAGGCTAGGATCGGCACCGCATGGGACTCATCGTCACCCTCTTTCTGGCCCTCACCGCGATGATCATCTCCTACGCCCTCGGCCAGGGTGGCCCGGTGGCCGGATTGGTTTTTTTCACGGTGTTGCTGATCGGCGCCGGGATCCGCGCTTTTCAGGCAGATTCCTAGCGCTGGGCTCTAGCTGAAGAACCGCTGCGCGATCTCCAGCATCGCGAGGTCGACCCGCTTGACGTGGGTGGCCTCCTCGAGCGGTATCGCGACCAGCTCGAAACCACGCAGCGCGGTCATCATGCCGAATTCGCCCGCCTTTGCCATTTCGTAGGCGTGAACTCCAAAGCGGGTGGCGAGGATACGGTCGACGGCGGTCGGGGTGCCACCGCGCTGGACGTGACCGAGCACCGTCACCCTGGTCTCATACCCGGTCCGATCCTCGAGCTCGCTCGCCAGGGCGGCGCCGATCCCGCCCAACCGCGGATAGCCATATTCATCGGTCTCGGCGATCGGCTGGATCAGCCGTTCCTCGCCGCCGGCGAAGGCCAGCTTCGCTCCCTCGGCGACGACGACGATTGAGAAGTCCTTGCCGCGGTCATGGCGGCGGAGGATCCCGGCGGCGAGCTCCTCGACCGGCGTTCTCAGCTCCGGGATGACGATCGCATCGGCGCCGCCGGCGAGTCCGGCGTAGGCCGCAATCCAGCCGGTGTTGCGGCCCATGACCTCGACCACCATCACCCGGTCGTGGGATTGCGCGGTGGTGTGGAGACGGTCGATCGCGTCGGTGACCACCTGCACGGCGGTATCAAAGCCGAAGGTGAAGTCAGTGCCGCCGACGTCATTGTCGATCGTCTTTGGCAGGCCGATCAGCGGTAGGCCGTGATCGGCGTGCAGGCGGTGGGTGATCTCCATCGTGTGCTCGCCGCCGATCGCGATCACCGCGCCGAGCTCCTGTCCGGCGAAAGCGCGCTGGACGCGCTCGACCGCGCCTTCGCGGATCGGCTCGAAGCTGGAGGTGGAGAGGATCGTCCCCCCGAGGGGGAGGATTCCGGCCACGGCGCGCATGTCCAGCGGCAGGTACTCGCCCTCGACCAGCCCGCGGTAGCCGCGGCGGATGCCGACAGCCTCGTCGCCGTTCTCGATCGCCGCCCGCGCGACCGCACGGATCGCCGCATTCAGCCCCGGGCAATCACCCCCCGCTGTCAGCACCCCGATTCGCATCCGGCCCGAGTCTATGATCGCCGCCCGTGCGCCGCACCCAAATCGCGATGCTCATCTGCGCGAGCGCCTTGGCGCTCGCGGGCTGCGGCGGAGGGGAGGGGGGGGTGACGAGGGGAGCGACCGTCTCGGCCTACGTCGTCGCGCCGCTGTGCGCGGCTGCCCGCGAGCAATTGGCCCGCAGCAACGGACGGGCCGGCAAGGTGATGGTCCGCGCCGTCTGTCTTCCAAATCCCAGCAGGGCAGGCAAGCCGAGCCTGGCCAGGATCGGAGCCAACGCCCGACGGGCCAGCGAGGACTCGACCACGATCGGCTACCTGCAACCCAGCGACCCTCTCGCTGAGCGCTTCTCCGCGCCGATCCTTGAATCCGCCGAGATCCCCGCCATCAACGACAGCTCAGGCAAGATCGCCATGGCGCGGCTCTTGCGCGCGCTGCGGGAAGCGGGCTCCGCGTCCCGTGCCTCGGTTCGAGAGGCGCTGGGCTAACGCATCATCTGCTTTTGAGCAGATCCCCGAGGGCATCCTGCAAATCCGGATGCCGGAACCGGTAGCCGAGGTCAAGCGCCCGCCGCGGGACGATCCGTTGACCCCCCCTCAGAACCCGTCCAAACTCACCCCCGTAGATCAGGTCCAGCGCGAGCCCGGGAATCGGCAGCACGGCCGGCCGCCCCAGCGCCTCGCCGAGCTCCTTCGAGAAGACCGCGTTTGTCACCGGATGGGGCGCGGTCGCGTTGATCGTGCCGCTCACCTTTGCATCGTCCAGTGCCCAGAGGATGATGCCGACCTCGTCATCGAGGTGAACCCAGGAGACGTACTGCCCGCCGCCGGCAAGCGGCCCGCCCAACCCAAGTCTGAACGGTCTCAGCAGCTGCTTGAGGAGGCCCCAGTTTGGGTCGAGCACTTGGCCGCTGCGAAGGATGACCAGCCGAACGCCCGCGCTCTCTACCTCATGGGCCGCCTTCTCCCACTCCCGCGCCACTTCTGCGTCAAAGCCCTCACCTGAATCGGCCGACTCGTCGAGGATCGTCGCTCCACGGTCGCCGTAGTAGCCGATCGCCGACTGGCTGACCATCACCTTGGGCTTGCGATCCAGCGTGGCGATCGTTGCCGCGAGGTTGTGCGTGCCGGTGCGCCGGCTCTCGATGATTCGGCGCTTGGCCTCATCGGTCCAGCGCTGGTCGATTTTCTCGCCGAGCAGGTTGACGACCCCGTCGACCCGATCGAAGGCCGTGGCTGCAGGCCGTTCCAGGGTCGGCTCCCAGCCATACCAGGCCACCCTCGGGTTGGTGGCGCGCGCCCGCTCGGGGTCGCGGGTCAACCCGACAACCTCCTCCCCCCGGACCAAGAGGGCGTCGCAGAGGGCGCGCCCGATGAAGCCGCTGGCTCCAGTTACGAGGACCTTCACGATGGCGGGGCGGCCTCCACGGTCGAGAAGGTGCCAGTCTCCTCGTTGAATCGGGCGAGGCCAGCGCGCTTGGCCTCCTCGACCACGGCCTGTGCGACTTTCGGCGCGACCTCGCGGTTGAAGACGCTGGGGATGATGTAGTCCTCGGAGAGATCCTCATCGGTGACCACCTCGGCGATTCCTTTTGCCGCGGCCAGCTTCATCTCCTCGGTGATCCGCGGCGCGCCGGCGTCGAGGGCGCCGCGGAAGATGCCCGGGAAGCAGAGCACGTTGTTGATCTGGTTGGGGTAGTCCGAGCGCCCGGTGGCCATAATCCGCACGTAGGGGGCGGCGTCCTCGGGCATCACCTCGGGGTTGGGGTTGGCCATCGCGAAGACGATCGCGTCCTCGTGCATCTTGCCCAGCGCCTGCGGCGGGATGATCCCCGGTCCGGAGAGGCCGATGAAGAGGTCCATTTCCTCGATCACGTCGGCTGGCTGGCCGGCGCGCTTCTCGGGGTTGGTGTGCTCGGCGTACCAGCGCTTGATCCCGCTCATCTCCCCCGAGACGTAATCCTCGCGTTCGGTTGACAGCGCGCCGCGTCGGTCACAACCGACGATGTGGGTGACACCGGAGGCGAGCATCATCTTGGTCACGGCGACCCCGGCCGCGCCGAGCCCGACGACCAACACGCGCAGCTCCTCGATTGGCTTGCCGACGATCTTCAGAGCGTTGAACAGCGCCGCCATCGTCACCACCGCGGTTCCGTGCTGGTCGTCGTGGAAGACCGGGATGTCGATTGACTCCTTCAACCTGTCCTCGATCTCAAAGCAGCGCGGAGCGGAGATGTCCTCGAGGTTGATCCCGCCGAAGGTGGGGGCGATCAGCTCAACCGCATTGACAATCGCGTCGGCCTCCTGGGTATCGAGGCAGATCGGGAAGGCGTCGACCGCGGCGAACTCCTTGAACAGCATCGCCTTGCCCTCCATCACCGGCATTGCCGCCTCCGGTCCGATATTGCCGAGGCCGAGCACGGCGCTGCCATCGGAGACGACCGCGACCGTGTTCTTCTTGATCGTGTACTCGAAGGCCTTGGCGCGGTCGGCGTGGATGTCCTGGCAGACCCGAGCGACGCCCGGGGTGTAGGCCATCGAGAGGTCGTCGCGGGTCTTCAGGGGGTACTTGTTGTGGAGTTCGATCTTGCCCCCGCGGTGCATCTGCATCGTGCGATCCACGTAGTCGAGCACCCTTGCGCCGCGGGTCGAGCCGATCGCCCGCAAGATCTTCTCCCAGTGCTCCCGATCGGCCGCGTCGATCGTGAACTCCCGCACCCGCTTGCCCTCGGGCCCGGCGCCCGGCACCAGGTCTACCCCCTGCAGCTGGCCGCCCGCCTGGGCGATCGCCGCCGTCAGCTTTCCGAGCGGCTCCTGCCGCGCGTCGAGCTCAACCCGGATCGTGACGCTGTATTGAGCGCTAACCGCCATCAGTGGCTATCGAATCAGATTCCTCCGATCAGCCCGCTTCCGCCCACGGCGGAGTCGCCGCGACGAACTAGGATCGGGGCTGCAATGAACCTGGGTTTCCTCATCCTCGCCGACTCCAGCGAGGCGATCAACGGCAAGGTCTACGCCCTCGGCGCGGGCTGGAACGAGTTGCGCCTGCCTTCGCTACCGAGCGAATACGCCTTCAGCATCGCCCTCGCCGTCGACGTGCCCTGGAGCGAGACCAACCATCGCCACCAGCTCACGCTTCACGTCCAGGGCCCCGACGGCGAGCTGATCGGCGAAGAGTTCACGATGGAGTTCGAGGCCGGCCGTCCTCCTGGCAGCGTCGAGGGTGCCGACCAGCGAATAGTCGTCTCCCTGGGCACCAACCTCGCCTTCTCTACGGTTGGACCCCACGCGGCGGTGATCAGCGTCGCCGAGGAGGAGATTGGCCGCAGCCGCTTCTACGTGCGCGAGATTCCCCAGGAGGCGATGGGGCCGGAGCTGCTGCAGTAGTGGACGACGGAGGCGAGCTCTTCCTGATCGACGGGAACTCGCTCGCCTATCGGGCGTTCTTTGCGCTGCCGGAGTCGATCGGGACCAGCGACGGGAGGCCGACCAACGCGATCTACGGGCTCGCTTCGATGCTGGTCAAGATCATCGCCGAGCACAGGCCCGCGGGTGTGATCGTTGCCTGGGACGCCGGGATGTCGGGTCGGGAGGTCGCCTACGAGCTCTATAAGGCCCAACGACCACCGCGCCCGGACCTGCTGTCTGAGCAGTGGCCGCACCTGATGCCCCTGGTCGAGGCGTTCGGCTACACAAACGTCAAGGTCGAGGGCTATGAGGCCGATGACGTGATCGCCTCGCTCGCCAGGAAGGCGCGGGAGGAGGGGATCGCGGTGATGATCGTCTCCGGCGATCGCGACGTCTACCAGCTCGTCGGCGAGGGGGTGCGGGTGATGAGCACCTCGCGCGGTATCACCGAGACCAAGGTCTATGACCGCGAGGCAGTGATCGAGCGCTACGGGGTGTCGCCGGAGCTGGTGCCCGACCTGATCGGGTTGAAGGGCGACAGCTCAGACAACATCCCTGGCGTCCCGGGGATCGGCGAGAAGACCGCCTCCCAGCTGCTGCGGCGCTTCGGCTCGCTGGAGGAGGTCCTCGCCAACGTCGACGAGATCTCCGGCGCCAAGCGCAAGCAGAACCTGGTCGAGCACGCCGATGAGGCCCGCGTCTCAAAGCGCCTGGCAACGGTGATCGACGAGATCGAGACCGGGGTCGACCTCGGCGCGACCTTGACAGCCGAGCCCGACCGGGGACTCCTGCGCGATTTCATGCGCGAATTCGAGCTGCGGGCGGTGATGGAGCGGCTGGAAGAAGCGCTGCCCGAGGGCGAGGCGGTGCCGGGCCGAAGCGTTGCCCGGGAGCTGGAAGTCGAGGCCGTCGAAGGAACGCCGGCCGAGCTGCCGAGCGGCCCGCTGGCTTTGGCGATCGAGGGTCGTCGCTGGGCCGCTGCCGCCGAGAAGCAGGTGCTGACCGGCGAGGCGAGGCAGGAGGAGCTGGCCCTGGGCCTGGTCGGCCATCCGATCCTGGCCCACGACGCGAAGTCTCTCGGCGGCGGCCGTCACGGGCTGCTCGCCGCCGCAGCCCGTGAGGGTGTCCAGCTGGACCTCGGCCATGACACGATGATCGCCGCCTACCTGATCGAGCCCCAGCGCCGGACCTACGAGCTGACCGAGCTGGCTGCCGACGGCGGAATTGGCATCCTCAGCGATGGGGAGAAGGGGGGAGAGCACGACGACGGACAGCTCTCACTCGGCGAGGAGGGCGAGGCGGACCTCGAGCCGGCCGCGGAGGCGCGCTTGGTCGCCGCTCTCGCCGAGATCCAGGGGCCGAGATTGAAGGAGCTGGAGCTAAAGGCGCTGCTGCACGAGGTTGAGTTGCCACTGGTCCAGGTGCTGGCGGCGATGGAGCGGGAGGGTTTGAAGCTCGACGCTGGGCGCCTCGCCGAGGTCGGCGCCGGCTTCGGTGAGCGGATCGCCACCCTGGAGATGGAGATCTTCGAGCTGGCCGGCCACGAGTTCACGATCGGTTCCCCCCAGCAGGTCGGCCAGGTACTCTTCGAGGAGCTCGGCCTGAGCCGCAAACGGCGGGGCAAGACCGGCTTCTCGACCGACGCCCGCGTTCTCGCGCAGATCCGCGACGAGCACGAGATCGTCGAGAAGATCGAGTCCTGGCGCGAGCTGACCAAGTTGAAGAACACCTACCTCGACTCCCTACCGGAGCTGATTGACCCAAAGACCGGCCGCATCCACACGACCTTCAACCAGACCACGGCGGCCACCGGCCGGCTTTCGAGCACCAACCCCAACCTGCAGAACATCCCGATCCGCACCGAGCTGGGCAGGCCCGTCCGCGGCATGCTTCGTCGCCGAGCGTGGCGCCCGGCTGCTCTCTGCCGACTACTGCCAGGTGGAGCTGCGCGTCCTCGCCGAGGTCGCCGAGGAGGAGGTGCTGAAGGAGATCTTCCGTGCTGGCGAAGACGTCCACGCCGCGACCGCTGCCGAGGTCTTCGATATCTCCCGCGATGAGGTCGACGTCGGCCAGCGCTCAAAGGCAAAGATGGTCAACTTCGGCATCGTCTACGGGTTAACGGGGTTCGGCCTCGCCGATCGACTGAACATCCCGCGCAAGGAGGGCGAGGAGTTCGTCGCCCGCTACCTGGAGCGCTTCCCGGCGGTGCGCGCCTTCCGCGAGCGGGTGGTCGAGCAGGCTCAGGCTGACGGCTACGTGAGGACCCTGATGGGCCGCCGTCGTGCCATTCCCGAGCTTCGCTCGGGCAACCTCAACACACGCCGTCTCGGCGAGCGGCTCGCCGTCAACACGGTGATCCAGGGGACCGCCGCGGACATCATCAAGGTGGCGATGGTCCGTTGCCACCGGGCGCTGGCGGGGGCCGGGATGAAGACCCGCCTGCTCCTGCAGATCCACGACGAGCTGCTCTTCGAGGGGCCGTCCGCGGAGATGGAGGTGGCCGTGGAGCTGGTGCGCCGCGAGATGTGCGGCGCTTACGAACTCGACCCGCCGCTGGAGGTCGAGGTCGGGGTCGGCCGGGATTGGCTGAAGGCGAAGTAGGCCCCGCTCTTCGCCGAAGGGCGGGCAGGTCGGCGGCCCTTCCTCGCCAGTGGCGGTCCAGGTCAGCCGCTCAGATCGGTTGGGTCAAAGACCATGACCCTCGCTCAGACCTCGTTTTCCGCCTTGGCGAGGATCGCTTTGGGGGTGCGGGCGGCGCTCGAAAAAATGGAGGCTCATATCCCACACCCAGGATCGTTGGCCGGGTCCCGGTATTTGCGGGTCAGTTCGCCGCTGAGCGGTCTCGCGGTTGTTCAGCCTGATCGACGGGTCAGCTTTTCAGGGAAGGGAGGATTCCAGCAGCAGACCCGGCCTCGGGGAGCCGGCAAACTCCGGCGGGGCGACGCGCATGTAGTGGTTGAAGGACCAATCGACGAAGCGCTTGGAGGCCATCAGGCGGATCAGCGGTCCGAGTAGGCGCGGCGGAACCCGGGGGATCAGCCGCTGGACCCACAGCATCGAGCGGAACTTCCACTCGTGGGAGTCGCTGAACTGGGCGTAGCGGGCGGCGGCCTCATCGCGGTTCTGGTGCCCCTCGACTACGCGGCGGAGCTCCCGGCCGAGCGCGATCCCGAAGTAGAGAGCCGTCCTGATTCCCTCGGCGCTCAACGGCAGGCAGTGCCCGGCCGAGTCGCCGGTGAAAAAGACCCCGCCCTCGGTGGCTCGGCGCAGCTTGTGGGGGATCCAGTTGCCCTGGTACTCGTTCGGCTCCTCGCCGATATCCTCGGCGAGCAATACGGTCGTGCTCCCTGACGTGGAAGCGCGGGTCAAAGGAGCCGATGCCGATCCGCAGCTCGTCGCCGTGCGGGGAACGACCAGCCATAGCCGGCCGGCACGTAGCGGCGGTCGATCCAGATCTCCATCTCCTCGCCTGCACCGTGGGGTGGACCTCAAGCCCACGGGAAAGCGGTGCGTCGGGTGGCTGGTAGCCGTCGCCGCTGGCCAGCACCCGTCGCCAGCCGAGCGCGTCTACGATCAAGCTTGGAGGAGAGAACGCCGCGGTCGGTCTGGACCCCGATCAGCCCGTCGCCGTTGGCCGGTGCGCTGCGGCCATTGACCTTCGCCGTCTCAAACGGGCATCGCACTCGCGCCAGAGCAGCTCGCACAGCTCGCGGTAGTCAAAGGTCGAGAAGGTCCACGGTAGGCGGTAGCGCCCTGCGCCGTGGGGGGTGTGTATGACGAGCGAGTCAAATCGCTGGCGCTCGGCGGCCATCATCCCGAGTCGCTGCAACCACGCAGTCGGTATTCCGCAAGCCGAGGTCTGCCGCTCACCGATCTGGTAGCGGTCGACGATCAGGACATCGGCCCCCGAGCCCGCCAGCTCCCGAGCCACGGCGAGCCCCGCAAAGCTAGCCCCACAGACCAAGACGTCATAGGCCCCGCCGAGCGGAGTCCGTTCCTGGCCGCGCTTTGTCGCCCTCACAGGCATCTTGGGTTGACAGTATCGACACCGCAACCACGAAAGGGAGGAGCGCCGGCGGGGTTGGGAGGGATGAGTGCAGCGCAGCGCGGCAAATGAGGTGGGGGAAATTGTTTCTGCAATAGTTCTGCGCCGTGTCCGCCACCGACACACTGACTGCCCCTGCGGCCGCCGGGCCCGAGGGAACCCCCGTCGAGGGGTCCAACGGTCTGCTGCTCGAGGTTGACGGCCACCTGGTGCCGAACTACGCTGCGACGATCGTCTCCTTCGAGGAGGGCGACGTGGTCAGCGGCAAGGTGGTGCGGATCGACAAGGACGAGGTTCTCGTCGACATCGGATACAAGTCCGAGGGCGTTATCCCCTCCGGCGAGCTATCGATCCGCAAGTCGGTCGACCCTGCCGAAGAGGTCGAACTGGGCGAGGATATCGACGCCCTCGTTCTCACCAAGGAAGACGCCGAGGGGCGCCTGATCCTCTCCAAGAAGCGGGCCCGTTTCGAGAAGGCCTGGCGCCGGATCGAGGCCGCGGCCGAGTCGGGCGAACCGGTCGAGGGCAGCGTGATCGAGGTGGTCAAGGGCGGCCTCATCCTCGACCTCGGGGTGCGTGGCTTCCTGCCCGCCTCGCTGGTCGACATCCGCCGCGTCCACAACCTCGACGAGTTCATGGGCCAGACGCTCGAGTGCAAGGTGATCGAGCTGAACCGCAGCCGCAACAACGTCGTCCTCTCCCGCCGCGCGGTGCTGGAGGAGGAGCGCAAGGAGGTCCGCGAGCAGATCCTCGGCCGCCTCGCCCCCGGCCAGGTTGTCGAAGGCAAGATCTCCAACATCGTCGACTTCGGCGCCTTCGTTGACCTTGACGGGATCGACGGCCTGATCCACATCTCCGAGCTTTCCTGGAGTCACGTCAACCACCCGTCGGAGGTTGTCGCGATCGGCGATACGGTGCGGATCAAAGTCCTCGACATCGACCGCGATCGCCAGCGCATCTCGCTCGGCCTCAAGCAGACGCAGGAGGACCCCTGGCAGCGCGTGGTCAGCACCCACCGCCCGGGGGATGTGCTGGAGGGAGTCGTGACCAAGGTCGTCGCCTTCGGCGCCTTCGTCGAAATCCTTCCCGGCGTCGAGGGGCTGGTCCATATCTCCGAGCTGGCCGACCATCACGTCGAGAATCCCAGCGAGGTGGTCGAGCCGGGCGCCACGCTCAACGTGAAGATCCTCGAGATCGACGAGGAGCGCCGCCGTCTCTCGCTCAGCATCAAGCGGGTCGAGGACCAGAACATGCCGATGGGGGACCTGGGGGACCAGATCGAGGCGGCTGGACAGGCGGCGGAGGAGCCAGAGGGGTCCGCGGAGGCGGTCGAGGCGCTCGAGGGACCCGCCCCCGCGCCGCCCGCCGATGGGGAAGTCGAAGCGCCCGCCGAGGTGCCGGTAACCGAAACTGAGCCCGCAGAGGCCCAGGAGCCAGCAGAGCCCGAACCGGCGCCGGAGGCCGAGATGCCGCCCGCTGAGGACTCCTCGACCCCCTAGCTTCGAAACGATGGCATTGACGATCGGGCTCACCGGCGGCATCGCGGCCGGGAAGTCCGAGGCGCTGGGGGCATTTGAGCGACTCGGCGCAGCGACGATCTCCAGCGACGCCGTCGTCCACAGGCTGCTGGACTCCGAACCGCTGCTCGGCCGCCTCGTCGAGCGCTGGGGCCCCGAAGTGGCGCCCGGAGGCCGGGTAAATCGCGATCGCATCGGCGAGATCGTCTTCGCCGACCCCGAGCAGCTGAGCTGGCTTGAGGCCCAGGTTCATCCCCTCGTCGGCGAGCGGATAGGGGAGTGGCTCGGCGCCCTGCCGGCGGCCGTCGAGGTCGCCGTAGTCGAGGTCCCGCTGTTGTTTGAGGCCGAGATGGAGGGAGCCTTCGATACCACCGTGGCCGTCGTCGCCGCCGAGGAGGTGCGCCGCAGCCGTGCGATGGCGCGCGGCCAAGCGCTGGTCGGTGAGCGCGAGGTCCGGCAGCTGCCGCAGGCTGAGAAGGCGGCCCGCGCCGAGCACCTCATCCGCAACGACGGCACCCTCGAGGACCTCGAGGACTCGCTGTCCGCACTGATCGAGACCCTCAAGGGATGAGAAGGTGGGCGATCGGAGGCGCGGCCGCCGCCGCGGGCGTGGCTGTTGCACTGCTGCTTGGCGTCGTCGGCGATTTCGACCACGTCCTCCTCGAGCTCACCCTTCCCCTCCACCACGAGGACATCATTCGCCAGCAGTCGCAGGAAAAGGGCGTCGACGCGGCGCTGATCGCGGCCGTCATCTACTCGGAGTCTCGCTTTCGCGAACAGACGTCCCCTGCGGGAGCGCGGGGCTTGATGCAGATCACCCCCGCCACCGCAAAGGAGATCGAGCGCTTAAGCGGCGGCACGACCTTCACGATTGGAGACCTCTCCGATCCGGAAATCAATATCCGCTACGGGACCTACTACCTGCGCCAGCTGCTCAATCGCTACGGCGGTAACGAGGTCGCCGCCCTCGCCGCCTACAACGCCGGACCCGGCAACGCCGACCGGTGGGGCGGCGCCTCCCTGAAGTTGGATCAAATCCCGCTTCCCCAGACCCGCGCCTACGTCGCCGAGGTGCTCGAAAAGCGCAAGGACTACCGCCAGAATTACGCGAAGGAGCTGGGCTACTGAACGGGCAGGCTCCAAGGCCGCGTGTCGTTGCTCTGGCGTTGGCCGTCGGCCTGGTGCTGGCCGACTCCTCGATCGTCGTCTTGGCGCTGCCGCAGATCTACCGCGACCTCAACACCAGCGTCACCGGCGTCACCTGGGTGCTGGTCTCCTTCAACCTGGTGATGGCGCTGGCGGCCGTGCCCGCCGCCCTGCTGGCGCGACGGGTGGGGCCCGGTCGCGCTGGGGCGATCGGGCTTGCGGTGTTCGCCGGCGCCGGCCTCGCCTGCGGGCTCTCCGACCAGCTCTCCACCCTGATCGTCGCTCGCTGCGTGCAGGCGCTCGGCGGCGCCGCTGCGGTCACCGCGGCGCTCGAGCTGCTCCCCGCCACCGTTGGCTCAGAGCGCCGCGCCGCCGCGGTATGGGCAACCGCCGGTGCCACCGGTGCCGCCCTCGGACCGGCGGTCGGCGGCGTCCTCACCCAGCTCGTCTCCTGGCAGTCAATCTTCCTGCTCCAGGCGCCGCTTGCGATCGCGGCGGCTGCACCGATCCTCGCGGTCGCCAGGCACGAGGCCGCGACCGGGATCATCGAGCCGGAGCTGCGCCCCACCGGCCGCCCGCACCTGCTCGCGAACCTGGCTCTGGCGATGGTCTCAGCGGCGATCGCAGCCGCCCTCTTCCTCCTCGTCTTGCTGCTGATCGAAGGTTGGCGGCTGAGCCCGATCGCTGCCGCGATCGTCGTCTCGGTGATGCCCCTCTCGGCGCTGGCCGGCAGTCGCCTCGGCCGCAGGGTCCCCAGCGCCAGGGCGCGCGCCGCGGCCGGCGCAATCCTCGTCTCCGGCGGCCTGGCCGGATTGGGGTTGCTGCCCAGGGCGGAGGTAGCCCTGACTCTGCCGCCGCAGGTCCTGGTCGGGGTGGGCCTCTCGCTGGTCCTCTCGGCGCTGACCGAGACCGCGTTGCGCGGGCGCGCTTCGCAGGCGATCCACGGCGGCTGGACGATCTCGGCCCGCCACGCCGGCGTAGTCATCGGCCTGCTTGCGTTGACGCCGATCTTCACCGCCGACATCGCCAAGCAGCGAAGCGACGCGATCGAAGCCGGCACCGCGGTCGTGCTCGAATCCAAGGTCGAACCGCTGCTGAAGATCGACCTCGCCCAGCGCATCGCGGCCCGGATCGCGGCGCAGAAGGGGAAGGTGCCGACGATCGGCCCCGCCTTTGAACCGCTGCCGAGCAACCCGACTGAAAGGGCCGAAGTCCTCCAGCTGCGCGGCGAACTCCAGGACCAGCTCGACCGCGGTGCCACCCACGCCTTCAGTCCCTCGTTTCTGCTCGGAGCCCTGCTCGGCGCGCTCGCGCTGGTCCCGATCGGCCTGGCGAGGAGGGTGGAGCTGTGAGCGCGCAGCGAGCCTGCCTGCGGCAGGCGTTCTGGCCCCCAGAAGCACCGCGTGGGGCGTCGCTGTGAACACCTTGCTGAGGGGGCGTTTGCTGGTCACCGGAGCGATCGTCGCCGCCGTCGCTCTGCCCGCCGCCTACCTGGCGGCCGGCGGTGCCTCCTACGTGCCGGCGAAGACCCAAAACCCTTGCAAGCCGCGCCCTTGGGGCAATCCCGAAAGCATCCAGGCGATCGCCGAGCAGTTCTCGCTCTCGGCCCTTGACGGCGCCGCCTGCAAGCTCGGCGTAACGCGGGAGGCGCTGGCGCGGGCGCTGGCGACGCCGCAGTCGCGGGAAGCCTTCGTGCGCCGCTACAAGATCGGGGACCTCAGGCTGGCCGGAGCGATCCGCGCCGGACTCGAGCGCGCCATCGGCGACGCCGAACGGGCCGGCGCAATCAGTCCCGTGATCGCCGCGCCGCTTCGTTCCACCGTCCAAAACATCCCGATCGACCAGGCGATCAAGCTGATCCAGGATGCGCGCTCGCTGCTTGACAACGTCCAGAACCTCCTCGGCCCCGCCGGCGGCCTCCTCCAACAGCTACTTCCCTGAGAGGGCCTGAAAACTCCTCGCGGCGGGCTAGCGGAGCCCTCGATTCGATCCACCTCACAGGGGCCACTCCGTCAGGTGCGCCCCCCACCAGCGCCGGCGCAGGTAAAGCGCGCGGCGCGCCCGAGCGGCGTTGCTCGGTCGGCTCGGTCAAAATCAAAAGACCTAGAGGCGAGAGGTCTCGCGCCGGGGCTCGTCGCGGCCCCTCGCTATGTTCAGCGGGTGGCTGATTTTGAGTTGAATCCCGCCTACACGCCAACCGCTGACCAGCCGAGGGCGATCTCCGGGCTGGCAGAGGGCCTCAAAGCAGGTGAGCGCTTCCAGACGCTGCTCGGGGCAACCGGGACTGGCAAGACATTCACGATGGCGGCCACGATCGCCGCCGTCCAGCGCCCGTCGCTTGTGATCGCCCACAACAAGACGCTTGCCGCTCAGCTGTGCAACGAGTTCCGCGAGTTCTTCCCCCACAACTCAGTCGAGTACTTCGTCTCCTACTACGACTACTACCAGCCGGAGGCCTACGTCCCGGCCCAGGATCTCTACATCGAGAAGGACTCCTCGATCAACGATGAGATCGACCGACTCCGCCATGCCGCCACTGCGGCCCTGTTCGCCCGCCGCGACGTGATCATCGTCGCATCCGTCTCCTGCATCTACGGGATCGGCTCGCCTCAGGTCTACAACGAAAAAATGCAGCTGTTCAGGGTCGGCGCACAGATAGACCGCGACGAGGTGCTGCGCAAGCTGGTCAAGATGCAGTACCAGCGAAACGACGCGGTCCTGGGCCGCGGCGGCTTCCGGGTCCGTGGCGAGGTGCTGGAGATCATGCCCTCTTACGCCGAGTCCGCATACCGGATTGCACTTTTCGGCGACGAGATCGAGGGAGTCCAGCACTTTGACCCGCTCACCGGCGAGGTTCTCGACACAATCGACCACGTTTCGGTCTGGCCCGCCTCCCACTACGTGACCAAAGACGAGACCCTGGAGCGCGCGGTCGAGGAAATCCGGGCAGAGCTAAATGCCCGCACCGCCGAGCTCGAGGCGGCGGGCAAGCAGCTGGAGGCCCACCGGCTGCGGCAGCGCACCGCATATGACATCGAGATGCTGAAGGAGCTGGGGTTCACCTCGGGGATCGAGAACTACTCGCGGATCCTCGACGGACGCCCTCCAGGCAGCCCGCCGCACACGCTGGTCGATTACTTTCCCGACGATTTCGTCGTCTTCGTCGACGAGTCCCACCAGACGATCCCGCAGATCGGCGGAATGTATGAGGGCGACCGCTCGCGCAAGCAGACGCTGGTCGACTACGGCTTCCGGCTGCCGTCGGCCATCGACAACCGACCGCTGAAGTTCGATGAGTTCCTCGAGCGGGTGCCCCAACTGGTGATGGTCTCGGCGACGCCCGGCCTGTTCGAGCGGGCCGAGTCGACCCGGATCGTCGAGCAGATCGTTCGTCCGACCGGAATCGTTGACCCCGAAATCCAGGTGCGCGAGACGAAGAACCAGATCGACGACCTGATGAACGAGATCAAGGCGCGAGCGGAGGCCGGCGATCGTGTGCTGGTGACGACGCTGACCAAGAAGATGGCCGAGGACCTGACTGCCTACCTGCTCGAGTACGGGATCAAGGTCCGCTATCTGCACTCAGAGATCGATACCTTGGAACGGATCCAGATCGTCCGCGACTTGCGCCTCGGTGAGTACGACGTGCTGGTCGGCGTCAACCTGCTGCGCGAGGGGCTCGACTTGCCCGAGGTCTCCCTGGTCGCGATCCTCGACGCCGACAAGGAGGGGTTCCTGCGTGGCGAGACCAGCCTGGTGCAGACGATCGGCCGGGCCGCCCGCAACGTCAACGGGCGAGTGCTGATGTACGCAGACCGGGAGACTGACGCGATGCGGGCGGCGATCGGCGAGACCGATCGCCGCCGCAAGCTCCAGCTCGCCTACAACGAGGAGCACGGAATTACCCCGGAGACTGTCCGCAAGGGGATATCCGAGATGAGCGAGTTCCTTGCGATGGAGGACCGGGCACCGCGCCGGCGCCGGCGCCGGCGCGGTGAAACCTTCCTCGATCCGGCGGAGCTGGAGCGCACGATCGTCTCGCTTGAGGAGGAGATGCTCGCGGCCGCTGAGGACCTCCGCTTCGAGGAGGCGGCCCGCATCCGCGACGAGCTGAAGGAGCTGCGTCGCGACCTTGAGGGGATGCGGGCCGGGGCTTGAGGGGAACAACCGTTCGCCTGCGTAGAATCGAGCCCGGTGGCCGCTTCTGAGCGAATCGTCATTTCCGGCGCCCGTGAGCACAACCTCAAGGACGTTGACCTCGAGCTGCCCCGCGACGCGCTGATCGTGATCACCGGGCTCTCGGGCTCGGGCAAGTCGAGTCTCGCCTTCGACACGATCTACGCCGAGGGGCAGCGCCGCTACGTCGAGTCACTCTCCTCCTATGCGCGCCAGTTCCTCGGCCTGATGGAGAAGCCCGACGTCGACTCGATCGAGGGTCTTTCGCCGGCGATCTCGATCGATCAGAAGACGACTTCGCGCAACCCCCGTTCGACCGTCGGCACGGTGACCGAGATCTACGACTACCTGCGGCTGCTCTGGGCGCGGATTGGTGTCCCCCATTGCCCGGAGTGCGGGGAGGAGATCGCCGGCCAGACCCAGGAGCAGATCGTCGATCGGCTGATGACCATCGCGGAGGGAACGAAATTCATGGTGATGGCGCCGGTCGTCCGCGGGCGCAAAGGCGAGTACGGGAAGTTGCTCGAACAGATGCGCCTCGAGGGCTACTCGCGGGTCAAGGTCGACGGAGAGCTGCTACGCCTCGACGAGGAGATCGTCCTCGACAAGAAGTTCAAACACGACGTCTCGGTGGTCGTCGACCGATTGGTGATGAAACCCGAGCTGCGCCGGCGCCTCTCGGAGTCGGTTGAGGCGGCCGCGGGCCTCGCCGGCGGCCTGGTCGAAGTGGAGCTGGTCGATCGGGGCGAGGCCGGGACGATGCTTTTCTCCGAGCGGTTCGCCTGTCTGAACTGCGGTACCTCGATACCGGAGCTGGAGCCGCGAATCTTCTCCTTCAACTCGCCCCATGGTGCCTGCGAGCGCTGCCATGGTCTTGGATTCCAGCGGGTGATCGATCCTGAGCTGGTCGTCCCCGACCCGACCCTCTCCCTCGCCGAGGGTGCACTGCAGCCCTGGAACCGCGGTGTCGACCGCCTACTGGCGGCGGCTGATCGGCGCCGTCGCCGAGGAGTACGGCGTCGATGTCGACAGGCCGTGGGCAAAGTTAAGGAAATCCGAGCGCGAGGTTTTCCTCTTCGGTACCGGCGGAGACCGTCACAAGGTGACCTACACCAACCGCTTCGGCCGCCGCCGTTCCTACAGCGTTCGTTTCGAGGGCATCGTCAACCATCTCCAGCGCCGCTATGAGGAGACCGACTCGGAGACCAACCGCGAGCGGATTGAGGGTTACATGGCAGAGCAGCCCTGCCCTGAGTGCCGGGGAGCGCGGCTCAGGCCGGAGAGCCTTGCGGTCAAAGTGGGCGGGATCAGCATCGCCGAATACAGTGCGATGTCGGCCCGCGCGGCGGCCGCATGGATCGCCGCGCTGCAGATGAGCGAAACCGAGCGGGCGATCGCGCGGCTGATCGTGCGTGAGATCTCCGAACGGCTCGCCTTCCTTGAGAACGTCGGCATCGGCTACCTCTCGCTGGCGCGCTCGGCCCGCTCGCTCTCGGGCGGTGAGGCGCAGCGGATCCGGCTCGCGACCCAGATCGGCTCCAGTCTCGTCGGCGTGATGTACGTCCTCGACGAGCCCTCGATCGGGCTGCATCAGCGCGACAACGAGAAGCTGATCGCCACCCTCGACCGGCTGCGCGACCTCGGCAACACGGTGATCGTGGTCGAGCACGACGAGGAGACGATGATGGCTGCCGATCACCTCGTCGACCTGGGTCCCGGGGCAGGAGAGCACGGCGGGCATGTGATCGCTGCGGGGAGCGCTGCCGAGGTCTCGCGCAACGCCGCCTCGCTGACCGGCCAGTACCTCTCCGGCAAGCGCCGGATCGAGATCCCGGCGAGGCGACGCAAGCCGAGCGGGGAGCTGCTGGTGCGCGGCGCCCGCGAACACAACCTCAAGGACATCGACGTCGCGTTGCCGCTCGGCGTCTTCTGTTGCGTCACCGGAGTCTCTGGCTCGGGCAAGTCGACCCTCGTCAACGAGATCGCTCTACCACGCGGTCGCCAACCGCCTGCACCAGACGAAGCTGCGACCGGGAGTCCACGATGGAATCGACGGCCTAGATCAGATCGACAAGGTCATCGACATCGACCAGTCGCCGATCGGCCGCACGCCGCGCTCCAACCCGGCCACCTACACCGGGGTCTTCGACCACATCCGCCAGCTCTTCGCCCAGACCCAGGAGGCGAGGGCGCGCGGCTACAAGCCCGGTCGGTTCAGCTTCAACGTCAAGGGCGGCCGCTGCGAGGTCTGCAAGGGCGACGGCCAGATCAAGATCGAGATGCACTTCCTGCCCGACGTCTACGTTCCCTGCGAGCAGTGCCACGGCAGGCGCTACAACCGCGAGACGCTGGAGGTCCGCTTCAAGGGCAAGAGCATCGCCGACGTGCTGGAGATGTCGGTCGAGGAGGCGGTCGGGTTCTTCGAGAACGTGCCGAAGATCGCCCGCCGGCTGCGCACCCTGCACGACGTCGGGCTCGGCTACATCCGCCTCGGCCAGCCGGCGACGACGCTCTCCGGCGGCGAGGCGCAGCGGGTCAAGCTGGCGACCGAGCTGTCCAAGGTCGCCACCGGCGAAACCCTCTACATCCTCGACGAGCCGACGACGGGCCTCCACTTCGCCGACGTCGCAGCGGCTGCTCGACGTCCTGCAGCGCCTCGTCGACGCGGGCAACACTGTCGTCGTGATCGAGCACAACCTCGACGTGATCAAGACCGCCGACTGGCTCATCGACCTCGGTCCCGAGGGAGGGGAGGAGGGGGGAGAGGTGGTCGCCACTGGCACGCCCGAGGACGTCGCCGCGGTCGATTCCTCCCACACCGGCCGTTTCCTCGCTGGCCTGCTTGAGCCCACCAAGCCGAGGCGGGCTGCCCGCGGGCGCCGCGAGCCGGTCGCCGCCTGAGCCGACGGCTAGCGGGCGAAAAGGAGGGAGGCGCCGATCGCGCCGCCGAGGTCAGCGAGCGTGGCGACGCGCACCGCCGGCGGGCGCTCATCGACGAACAGGTGCTTGCCCATCTCCTTGGTCAGCGGCTCCATATAGCGCTCTCCGAAGCGAACGCCGAGGCCGCCACCGATGATCACCGCATCGGGATCGAGCAGGTTGACGGCCGAGGCGATCCCGGTGCCAAGCGCCTCGACGGCGCGCTGGATCAGCTCCTCGGCGAGGTGGTCGCCGTGATCTAGCGCTCGCTCCCAGATACCGCTGGTCAGCCGGTCGCGGTCGTGTTTGCGCATCAGCTTGAAGAGGTCGGTCTTGACTCCCTCCTCGTGCTGGCGCCGCGCCTCGGCCTCCATCGCCGCCCGTCCTGCGTAGGCCTCCAGGCAGCCCTTGCGCCCGCAGGGGCACTTGGCTCCGCCGCGCTTGATCACCATATGGCCGATCTCCCCGGCGGCGCCGCGTCCCAGCCAGGGTCTGCCGTCGAGCACCAGCCCGCCGCCGACCCCGGTCCCCCAGAACACGCCGATCAGGCTGTGAAACTCCCGGCCGGCGCCGAGGTGGAACTCCGCCTCGGTGGCGACCTGGACGTCGTTGCCGACCCGCACCTCGCTGCCGAGGTCCTTTCTGAGGACTTCGGCAAGCGGGAAGCTGCCCTCCCAGCCGGGCAGGTTGCGAGCGCCGGAGACTACGCCGGTTGCCTCGTTGACGTCGCCAGGCGAGCCGACGCCGATGCCGCCGAGAGCGCTTGTCTGCACCCCGGCTTCCCCGGCCGCCTCGCGCACGGCGCCGGCCATCGCGTCGGCAACGTCCTGCGGGCCACCGCTGGTTGGCGTCGGCCTCCGTGACTCGCCCAGCACCTTGCCGCCGCCATCGACTATCGCCGTCTGGATCTTCGTCCCACCGAGATCGATTCCACCCCGCGGCTCAGCCACGCGGGCAGTCTATGGCCACGCGCCGAAAAGCGAGCGCAAGGCCCGGGGATGGGCCGATGGTGCCCCGGTTTCGTAACGTAGGGGCCGTGAGCGGCAGGGCCGGGCAGCGCGGCTGGAGGGTGTGGTGGGCAAAGCGGCGTTGGTATGAGCGAAACCGACGTACCCTGTGGCGTTGGCGGATTGCTCGCCACGCGGCGCAGGGAGGGTTCTTCGTCCGCTTACCGGTAGAGGGCGAGATCCTGCAGGCACTTGACGAGGGACGGCTTCGGATCGGCGAAGGCACGCTGCTTGAGCCAGGATGTTGGCTCACGCTGGCGCCTCAGGCCGAGATCGAGATCGGCGCCGGCTGTTTTCTAAACCGCAACACGATGCTTGCCTCCTATCGGCGGATCTCGATCGGGGACCACACGATGTTCGCCAACGGCTGCTTCGTCGGTGACGCCGAGCATCGCTTCGAGGTCCCAAACGTCCCCGTCACCCAGCAGGGATTCACCTCAAAGGGAGTCGTCAACATCGGCTCAAACTGTTGGATTGGCGCCAACTGCGTGGTCACAAGCGGCGTCACGATCGGTGAGCGCTGTGTGATCGGTGCCAACTCAGTGGTGACCCGGGATCTGCCCGCAGGGGTGCTTGCGGCCGGGGCCCCCGCGAAGGTGATCCGTCAGATCGAGTTCAGGGAAGCGGCTCCCACTCCCAGGTCTTCTGTGAGGCCAGACTCTCCTGATCTAGGTAATGCCTGAACGCCTCCAGCTCGGCCGGCTCGACGCTGTAGATGTTGTCGGGCTCCGGAAAGTGATGGGAGCGGACCTCGGTGGTGTATTCGCGCAAACCCCGCACCATCTCGCGATGGATATCGGCGTAGCGCTTGACGAACTTCGCCAACCGGCCGGTCGTAATCCCAAGCAGGTCGTGAAAGACAAGCACCTGGCCCGCCGTAGCGGGACCGGCGCCGATGCCGATCGTCGGGATCTCGAGCTTCTCGACGATCGCCTCGGTGATTGCGGCGGGAACGGCCTCGAAAACGATCGCAAAGCAACCGACGGACTGCAGCGCCAGCGCGTCCTCGCATAGCCGGATCGCACCCTGGGCTGTCTTTCCTTGGGTCTTGTAGCCGCCGAGGGCGGTGGCGGTTTGCGGGGTCAGGCCGACGTGACCCATCACCGGGATCCCCGATCTGACGATTGCCCGGGCTCGCTCAACAGACGTGCCTCCCGCCTCCAGCTTGACGACCTGACAGCCGGTCTCCTTGACCAGGCGCTGGGCGCTTCTTACCGCCGTCTCGTTGCTTGCCTCATAGCTACCCATCGGCATGTCGCCGACCATCAGCGGCGCTTTCAGGCCACGGCGGACGGCTTTGCCGAGCATCACCATCTCGTCCATTGAGACGGGCTCTGTGCCCGGATAGCCGAGGACGACCATCGCTGCCGTGTCACCCACCAAGACAATGTCTACACCCGCCTTCTCGGCCGCCATCGCCGAGGGATAGTCATAGGCAGTGACCATCACGATCGGTTCCCCCGCCTCCTTCATCTCAGCGAGCCGCGGCAGAGTGATCGGCTCTTGCTCGCCGGTCGCGGAAGGGGCCTGCGGGAGGGCGGAGCTCATGAGAGGAGTAGCTCCGGATGGCTGTCGACCGCAACGCTGCGATTGCCAGCATCGACGTGAACTACGACCGGCGCGTAGCGCTCGAGGTCGCTCTCGTCGTAGCCGCCGAAGGAGGCGACGATGATCTTGTGCCCGGGTCGGGTCAGATGGGCCGCGGCACCGTTTACCTGCATCGTCCCGCTTCCCGGCTCGCCGTCGATTACGTAGGTGACGAAGCGGGTTCCGTTGTCGAGGTCCCAAACGTGGACCTGCTCGTTGGTGATCAGGTCGGCGCTGGCCATCAGCTCGGTGTCGATCGTGACGCTGCCGATGTAGTCAACGTCGCAGTCGGTCACCGTCGCGCGGTGGATCTTCGACTTAAGCATCTGCCTTTGCATCGGTTCCCTCTGCCTTCTCGGGTTGGATTACCACGTTGTCGATCAGACGGGCGCCGCCGACCTGAGCGGCAACTGCGATCAGGACCGGCTCGCCATTCAGGGCGCTGACCGGACGAAGCTCCTCGGCGTCGCGCGCATCCAAGTACTCCGGTTCGATACCCGCGTCAGACAGCTCGCGACGGGCCGCGGCGAGGCCGGCCGCCAGCGAGTCCCCCCTCGCCTCCTCCTCGGCGGCCCGCAGCGCCCGCGGGATCGCCGCAGCCCGCTGGCGGTCCCGCTCCCCGAGATAGGCGTTGCGCGAGCTCATCGCCAGGCCGTCGGGCTCTCGCACCGTTGGCAGCACCTCGATTCGCACCGGGAAGTCGAGGTCCCCTGCCATGCGGCGGATCACAGCCGCCTGCTGGGCGTCCTTTTGGCCGAAGTAGGCGACATCGGGCCCGACCGTGTTGAAGAGCTTGGCGATCACCGTGGTCACTCCGCGGAAGTGGCCTGGCCCGCGGCGCGCCGGGTCCCCGTCGAGCACTTCGGTGAGGCCGCCGCAGACCTCGACCTGGCTCGCGAAGCCCGGCGGGTAGACCTCCTCGACGGCCGGTGCGTAGAGGATGTCGATGCCGGCCTCCGCGGCGAGCTGGGAGTCGCGCTCCTCATCGCGCGGATAGCGGTCGAGGTCCTCGCCGGCACCGAACTGGGGCGGGTTGACGAACAGGCTCATCACGACCACGTCGCACTCGGCGCGGGCTCTCCGCAGCAGCGAGAGGTGTCCCTCGTGCAGGAAGCCCATGGTCGGGACGAGTCCGACCGAGCGCCCGCCGCTACGCGCCCTCGCCAGCGTGCTGCGCAGCTCGGCCTTGGTGCGGATCGCCCGCAGGGCGCCTCTTGTCGGCAGAAGGGAGTCGGTGGGATGGGAGTCCATGGGGTCCATGCCCTCGGGGTCACGGCCTGCAAGGGATTATAAAGGCAGCAGATGCCGATTTATGAGTTCGAGTGCAAGCAGTGCGGGTCCCGCTTTGAGGAGCTTCTCTCCGCCGACGCGGGCAGCCCCCCCTGCCCAGCGTGTGGCTCGCGGCGCACCCGCCGCCTCCTCTCGACCGTCTCCCCGTCGGGGCGCCAGCCGCGCGGGGCAGGGGTGAAGGCGAGCGAATCAAGGCGCAGCGAGCGCGAAGCCTCCCGCGCTGAGCGGCTCGCCGAGACGAAGCGCAAGCGGGCAGCTGGGGAGACCCCACCTCCCCGGCGCGGCGGGGGCACGCGGTGAGCCCCTCAACGGAGGAGCGCCGCGCCAGCCTCGTCGCGCTCTACAAGCAGGTGCAGACGTGTACCAGGTGCCCCCTGCACAAGACTCGCACCCGGGCGGTCTTTGGGGCTGGTGACGCCGACGCCGATCTAATGTTCGTCGGCGAGGCGCCGGGAGCTGAGGAGGACCGCCTGGGCTTGCCCTTCGTCGGGCGCGCCGGCCAGCTGCTCAACGAGCTCCTCCAGGGCATCGGCATGGAGCGGGGGGACGTCTTCATCGCCAACGTCCTCAAGTCCAGGCCCCCCGGCAATCGGGACCCGCAACCGTTGGAGATCGAGGCCTGCCAGCCCTACCTGTTTGAGCAGATACACCTGATCGAGCCCAAGGTCGTCTGCAGCTTGGGAAATTTCTCCACCAAACTGCTCAGCGGCAGCGCGGACGGAATCACCAAGGTTCGGGGGAGACCGCAGGTGCACGAGTTGGGCGGGCGCACGGTGTTCTTGCTCCCCCTCTTTCACCCGGCGGCGGGGCTGCGCACACCCGCGGTCAAGGAGGTTTTGCGCGGCGACTTCGAGCGCATCCACTCCCTGCTCGCTGGCCCATCGCCGGAGCCCCTCGAGGCAGTCCTTGAGGAGCCCGAGGAGGCTGGCGCCGCGCCGCCTTCCTCGGCTGATCAGCTTGACTTCTTCGGCCGATTGGACCGGAGGCAAAGCCCCTCAGAGAGCAATGAAACGAGGAAGGGTCCCGCTGAATATGGACCCCGGTGAGCCCAAACACAAGGCGCGGCGCTTGATTTCGGGTTCTGCGGCTGAGACCGAAGCTTTGGGAGCGCAGATCGCCGAGCAGTTGGGGCCAGGAGACCTCGTCCTTGTCAGCGGCGAGCTCGGTGCCGGCAAGACGACCCTGATCCGCGGCGCCTGCCGAGCGCTGGGGGTCCAGGGACCCGTCACCTCGCCGACCTTCATAATCGGGCAGAGTTATCCAGGTGGGCGGCTGCCCGTCTCCCACCTCGACCTCTACCGACTCGACGGCCTCGAGCAGGAGGACCCGGCCCTGCTTGAGGACTACCTCGCTTCGGAGGGGGTTGCCTTTATCGAGTGGCCCGCGGTTGCGGAGCCGCACCTTGCGCGTCCGGCGCTAGCGGTCCGGCTCCATCACGCGGGTGGCGATCGACGGGAGATCGAGCTCGGCTGAGCTTCAGCCCGCGTTCTTCAACTGCTGCTTGGCCTTTTCGATCGCTTCGCCAGCCTTGCTCTTGGCTTCGTTTAGCTTCCTTTCGGCTTCCTTGCTGTTCAGCCCCTTGCGGGCCTTTTCGATCGCCTGGTTGCCGTTGCTCTGCACTTCCTTAAGCGTCTTCTGGCCCTGATTTGTCGCCTTGTTGAGCTGTCTCTTGCTTTCTTCCAAGGCATTGTTGGCCTCTTGCTTGGCGTTGCTGAGCTGGTTGCTGATGCTGTTGGCGGTGCCGCTTCCGCCGCAGCCGGCCAGCAGTGCGCAGCTGATCAGTACCGCCGCCGAGGCGAGGAGCGCGGCGCGGTGGGTGGGTCTGCTCAACTGTGGTCTCCTTTCGGACGAGGAACTCGGACCTTACTCCCGGCGCATCCACGGACCCGCGCGCGTGTTCGAGGATTGAGAATGCGCGTTGTAGCATCGGACGCCAAACTAGAGCGGAAGGAATGGTTACCCGCATGAAGGGACAGAAGGCGCTGGCGGCGACGGTGCTGGGGGTTGCGCTGTTGTTCGCAAGCGCGGCGCCCGCCTCTGCGGGGGCGGCAGCCTACAAGCACTACGTTGGCTGCGGCGTCTCCGAACACACCGCGGAAGCGCATTCCTGTCCGAGGAAGAGCAAAAAGGGTGCCTTCTTTGAGAGCCTCAACGGCGACGTCTTCTACACGGTCTGCGTCAAGTTCCCTACCGGGAAGGACCTCTGCGCCCAAAAACAGGAAGCGATCAAAGGGACGCTGTACGTGAACAAGATCACCTCCAACATCCCCGGCAAGCACCGGGTGACCTGGTTCGTCAACGGCAAGCGGGTCGGTTCCTACTACTTCATGGTCGGGAGGTAGCACGCGCTGCTCGTCCTCGGCTTCGACACCGCGACCGATGAGACTGCGGTCAGCGCCTGCAACGACGGCGAGGTGCTCTTTGAGTCCTCGATCGGCCGCTCCCCAACCGGCAGTCCACGCCACGCCGCAGTATTGCTGGAGGAGATCGAGCGGGCGGCCGCGGCGGCCGGCGGTTGGCAGGAGGTCGATCTGATCGCGGCCGGCCTCGGCCCCGGCTCATTCACCGGGGTGAGGATCGCGCTCGCCACCGCAATGGGCTTGGCGGCGAGCAGCGGTCTGCCGACGGCAGGCGTGAGCACGCTCGATGCGATCGGCCTCGCGCTAGCCGCCTCCGGCGCAGGGGAGGCCGACGGTCTCGCCGTCCTCGACGCCCGCCGCGGCGAGCTATTTGTCGCCCTTTACTCCGGGAGCGGCGAGTGCCTTTGGGGGCCGACCCTCGCCGCTCCCGGTGAGCTCGCAGAGCGTGTGGGGGAGCGCTCGCGCCCGCTGCGGGCGGCCGGATCGGGGGCGCTAGGATTTCGCAAGGAGCTTGCCCGGCGCGGCGTCGAGATTCCCAGCGACGCCGACCCCGTGCACCGGGTCGCCGCGCGGCAGATCTGCGCTCTGGCGGTGACCGGGAAGCTGAGGGGCGCCGGACCGCTCTCCCCGATCTACCTGAGACCCCCCGATGCGGTGCGGTGGCGTGAGCGAGACACTGTCAAAACAGCCGAGTGAGGTATCCCGCGAGATCGGGGTAAGGCGGCTCGCCTACAGCGATCTGCCCGCCGTGATCGCGATCGAGCGGCGTTCCTTCCCAACCCCGTGGTCGCTGGCAATGTTCGTGCTGGAGCTCTCCAAGCCCGCCGGGGTCTGCCTCGCGGCAACCGCCGCAGACGAGCTGCTTGGCTACGTCGTCTGCTCGCGCTATGACCAGGTCTGGCACCTGATGAACGTCGCCGTCGCGCCGGAGCGCCGTCGCGCCGGGGTCGCTGCTCGGCTGATCTCGCGGCTGCTCGAGGAGGCACGCGGTCAGTTGCCGTTCACACTCGAGGTCCGCGTCTCCAACCTGCCGGCGATCGCGATGTACGAACGCTTCGGCTTCCGCTCGGCCGGCGTCCGTCCGCGCTACTACCACGACAACGGCGAGGACGCGCTGATCATGTGGCTGGATTGATCCTTTGATCCTCGCCATCGAGACCTCCTGCGACGACACCTGCGCTGCGGTCGTTGACGGCCGGCGATCCGCTCCAACGTGATCTCTTCCCAGGCGGCCGCCCATGCCGGATTCGGCGGCGTCGTGCCGGAGGTCGCTTCTCGCCATCACCTCGAGCTGATCGACCCGTGGTCGAGGCCGCGCTGAGCACGGCGGGAGCCTCGCTCGATGAGCTCGAGGCGGTGGCGGTCACCGCCGGCCCCGGCCTGATCGGCGCCCTTCTGGTTGGAGTCAGCACCGCGAAGGCACTCGCCGCACCGCGACAGCTGCCGCTGATCCCGGTGGACCACCTCCAGGGTCACGTCGCCGCCAACTTCCTCGAGCCCGAGCCGCTGGAGCCGCCCTTCCTCTGCCTCCTCGCCAGCGGCGGTCATACCCTGCTCGCCGCAGTCGTTGACCACAGCGGCTACGAGGTCCTCGGGCAGACCCGCGATGATGCCGCGGGGGAGGCCTTCGACAAGGCGGCCCGCCTGCTCGGGCTCGGCTATCCCGGCGGACCCGCGCTGCAGAGGCTCGCGGCAAGCGGTGATCCGACGGCATTCGAGCTGCCGGTGGCGATGGCCCGCGACCCCGGCCTGGACTTCAGCTTCAGCGGCCTGAAGACAGCGCTTGTCTACCGCTGCCGGGAGCTAGGCGAGCAGGGCGCCCGGGAGCTTGGCGCTGACCTCGCCGCCTCATTCCAGGCGGCCGTTGTCGGCCAACTCGTGGCGAAGTTGGAGCGCGCCCTCGGCCGGGGCGACTGGGAGGCGAGTTGCCCTCGGCGGTGGAGTGGCGGCGAACGGGCCGCTACGCGAGGCGGTAGCCGGGCTCTGTGAGAGCCTCGGCCTGCGGCTAAAGCTGGTCGCGCCCGAGCTGTGCACCGACAACGCGGCGATGATCGGTTCGGCGGCGCGCTTTGCCAAGCCGATTCCATACCCCGACTACCTCTCCTACGACGCCTTCCCCACAGCCTCGATCGCAGTTGAGCCAAGGGATCGGACCGCAGGGCGGACCTCGACCCGGCGGCTGGTGGCGTGACCGAGGTGATCGTCTACTCCCGCCCCGGTTGCCACCTCTGTGACCAGGCGCTGGCGGCGATCGTCGCGCTGGGGGACGAGGGTTACCGATTCGAGCTCCGCGAGATCGACATCGAGAGCGACGAGGCGCTGATGCGCGCCCATCTGGAGCGGATCCCGGTGGTCGAGGTCGACGGAGAGCTCATTTCGGAGCTGCTACTCGACGAGGCCGGCCTGCGGGCGCGGCTCGATATCGTGGGTTCTGATGGCGCAGGCGATGGAGGAGCGTGAAGTGGCCGAGGAACTGATCGTCGACGGCGAGCGACTCTCGCTCGGCGTCGCCGCGCGACTCTCGCGCTACCTCCAGGTCCTCACCCAGGCTCGCAAGATGGGGCAGGAGACGATCTCCTCGCAGGAGCTCTCCGAGTACACCCACATCAACCCGACCCAGATCCGCCGCGACCTCTCCGGGTTCGGCAAGTTCGGCAAGCGCGGCGTCGGCTACAACGTCGACTCGCTGGTCTCGCGAGATCCGCAAGATCCTGCGCACCTCCGGCCAGCACAACATCGCCCTTTTCGGCGCCGGCCATCTCGGCCAGGCGATCGCCAGCTCCGACATCTTCGCCGACCACGGCTTTCAGATCGTCGCGATGTTCGACGTCGACCCGAGTCGTCGTCGGGGTCGAGGTCGGGCGACCTGCGGGTGCGCCACTTCGGCGAGCTGCGAGGAGGTCGTCGACGGAGGAGGACATCGTCGTCGGGGTTCTCGCCGTCCCCGCCGTCGCGGCCCAGGAGCGTCGCCGATCGACCTGGTCGAAGCCGGCGTCAAGATCATCTTCAACTACTCCGAGCGCTGCTCGCAGGTCCCGCCGGAGGTGACCGTCCACACCTCCAGCCCCGCGGTCGACCTGCTCTACGCGCTCTACTTCTACCTCGCCTGAGAATTGTCTTTAGACCTCGACCTCGTTCGCGAGCGGTTCGAGTCCTCGACCGATTTCACGTCGGGCTCGAGGAGGAGTTCGCGATCCTCGACCCCGCTACGCTGGAGCTGGAACATCGGTTCGAGGACATCTACGCGGCCTGTCTGGCTGACGACCTGCTCGCCGAGTCGGCGGCCGGAGAGCTGATCGCGTCTGAGATTGAGATCCGTTCGGGGCGGGCGGAGACCTTCGCCGCGGCGCGCAGAAGCCAGCGCGAGCGGCGTGCCCGGCTTTTTGAGCTAACCACCGAGATGGGCCTGGCGCTGGGTGCGATGGGCACTCATCCTTGGGCCAACTACCTCGACCAGCGGATCATCGAGACGCCGCATTACACGCGGCTCCGCCATGAACTCGGCTGGGTAGCACAGCGCAACAACACCTGGAGCACGCATGTCCACGTCGGGGTGCGCGGGGCCGACCGGACGATCGCGGTCTGCGACCGGATGCGCGAGCTGCTGCCGCTGCTCCTCGCCGTCTCGGCAAATTCCCCCTTCCTCGACCGCCGCGACACCGGCCTTCACACGGTCCGCACCGAGATCTTCACCCGCACCTTTCCCCGCTGCGGTGTTCCCTCCCCTTTCCGAGACTGGGAGCGCTACGCAGCATTTGTCGGGACGCTGGAGCGCGTCGGCTCAATCGTCGAGTCGACCCAGCTGTGGTGGAGCGTCCGTCCCCATCACCACTTCGGCACCGTCGAGGTGAGGATCTGCGATGCGCAGACCCGGGGCGATGAGTCTTTCGCTCTCGCCGGCTTGATCGCCGCTTGCATCGTCCAGGTCGCGCTCGACTACGACGAGTGTGGCTATGACGGCGCCGCGCCGCCGCTCGCTGACCGCGAGATCGAGGAGAACATCTGGCGGGCGATCCGCCACGGGATGAGCGGGCGGATGATTGACTTTCGCCGCGGGGCGGAGGTGCAGGCCCGGGCCGAGCTGGAGCGCGTGCTCGCTTGGACTGAGCCAGCCCGCGCGCGCCTTGGGATCGAGGTAGAGCTGCCCGAGCGCAACGGCGCTCAGCGTGCCCGCGAAGCGCTTGATGGCGGCGTTGGGATTGAGGACGTCTACCGCGATGCGGTGGCGGAGACGCGGCGAACCTACACCGCTGAGCGGGTCGCCAAGCCGGCCTAGGGGTCGGCCGCGGTGCGCTGGCGCCGCACTCGCATATAGACTCCCGCGCCGCTTACTTCCCCACGGAGGAACCCGACTTGACCAAGTTCTTGACCGATTACGGAGTCGTCTTCGCACTCGTCTGCGCCGGGGCGGCGGTGGTGTATGGATTGGTGATCACCCAGCGCCTGCTCGCGAAGTCGCCGGGCAACGAGCGCATGCAAGAGATCTCGGGGGCGGTGCAGGAAGGAGCCAGAGCCTACCTGACCCGCCAGTACACGATCATCGCCGCCGTCGCGGTTCCGCTCGCGATCGTGCTTTGGATCCTCCAGGACTACAAGACCGCGATCGGCTTTGTAATCGGCGGATTTCTCTCGGGCTCGGCCGGCTTTATCGGGATGAACCTCTCGGTGCGGGCCAACTCCCGGGTCGCGGAGGCTGCCCGCGGCGGCGTCCCGCCGGCGCTCGATGTCGCCTTCAAGGGTGGCTCGGTCACCGGATTGCTGGTGGTCGGACTGGCGCTGCTGGGCGTCGCCGGCTACTACGGCCTCCTGATCATCACCGGCAGTACCGACAAGGAGGCTGTCGACGCACTGATCGGCCTCGGTTTCGGCGGCTCCTTGATTTCAGTTTTCGCCCGGCTCGGCGGAGGGATTTTCACCAAGGCCGCCGACGTCGGCGCCGACCTGGTCGGCAAGGTCGAGGCGGGAATCCCCGAGGACGACCCGAGAAACCCGGCGGTGATCGCCGATAACGTCGGCGATAACGTCGGTGACTGCGCCGGCATGGCCGCCGACCTGTTTGAGACCTACGCGGTCACCTCGGTAGCCGTGATGCTGCTCGGGGTGCTCACCTTCACCGGCGCCGGCGGAATTTTCTCGCGCGAGGTCGCGATCTTTCCGTTGGTGATCGGCGGCGTCGCGATCATCGCCTCGATCATCGGGGCCCTCTCCGTGCGGACCAAATCCGACCGGGTTGAGGGGGCGCTCTACCAGGGCCTGATCGTCTCGGGGATCCTCGCGATCGCCGCCTTTTACCCGATCACCAAGTGGCTGATGGCCGATCCGGTGCGGCTTGGCCTCAGCACCGCCGCAAAGACGGTGACCACCACCGACCTCTGGCTGTGTGCCGTGATCGGGGTTGCCGTAACCGCCCTCCTCTTCGTGATCACCGACTACTACACCTCGACCCGCTTCCGCCCGGTGCGGACGATCGCCAAGGCCTCGGAGACCGGCCACGCGACCAACATCATCCAGGGCCTTGCCCAGGGCTTTCAGTCAACCGCAGCGCCTGCCCTTGTAATTGCTCTCGCGATCCTCGGGGCCAATCAGCTAGCCGGGATATACGGCATCGGCATCGCGGTGATGGCGCAGCTCTCACTCTGCGGCCTGATAGTTGCTCTGGACGCATTCGGGCCGATCACCGACAACGCCGGCGGGATCGCTGAGATGGCCGACCTCCCAGAGGACGTCCGCAACGTGACAGACCCGCTCGACGCGGTCGGCAACACGACGAAGGCGGTCACCAAGGGCTATGCGATCGGCTCCGCCGCGCTCGCCGCGCTCGTCTTGTTTGCTGCCTTCAAAAGCGAACTCGGCGACCACGCCCCGGCGGGCTTTGACCTCAGCAGCCTCTTCCGGCTGACCAGCCCCGAAGTGCTGATCGGATTGATCATCGGCGGCATGATGGTCTACCTGTTCGTCGCGTTTGCGATCGAGGCGGTCGGCCGCGCCGGGGGGCAGGTCGTCGAGGAGGTGCGCAAACAGTTCCGCGAGCATCCGGGGATCATGGAGGGCACTGAGAAACCCGAGTACGGCAAGACGGTCGCTATCGTCACCGCGGCTGCTCAGAAAGAGATGATCTTGCCGGCGCTGATCCCGATCGCCGTGCCGGTGATCGTCGGCCTGCTGAGCGTCAACGCGCTCGGCGGCCTGCTCATCGGCGTAATCGTCGTCGGCCTCTTTGCCGCGATCTCGATGACGGCCGGCGGCGGTGCCTGGGACAACGCGAAGAAGCTGATCGAGGACGGTGCCTACGGCGGCAAGGGATCGGAGGCCCACGCCGCCTCGGTAACCGGCGACACCGTTGGCGATCCCTACAAGGACACCGCCGGCCCGGCTATCAACCCGATGATCAAGGTCGCGAACATCGTCGCGATCCTGATCATCCCAATCGTCCACTTCTGAGCTCCGAGACCCCCCTCAACGTAGCCGACTTCGAGAGGCTTGCCGCCCAGAAGTTGGAGGCGGGGGCGCTGGGCTACTTTGCCGGGGGTGCCTGCGATGAGGTGACCCTGAGGGACAACGTCGCCGCCTGGCGTCGCTGGCGGCTGCGCCCCCGGGTGCTGGCCGGCGTGGGCGAGCCGCGAACCGCCGCGAACGTTCTCGGCGCTGAGCTGTCGATGCCGGTGGCGGTCGCGCCGGTCGCATATCAGCGGCTGGCCGATGAGGAGGGCGAGGTCGCTATGGCGCGCGCTGCCGCCGCCGCAGAAACCGTGATGTGCCTCTCGACCCTGGCGACTGCAAGACCCAGCGAGGTCGCTGCCCGTGCGCCCGCAGGGCGGCGCTGGTTTCAGCTCTACAGCTTCCGCGACAAGGGATTGACCCGGGCTCTGGTTAGCGAGGCGGTCGAGGCCGGCTTCGAGGCGATCGTCCTCACCGTGGACGCGCCGCCGGGAGGCCGCCGCGAGCGGGACCTGCGGACGGGATTCGCAATCCCAAGCGGCCTCGGTGTGCCGAGCGTGAGGGCGGCTCTGGGTGTCGACCGCGAGGTGACAATCGAGGAGACGTTTGCGCTGATGGACCCGTCGCTGAGCTGGCGCGACCTCGAGGCGCTCGCTTGCGAGTGCGGGCTGCCGCTGGTGGTCAAGGGCATACTGACCGCCGAGGATGCCGTGCTCGCCGTCGAGCACGGCGCCGCCGGTGTCGTCGTCTCCAACCATGGCGGCCGTCAGCTGGATTGCGTCCTTGCCAGCGCCGACGCCCTGCCGGAGGTTGTCGAGGCGATCGATGGGCGCGCGACCGTCCTGGTCGACGGCGGCTTGCGGCGCGGAACCGACGTCGCGATCGCCCTGGCCCTCGGCGCGGACGCGGTGATGGTGGGACGCCCGGCGCTTTGGGGCCTTGCCGCCGGCGGTGCCCAGGGCGCGGGGCGCGTGCTCGAGCTGTTTCGCCAAGAGCTGGGGCTGGCGCTCGCTCTTTGCGGCTGCGCATCGCCTGCGCAGTTGGGAGCTGCCCACGTTCAGAGGTCACCCTAAAACTCGGCTACCGAGCGGCCTTGATCAAGCAGCCGCCAGAGGTCGCCTTTCGTGACATTCTCGTCCCGGTGTTCGGTACCGGGCTTGACGACGACATTGTCGCAACCGCCGGGCGCTTGGCTGCGGCTGAGGGTGAGGAGGCGGATGTCGAGCCCTACGAGTCCCGCCTGGACATCGTCTACGTGGTCGAGGTGCCGCTGGACGCGGAGTTGCCGCCCGAGCAGGAGGAGGAGGCGCGGAGGGTGTTGGCGAGGGCAAAGCAGGTTGGTGAGGAGTATGAGGACGTCGCTGTCAGCGCCGAGATGGTCCGCGCCCGCGCGGTCGGTGCCGGGATTGTCTAGGCGGCGCGGCGCAACGGCGCCGAGGCGATCGTCGTCGGCGGCGAGCCACCGACCAAGATCAAGGGAGGGGCGATGCTCGGCGGGATCGGCGCCGCCAAACCGGCCGAGATCGGCGCCGCTACCGAGTATGTGCTGAAGAAATCTCCCTGCCGGGTCCTGCTCACCGCCCCGCCGGCAACGCTCTCTGAGCCGGCGGCCCGAGCCGCTGCGGCAGACTAGTATCCCGTGAGCGTGGAGCGAGCAACGCATCGATATCTGAGCCTTTGCGAGCGAGCGGAACGCGACCCGGTGGTGCTTTGTTCATCCTGATTGTCGGCTGCGGCCGCGTCGGTTCCTCGGTCGCCCGGGCGATGTTGCGCGAAGGCCACGAGGTCTCCTGTCTGGACGAGGACCCCGAGTCCCACGCCCGTCTTGAGGTCGGATTGGAGAAGGGCTGGGAGGACCTCGGCGGCCACTTCACCGTCGGTGCCGGGCTGGAGACGGAGGCGCTGATCGCCGCCGGGATCGAGCAGGCGGACGCATTCATCGCCTCCACCGACGGCGACAACACCAACATCATCATCGCCCAGATTGCCCAGCGCCGCTACGGGGTGCCGACCGTGATCGCCAGGGTGCTCGATCCGCTGCGCGCGGAGTGGTATCAGCGCCAGGGTCTGCATACGGTCTGCCCGACGCGGGTCGCGATCGAGATGCTCGAAAACGCGGTTCGCGACGGCGCCCAGCGGGACGGCGGCCCCGGTTCTGGGCACTCGGCGGAAGCTGCCTGAGGACTGGAGGGGGGACCTTCATGTACATCATCGTCGTCGGAGCCGGGAAGGTGGGCTGGAATCTGGCCCGAGAGCTGCTCGACAAGGAGCACGAGGTGACGGTGATCGAGAGCAACCGCCGCCGCTACCTGACCGTCGAGCAGGAGTTGGAGCACAACATCTCCTACGGCGACGCCTCCGAGCTTTGGGTGCTTGAGCGGGCCGGAATTCAGCGGGCGGACATGATGATCGCGGTCACCGGGGATGACGAGGACAACATGCTGATCTGCCAGGTGGCGCGCGAGAAGTACCTGGTCAGCAGGGTCATCGCGCGCGTCAACGAACCCCCGCAACCGCGCTCATTTCGATCTGCTTGACATCAAGCCGTCGGTCTCCGCCACCGACCTCATCCTTCGCCTACTCGAGCACGAGGTTCCCGAGTACGGGCTGGTCCACCTGCTCGATCTCCAAGAAGAGCAGCTGGAGATCATCGAGATGCTGCTCGGTCAGGACTCCGGGGTGACCGGGCGGCGGGTCGGAGACCTTGAAATGCCCGAAGGGAGTTTGCTGATCTCCATCCTGCGCTCCGGCAAGGGCTTTGTACCGGGCCCGGACACGGTGTTGGAGGCAGGCGATGAGGTGCTCGCCGTACTTGACCCTGGCAGGGAGGATGACCTCAAAGCGCTGTTTGGGCCCGAGCGCAACGGGACTGGCAAGGATGGCTGAACGCCGGGCCGAGTTCCTGCTGATCGGCGGCGGCATGGCGGCCGCCCACTGCGCGGCAGAGCTGCGCCGGCGCGGCGCTGAGGGGTCGATCCTCCTGGTTGGGCGCGAGCCAGATCCCCCCTACGAACGCCCGCCGCTGACCAAGGAGTACCTCCGCGGGGAGTCAACGCGCGAGGACGCCTACGTGCACCCTCCCTCATGGTATGAGGAAAACGAGGTCGAGTTGTTGAGCGGGTGCAACGTGATGTCGCTCGACTCGACGGCGCGGAGCGCGCAGCTTCAGGGCGGGGAGGTTCTGGGCTTTGACAAAGCGCTGCTCTGCACCGGGGCGATGGTCAACATCCTTCGTGTCGAGGGGGCCGAGAACGAGGGCATCCACTACATGCGCGCCTTTGGCAACTCCGACGCGATCCGCGTCGACGCCGAAGCGGCCGAGCATGTGGTGCTGATCGGCGGCAGCTATATCGGCGCTGAGGTCGCGGCCTCACTGACCGCGAATGGCGTCCGCTGCACGATCGTGATGATGGAGGAGGTGGTTCTCTCGCGGACCTTTGGTGAGGCGGCGGGCCGCTGGTTTCAGGAGTTGCTCAAAGCCAAGGGCGTCGCCATCCACGGCGGTGAGGAGCTGGAGGCATTTGAGGGCGACGGCCGGGTAAAGGCGGTGCTGACGAAGAGCGGGCTGAGCATCGAGTGCGACGCCGTAGTGGTTGGCGCCGGTGTTCGTGCCGATGCGATGCTCGCCCAAAGGGCTGGGCTCGAGGTCGGCGACGGGATCCTCTGCGACGCGAAGCTGCAGACCTCGCTAGCAGGGATCTATGCCGCCGGCGATTGTTGTTCTTATGAGAGCGTCCTTCACGGCCGCAGGCTGAGGGTCGAGCACTGGGACGTGGCGATGCAGCAGGGCATCCACGCCGCCCGCAACATGATCGGCGAGGATCGCAATTACGAGGTCGTGCCCTACTTCTTCAGCGACCTTGCCGACTGGGCGAGCCTCGAGTACGTCGGCCCGGCGCAGGAGTGGGACAAGGAGATCTGGCGCGGCGATCCCGCCGCCGCTGAGTTCTTGGTCTGGTACCTAAAGGAGGGCCGGGTCGCGGGAGCGCTCAGCGTGGGTCGCTCCGAAGACCTCGCCCAGGCCCGCCGCATGCTCGCCGAGTGCGTCGACCTAACCGATGCCGCGGCCCAGTTAGCCGACCCCGGGACCAACCTCGCCGAGATCGGTGCCTGAGGTTCTAGAGCCTTTCTGAGGCTATCCTCCGGTCTCTTCATGCGGCCTGGTGTAATGGCAGCACGCCTCGCTCTGGACGAGGTAGTCGGGGTTCGAGTCCCTGGGCCGCAGCTTCAGAACCTGGCGTAAAGGAGCCAAAAGCATCCAACAGACAGGCCCTGTGCGCCAGTCCGTGCGCCAGTCAGCAGGCTCAGGAGTGACTCGGTCACGCCGATCCGCGTTTTCACGCTGTCGACCCACGGTGCAGCTGATCGCGATGACGGGGTGGCCCTGACGCCGACTGCTTCGACTTTGCGCTGGACCTCGTCGAGGATCGGCAGGGGCGCTGGCGTTTCGCCGCCTACTCCTCCAACAGCCACTCGGCACCGGGGCCAGCGTTGGTTTCGGCGTCGTAATAGGCGCGGTGGCCGACCCCAAGCGGCTTGTACCTCGGCTTGGCTATCGAGAACTCCCAGCGGACTCGCGAAGGGTCCTCCACTCCGGCCGGCCAGTGCCTAGAAACCCGGAGGTCGTCAACGCGGATGCGAACCGGCACGATCACGTCAAGGCTCAAGTCAGCTGCGATTGTCGGCGAGGTCGAGACGAAGACTTCAGTTCCGCCCGCTGCCGCGATCAATTCCCCCGACTCGATGATCGCCGCTGCGCCGGCCGCCGAGGTCGCGTGCAGCAGTGGCACGCCGCCGTCGCCGCCGATCTCTAGACTGCCCGCCCGCAAGCGAAAGCGCCGTCGGCTGCCCCAATTGCGGCTTTGACTTTTGAACTATCGGGGCGTCGACAGAGCCTCCTGCTTGACGGGCTCCGCGCAAGACGCACTGGGGGGAGCTGCTGGAGCCGGCAGAGACGAAGGCTTTTGAATGGAGCGCGCACGCAAGATCCCCGCCACTCACTCCTCGACCGTAAACCCGGCGTCCTTCACGTACGATTCATACTCGACAGTCGTCACAAGGGCGTTCAAAACGCGGAAGAAGTCGTATTGCCATTGGGTGATCGTCAGCCCTTTGACCCCGCCCTCGCTGTCAGTTTCGCTCTTCGGTATCGGCAGGTAGCAGCGACCATCAACCCTGACGTACGGCTCGCGGGCCACCAGGGCGCCGTTGTAGAAGAAGTCGAGGAAATGCCTCGTAGCGTTTGGGTCGGGGAAGCTGGTCGCCCATTCCTCGTGAAAGACACGGGGCTCATCGCCAAGACCCATTCTCGGATCGGTTTCGAGGCCCCAGGCGATGCCAATGGCTAGGTCCGGCTTGTAAGACGCCCAGCTGTCGTGGGCCGCAGTTCGGAGCTGATAGTCCTCGCTCGCCGCCCCCTTCCGATGAGAGCAGCCAGTCGAGGTACGCGGGTCCCCACGAGACGAGATTCCAGTCCTCGACCCTCGATGACTCGCAGATACTGAGCAGCTCTTCCAGCGTCATGGCCCGCCCCTTCTATCACGTGTCGGCCGGCAGCGCGGAAACGAGGCTCCGAAGTCCCCGCTCTCGTTATGGGACTTCGTCACGCAACCCTATTTGCAGGCCTTTTCGTCTTTTGGGGGCTATCCAGCACCCCGTACACAGGTTGTATGGCCCAAACCATCGACCCCAGCGGCACGGTTTTGCTGACCTTCCGGGTGAGCGCAGCTCGCCGCCAGGTTTGCCGCCCTCGTCCAGGCCGATGGCACGAACGTCTCGCGCGAGCTGCAAGAGCTGAGAAGCGAGTCGACGCCAATGGAAAAGCCCGGTCCGCACCGGCTCCTCTCCAAGCCGGGGCGTAGACCGCGCATGTCGAGGCCTAGCGCGGCAACCGGCACGCTAACTGTTGACGAGTTCGTTGACGTATGCTGGGGCAAGCTCGACGGCGTCGAGATCGACGAGCAGAGGCCAGGAGATCCCGGCGCCGCCCACCGACCTTGACGCCGACCTCGCGCGCTGCTTGACGGAGACCCAGGGCCGATGTACTCGCCGCCGGCCCCTAACGCTGACGTGCCTGTCGGTTGCGGCGACTCCGACCCGACGCCCGCTCTTCCGCGGCGCCGGTCAGAGGACCTCGGCTGGACACGCCTGACGCCGTCGAGTGGGTCGGGGAGGACTATCTCGCACCGAGCACAAAGGCGACCCTCGCCGGGCTGCCGAAGGGCGGCAAGACAACGGCCGTCGTCGCCCTGATCGAGGCCAGCGCCGCGGAAGCAGGCTCGTTTCTCGGAAGGCGCATCGCGGGAGGCCCCGTCGTCGTTGTCAGCGAGGAAGGCGACCAAACGCTGGCGCCAAAGCTGCGAGGGATGCCGTCTGAGCGGGTTCGGGTCCTGAATCGCGATTCTGCCTGGCGAAGCCCGACTGGTCGGAGACAATCGCCAGCTCTCGCCGGACCGCGTGGCGGTAGATGGCCTGAAGCGGGTTGAGGGTGTTGGCGATCGTGCTCGGAGATAGTCGATGCCTACCTGGACGCGGCTGTCAATGAGGCTCGGGGCGAGGCCGTAGCGACCGGTACCGATGCGGCCGTCGCCTAGTGGGCTGTATCCCAACGTCGTACCCGAAACCTAACCAGGCCACAACCCGTAGCTTGGCTTCCAACTGGGCGAGGCGACGATCGCGGTGGGGCCCGTTTCTGTAACTGATGTGGCGGGCAAGGGCGTGGGCGAAGGCATCCCAATCGAGGTAGTCAGTGTTCTTGACGACGAACTCGGCGATTGGCCAGAAGTGGGACTCGATCGGGTTCAGGTAGCTGGCGTAGGTCGGGGTCGGCACGAGCACGATGCGGCTTTTGCCGGCAAATTCGCGGACCTCGGGAGTCCAGTTGGCCGAGAGGTTGTCCTGGATCCAGTAGAGGGTGACCTTCGCCGGGTAGCAGAGGCGGATCTGGCGCATGAAGCCGAGCACGTCGCCCGCGCCGTCGCGGGCGAAGCCTCAGCCGCAGTCGATCAGCGCCGAGGTCATAGGCACCGAAGCCGTAGCGCACCCCGGCCCTGCGGTTGAAGGTGGCCCGGTGGCGCTGGGTTTGCCTTTCGGGGCCCAGCCAGCCCCATGCGTCGGTCGCAGGGAGATCGGGCCCATCTGGTCAAAGGCGATCACGACCGCCCCCTTCGGAGGCCGCTTGCAGAGCGCGATCACCCGCTGGGCTTTTGCCTCGTAGTCGGGGTCGGGAGAGGCCTTCCAGGAGCGGGTGCGCTGGAAGGAGAGGTTGGCGGCGGCGAGGATGCGGCCGAGGTGTGCCGGGGAGATCTCGATCCCCTCCGCCTCGGCGAGATGGGCGGCGAGGCGGCGCAACGACCAGCGCGTCAGCGCGGCCCCCTGGGTGTCGGGGCGGGCACCGGCCACCGCAACGATCCGCTCGCGCTGGGCCTCGGTGATCCGGCGGGGACGCCCGCCCCGGTAATTAGGGCGCAGTGATTGCAAACCCCTTTGGTTGAACTCGGTAATCACCTTGCGTACGTGGCTCTCGTCGGTTTGCCACATGGCGGCGATCTGGGTAGCGGAGTGCTGGGTCGCTGAGGCCAGCACGATTCCAGCTCGCTGGCGGGTCGAGAAGTGTTTGGCTCCTCTCACCAGCCGCTTTAACCGCTGGCCCTCCTCGGGATTGAGCGGGCGGACGAACACCGATGGGGGACGCATGACCACCTCCAGGGTCGAGTGCATGCGTCGGTGTTCGCCGCCTCAGGCGAGTTTCCGGTCAACGTTGGGATACAGACCACTAGGTGTGCGCCTGTTGTGGGCTAGCCGCCAGCGCCGCCAGCCTCATTTCGGCGTTCAAGCGGGTAGGCCAAGTTATCTGAAGCTGCCTCCCCGTGGGACTACCCGGAAGCGGGCCACCGAGAATGCTGGGGATACACCTGGCGCTCGGTTGCGCGGCTTGACCCTGAACACGTGAGGGCCGAGCGCCAGGTGTCTATACGTTCTCGGTGACGAGCAGGGACGGACGGGGCCGCGATCCAACTTGCAGGCAAAGCGCACGGAACCCGCTTCGACAGCGAAGCGGAAAGTCGCGAACCGTCTTTCGGTCACCCTTGGTGGGCGCTTCGAGATGAAGGTCGTCGCCAGCGGTTCGAGCCGCGGGGGTGGCGGGGGAAGGCCAACGCCCTGAAGCCGCTCGATTTGAACGCCGTGCCCACCGTTGTCCTTGAGCTGCAGTTCCCCGAAGACAAAGCCCGCCGTAGCTGGGGAGTAGGTCAGCCCGATCGTGCAGCGGGCGCCCGGCGCGACACTTCCCCCGAGGTGGCAGCTGCTCCAGGCGATGGCGAAATGGCTGGCGTTTTCTCCGGAGGGAGATGCCCGAGATCGAGAGGTCGGTATCGCCGTCGTTGGTGACGGTGAGATATGCCAGCGGGGACGGTCCTTGACCAGCCCGTTCCCCCATGCTCAGGAGAGGAGGAGAAAGCGAAACGCCGGGGCCGATACCTCGACCAGTGAGCGTCGCGCTCGCAGATGCTAGCTGAGATGTGGGATCTCTGAAAGTGATCATGCCTTCCCTCGGGCCGGGGTAGAAAGGTTCGAAGATCACTTCCGCCGTGCATGATTCTGCTGGCGCAAGACTCGCACGGCTTGGGCAATCGCTTGCCTTGTAGTCGAAGAACGCTGGTTCGGGACCTTCTTCCAGGGTGTAGGACAGGAAGACGTTCGGAGGAGGAATCTCAACGTCACTGGTATTGATGACCGTGAACGTCGCCGGATCCGACGGCCCGCTTTCGGGTAGCAGCGCTCCGAAGTCATAAGAGGACGGCTGCACGGACAAGCTGGCTGTTGCGGCACTTGCACTTGAAGCGCCGACGGCGAGGACCAGCAGCACAGCGCCGAGCAGAACTCCCGTGGCCAGCTGAAATCCGCGCCCCGTGCTCGTCATTTGATGGGGGTCGTAATCGAACCGCCGCGAGCCCAGCCTATCCCATCACGAGTAGATTCTGGTGATCCGCCGCCAGTCGTGCGCCACCCAGCAGCGTCGCCCAGCAGTTTCGTGCGTACATGGGGACCAACGAGCCAGCGGCTAAGCCGCTTGGATAAGCCGCAGGAAGGCGCAGGGGACCGCTGGAGCAGCATGGCATGTGAGTTTCGAGTCCCTGGGCCGCAGTATGCAGGTCCGCTCCCCTTAAGGCAGATTGGTCGAAGCCAGATCCCGGGGCAGGCTGAACTCGCCGTCGCTTTCTGCCTTTCCGCAGGCGAACCTGAGGAAGCAAAGATCCCTCGACCGATCAGATGCTCTGCTGAGCGCCTGCTCCCACGCGGTCGCCACCGAACGCGACCGCGGCGAACGCTGGAAACCATTTGGTTTTTCCCGAAAGCTCCGGGGCCGGCGATCTTGTCGGGTCGATTCCTCGCCGGATCTTTCGGGGGCGCGGACGCGTTTATGGCAGGCGATCCGGGTGGTTTTGAGGTTCTCGTCGCAACCAACAGCAAGGGCGAACTCGGCCCGCTTGGCCCCGAAACGGCATCCCCAGCGGCTGCGGGGTCGGGGCGAATCGGTTTGCCCTCAAGCGGATCGTCAAGCACCATCACGGGCGATCACTCCGCTGAGCTTGGCGGTGTCGTCATCGGCAGCCGTGTGCCTAGCTAGCTA
>CAVROX010000009.1:0-32204 GCA_963722965.1 uncultured Solirubrobacterales bacterium | reverse complement strand
GGTCACAGGTTCGAATCCTGTCGGGCGCGCTAGCGATCAGGAGGTGGGGGCGACCAACAGCTCCGGGCCCTCGATCCCCTCGCCGACCTTGTTCAGCTTCGGGTTGGCGGGGGCACTCGACATCCGGGCCGCTGGCAGCGGCCCGCACAGCGCCACCGCCTCCTCCAGCTCCAGGTCAGGGCGCAGCCAGGTGGCCTCGGCTTCAGGATCGGGCAGGATCGCCGGCATCCGGTCGTGCACCTTGGCGACCATCTCGTTGGGCGTCGTGGTGATGATGGTGCAGCTGTAGAGCCAGCCGGCCTCGACACCGTTGCCCTCCTGCTCCCACTCTTTGCGGGTGCATAGCCCGGCGAAGGCGAACGGCTCACCCCCGTCAACCGTGAATCGCCAGGGCTGACGCGGTTGCTTTGGGTCCTCGGCCCGCATCCACTCATAGAAGCCGTCAGCAATGATCAGGCAGCGGTGCCGAAACTTGCCGATTAACGGAGAATAGGCGCGGCTGCTGGTCAGGTTCTCGGCCTTGGCATTGATCATCCGGTAGCTCACCTTCAGGTCCTTGGCCCAGCGAGGCACCAATCCCCATCGCATCAGCCGCGCCTCGCGCTCTCCCCTAGCCGCTTCCTCGGGGTCGGGGGAGGAGCGAACGGTCAGCACCTCCTGGGTTGGGGCGACGTTGAAGCGGCCCAACGCTGAGGCCGCCCGCTTTGCCCGCTCCTTGGTCGGTGGTAGTGCTCCTCCGTCCCCGCCCCGCTCCAGGGCTCGCTCAAGTTCGACCTGGAAGCGGTCGGCGATCTTTTTCGTGTCCTTGGCCGCAACCGTGAATCGTCCGCACATCAGGGACGGGCCTCCGGATGCGTCCGGTACCACTCGAGCGTGCGAGCCAAGCCTTCACGTAGCTCGACCCCGGGACTCCAGCCGGTCAGCCCCCGCAGCTTCGCTGAGTCGACGTATTGGCGGTCGATCTCTCCCACCGGGTTGCCGATGCCGCGGTACTCGGGCTCAAGCGCAGAGCCCGCGACCTCGACAACAATTTCCAACACCTCGGCGACCGAGTGTGGCTGCTCACCCCCAGCGTTGAAGGCCTGGCCTGCGCCAGGACCACCGGCGCCGACCGCGCTTTCGACCGCAAAGTAGGCAGCGACCGCATCCTCGACGTGGAGGAAGTCCCGCTCGGGGCTGCCGTCCGAGCGGACCTGCGGGCGGCGAGCTTCCAGCACAGCAATGATCGCTTCCGGGATCAGGCGAGAAAAGTTTAGGTCGCCGCCTCCGTAGATATTGGCGAAGCGGGTAACGGCGACAGCCAGCCCGTAGGCTGGAGCGTAGCTGAGCGCGATCGCATCGGCAGCCGCCTTGCTCGCCTCATACGGTGAGGCCGGTCGCAACTGCATCTCCTCGCGGTAGGGCAGTTCATAGCTGGGACCATAGGCCTTATCGGAGGAGGCGATGATGACCGCCGGGATCTCGCCACCACGGCAGGCCTCCAGGAGGGTCCAGGTGCCGCGCACATTGGTCTCAAACGTCGGCACGGGATCAGCCATCGCCGGCCCGACCAGCGTCTGGGCGCCGAGATGGAAGACCGCGTCGAACTCACCCGATCTGATCGTCGCCGCAACGAGCGGGGCATCGCGAAGGTCTCCCTCCACCGATTCCACCTCCGCCTCGATCCCCTGCAGCGCAAGGCCCGAGAGGTGCGGCGGCGCCAGGCCAAAGGCGGTGACCAGGTCGCCTCGCTCCAGCAGCGCCCGCGCAAGGTGCGACGCGACGAAACCGTGGGCACCCGTGACCAAAACCCGCTTCACCGCTTCGCCCCCGTCGCTTCCGCCACCGTCCACGGCGCTTCACCGCTGTCCCAGAGATCGTTGAGGGACGCTGCGTCCTTGTATGTATCCATGCAGTCCCAGAAACCATGGTGGCGATGGGCGCAGAGCTGTCGGTCGGCGGCAAGGCGCCGCAGCGGCTTGCGCTCCAAAGCGCTCTCCTCGTCCAGATACTCGAGGACGCCAGACTCGAAACAGAAAAAGCCACCGTTAACCCAGCGATCTGAACGCGGCTTCTCGACGAAGCCCTCGACCAGGCCGTCGGCGCCCAGCTCGGCAACCCCCCACTGCAATCGGGGCCGTACCACGGTCATCGTCGCCAACCTGCCGTGCCCACCGTGGAAGCGGAGTAGAGCCTCGAGGTCGATGTCGGCGAGACCGTCGGCGTAGGTGGCGCAGAAAGGATCCCCACCGAGGCGATTTCCGAGGAGAGCGATCCGCCCGCCCGTCGGGGTGTCAAGCCCGGTGTCCAGGCAGTCGATCGCGATCCCAGCTGGCCACACTTCACCGGCGACGAACTCCTCCACGGCCTCACCGAGATAGCCGGTCGCCAGCAGGAAGCGCTCAAACCCCTGGGCCGCGTAAATCCCGATCACATGCCGAAGAATCGGCCGCCCTCCGATCTCAATCAGCGCCTTGGGAACAGCTCCCGTCCGCTCACCCAGACGGGTGCCGCGGCCGCCGCAGAGGATGACAACCGGCGGTTTGGTCACCTGGCTCCTTGCGGGGATTTGGCCGGGCTATTCAAGAACGCAGGTGGCGCGCCCCCGTCCGCGCACGGAGGACCGAGGGTGGCGAACTGGGATGGTCGACAGCTGCTATCAACCGCCGGCAACGGCGGGGAGGATCGTAACTTCGTCGCCCTCCTTGAGCGCGGTCTCCAGACCCTGCTGGAAGCGGATGTCCTCGCCCGAGACGTAGACGTTGACGAAGCGGCGCAGGTCACCACCCTGGGTGATCCGATCGCGCAGCTCGCCGTGGGCATCAAAGACCGCGTCGAGCGCCTCGCCGACGGTGGAACCGGAGACCTCGACCTCGGCCTCCCTCCGGTCGCGGCGCGCAGTTGGGTCGGGATCTTCACTGTGACTGCCATCAGACTGAAACCTCCTGGCGAAACTCCGACTCGAAGCTGGCGAGATCGGGGTCGATCTCGTGCATCCGGAAACTATCGCGGGTGGCGTCGAGGGTCTTCAGGCCCTCGCCGGTGATGTAGACGACAACCCGCTCGCCGGGGCAGATGTCGCCGCGCTCGGCAAGCCTGCACAGCACTGCCGACGGTGACCCCACCCGCGGTCTCGGTGAAGATCCCGGTCGTCTCGGCCAGGAGTCGGATGCCGTCGCGGATCTCCTCATCGCTTACCGCATCGACTGCACCGCCGGCTCCTGCGAGCCTGCTCGACGGCATAGGGCCCGTCGGCCGGGTCGCCGATCGCCAGGCTCTTGGCGATCGTTTCGGGCTCGCTGGGGCTTGCAAACCTCCCAGCCTTCGTTGAAGGCGGTAGCCACCGGGCTGCACCCCTGCGCCTGGGCGCCGTTAAAGATCGGCTGTTCACCGGAGACCAGGCCCAGGTCGAGCCACTCTTGGAAGCCACGCCCCAACTTGGTGAACAGGGAACCCGAGGCGATCGGGCAGACCACCCGGTCCGGCAGCTTCCAACCGAGCTGCTCGACCGTCTCGAAGGCGAGGGTCTTCGATCCCTCCGCGTAGTAGGGGCGCAGGTTGACGTTGACGAATGCCCAGGGGTGGCTTTCGGCGAGCTGGGTGCAGAGCCGGTTGACGTCGTCGTAGTTGCCGCGGACGCCGACCAGGTTGGTGCCGTAGACGCCGGTGGCGAGGAGCTTCTGCTCCTCCAGGTTGGCGGGGACGAAGACATAGGAGTCAAGGCCCGCAGCGGCGGCATGGGCGGCGACCGCGTTGGCTAGGTTGCCGGTTGAGGCGCAGGCGACCGTCTCAAAGCCCAGCTCCCGCGCTTTCGCCACGGCTACGGCGACGACACGGTCCTTGAAGGAGTGGGTTGGATTGGCAGCGTCGTTCTTAATCCAGAGCTCAGCATCGAGGCCGAGGTGCGCGGCGAGCCGGTCGGCGCGCAGCAGCGGTGTCAGGCCGGGCTCCAGCGGGTCGCCAGGGCGCCCCTGGAAGGGAAGGAAGTCGGCGTAGCGCCAGATCCCCTGCGATCCAGCCTGAATGCGGCGCCGAGCCTCGGGCGGATCGAGCGAGGAGTGGTCGTAGGCCACCTCAAGCGGCCCGAAACAGTTTTCGCAGACGTAGCGCGCGTCCAACTCATAGGCCGCGCCGCACTCCTTGCACCTCAAGCCTTCCAGTGACATCCGACCTCGCTTTCCGTCTCCAACGAAAAAACCTCCGCCTTGTGTGGGGCAGAGGTCCGATCGGACTTTCCCCACATCTTCCAGGTCATCGACCTGCTGGAGTTGGCACCTCCCCTCGAACCGGCGGGTCCGAGGTGGTTGCCGGGGCTTCACTGGGCCAGTCCCTCCACCCCTCTAGATGTGGCGCTTATGTTGGAAAGAGCCTACCAGGCGCTCGCCCGGGGCGCAGCTGCCCACCTCATCTCCGGGAGCGGCTCCGTCTTTATCTAGGATGCGGTGGCTGTGGCCAATTTTCGGATCTGGGCGCCGTGGCGCCTCGCCTACGTGAAGGACGGGTCAAAGGACATCGAGGCAGAATGCATCTTCTGCGCCAAGCCGAAGGCGGAGGACGATGAGTCCAACCTGATCGTTCATCGCGGCGAGCGCTGCTTCGTGATCCTCAACCTCTTCCCGTACACGAACGGGCACCTTATGGTCGCCCCCCTCGCCCATATCGCTCGGCTGCAGGATCTGCCGCAGCAGACCTTGGCGGAGATGATGGCGCTGGCCCAGCGGGCGATGGGGCGGCTGGAGGAGGTCTATGACCCGCAGGGCTATAACGTCGGCTTCAACCAGGGCCGCGTGGCCGGAGCCGGAGTCGAGCACCACATCCACCTCCACGTCGTCCCCCGCTGGGGCGGGGACACCAACTTCATGCCTGTGATCGCCGATACGAAAGTGATGCCGCAGACGCTCGAGCAGAGCTACGAGGCACTGAAGGGGGCCTTTTGAGCGAGCAGCCGGTCCTCGCGCCGCCGGAGATATTCAAGGCGTATGACATCCGTGGACTCTACGGCTCACAGATGGACGAGTCGACCGCCCACGCGATCGGGCGCGCCTTCGCCCGGGTCCTGGCAAGGCTGCGCGGCAAGCAGCCGGGGGAGCTGCGCATCGGGCTCGGACGCGACATGCGGCTGACGGCGCCGGCGATGGCGGCAGAGTTGCGCGACGGGTTGATCTTTGAGGGGGCCAGTGTCCTCGACGCCGGCATGGTCGCCACCGAGATGCTCTACTACCTGGTTGGCTCCCGCGACCTCGACGGCGGAGCGATGGTGACCGCTTCCCATAACCCGAAGGACTACACGGGGGTGAAGCTGATTCGCGAGGGGGCGCTGGCACTCTCCGCAGACGCGGGAATCGGCGACGTGCGACGCGCGATCGAGGCCGGCCTTGGGCCCGCACCCGGCGGGGGTTCATTGGAGGAGGTCGACATCTGGGATGAGTACCGCGAGCATGCCCTCTCCTTTATCGATCCAGGCGCGATAAGGCCGATGGTGGTCGTGGTTGACGGGGGCAACGGGATGTCGGGGCCGATGGTGGGGCCGATCTTGCGCCGACTTGGCCTCGATCTCGACGAGATGTTCTTTGAACCCAACGGCGAGTTTCCCGACCACGAACCCAACCCGCTGCTGGAGCAAAATAGGCGCCTGATCGAAGAGCGGGTGCGCTCGGCCGACGCTGACCTCGGTATCGCCTGGGACGGCGATGCCGATCGATGCTTCTTCATCGACGGGACCGGCAAGTTCTGCGACGGCGATTTCATCTGCGCCCTGCTTGCCCGCGCGGCGCTGGCAAGGAACCCCGGCGCGACGATCCTCTATGACCCCCGCTCCAGCCGGGCCGTGCCTGACCTGGTCGCCGCCGCGGGCGGTCGCTCCGCCCTCTCCCGCGTCGGCCACGCCTTCTTCAAGGCGCGGATGCGCGAGGAGGGCGCCGTCTTTGGCGGAGAGGTCTCAGGCCACTACTACTTCAGAGACTTCTGGTGTGCTGACTCAGGGACGATCCCCGCGCTGTTGATGCTGGAGCTTCTTTCGATCGAGGAGCGCAGCATCACCCAGCTGATGGAGGAGTTCCGCACCCGCTACTTCATCTCCGGCGAGATCAACTCTGAGGTTGACGACCAAGGGGCGAAGATGGAGGAGATCGCTGAGCGTTTCTCTGACGGGGAGATCACCCGACTGGACGGGATCTCCGTCGACTACCCGCAATGGCACTTCAACGTCCGCCCTTCCAACACCGAGCCGCTACTGCGGCTCAACCTCGAGTCCCTGATCTCCCGCGAGGATATGGAAGCCAGGCGCGATTACCTGCTGGGGTTGATCCGGGCATGACGCTGACACCGGAGCAGGCACTCGAGCAGTCTGCGCTAGCGGGGATCCACCGACTTCGCATCCCCACCCCGTTCGCGGTTGGCCGGGTCAATTGCTACCTGATCGAGGATCAGCCGCTGACCCTGATCGACACCGGACCTAACTCGGGCAAGGCACTCGATGAGCTTCAGTCCCAGCTCGGGGAGCGCGGTCACTCGATCGACGACCTCGAGCTGCTGATCATCACCCACCAGCACATCGACCACCTCGGGCTGGTGGAGATCCTCGCCAAGCACTCCGGCGCCGAGGTGGCAGCGATCGGCGTTGCCGCCGAGCGACTGGCCAACTTCAGCGAGGACGCCGAGCGCGAGGACGCCTTTGCTGTGGAGTTGATGTTGCGCAATGGCATCCCCGAAGAGGTCGCGACAGCGCTGCAGAGCGTCTCACGCAGCTTCCGCGGCTGGGGATCACGGGCGCAGGTGAGCAGGCCGCTGGCCGATGGCGAGGATATCGAGTTCCGCGATCGCACCCTGACGGCCCTGCACCGCCCTGGGCACAGCCCTTCTGACACCGTCTTTTGGGATGCGGAGCGGCGCATCCTGATCGCCGCCGATCATTTGATTGCCCACATCTCCTCTAATCCGCTGATCACCCGGCCGCTGGACGGGTCCGATCGGCGTCCCCAAGCGCTGGTCACCTACATCGCGTCGATGCGCAAGACGCGAGAGATGCCGGCAGAGTTCGTCCTCTCCGGACACGGAGAGCCGATCACCGACCACGTGGCGCTGATCGATGACCGCCTCGCCAAACACGAGCGGCGCAAGGAGAAGATCTACCGGCTGATCGCCGAGCGGCCGCGCACGGGCTATGAGATCGCGCAGGCGATTTGGGGCAACGTCGCCGTCACCCAGGCCTTCCTTACCCTTTCAGAGGTAATCGGCCACGCCGACCTCTTGGTCAACGAGGGGAGGGTGCGCGAAACCGACGACGGCGCCGTGATCCGCTATGAAACGGTCGGTTAGGGACCGCTCTCCCAAGCGGGATTGCTTCTCCACTGAAGCGGTGAGCACCGCCGACGCCCATCCTCGGCGAGGCGGGCTTAGCCCCCTTGGACTGGATTCAGCTTTCGGGCCTGAAGGCGATACCGCCCCGGCTTGCCAATGCTTTCGCCGTCGCTGGTGAGGGATACCTCAGCTTCGAGCTGCTTCCTTCGGAGGTCACGTTCGATCCAAGGACGACGATGGTTCCTTCGGATTCGAGGGTGGGAGAAGTTGGACCCTTCGACTTGCGGAGCGACACCCAGGCGGGAGAGGGAAAGCGAGTCCACCGATTGGGTCATTTTCCTTGCCGACATTCGAGGGGCTTCAAGGTGGACAAGACCATCGTGATCGTCTAGAAGCCGATCGGCCAAGCGTCACTCCAGATTCCGTGGTGATTGACGGCGGCGTCCAGGAAGTGAGGCTGACCGCAGCTCTGACTGACCGGTTCGCTTCCGCCGGGGGCAGGGAACTGGCGGCTGCGACGGTAGTGAGTTGGTCGCCGAGGGCGCCATTCCCAATCTGGCCAGGCCGATGTTCGGTCCCTTGATTGTGTGTTTTTTGATCCCATCTGCACTCACAGCGCCAGCGCCAAATTCCTAAAGTGTGATCGCTGCTGATTCCCACACCAACCTGCGTCTGGGCCCACAGCCCGGAGAGGGGGCGCTGACCCGCCTCAGATGTATCTAGGCAGGAGTGGATAGATACCCAAGCAGGGAATCTGCGTGGAGTTCAACCGACAGAAGCTGCCCACAGCCGCCGGCTTGAGATGCCCGTTTGGCCTGGCGTCTGCAGCGGTCTGCCCCAGTTCAGCGAGCGAGGTATCCCTGCCGCTGGGGCAGGGTCGTTCAGCCGGGATGAATCCCGCAGTCAGCATTCCGGCAAGACCTGGAAGAAAGGCGGGCTCAACCGCATTACCCTGCACGAGTGCCGGCACGCCTTGGACTCACCGACGATCACCGCCGACACCGGTGCAAGGGCAGAATCGATCTTGATCGGCGATGCCAAATCCATGGCTTGAATCGACAGCATCTTGTCCAGCTCAAAGTCAGAGGCGGCTCGGATCCCCGACTACAACTCAGCTGGCGCCTTGATCGGCCCACCGCCACCGCCTGATGGCAAAAATCGGCCCTCGCAAAACCCGCCGACCGAAAAAGCGGCGCATGCTGATCATCGTCAACCCCTACGCGACCACGGTTTCTGACCGCCTGCGCAACCTCGTCGTCTACGCCTTGCAGGGACGCTATGAGGTCGAGGCGGTCTCGACCGAAGCGCAAAACCATGCGACCGAGATCGGACGCGAGGTACGCGACCACGGCTACGACGTGGTCGTCGCATTCGGCGGCGACGGAACCCTGAACGAGGTGGTCAACGGCCTCGCCGGCACCGAGGTCCCGGTCTCGGTCCTGCCGGGGGGTTCGACCAACGTCGTCTGTCGCACCCTCGGGATCCCCAACGACGTGGTCGACGCGACCGAGCACCTGTTGGCGGTGGCTGACGATTGGTCGCCGCGTAAGATCGACCTCGGGGTCGTCGACGGTCGCCATTTCGTCTTCTCCTGCGGTTTCGGAATCGACGCCACGGTGGTGAAACGAGTCGATGCCCACCCCCGGCTTAAGGCGCGAGCCGGCCCCTATTACTACAGCTGGGCGGCAATTTCTGCCTTGTACCGTCACTACCTCCACAACCCCGTACGGATGCGGGTCAAAACGAACTCCGGCGAGCCGGTCGAGGGGGTTACCGTACTGGCCCAGAACTCCGATCCCTTCACCTACTTCGCCAATCGCCCGATCAGGGTCTGCGAGGGGGTCGAGATCGACGACGGAACGCTATCGCTGGCTGTACTGAAGCGGGCGGCGCAGCGCGACATGCCGACTCTAATTGCCCGCCTGTTCAGTGCGCGCCGTCCCGCCGCAGAGCATCGCCAAGTGGTGCACTTCGATGACGTCACCGCGGCCACCGTGAACTCGATCTCCGCGGACGGCGAGGGTGGGACGCGCCCCTTCCCGGTGCAGGTCGATGGCGACTACATTGGCGAGCGCAAGGTAGTGGAGCTGCGCGCAGACCCGGGTGCCCTGACGATCGTCTGCTGACTCAGGCCGCCGGCGTAATCCGGTAAGCGTCGAACACCGACTCGACGTTGCGCAGGCGCGAGAGGCAGTGTTTCAGCTGCTCGGTATCACCGACCTCGACCACAAACTTGTTCTTCACCATCGGGTGCTTGGTCGTGCAGCTTGCGCCGAGGATGTTGATCCCGGCCTCTGAGAAGGTGCGGGAGAGGTCCTCGAGCAGGCGGGTGCGGTCGTAGGCGTCGATCTGAAGCTCGACGCGGTAGGAGGACTCGTTGTCACCGTCCCATCCGACCTCGACAAAGCGCTCGGGGGCCCGTTTCAGCGCCTTCACGTTCTTGCAGTCGCTCCGGTGGATTGTGATCCCGCGCCCCAGCGAGACGTAGCCGACGATCTCATCGCCCGGGACTGGACGGCAACACTTGGCCAACCGCACTGCGACGTTGTCGGCACCCTTGACGGAAATCCCGTAGTTGGAGGCGTCCTTGGTGCGGCGCGCCTCGTCCTCGCGCCCGCCGATCAGCGCGGCCGGCTCCTCTTCGACCGCCTCACCGGCCTTCAGCCGTTGCATCAGCTTGTTGGCAACCAGCTTGGTGGACACCTTGCCCTGGCCGAGCGCGATGTAGAACTCGGTCGCCTTGCGGTAGCCCATCTCGCGGATCACGTCGGCTAGCAGCGGAGACATCGCCAGCTTCTGCATCGGCAGGCCGCGCTTGCGCAGAGCATCCTCGAGTCCCTCGCGACCGTGACGCTCGGCGTCCTCCCGGCGTTCCTCTTTAAACCAGGCTCGAATCTTGTTGCGAGCGCGGCTCGTCCGCACCAACTTCAGCCAGTCGCGCGAGGGGCCGCGGTTCTGCTTCGCGGTCAGTACCTCGACGATGTCGCCGGAACGCAGCTGGTAGTGAAGCGGCACGATGCTGCCGTTGACCTTGGCCCCCACGCACCGGTGGCCGACGTCGGTGTGAACCGCGTAGGCGAAGTCCAGCGGTGTCGACCCCGCCGAGAGCCTCTTTACCTCTCCGCGCGGGGTGAATACGAACACCTCGTCCTCGAACAGGTCGACTCTGAGCGACTCGAGGAACTCGGTCGGGTCCTGCTCACCCTCGGCTTCGACAAGCTGGCGCAGCCAGGTCATCTTCTCGCGGCGCGGATCGCCGTCGCCGCCCTCCTTGTAGGCGACGTGGGCGGCAATTCCGTACTCGGCAAGCTTGTGCATCTCCTCGGTGCGGATCTGGATCTCTAGGGGCTTGCCCTCCGGCCCGATCACCGTCGTGTGCAGGGCCTGGTACATGTTGGCCTTTGGCATCGCGACGAAGTCCTTAAAGCGGCCAGGGAGTGGCTTCCAGATGGAGTGGATGACCCCGACGGCCCCGTAGCAATCCTTCACCGAACCGACGATCACCCTCATCGCCGTAAGGTCAAAGATCTCGTTGAACTCGCGGCCCTTCTTGGTCATCTTCGTGTAGATCGAGTAAAAGTGCTTGGCGCGGCCGGAGATCTCCGCCGCGATTCCGACCTCTTGCAGCTCCGCTGAGAGGAACCTTCCCGCCTGCTCAACGTAGACCTCGCGCTCGTTGCGCTGCTGGGATACGAGCTGTTTGATCTCGGCGTACTTGCGCGGATGCAGGGTGGCGAACGCGAGGTCCTCCAGCTCCCACTTGAGTGCATGGATGCCGAGCCGGTGGGCGAGCGGGGCATAGATCTCCAGCGTCTCGCGCGACTTCGCCATCTGCTTCTGCTTGGACAGCGCTCCCACCGTGCGCATGTTGTGGAGGCGATCGGCCAGCTTGATCAGGATCACCCTGACGTCGGTGGCCATCGCCACCATCATCTTGCGGTAGTTCTCGGCCTGGCGCTCGTCGCGGCTCTCGAAGGTGATCCCAGTGAGCTTGGTGACTCCGTCGACGAGCTGAGCGACCTGCTCGCCGAACTCCTCGCGGATCTCCGCCAGGCTGGCGCTGGTGTCCTCGACCGTGTCGTGAAGGAGCGCCGCGCATAGGGTCTCGGTGTCCAGTCGCATGCCGGCGCAGATCTGCGCAACTCCAACCGGATGGGTAATGAACTCGTCGCCGGAGCGTCGCATTTGGTCGCCATGGCGCTCGCAGGCGAACTCAAATGCGCGGGCGAGGGCGTCGCGGTCGATCGTCGCCAGGGCAAGCGCCGTGTCCCCGGCGCTGCCGTGGCTGCCGTCCTCCCCCGAGGAGGAGTCGAACTCCTCGATCACGGCAAAGAGGTTGGCGAGAAGCTCGCTTTGCTCTAGCTCTGTTTGAGTCCTTCGAGGTATCGCTTGTCCTCCTCGTAGCGGGCTCGGTAGGCGCGGAACGCGGCCGAGCGCTCCAGATCGGTCTGCTCTGAGGATACGACCCTGAAGGGCCCGTCGCGAAACGGCGCACCCCGAATCAGGTCAAGGTCGGCGAGAACGCGACAGCAGCGCGCGGCGACCTCGGGGGGTCGGGGATACCTGCCGCCGCCGCACAGGGCACTGCGCAGCTCCTCCCCCTCCACCTCTCCCGCGTCGCGTAGGTTCCTGAACATAGCGGCTAGCTCACCCCGCTGAGCGTGCCACTGCGCGAGGACCACGAGCGCGAAGCGGCGCTCCGCCGCCCCCCAGACAGGATGCAGGTAGCCGCCCGCGGGGGTGGGTCGGTAGGCAAGGCGCTCGAGATCGGCGGAAAGCGGCGGGTCGACCAAGACGACGTGATCGAAACTGGGGGCCAGGTCGGGCTCGCGTTGCAGATCCGCGTAACCAACCAGCGCCAGGCCCTCGCGGGCGAGGGCCGCCCGGCGCGGCGCATCTGCGACGAGGGCAAGGACACTGGCGCCGCTTGAGAGCAGCTCAAATGTTGTCGCCGCGGGGGAGTTTGTGCTGGCAATCGTGCGCCGGGGCGGCTGCTCGGCCGCCGTAGGGGCCGGCGGGCCTTCGTCGAGATCGACAGCCAGCTCGGCTTCAAAGCGCCTCCACCACTCCTCGACCTGCGCCTCTCCCGCGGGGCCGGCGCTTGCAGGTACCTTGGACAAGTACAGCTCCCCGAGGATGACTCGGGGTTCGATGGAACCGTTCCAGTGGTTGACCTCCAGCCTGACCGCGGCGTCGACCGCCTCGTCCTCGCTCACCCCCAACCCCGAGCGGCCGAAAGCCACGCCGAGGGCCCGGTGGGAGCCGCTGCAGAGGCTGAAGCGAGAATGTCTTTTGCCCTCCCCGATCGTCCGCACGTCACGGACCGTGGCCGCGGGGACGAGCAACCTCACGTCCGGGTTGCCCCTCCCGAATGGCGCAAGCCTGCCCAGCTCCTCGGCGAGATCGAGCCCGAGTTCGGCACCGCCGACCATCGCGTCGATTTGCTCTGTCGGATGCAAATCCTCCTGGCAAAGCAGCGCGGTCGCGTGGGCGGTGAACGCCTCGCGAAACCGGCCTAAATCCGCGGCACGCAGCTCCACGCCGGCCGCGGCGCGGTGCCCGCCGAAGCGGACAAGGAACTCCGAGCAGGCCCGCAGTCCGGCGAGCAGATCAAAGCCGGGGATGCTGCGACCCGAGCCCCGAGCCCCGCCCTCACGATCGAGCGAGACAATGAGCACCGGCCGATGGTGGCGCTCGGCCAGCCGCGCGGCGACGATCCCGATCACGCCCGGATGCCAGCCCTCGCCGGCGAGGACCAGAGCGCGGGCCTCGCGCAGCTTCTCGGGCAGCTCGCGCCGCGCCGCCTCGGCGGCAGCTTCGACCTCTCGCTCGGCCTCGCGCCGCTCGCTGTTTGCCCTGTTTAGCTCCGCGGCAATCTCGCCTGCGCGAGTCTCGCTCTCGGTGAGGAACAGCTCCACCCCAGCGTCGGCCCGATACAGCCGACCTGCAGCGTTGATTCGCGGCGCCAGACGGAACGCCAGATCCCCCTCGTCAAGCCGAGACAGCTCGCAGCGGGCAGCCTCGAGGAGGGCGCGCATCCCCGGTCGGCGCGCCCGACGAATCTCGCCCAGACCGCGGCGCACCAGCGAGCGATTCTCACCCGTCAGCGGCACGACGTCAGCGACCGTGGCCAAAGCGACGAGATCCAGGTCAAGGACATCTTTGGCGTTGGGCCCAGCGCCTGCGCCAACTCCGCGCAAAGGCGCGACTGGGGGATCGGCACCCGCTGCTCGCCTGAGGGCGCAGGCCAGCTTCCAGGCGACACCTGCTCCACAGAGGTCTTGGAAAGGGTAGGCACTCAGAGCCGGGTGGAGGATCGGGCACTCGGGAAGCTGATCGCCTGGCTGGTGGTGGTCGGTAACGATGACCTCCATTCCCAGCGATCGAGCGAGCGCCACCTCCGATATGGATGTGATCCCACAATCGACCGTGATCAACAGCGAGGTTCCCCGCTGCGCCAGGCTCTCCAGGTTGGCGGCAGCGAGCCCGTAGCCGTCGGCGAGTCGGTCGGGGATCAGCCAGTCACAGCTCGCACCAAGCTCGCGGAGCGCGCCGACCAGGATCGAGGTCGCACAGACACCGTCGACGTCGAAATCACCGTGGACGGTGATCCGCCGTCCCTCAGCGCCCGCGGCGAGCACCGAAGCAACGACCTCCTCCATCGAGTCGAAGTCGGCCGGATCGTGGGACTCCTCGGCGTCAAGAAAGGAACGTGCCGCCTCCGGAGTCCGGTACCCGCGACGGACCAGGGTGATTGCGACGGGGTCGCTTAGACCCAACTCGTCGGCAAGCGCTCGCGCCTCCTGATAGGAGAAGGGCTCTGCCCGATAGGCTTTGAGCGGTTCCGGCACCCCCCCAGGCTAGGAGCCGCCCGGGACGGATTTCCGCTCTGCCGGCCGGGCGAGAGGTGGGGGCGCTACTCGGCGTGTCGCCGGGAGCGGAGCCCGATTGCGTAGACGACCGCGAGGCCGATCGCAACGCCCGGAACCGCAGTCAGCGCTGTCAGCAAGTCGGTATTGCCGAGACTTTTCCCGGTGGCGATCTCGATGATCGAGCCGAAGGCCAGCGCTCCGATCACCGCGCCGAGGAAGGCGCCGACGATGCCCTGCCAGAAGCGGTCCGGCAAAAAGACCGTGAAGTGCCAGAGGGCGATCCCCATCGTGAACCAGACGAGCAGCGCCACAGCTAACGGTTCCTCCCGTGCTTGCGGCGCTGCTGGCGGCGGGCGCGGCGCCGCTCGTCGCGCTCACGTCGTTCGACCGCCGCCGGATCGACGGCAGGGGTGGGCGGCTCGCCATTGGCCGAGGGGCCCGCCCCCTCGCCATCGGGAGGCCGCTCGGCGGTGGCAACCGCGCTCGGCTTCGGCTCCCCGCGAACCTCGACAGAAGCGGCGATCTTTTCATCGCTCTCCTCCTCGCCGAGCTTTGCCATCTCAATCTCGTCGGCAAAAGCCGGCACCCGGCCCTCGACCTCGGCGATCCGCTGGCGGCGGCGCGCGAAACCGGGCTCGCGTTCCTTCCAGGCAGTCAGCACGGGTGAGGCGATGAAGATCGAGGAGTAGGTACCGGAGGCGATCCCGACCAGCATCGCAAAGGCAAAGTCCTGGAGCGTCGTGCCGCCAAAGACCAGCAGCGAGGTGACCGCCAGCAGGGTCGAGAAGCTGGTTGCCAGCGAACGGGTCAAAACCTCGCTCATCGAACGGTTGACAATCTGCGAGAACGCAGCTCGCGGCATCCTCGGCATGTTCTCGCGTATTCGATCGAAGACGATGATCGTGTCATAGAGCGAGTAACCAAGAATGGTGAGGAATGCGGCAACCGTCCCGCTGCTCACTTCTTTGCCGGTGAGGGCGTAGATCCCCGCGGTGATGAGGATGTCGTGGAAGAGCGCGATCAGAACCGGGACGGCGAACTTGGGGTCAAATCGCAGCGCGACATAGGCGCAGATCACCAGCAGCGAGAAGACCAGCGCCTTCAATGCGCTGCTGGCCACCTGTTCGCCGAAGGTCGGCCCGACGCTGGTGCTTTCGAAGCCGTTCTTGACGATCCCGTACTTGGACTGGAGCACCGCCTTGGCGTTCTTCACCTGGCTTGGCCCCAGCTCCGAGGTCTGGATCTGGAAGACGTTGTTGCCGAGCACCGGGTTGGAGACCTGCTGGATCTCGGCGTTGTTGACCCCGATCGAGCCGAGCGCTTCGCGCACCCCTTCCTCGTTCGTCGGCTTTACCAGGGCCACCGTCGCCCTTGTGCCCGACTTGAAGTCGATCCCGAAGTTGAGCTGCTTGGTCGCCAGGGCAATGGCGCCGATCAGCAGGATGCAGCCGGAGAGGGTGAAGAACCAGCGGCTGGCGCCCATGAAGTCGAAGTGCCAGCGTCTGCCTTTGCCGGAGGCCCCGAGGGAACGGGGGGAGCGCAGCAACGACGAGTGGCTGATGGTGCCGAGCAGCGCTTGGGTAAATACAACCGCGGTCAGCAGCGAGACGATGGTGCCGACGCCCAGGGTGAAAGCGAAGCCCTTGACGCCCGCGGTCGCCAATACGAAGAGGATGAAGGCGGTCAGCAGGGTGACGACGTTGGCGTCGACGATCGTCGCGATGCCGCGGCGATAACCGGCCGTGATCGCACTCGACATCGAGCGCCCAGCCCGCACCTCCTCCTTTATTCGCTCGAAGATGACGATGTTGGAGTCGGCCGCAACCCCGATCGTCAGGATCAGTCCGGCGATCCCCGGGAGGGTGAGCGTGATCGGGATCAGTTTGATCAGCGCGAAGAAGATCACCCCGTAGGCGCCGAGGGCGATCGTCGCAATCAGGCCCAGGAAGCGGTAATAGATGAGCAGGAAGAGGACGACCAGCGAGAGGCCGATGATCCCCGCCTTGATCCCCTCGTGCAGAGCCTGGCTGCCGAGGGTCGCCGAAACCTGGGTCTGGCTGATCAGCTTCAGGTCGATCGGCAAGGCGCCGATCTGCAGGATCGTCGCCAGTTCCTGGGCTTCTTCGGGGCTGTGAAAGCCGCCGGAGATTTCGGCCCCAGTCCGCCCTTCGATCCCGTCGGGATTCTGGGCGAAGTTGATGATCGGCCTGGTTTTGACTTCGTTGTCTAGAACCACGGCGAAATGGCCGGAGAGCGCCGCCGCCTGTTCGACACTGACCGGGCCGATCGCCTGCGCCTGCCCGCGCTGGGCGATCTGCTTGGTCACTTCCTGGAATGCTTCACGGCCCTTTTCGGTGAAGCTGAAGGTGACGTTGGGTTCGTTGTTCTGAGAGAAGTTTTGCTTTGGTTCGGTGATGTCGGTTCCCGAGAGGGCCGGACGGTCGCGCAGCGCATACCAGCCGGGTTCGGCCGACTTGTCGGTCTGACCGGAACGTTCGCTCGGCAGCTCGGAGGCCACGACCGTCCCCGCCGGGACCTTGACGACGATTCCGTTGCGCGGCCGCTTCTGGCCGGTGGGGCTGATGAAGAGGCCGCCCTTTGTCTCTTCGGGGCCGGCAATCAGCTTGTGCGGGGCCTTTCGCTCGAACAGGTAGTAGCGGGGCCTGGTGGTCGAGCAGGTGGAGCAGTTTTCAACTGGCGGCTGTTCGGCGGCGAGCTTGGCGGCGTCGTAGGCGGTTGGGAATGCGCCGGAGTCAATCAGCTGCAGATTCTCGGAGCCGTTGAAGGTGCTGCGCCCGGCGGCTTTCCATTCCGCCTTCGCCTTCTTCAGGGCGGCAGGAGGAGGCTGCTGGCCCGGGTGGCCGCCGATCGTCTTCTCCGGGCCGATCAGGTTGGGCTCCCAGTCATAGAAGAACAGCTGCGCGGTCGTGCCGACCGTATTGATCGCCCGCTGGGCATTGGTGATGTCGGGAAGGCCGACCGAGATCTCGTTGGTGCCAAGGCGTGAGACTTCCGGCTCAGAGACGCCCAGGGTGTCGATTCGCTGGCGGATGATTTCGATCGAGCGCTCGATGTCTTCGCCGCTGACCGACTTCACCTGGCCGGTCGGCTGTCCCTCATAGACGAGCTGGACGCCTCCCTTGAGGTCGAGGCCCAGTCGAGTCGGCTTGCTGACGACGATCAACGCCGAGACGATGAGCAGCCCGAGCACGAAAAGCAGTACAAACAGGTGCCTTCGCCTTCCCAGCATCTTCCTCGCCCGCCTCTAGCCCTCGGGGGTGAGGACGAGCAGCAGTCCGCCGTCGTCGTCGTAGGCAGGAAAAACATCGGCCACCGCCTCCGCCGGCAGATCGCCCTCGGCGTTGACGGAGACTCGCTTGCCGAGCGAGCGAACGCCCCACTCCAGCGAGGTCTCGATCGGGTCGGTGATGCCATCGCCGTTGGTGTCAGCTGTCTCGCCGCCCTCGCCCCGGTCGATCCAGCGCAGCCCGAGAACGTCACGCACCGGACGACCGATCACCTCTTCGTCGGTAAGTCCGGTCAACTCGAAGCTACCTTTGCCCGCGTCGATCACGCGCTCCTGCTTGTCGCAGACAAAAAAGGCCGCGTTGGGCGCCGGATAGTAGTCATCGAGCAGCTCGAAGACGAACCCAAAGCCGCACTTCGGGCAGCCCTTGGGGCGGGTGCTGAAACCGGCAGTTCGGTCGCTGCTGAGGTCCCTGTGGCCACAGTTGGGGCAGATGAAGAATGGCATCCCACCACAAGGCTACAAGCGCCCGCTAGAAGAGGCTTGCCGCGCCCTCCGGAGCGGGGAGGCCCAGGTGATCGTAGGCCCGTTGGGTCAGCACCCGCCCGCGCGGGGTTCGCTTCAGCAGACCCTGCTGGAGCAGGTAGGGCTCGAGCACGTCCTCGATCGTGTCCTGCTCCTCGCCAATTGCGACCGCAAGCGTCGAGAGGCCGACCGGTCCACCGGCGAACTTCGTCGCGACCGTCTCGAGGAGTGCTCGGTCGCTGCGATCAAGCCCCCACCCATCGACCTCCAACATCTCCAGGCCCGCGACCGCTACCGCGGCGTCGATTGTCGTCGAGCCTTTCACCTGGGCGAAGTCGCGGACCCGCTTGAGCAGCCGGTTGGCGACGCGCGGCGTGCCGCGTGAGCGGGTCGCGATCGTCCGCGCGCCCTCGGCTTCGATCTCGACACCGATGATGCCGGCCGAGCGCTCGACGATCGCTGCCAGGTGTTCGGGGCTGTAGTGCTCGAGACGGTGGCACACGCCGAAGCGGTCGCGCAGCGGGGTCGTCAGGAGACCGGCACGGGTGGTCGCGCCGACCAGGGTAAATGGGGGCAGCGGCAAGGTCACCGTGCGCGCGCCAGCACCCTGTCCCAGGACGACGGGTAGCTCGCCATCCTCCATGGCCGGATAGAGGGTCTCCTCGACGGCGCGTCCAAGCCGGTGGATCTCATCGATAAAGAAAACGCTTCCAGGCTCCAGCGCGGTGAGGAAGGAGGCGACGTCTGCCTTTCGCTCGAGGGCCGGGCCGGCGGTCTGCACCATCGGCACGCCCATCTCGGCGGCGACTATGTGAGCCAGCGAGGTCTTGCCGAGCCCCGGCGGCCCGGCGAGGAGGACGTGATCGAGCGGCTCACCCCGACCGCGCGCCGCCTCGATGAAGATCGCCAGCTGCTCGGTAGCTTGGGCCTGGTTGACGAAATCGGCGAGAGTGGGCGGGCGAAGCGAGCGATCCAGATCCTCGTCGGGGGCAACGGCCCGCGCATCGTGCACGCGCACCTCCGCGTCCACCCGCACAGGCTCCCCTTCAACTGCACCCCGCTCGCCCCTGTGGCCGGCCAATGAGTCGGGAATGAAGGGCCCCGCGCCTCCGCGGGCGGGGGCGGGGGACTTCTCCTCGATTCCGGGGGTCCTGATCCGGTTTGGGTTGATGTCGCTCATGCGGTCCCGCTCTTGGAGGCCCCGGCCCTGCGCAGAGCGGCCGCGAGCAGATCGGCGGGGCCCTCGCCATCGACGCCATCCAACAACCGGTCTGCCTCAAGCGCTGGGTAGCCGAGATTGACCAGGCCGTCGCGGGCAAGGGAACGGGGATCGGCGTCACCGGCCGCGGCAATCGCGACCTCCTCCTCCAGGGCTCCGGCGACCTTCTCTCGAAGCTCGACGATGATCCGCTCTGAAGTCCGCTTGCCGATCCCGGGGACAGCCTGGAAGCGCCTCGCGTCGCCGCTGGCGATCGCCCGCAGCAGGTCTCGCGCGGCGCCGCCAGAGAGGGCGGCGATCGCGACCTTGGGCCCGACCCCGCTGACCGTGATCAGCTCACGGAATAGGTCGCGCTCCTCCTCAGAGGCAAAGCCGTAGAGGGAGAGCGAGTCATCGCGGGAAATCAGCTCGGCGTGCAAGAAGGCCTCCCGCCCCATTGCCGGCACCGACTTCAGGGTCTCGCCGGAGACGATGAGTCGGTAGCCAACTCCCCCGGCCTCGATCACCACGTGGCCGGGGCGGCGCACCATCACCTCGCCTCGCACCGCGGCGATCATCTGACCAGCGCTCCGATCGCCTCGCGCCTGCCAGCGCCGCCGCCGTGGCAGATGGCGACCGCGAGCGCGTCGGCCGCGTGGTCGGAGCGCGGCGGTTCGGGCAGCGCAAGCAGCGTCCCCACCATCCTCTGGACCTGGTCCTTATCGGCCCCTCCGGAGCCGCATACGGCCATCTTGATCGCCTGCGGCGTGTAGGTAAAACAGCGAATGCCGGCCTGCGCGGCAGCAAGCATCGCCACCCCGCTCGCCTGGCCGACCGCCATCGCCGAGCGCACGTTCTTGCCGAAGTAGACCTCCTCGATCGCCATGGCGCGAGGCTGATGCCAGGCGATCAGGTCGACAAGCGCCGCGTGGATTCGCTGTAGACGACGCTCAATCGACGGCTCGGACGGGGTCTCGACCACACCACCGTCGAGCGCAAACATGCGGCTGCCCTCCACCCGCACGATGCCGAAGCCTAAATTGGCCGGGCCGGGGTCGATTCCGATGACGAGCTGCATGGAAACGGATTCTGGGCCGGAGCTCGGATGCCTCCTAGGTTGCCTGGGCGAGAATCTCCGTGGGGATGTCAAAGTTGGAGTGGACCTCGCTCACGTCGTCATGCTCGGAGAGGTCGTTGAGGAGATGAAGCAGCCGCTTGGCCTCATCACCCTTGACCACAACGGTGCTCTTGGGCTCCATCGTCAGATCTGCCGACTGGATCTCGACTCCGGCCGACTCCAGCGCCTCGCGTATTGCGGTGAGGTGGCCGGGATCGGATAGGACCCGAAGCTGATCCCCGTCCTCCTGTACGTCATCGGCTCCCGCGTCGATCGCCGCGATCAAGTCGTCCTCGCCGTAGCGGGCGCCGTCGACGGTGATCGCCCCGCGTTTCTCAAAAATCCAGGCGACCGAGCCCGGCTCGCCGAGGCTGCCGCCGTACCTGGTGAAGAAGTGGCGCACGTCGGCGCTGGTGCGGTTACGGTTGTCGGTCAGCGCTTCGATCAGAATGGCGGCGCCGCCCGGGCCGTAGCCCTCGAAGACGATCCGCTCGATCGCCTCGCCGTCGCTGCCGGCACCGGTGCCGCGGTCGATCGCGCGCTGGATGTTGTCCTTCGGCATCGAGGCGTCGCGCGCCTTCTGGATCGCGGTCGCCAGCGAAGGGTTCGCGTCAGCGTCCCCCCCACCTTCCCGCGCGGCAACCGTGATCGCGCGAGCAAGCTTCGTGAACTGCTGGCCCCGCTTGGCGTCGACGGCAGCCTTCTTGTGTTTGATCGAGGACCACTTGGAATGCCCAGACATCGCCTGTCATTCTATGGAGCCAGGGATGATCGCTAAAACGCACAGCCACGGCCCAGCCAAGGGGCTGGCGGCGGGCGTCGTCTTCCTCGCCATGCTGGTGGCCGCGCTATCGATGTGGACGGCGATCCCGCTGAGCTGGATCTACATCGGCTCAAAGCTCTCCCATACGCAGTTTCCCAGCGGCGGGCCCTATGCGATCGTCGCCGTCGGGATCATCGTCTCCGTAATCGTCGTCGCCTGGCTGATCGGGCGGCTCAACAGCCTCTACGTGAGGATCACCGGCACCAACCGGCTCGCCCCGATGCGTCCCACCTGGTTGAAGAGCGTGCGCGACACATCCACCACGACGGGCACGACCACCGTCGTCGAAGCGGTGATGATGGGCTCGGTCCTCCTGGCGGCGCTGGCGCTCACCATCTGGTTCTTCCTGCTGGCCGGCTCCCCGCTTCCCAACCAGTAATCAGACGACGAAGGCGCCGTCCTCCTGCATCACCTCGCCGTCGACTTCGAGCTTGCCGCCGAGACGCAGGTCGCAGACGAGATCGGTGTGTACCGCGGACTCGTTCTCACCTCCCGACTCCGGGTAACTGCGCCCGACGGCCATGTGGACGGTGCCGCCGATCTTCTCGTCGAGCAGGACCTCGCGGGTGCCGCGGTCAATCCCGTAGTTTGTGCCGACCCCCAGCTCACCCAATCGGCGCGCTCCAGGGTCGGTGTCAAGCAGATTGACCAAGTACTCCTCCCCCCGCTCGGCGCTGGCATCGACGACCTTGCCGTTCTCAAAGCGCAGCCGCACGCCCGATACCTCGCGCCCGCCGATCACCGCCGGCAGGTGGAAGGTCACCTCACCCTCGACTGAATCCTCAACCGGGCCGGTGAAGAACTCGCCGTCGGGCATGTTGTGGCGGCCGTCGCAGGGGATGAAACTCCGCCCGGCTATCCCTAGTCGGATATCGGTTCCGGGCGCGGTGACCCTGACCTCCTCGTGGCCCTCGATCCACTCCGCCAGCCGCACCGTCTCCGCCGAGGCCCGCTGCCAGGCGGTCAGCGGGTCGGAGGCATCGGTGACCAGGCAGGCGCCGTAATAGAACTCCTCGTAGTCGGCCAGGCTCATCTCCGCCTCAGAGGCATAGGCGCTGGTCGGATAGAGCGTGTAACACCAGCGGAAATCACCAGCGGCGCTGCGCTGCATCGCTCGCGCCATCAGGTCGCCGGTGGCTGTCTGGCGCAGCGTCTGGCGCTCCGGCGCAACCGCCGACAGCTCGCGGGTGTTGGTGCTGGCGCCGATTGCGATGCGCACGTCGGCATGCTCGACCATCCACTCGGCGAGCGGTGAAATCCAGCCGAGCTGCGCGTCGCTGGCGTGCTTGAAGTAGAACGCATTCTGCCCCTCCAGCGAGACGTTGAGGATCGGGTGGGCGCCGGCCTTGAGCACCTCCTCATAGACCGCCATCAGCAGCGGCGCGGCAGGGTTCTCGCCGTCGATCGAGACGACCTCTCCCTCCTTGACCTCGGTCGAGTAGCCGACCAGGATCTTTGCCAGTCCCTCTGCTCTGGTGTCCCTCACCTCCCAGCCTCCTCTCGTGCGTGCTCGCGGCAGCTCGTCGCCATCGCCATGAAAAGCGCGTGAAAGCGAGGGTCTTCGGTCAGCTCCGGGTGAAAGGCACAGGCGAGCACGGACCCCTCGCGGATAGCAACCGGATGCCCGGCGTGGGAAGCGAGCACCTCCACGCCCGGGCCGTGGCGCTGCACCCACGGCGCCCGGATGAAGATTGCCCGCAGCGGCTCATCACCAATCCCCTCGACCTTGAGATCGCACTCAAAGCTCTGCAGCTGGGGGCCGAACGCGTTGCGCTTCGCGCTTGCGTCAATCAGGCCCAGGTGCGCGTCGTCGCAGACGATCAGGCCGGCGCAGGTCCCGAGGATCGCCAGACCACTCTCGTGGTGAGCACGGATCGCCGGCTCAAGTCCCGCTGACTTGATTCCCATCTCGATGGTCGTGCTCTCCCCGCCGGGAATCACGAATCCGTGAAGCCCCTCGAAGTCGGCCGTGACCTTGACCTCCCTTGCCATTGCTCCCAGCTCTTCGAACATGCGGATGTGCGCCGCAAACCCGCCCTGAATCGCGAGGACCCCGATGCGCAGCTCAGGCACCGCGATCCTGGAGTAGGGCATCGGCGGCGGCCAGCTCGGAGATCTCAATCCCAGGCATAGCCGCGCCCAGCCCAATCGAGGCTTCTGTGACTCGCTCGGGGTCTCTGAAGTGCGTGGTCGCCTCGACGATCGCCCGGGCGCGGCGCTCGGGGTCAGAGCTCTTAAAGATTCCCGAACCGACGAAGTTACCCTCGGCGCCCAGCTGCATCATCAGCGCCGCGTCAGCAGGGGTGGCGATACCGCCAGCGCAAAACAGCGGCACCGGCAGGCCTCCGGCCCGAGCCACCTCGCGGACGATCTCAAGCGGGGCCTGGTGTTCCTTGGCCGTCGCCGACAGCTCCTCTGGACCGAGTTGGCAGATACGCTTGATGCCGGCGGTGATCTCGCGCATGTGGCGGACCGCCTCGACGATGTTGCCGGTGCCTGCCTCGCCCTTGGAGCGAATCATTGCCGCCCCCTCGCCGATCCGCCGCAGCGCCTCACCGAGGTTGGTCGCCCCACAGACAAAGGGCACGTCGAAGGCGAACTTGTCGATGTGGTTGCGCTCATCGGCCGGCGTCAGCACCTCCGACTCATCGACGTAATCGACCTCCAACGACTGCAGCACCTGGGCCTCGACAAAGTGCCCGATTCGGGCCTTGGCCATCACCGGGATCGTCACCGCATCCTGGATCCCCTTGATCATCACCGGGTCTGACATCCGCGCCACCCCCCCGTCGCGTCGGATATCCGCAGGCACCCGCTCCAGCGCCATCACAGCGCAAGCGCCGGCAGCCTCGGCAACCTTCGCTTGCTCGGCGGTGACCACGTCCATGATCACCCCGCCCTTCAGCATCTCCGCCAGGCCGGTCTTGACGCGAAAAGTAGCTCGTTCGCTCACGGCCCCAATATACGGGGGCGGCTTCTACTTGAGTTTGTAGGCCCGAATCCGGTCTTTGTGCGCGGCCTCGTCGCGGGCGTACAGGCCGTGTGCCAGCGCCTGGACAAGCGCCATAAGCGCAGTATTGGACCGGGCGAAGGAGGGACTGTTGGAGGAGAAGTAGAGCGTCATCTCGGCGTGCTCGCCGACCTCAGACATCGAGGAGTCGGAGATCGCCAGCGTGCGGGCGCGGCGGTGCAGTGCCAGCTTCATCGCCCGCAGCAGCAGCGGGTGGGCCCGGCCAGCCGAGAGGACGATAACCAGCGTGTCCTCGTCGATACGGCCGAGGCGCTGAAGGGACTCGCCCCCCGTGCTAGCGACTATCTCGGCCCGGATGTCGAGCAGGCTCAAGGTGTGCCGCAGGTAGCTGGCGAAGAACGCCATCTGATCCACCCCGACGATGACGACGCGGTGGGCGTTGGCAAGCGCCGCGACCGAGGCGTCTACCTGCTCGCGGGTGAGGTTGCGAGCGGTTTCCTCGAGATTGGCGTAATCGGCGCCGAGGGACCCCTCCAGCTCGGAGTGGTCAAAGGAAAATAGTGCCCCCCCGCTACCGGCGCCGTTTCCCCCAGCGATCGAGTTGCGATACTCCTCGATCGCCGCCTGCTGCAGCTCGGGGTAACCCTCGAAGCCGAGGGCCTGGGAGAAGCGCACCACCGTCGATGAGGAGGTGCTCGCTCTCCGGGCCAGCTCCTCGGCGGTGAGGAAGGCCGCCTCGTCGAGATGGTCGACGATGTAGCGGGCTACGTCCTTCTGGGAGCGGGAGAACTCATCGAAGCGCTCCTGGATGTACTCCGACAGGCTCTTGAGTTGGGGGGACTTAGTCGCGGTCTTGGTCACGGCGGTCCATTTCGCCGAGCCTCCTGCTTTCCCTTCCGATCTGGTTGGATGATCGGCGATGGCGCCGACGGGCCGGCACGACGCGCTTCCCAGTAGGAGGTGGAGCCTGCGCGGTCAGACCGAGGAGGGTGACGAGGCCTGGCTGATCCGCGGCATTTCCCACAAGCTCTATCGCTGTCCGGGTTGCCACGGGGAGATTGAGATCGGCGCCGAGCACACCGTCGTCCAGTTCGTGCGACGGCTCGGGGGAACCGACCATCACCACTGGCACCGGCGCTGCGCGGAAGAGCTGCTGGTTCCAGCGCTGATGGAGGTGCGCCGGGTTCCCGCCTCGGAGTCCTCGCGCCCCAAGCTCGAGGCGCGGGGCCGGGTCAAGGCCGGGCGGCGCCGCCGGTAGCGTGGCCTTGCCGATCAAGCCGATATCGATCTACGTCCGGATCGCCCGCACCTATGTCAGCCATGCGCCCTCCCTGCTGCTGCTGGCCGCAGTCGTCTTCGTGCCGCTCGGTCTCCTCGACGCGATCGCGATCAACGTCGAAGCCGGCCCGCTCGATCCCGCCAACGGACTACTGAGTGCCGCTGCCGCTGGCGCGATCGTCGTGCTGGCGCTCACCGGCCTGATCGGTGAGGTCTTCTACAGCGGCGTCGTGGCGATATCCCTGACCCATGCTGTGCATGGCCGACCGCCCTCCCTGCCAGCGATCGTTCGCCGGCTGAATTACCGCAGGTTGATCGCGGTCGACCTCATTTACGGCGCCGTCGTTGCGGTCGGCTTCATTCTCCTCATCGTCCCCGGGGTGGCGGCCTTCGTTTGGTTCGGCCTGGCGGGACCGGTGGTAGAGATCGAGGGCCGCACGGTGCAGGATGCGTTCAGTCGCAGCTGCAAACTGGTTCGCGGACGGTTTTGGACAGTGCTAGTCGTGCTGGGACCGATCGAGCTTCTCGGCGACGTGCTCACAGATCTCCTCACTGGGTTAGTCCACCACCACCTCGGCCATTCGCTGCTGGGAATCTGGACGGCGGAGTCACTCTCTCACATCGTCCTGACCCCGATCTACGCCGTCGCTGCTGTGCTCCTCGCCCTTGATCTGATCGCCGAGAAAGACGGCGCGCCGGCACGTCTACACTCGGCTTTGGCCCGCGCATGAGCACCTCCGCGTCGATCTTCTTGGACTTCTGGAACCAACTGGTCAATAACGACGAGCAGGGCCTCTTCCTGGTTTTGGCGGGTTTCCTGCTCTCCTTCGGGTTCATCAGGATGAGCACTCGACTGATGCGCAGCGACAGGGTGCCATGGTGGCCGGGCAGCGTGGTCAGCGACAGCGGTGTTCACCTGCACCATCTGGTCTTCGGGATTGTGACGATGTTGGTCGCGGGAACACTCGGCTTCGTCGCGCTTGGGAAGAGCCCCTACGCGGAGATCTGCGCTTTCCTTTTCGGCGTTGGCGGAGGGTTGACGGTCGACGAGTTTGCTCTCTGGGTGTACCTCGACGACGTCTACTGGGCTGAGCAGGGCCGCAGCTCGATCGACGCGACGGTTATCGCGGCGGTGGGAATGCTGTTGCTGCTGCTCGGCTTCAGCCCGCTCAGCTTCAACACCGGCTCGGCCAGCGGCGCCATCGGTAGCATCGCCGCGGCCGTGATCCTCTTTGGGTTGGTGGCGATCTGTTTCGCCAAGCAGCGCATCCTGCACGGGACGATCGGATTCTTTGTCTTCCCGATCGCGATCTACGGGGCGGCTCGGATTGGCAAGCCAAACTCACCCTGGGCCAGACGGTGGTACGGGAAAAGAAGACCGGAGAAGCAGCTCAAAGCCGAACGGCGCTTCCTACCCGATCGCCGCACCGAGCGCTTCAAGAACGCATTCCGCGACATCGTTGGAGGTAAGCCGAGCGCGGGGGTGGCCGCCGCCAGGGAGGAGACCATCGCCGCCACCCGCGAGGCTACCGCCGAGGTGCGCCATCGCGCCGAACAGGTTGCCCAGGCCGCCGAACGCTCGGCCCGAGGCAGCTGAAGCTACTCGGTCACTCCGGCAGCACGAGCGCGTGGCCGGGTGCGGTCGAGGACGCGTTCGACGCGCTTGGGCAGATACCAGTTCCAGTCTCCCAGCAGCTTCATCAGCGCCGGGACCATGATCGCGCGGACGATCGTGGCGTCGAGCAGAATCGCGGCCGAGAGGCCGATGCCGAACTCCTGCAAGCCGACAAATGAGCCGGTGGTGAAGCCCGAGAATGCGGCGATCATGATCAATGCCGCGGCGGTGATGATACGCCCAGTGTGCTCGAGCCCGTAGGCAACAGCCTCCTCGTTGTCGTGGCGCCTGTCCCACTCCTCGCGGATGCGGGAGAGAAGGAATACCTCGTAGTCCATCGAGAGACCGAAAAGCATCGCGAACAAAAAGATCGGGATCCAGCCTTCGATCTGGGGTGTTCCTTGGAGGCCAAGAGCGGAGTGCAGGCCGTCCTGGAATACCAAGACAAGTACCCCGTAGGTGGCGCTCACCGAAAGCAGGTTGAGGAGCACCGCCTTCAGCGGCAAGACAACCGAGCGGAACGCGCGCAAGAGCAGCATGTAGGTGAGGATCAGCACCGCAAGGACCAGCCAAGGGAAGGCCGCATAGGCGGTTTCGACGAAGTCGACACCGAAGGCGGGAGCCCCGGTGAGGATGACCTCGTCGCTGCCGGGGAAACGGGCGTCGGGTATGTATGTGTCGCGAATACGGTGCACCAACGCCTCGGCGGATTCGGTCCCTGAGTCGCCCTCGCCCGCGGCGCGGATCTGGGCGACCTGCCAGACCGATCGATGAGGCTGTCGTGCACGGCGAGCGCACGGCCGCGCGGGCCGGGCGGCAGCAGGGAGGGCGAGAGGATGGTCGCCTGTTTGACGTCGCGGTCGCGGCGCAGCTCGGCGACGAACCGGTTCATGGCGGCGATCGTGGCCGGTGAGTACGCGCCGCCGGGGCGACCCGTATCGATCACCAGCTGATTCGGTGCCAGCGCACCCGCCCCAAGGGTCGAGCGAAGCAGAGCGAAGCCGCGGGTCGCCTGCGTGGTGAGTGGCACGCCACGGTTGTCCCCACTTGTCAGGTGGAGCCCCAGGACAGGCAGCGCCAGAACGATCATTAATCCGCCCGAGGCGACCAGGTAAAGGACCGGGCGGCGCATAATCGAGTGGGCGAGCTTGCTCCAGGCACCGGGCTTACCTTTGGCGCGGTCCTCGATGATCCGGCGGGGAATGACGCGAACCTGTTGACTCTCGGACCCATCACCGCAAGCAGCGCCGGCAGGAAGGTGGCGGCTGCGGTGATCGAGAAGAGCGGCACGAGCATCCCCCCCACCCCCATCGACTGCATGAACGGCAGCGGCATGAAGACGAGCAGAGCTAGACCGACGGCGACAACGCTTCCGGAGAAGAGCGTCGCCCTGCCCGCGGTCTTCATTGTCTTAACCAGCGCAAGCTCAGCAGAGTCGTGTTTCTCGAGCTCTTCGCGGTAGCGGAAGACGACCAGCATCGAGTAGTCGATCGCGATCGCCAGCCCGATCAGGGTGACGATGTTGGTTACGTAGATCGCCATGTCCATGAAGTGGGCGGCGATCCAGACGGCGCCCAGGGTCGAAGGAATCGTCACCGCGGCGAAGGCGAGCGGCACGGCGATCCCCGCCAGCGTCCCGAACATGAATGCCATCACGATCAAAGCAATGGGGATCGCGATTGTCTCCCCTCTGGTCAGATCTTCGCTGTAGATCCCCTGGGTATCGTGGTTGATTGCGGGGAAACCCGTCAGGTAGGTGGTGATGCCCGCCAAGTGGGGGTCGCGGCGCGAATCGCCGGAGTCTTCTTTGCCGCTTCCTGGTTTTGCAGCGGCGTATTGATCTGGGCATAGGCGATATGGGGGGCGGCGACGAGGACGGGCCCGGCTTTGCGCCTTCAACCGCAGACGAGGCATCGGCTACGGCCCGCGTCGCCTCGGCGCGGAAGGCGGGTGAAAGTGTGAGGGCGGTCAGGCCGCCATGATGGGATGGGGGCGATCGGTCGCCTGCTCTGGAAAAAAGCGTGAAGGCACCATCGGCCCGCTCATTGAAGCGTTCCTTGAGCAGGTCAAGTCCGCGTTCGGCATCGGATCCGGGAACGCTGAAACGGTTGGTCAGCAGTTCGCTGAGATGCGAGGCCCCGTAGCCCCCGAAAGCGAAAAGGACCAGCCAAGCGAGGAGAACCTTCTTCCGATTCGCGATGATGGCACGGGTCCAGCGCTCCATCGCACTCCTTCGATCAGACGAGCCGAGTCTATGGGAGCCCGCCGCAATGGCCCCGGCCCGCGGGGCGGCTCAGCCGCCCCGCGGGGTGACCAAGACCGGGCAGGGGGCGGTCCTGGTCAGCTCGGCAGACACCGAGCCGAGGATTACGCGAAGGCCTGGGCCATAGCCACGGGAGCCGACCACGAGCAGGTCAACACCGTCCTGGCAGGCGGCGGCCAGAGTCTCTGCGGGGAGCCGTCGAGGCGCTGACCCTCAACGTGAAGTTCGGGCCCAACCGCTGCCATCCCCTGGGATAGGACCTTCTCGGGCTCGGCGGTACCGCCGGCACATATCCCGTGGCGCCGGGTACGGCGTAGCCCGGGGAGGACGAACCACGGTGAGCAGGCGAAGAGAAGCGCCGAGCGCCAGGGCTAGGGTTTCGGCCCGCTGTAGGGCGATCCGGGACTCGCGGGTCCCGTCATAGGCAACCGCGATCATGCGGAGGGGTAACTCGTGGTCCTCTGTTGCATAGCCTCGCGGTGCGACCGCAACCGGACAGGCGGCACCGTGGAGGAGGGAGCTGGCGACGCTGCCGAGGAAGACACGTCCGAGCTTTCCGCGGTGGGGTGAGCCGACCACAATCAGGTCAACCTCCCCCCGCTCGGCATAGTCGCTCATCACCCACGCGGGGGACCCGCCGCCGTAGGCCTGAGTCTCGACCTCGAGGCCGCCGAGTACCTCCTTCGCCTCCTCAAGCGATGGGGCCGCATCCTGAGCGGACTCCTCATCAAGGGGCACAAACCCAACCGGGAATGGCCCGTAGGGGATGACCGAGACTGCCAGAACACTGGCCTGGTGGAGCAGCCAAGGTGCGCGCCAAAGAGAGCGCATCGCGGCCCCCATCGCGGCCATCGACGCCGACGAGGACGCGACTGAAGCCAGCGGGCCCGCCGGAGGGCGCTCTACAACGGGCTCAGAATGCCGAGGTCTCCTCACGAGGCCGACATTAGGGGGCGAATACAGCCGATCATCGGGACGAATCACTACGCCTACTGCGGGAAACTACGGCGGATGGAGATTCCGGCTTCCCCAGTCGGGCGACCGTAGACTGAAAAGCAGTCCATGCACCACCGCCCCCTCATTCCGATCCTCCTCGCACTCGCGGCGCTCTTGGGAGCACGGCCGCACGCGGCGAACTGACCCAGAGCGAAGGTCTCCAAGTCGCCTTCGGCGGAGGCTTTTCCCAAGCAGGCTCCCCGCCACCGGTTGGCACCGGTGACGGTCCGGATGAAAGGTTCAATTGGCACTACCGACGGCGGAGCCCCCACAGCTGGAACACGTGTCTTTCGCGATCAATCGCCACGGCAAGCTCTTCGCTCGCGGTCTACCGACCTGCTCGGCGGGGCTGCTGCAGTCGACCCCAACCAGGCGGCGCTTGCCCGCTGTCGCCCCGCACTCATCGGGAGCGGTAGATTCGGAGCAGAGGTCAACCTCCCAAGCTCCCCCCGTACCCGTCAGCGGCAGGTTGCTGGCCTTCATCGGGCGCAGCGAAGGTCGCCCGGAGATCCTCGTTCACTTCTATGTGGCCGAGCCGGCGCAAGTCACGCTGGTCCTGCCGTTCAAGGTGACCAGCCAGGGGGTGACTTCGGCACTGTCCTAACTGCGAAATCCCAAAAATCGCCGGAAGCCTCGGCTACGTGACCAACCTCTCGATCACGATCGGCCGCCGGTACTGGTTCCAGGGCAGGTTGCGAAGCCTGTTCAGCGCAAGCTGCGCTGCGCCGCGGGCTTCCCCGGGGTGCTCTTCAACTTTGCCAGGGGCAACTTCTACTTTGCCAACGGCCAGCTGCTCTCCACAACCCTTACCCGCGACTGCAAGGTCGGCTAGTGGGCTGTATCCCAACGTTTGACCGGAAACTCGCCTGAGGCGGCGAACACCGACGCATGCACTCGACCCTGGAGGTGGTCATGCGTCCCCCATCGGTGTTCGTCCGCCCGCTCAATCCCGAGGAGGGCCAGCGGTTAAAGCGGCTGGTGAGAGGAGCCAAACACTTCTCACCCGCCAGCGAGCTGGAATCGTGCTGGCCTCAGCGACCCAGCACTCCGCTACCCAGATCGCCGCCATGTGGCAAACCGACGAGAGCCACGTACGCAAGGTGATTACCGAGTTCAACCAAAGGGGTTTGGAATCACTGCGCCCTAATTACCGGGGCGGGCGTCCCCGCCGGATCACCGAGGCCCAGCGCGAGCGGATCGTTGCGGTGGCCGGTGCCCGCCCCGACACCCAGGGGGCCGCGCTGACGCGCTGGTCGTTGCGCCGCCTCGCCGCCCATCTCGCCGAGGCGGAGGGGATCGAGATCTCCCGGCACACCTCGGCCGCATCCTCGCCGCCGCCAACCTCTCCTTCCAGCGCACCCGCTCCTGGAAGGCCTCTCCCGACCCCGACTACGAGGCAAAAGCCCAGCGGGTGATCGCGCTCTGCAAGCGGCCTCCGAAGGGCGCGGTCGTGATCGCCTTTGACCAGATGGGCCCGATCTCCCTGCGACCGACGCATGGGGCTGGCTGGGCCCCGAAAGGCAAACCCGAGCGCCACCGGGCCACCTTCAACCGCAGGGCCGGGGTGCGCTACGGCTTCGGTGCCTATGACCTCGGCGCTGATCGACTGCGGCTGAGGCTTCGCCCGCGACGGCGCGGGCGCGACGTGCTCGGCTTCATGCGCCAGATCCGCCTCTGCTACCCGGCGAAGGTCACCCTCTACTGGATCCAGGACAACCTCTCGGCCAACTGGACTCCCGAGGTCCGCGAATTTGCCGGCAAAAGCCGCATCGTGCTCGTGCCGACCCCGACCTACGCCAGCTACCTGAACCCGATCGAGTGCCACTTCTGGCCAATCGCCGAGTTCGTCGTCAAGAACACTGACTACCTCGATTGGGATGCGTTTGCCCTCGCGCTTGCCCAGCACGTGAGTTACCGAAACGGACCACACCGCGATCGTCGAATCGCCCAGTTGGAGGCCAAGCTGCGGGTTGCAGCCTGAGTCAGGGTTTCGGGTGCAACGTTGGGATACAGCCCACTAG
>CAVROX010000008.1:0-64153 GCA_963722965.1 uncultured Solirubrobacterales bacterium | reverse complement strand
GTTTGACCGGAAACTCGCCTGAGGCGGCGAACACCGACGCATGCACTCGACCCTGGAGGTGGTCATGCGTCCCCCATCGGTGTTCGTCCGCCCGCTCAATCCCGAGGAGGGCCAGCGGTTAAAGCGGCTGGTGAGAGGAGCCAAACACTTCTCGACCCGCCAGCGAGCTGGAATCGTGCTGGCCTCAGCGACCCAGCACTCCGCTACCCAGATCGCCGCCATGTGGCAAACCGACGAGAGCCACGTACGCAAGGTGATTACCGAGTTCAACCAAAGGGGTTTGCAATCACTGCGCCCTAATTACCGGGGCGGGCGTCCCCGCCGGATCACCGAGGCCCAGCGCGAGCGGATCGTTGCGGTGGCCGGTGCCCGCCCCGACACCCAGGGGGCCGCGCTGACGCGCTGGTCGTTGCGCCGCCTCGCCGCCCATCTCGCCGAGGCGGAGGGGATCGAGATCTCCCCGGCACACCTCGGCCGCATCCTCGCCGCCGCCAACCTCTCCTTCCAGCGCACCCGCTCCTGGAAGGCCTCTCCCGACCCCGACTACGAGGCAAAAGCCCAGCGGGTGATCGCGCTCTGCAAGCGGCCTCCGAAGGGGGCGGTCGTGATCGCCTTTGACCAGATGGGCCCGATCTCCCTGCGACCGACGCATGGGGCTGGCTGGGCCCCGAAAGGCAAACCCGAGCGCCACCGGGCCACCTTCAACCGCAGGGCCGGGGTGCGCTACGGCTTCGGTGCCTATGACCTCGGCGCTGATCGACTGCGGCTGAGGCTTCGCCCGCGACGGCGCGGGCGCGACGTGCTCGGCTTCATGCGCCAGATCCGCCTCTGCTACCCGGCGAAGGTCACCCTCTACTGGATCCAGGACAACCTCTCGGCCAACTGGACTCCCGAGGTCCGCGAATTTGCCGGCAAAAGCCGCATCGTGCTCGTGCCGACCCCGACCTACGCCAGCTACCTGAACCCGATCGAGTGCCACTTCTGGCCAATCGCCGAGTTCGTCGTCAAGAACACTGACTACCTCGATTGGGATGCCTTCGCCCACGCCCTTGCCCGCCACATCAGTTACAGAAACGGGCCCCATCGCGATCGTCGCCTCGCCCAGTTGGAAGCCAAGCTACGAGTCGCGGCGTGAGTTCAGGGTTTCGGGTGCGACGTTGGGATACAGCCCACTAGAGCCGGGTGAGGCTCCTCTTCGATGCGAATCTCTCGCCTGAGGTCGCGCGTCGCCTGAGCGAGGCGGGTCACGACACCGCCCATGTCATTGATATAGGCCTACTCGTGGCACCCGATCCGGAGACCCTGCAGGCAGCCGCTGATCAGGATCAGGTCCTGGTGACCGCCGACGCGGACTTCGGAGCCCTACTTGCCCTCGGTTCCCTGCCTACTCCCTGAGTGGTGCTACTACGCTCTGCCGACCACGTGCGCCCCGGAGAACAGGCCGAGCTGCTTGCGGCAAACCTGCCGGCAATTGCCGAGCTCCTCGGCCAGGGTGAACAGGCGCAGCCGGAATCCGAACAGCACGTCATCATGGGTCATCGCTTGCGCTCCTCTCTGAGCTTGATTGGCGTTGAGCCGTGAGCCTGAGCGCAGGCGCGGACGCCTGGCCATGGCCGGGCGTCCGGCATGAAGGCGTCGCTATGGGACCCGGAGGTGTCCGGGGTACTTGGGGTTAGTCCGGGCTAGCCCGGTCCCCAGAGGCGTCCAGAGAGGTTGTCGCCTCCCGCTGGTAACCGACTTCGTTCCCGCTACCGAGCGGCCCGGCCGTCCTACCCACGCAGCTTGATATTCACCTTGCCGCCTGGCGCAAGCACCTTGCCCGGATTGGGGCTCTGGCTTGTCACCTTGGCCGACTTGCCCTTTCGGCCCTTGACCGTGCCGAGCGCGCAGTGGGCCCTCCGCAGCGCGGTCTTGCCGGGGCTCAGTTTCTTGCCCTTCAGTCTGGGGACGACACACGCGGTGTATCTAAAGCTGTCGACTCCCACGGGGCGGCTACTCCCGGCCGCGGTGGTCGCGCTCACGTTGACTTCGCCAGGAATAGAGCTGGGCGGCGTGATCGCGGTGATCTTGGTGTCGGATTCGACCGTGAAGCTGGAGGCTGGCGTTGAGCCGAACTTAACCGCACTGGCCGAGGTAAAGTTCGTACCGCTGATAGTCACCATAGTGCCCCCGGCGACCGAGCCTGACGGAGGGGCGACCGAGGTTATTTCGGGGGCGGGCTGAACTTCGGCGTTGAGCTCGATCTCCTGTCCCGATCCATTCCCACTCGGGGCCACGGTTGAGTTGTCGAAGGGCGGGGGGAAGATGTAGGCGAAGCTCGCATCTGGGACCGAGGCGATTCCGATCCCGTCGGTGGCGTTGGTCGGGTCGATGCCGATCAGATCGCCGGCTTCGATCGGCATGTTCGCCGTGAAGGTTTGGAGTCCGGCTCCGGTTGGGATCCCCGGGCCGCTGGTGCCTTCCGCCGTGTAAGCGCCGGAGCCGTTCGGGCGGAGCACCCGCAGGTAGTAAGGGCCGCCGTTGGCTCCCTGCACCCGCCAGCGCACGATCGCGCCGCTCACCGGCGAGACAAGGTTGGCGCCCCTCTCCGGCAGTGCGGTGTTGAAGAGGGTCTCCACCTGGCCGAACGTGCTGGGGGTGAAGGTGGTGGGCAGAACACTTCCGACGGTGACGGTCGATGCATGTGCGGGGATGGATCCAATGAGTGCCAAGGTGCTCGCCGCGACGATGGCCGCAAGGCCGCGTCGGCCTGATCTGTCGCGCCACTTGCCGATATCGGCGCTTGTATTGGCCCCGTGTCGCTGTCGACGCTTCATCGGTATTCCTCCTGGATAGTCCTGGCTCTCGACACGCGCTTAATGGCTGCGAGACTATCCTCTGATCGCACTAAACACAGGCCTTGCCCAGTGTTGCGGTCGCCCTTGGGCGATGACCCGCCGCTTTCGGTGAGGGGGCCGGTAACATATGCGCTGCGGACTAGCTGGGGAGGTCGTTGTTGGACGGGCACAGCAGGTACAAAGTGTGGGCTTGGATAAGCGATCAGGTCGGCCCTCGCGGCACTGTTCGGCTGACACTCCCCGTGGCCCTGCTGGCGCTCGTGGCGACTGTGGCGCCGGCACTCGCGAACGCAGCGTCGAGCACATCTCCAGGTCAGCTCTACGCTTTCGGCGACAACCGCTACGGGCAGCTCGGCAACGCCGCCAACAATGGGAGCGAAAAACCCAACCCAACGCCGACCTTGGTCACATTGCCGGGCGCAAGCGGTCCAGCTACGCAAGTCGCCGCTGGTGGCAACCACAGCCTCGTGCTGACGTCCAGCGGCCAGCTCTATGCCTTCGGTGGAAATTTCTATGGCCAGCTCGGCAACGCCACCAACAACGGGACCGGAGCACTGAACCCAACGCCGACCTTGGTCACCTTGCCGGGCGCAATCGGCCCCGGCATCCAGATCGCTGCTGGGTTCGTACATAGCCTCGTGCTGACATCAAGCCACCAGCTTTACGCCTTCGGTCAAAACGACTACGGCGAGCTAGGCAACTCCACCAACGACGGAACCGAAGCACCGAACCCAACGCCGACCTTGGTCACCTTGCCGGGCGCAATCGGCCCTGTCATCCAGATCGCAGCCGGCGGCTTCGACAGCTTCGCCCTTACCGCCAGTGGCCAGCTTTACGCTTTCGGCGAAAACCAATACGGGCAGCTCGGCAACGCCACCAACAACGGGACCGGAGCACCGAACCCAACGCCGACCTTGGTCACCTTGCCGGGCGCAATAGGGCCAGCTACGCAAGTCGCCGCTAGTGGCAACCACAGCCTCGTGCTGACGTCCAGCGGCCAGGTTTACGCTTTCGGCGAAAACCACTACGGGCAGCTCGGCAACGCCATCAACAACGGGATCGGAGCAAACGGGACTGGAGCACCGAACCCAACGCCGACCCAAGTCTGGCTGTCTGGCGCAAGCGGCCCTGTCGTCCAGATCACCGCTGGCGCCTTCTTCAGCCTCGCGCTCACATCCAGTGGCCAGCTTTATGCCTTCGGCGACAATCGCTACGGGCAGCTCGGCAACGCAGAGAGCGAAAAACCGAACCCCACGCCGAGTCTGGTGACTTTAGCGGGCGCGAGCGGGCAAGTCACCCAGATCGCTGCCGGCGCCTTCTCCAGCTTCGCGCTCACCTCCGGCGGCCAGCTCTACGCCTTTGGTGAAAACCACTACGGGCAGCTCGGCAACGCCACGACCCAAGACTCGATCCCAACGCCTACCCTAGTGACAATGCCGGCCGCCGCGAAGGTAAACACGATGGCTCGTGGATCAGATGCGTTCCACACGCTTGTAGTGGTAGATGGTCTGACCGTGCTCAGTGACTCCCTGCGTTTCGGCACGGTCGGGTCCCCCTACAGGGCGCAGATGCAGGGCGGCGGCGGCGCCCCACCGTACACGTGGTCTGCTATCAACCTGCCACCTGGCTTGTCGATCGACCAGACAAGCGGAGCCATCTCCGGCACGCCGACTACTGCCGGCAGCTACCCGACAACGTTCACGGTCATGGACAGCGACGGCATCCAGAACCAGGCCTCGCTTGCGATCACGATCAAAGCTGCGGCGGCGCTGTCCCCTTTGATCACCTCTGTCCACCAGTCGGCCTCAAGGTGGCGTGAGGGCAACAAGCTAGCGCAGATCAGCCAGCAAGAAGGGAAGAAGAAGAAGACTCCGCTTGGCACTACGTTCTCTTTCTCGCTCAACGAGCGGGCCGCCGTCACATTAAGATTCACCCAGACAGTCACAGGCCGCAGGGTCAGTCGCAAGTGCCTCGCCAAAACTGACCGGAACGCCGCCTCTTGCAAGCGCAGCTTGAGCATGGGGACGCTCACCTTCCGCGGCCACAAGAACGTAAACAGGGTTGTCTTCGAGGGCCCACTCTCGCGCTCCAAGAAGCTGTGGCCGGGACGCTACACCCTTATTATCACCGCCAACTCCGCCGGGGCACGCTCGACACCGGTCGCACTGCATTTTACGATCGTCAGGTAGCGCAACTGGTCGGCTCTGACGCGCAACTTTTCGGGAACGTCAAGCGGCATGGCAGGCACCGGTTTGCGGGTCCATGGCAAGACAGGGGCCGAGCTTACGCCGAATGCGCCCCTCCCCGGCCAATCTCATTTTCGGCAGGTTCCGTCTCGGAATGGCTGCTTCGCCGCAGCGACGGCGTGACGAAACGGACCGCCCTCTCCGGCCGCGGTGCTGCGCTTCTAGCCGTGCCTGACTGCTATTCCGCGAACGCCGGAGCAGGGGTGGGTCTGTGCGATCGGTTTTGCGATCGGCGCTGCCTCTGCTAGGCGGTCTTAGGCGGCGTTGACCGGCAACAGGGACGCGCTCCAAGATGGACGAGACACCGCCCGCGATCCCGCATAGGACCGCGGAATCCGCGCTGCAAAGCGGAGGGGGTGGGATTCGAACCCACGAGGGGCCTTGCGACCCCCAACAGTTTTCGAGACTGCCCCGTTCAACCACTCCGGCACCCCTCCGGGGATTCTGGACTCCGATCCTAGCGAGGTCGCCCCGACCCAAAGGGGCGAGCCATCGCGCTGGAGGTCGTTGGCCTGGCATCGCCGCGGCCTTATCCTCATGCCTAGCACCCAATTCCAAGCAATCAAGACAATCGGGACAAAGGTTTTGTGCCTCTTCCTCGTCACAAGCTCCGGCCGGGCATTGGCGACAATCCCTCGTAGTTGCTCCGACCCGCGGGTCTGCTTGCGTTCGGAGTCACGCAGAAACAGGTCCTCCGCTCCGGACGCGGGAGCGCCGGTCGAGGTCGATGATCCGGAGCGGCCTTCGACTCCTGGGTCCCCTGGACGCGAGTTCTCCAGGACAAGGTCGGGGAGCGCCAAGCCATGGCTTAACGCGGCATTGGGCTCGGTTCCACTCCGACTGGCCAGTTCCCCACGACTGGCAGCGTGGGTCGAAAGGGAGGCCGCCGCCAGGGGAGCGCCGCGCGGATTACTGGCCGTCTGTAGCGCACACTGTGGATTAGGATCATCGGACAACGATGGCGAGGAGCGATGGTTCGCCTGCAATCGCATCGCGATGTCCGGCTGGAGGTCAGTCAACTCTTGAGAGCCACAACGCGATGCGACACCAAATCAATCGACGCTTCCAAATGTTCTCTTTCACAGATGCGCCGCCTGACCATCTTCGCAATCGCACTGGCCGCTACTCCCCTCTTCGGCCCCTTGACGATGCATGCCGTGGCCTCTGGCTGGACCGTTCAGCACCTCTCAGCAGGAGAATCACAAGGCAACATCTACGACATATCGTGCCCCTCAACCTCGCTATGCGTAGCAGTCGGCGGCAACAACGTCATAGCGAGCTCGACAAACCCAGCGGCCGGATCCTCCGCTTGGAAGCTCGTCTACCCTGAAGGCTATACAGAAACCGGTCGCGGGGGCGGAATTATCGAGTCAGCGATACGCGCCGTCTCTTGTCCGTCGAAGGTTCTATGTGTCGCGGCAGGCCGAGTTGGGCACATCCTCACCTCGACAGACCCGACCGGCAATGCCTCTTCGTGGACTCTCACCAACCTTGGGGCACAAGCAAACCAAATCCTCGGACTTTCCTGCCCCACTACCGAGCTATGTGTCGGCGTGTCAGCAAAAGGGGATGTGATCACATCAGCCGATCCCACCGGCGGAGTGTCGGCGTGGACGATAACTCCTTTGGAGGCAGAACCAGATCTTGTTGGGGTCGATTGCCCGTCCACATCGCTGTGTGTAGCGGCAGGCCGTTACAGCGATGTTGCCATCTCCACTGACCCCACGGGCGGACCTTCTGCGTGGCAACTCATAAGGACACCGGGGGGCACCGATACTGGCGCCGGGGTGTCTTGTCCAATTGCCACCTCTTGCGTCGTCGGCGGCCTCGGACAGATTCTCACATCGAGCAATCCGATCGCAGGCACCTCGAGCTGGCACTCGACAGTCGTCCTCAGGGAAGGAATACAGGTGAACGGCGTCTCATGCCCGGCACTCAACGCCTGTGCGGCATTTGACGACAATTCTGACGCAATCGTCTCGACGGATCCGTTCGCTGGAACGCCGGCATGGTCGGTCACCAACGTCATACCTTTTGAAAACGGTGCCTACAATGGAACGTGGGGTCTTTCGTGTCCCTCGCGCCTTCTGTGCGTTGTCGGAGGAGCATACGACCAGATCATCACTTCTACCGACCCGTTCGCATCTGAAAATGCGCCGACGACAGTACCGAAAGGGGTCCTGCGCAAGATAATCCATCCCCGCGTCAATATCACCGGCCGGCCGCCCATCACCCTAAGGGCTCGCCCAAACGGCACTTGGGTCCATTTCCGCTTCCATTCGGTTGGAAAGGCATCTCGCTTCGAATGCCACCTGTCGCGACGCCGGCGCTCGAGGTGCAGATCACCGAAAAGCTACCGCGTCGGACCCGGTCGTTATATTTTCAGGGTGGTCGCCTTTGGAGTGACCGGCGCAAAGGGACTACCTGCGCAAGATGAGTTTTGGGTCAAAAGACGGTGAACGCTCATTGCTTTCTGGCGCGACTTTCAGTAGCGGACCTGCTTACCCCCATACCTAAGCGGATGTGAAGCTCGTTCGGGCCGCTTGGGAGGGTTCAAGTTCAGACACGGCTCATCAAGACGCCCCGTGGCTTCCTTCGCTTGGGCACGGACATGAAATAGCTCTGAACGGGCTCGAATGGAAGTCCTCAAGACCTACGATCAGGGCGCGATCGGGGGCGGCCCTAGCACAAGCGTGAGGCGTCAACCCCGAGCCTAGTCCCAAAGCGCCCCGCAAGGGTCCTCGTAGCTGGAAGCGTCACCGAGAGGTCCCCCAGCACCCCGGGCGCAAAGGATCGCGTTCAGCGTCGCGGCCACCAGTTAATTTCGAGACTGCACCGCGTTCAACGACTCCGGCACTCCACGAACAGCTTGGTTCGATTCCCAGCGAGGGCGGGGTACCCGACCGATTCGGTCGCCCATCGCGGCTCGAGGAACTCACGCCCCTCCCTCCAAATGTTTCGCAATCACCTGGACGATCAGTGCTCGAGAGGGTCGCGTCGCCGATGAAGGTCCCAACCCGCCGCCACTTCAACATCGCCTGAGCCGGATTCTCGGAACCAAGGCTCAAGAAGCATGTGGAGCGGGTCGATCAAGGCGACGTGCAAAGCGCCGAGCGGACTCCCATGGGGCGGTTCTTTGATGGCCATCCATTGCTGTTGCGGACGGTTGCCCTTGCCGCGCTGATCTGGGGGGTCGGCTACCTAACCTGGCGGATCGGATGGAGTGGGCAGGGGGCCAGCCCGATTGCCTACGCGATGCTGCTTGTGACCGAGGTTTACGGACTCTGGGCTCTGGCCACGCTGACTTGGTTTTCTTGGTCGCTCGGGGTCGCGGATCGACCGCCGGTGACGCCAGGGCGCAAGGTCGATGTTTACGTCTGCACCTATGACGAGCCAGTCGAGGTGGTGCTTGCGACTCTGGCGGGCTGCCGTGCGCTCACCTACCCGCACACCACCTGGCTGCTCGACGACGGACACCGGCCAGAGATGCGGGAGCTGGCCGAACTTGCCGGCGCCCGCTACCTCACTCGGCCGGACAACTCCCATGCCAAGGCGGGAAACATCAACGCCGCTCTGACGCGCACAGAGGGCGAGTTGGTGTTGATGCTCGACGCCGACCACGTGCCGATGCCGGATGCCCTCGATGCGATGGTGGGCTACTTCGACGACGAGCGCATGGCACTGGTCCAGAGCCCGCATGACTTCTTCAACCACGACTCGGTTCAGCACTACGTCGTCGGCCGCCACGAGCAGTCGCTTTTTTACCGGGTGATCTGCCCAGGCAAGGACCGCCACCGGGCCGCCTACTGGTGCGGCTCGGCCGCGCTGATCAGGCGCGAGGCACTGCTGGAGATCGGTGGCGTCGCCACCGAGACGATCGCCGAGGACTTCCACACGACGATTCGGCTGCAGCGCCACGGCTGGGCGACTCGCAATCACGATGAGGTCTTGGTGCAGGGGCTGGCCCCCCACGACCTCGACGGCTACCTGCTGCAGCGCGATCGCTGGGCCCGCGGAAACCTCGCCGTCTTCACCCTGCCGGAGTCGCCGCTGCGCGCCCGCGAGCTACATCCGCTTCAGCGCCTCTCCTACTTCGCCAGCCTCACTGCCTACCTGGCGCCGCCAATGCGGCTGCTGCTTCTCCTGACGCTCGGGCTGGTGCTGTGGACCGGCGAGCTACCGATGAAGATCAGCATCGTGGCGCTCGCGGCTCTGTGGCTGCCCGCGGTCTCGCTCAACCTCTTTGCTGGATCAGCGCTGGCGCGCGGCTATATGAAGATCGGCGAGACCACCCACTATGAGCTTCTGACGATGGAGATCTTCACGCGGGCACTGCGCTGCGCAGTGCGGCCCGGGCGGACCGCGTTCAAGGTGACGCCGAAGCAGGGCAACGACGGTGGCGGGCTGCAAGCCGTGCTAAAGCTGCGCCTCGTGCTGGCCTGTACCGCGCTGGTTGCGGTTGGAACAGCGCTGCGCCTGGCCGAGGTGGCGGGTATCGACACGCTCCCCGCTCTGCCGGGGATCGCCGTGGTCATCGTCCCGCTGCTGGGCCTGATCGAGCTCCGCCGGATGGCGCGCACGCTGTTAGCGGTAGGGCGCCGGCGGCAGCGCCGGCTGGTCTACCGCTTCCTCGGCGAGGCTCCGGTCAACTGCTTCTCGGATGCCGGCCACATCGGCGGGCGCCTCGTCGACGCGAGCGCCGCCGGGGTGGGCTTGGTGATGGACGCACCGCTTGAGATCGGCTCGGAGCCCGCGGTGCTGTTGGATCTGCACGACGCGGCAGGGACCTCGCACGAAGTGGCAGCCCAGGTGGAGGTACGCTCTTGCCGGGAAGCGGACGGGCACTACCTAATCGGCGCAACAATCACCGAAATCGACCCGACCTCGCGGATGCACCTGATGGAGTGGTGCTACGTGGTCTGCAGCCATGAGCGCCTGCGCGGCCACCGCCCCGCCAGGACCCACGCCCGGGAGGCCGACGCGATCGTGGTCCCGATCGGCACCCGCATCCCGCAGGCCGCCGCCGCCTGAGCGGCCCCACTCCTTCGATACAGCACGGCCCAAAGGCAACGAGTGTGGGGTTCGATGCGAGCGAGCCGCCCTACCGTCGGTTGGGAAGGTGGCGTGCAGCGGAGCGGAGAGGGTGGGATTCGAACCCACGAGGCGGGTTAACCCCGCCCACGCGATTTCCAGTCGCGCTCCTTAAGCCACTCGGACACCTCTCCGGCAACTCAAGGGTATTGGCTCTTAACCGCGACGGGCCTGGAAGAAGTCGCGCAGCAGCGCGGCGCACTCCTCCTCCATCAGGCCTCCGGTGACCTGCGGACGGTGATTGTGGGCGGGCTCGGCGAGGACGTTCAGGACGCTGCCGGCGGCGCCCGCCTTCGGGTCCGGCGCGCCGAAGACGACGGCGGGAATACGGGCGAGGACGATCGCCCCAGCGCACATCGCACAAGGCTCGAGGGTGACGTAGAGGGTCGTCTCGGGCAGGCGCCAGCCGCCCAGTGCTTCGGCGCCGGCACGAATCACAAGGATCTCGGCATGAGCGGTTGGGTCGCCGCGCAGCTCGCGCTCGTTGCCGGCGGCAGCAAGCGGCTGACCGTCGTGGGCGAGGACGGCTCCAATCGGCACGTCACCGTGGCGGGCGGCCTCGCTCGCCTGCTGGAGGGCGAGGTCCATGAGGCAAGCGTGGTCGGCCGCAAAAATGCCTGCTTGCATCCATAGGATGATATGTGGACCTACAACTTCGCCAGCGGGCCGGTGTTAGAGGAGTGCTCGTTCGAATGCAGGGTTTCCGGCGAGCACAGACGCAGATGACAAGACGCCTCCCCACCCTCATTGCGGCGACCCTGCTCGCAGCACTCTGTGCGCTCACCGCAATCGCCGTGCCGGCCGGCGCCAAGGTCGGAGTCTCCCAGGCGCCGGGCTTCACCCCCGGCCAGGTGGTCGTCAAATTCACCGGGGAGCGGTCGGGCCGAGCCGTGCAGCTACCGCCGGGGGTCGGGGTGCGGGCCGCTGCGGGAGCGCTCCAGCACAGCCCGCGGGTGGCCTACGCAGAGCCAAACTACACCGCATCCGCCTCCCTCTTCGTCCCCGACGACACCGGCACGCTCCCCTCCAGCGCCGGCAGCCCTCCCGCCACGACGCCGGACCTGACCGGGCACTGGGTGACGCGGCAGTGGAACTTCCTACCCTATGGACCGGGCACCCCCGGCGTGCCCACCTCCCCCGGCGGAATCAACGCGGTCGGCGCCTGGCGGAACCTGATCGCCGCCGGACGTCCGGGCGCGAGGGGAGTCACCGTCGCCGTTCTTGACACCGGCATCGCCTACCGAAACCTGGGCCGCCGCCCCAGCGGCGAACCGCGCTTTCAGCGCAGCCCCGACTTTTCCGCCAGTCAGTTCGTCCCGGGCTACAACTTCGTCGAAGGAAACCACCACCCCGTCGATAACAACGGTCACGGCACCCACGTCGCGGGCACTATCGCGGAGGAGACCGACAACGGCATCGGACTGACCGGGCTTGCCTACAACGCAAAGCTGATGCCGGTAAAGGTGCTGAACGGCCAAGGCCGCGGGCAGGCCACGAACATCGCCAAGGGAATCCGCTTCGCCACCGAACATGGCGCGCAGGTGATCAACATGAGCTTTAACTTCGGCTGCGGCAAGAAGGTTCCGGTGGTCGACGAAGCGCTGCATGAAGCGGCCAGGCGGGGCGTCGTCTTGGTCGCGTCGGTCGGCAACGTCGGCTCGGAGACCTGCGTCTCGCCCCCGGCAACCGAGCCCGGGGTGATCGGGGTCGGCGGCACCACCCAGGGTGGCTGCCTTGGCGAATACTCGCTCACGGGCAACGGGGTCGACCTGGTGGCTCCCGGCGGCGGGACGCCAGTGACCGGGTGCCCATCGGTCCTCTCGGCGCCGATTTACCAGGTGACGCTGACCGGCCGCGGGGACTCCAACTTCGGGATCCCGGATAACTACGTCGGCACCTCGATGGCGGCCGCACACGTATCGGGCGTGGCAGCAATGGTGATCGCCAGCGGCGTGCTCGGAACGGTTCCGCCGCAGTCGTTGGACCGCCGGGTGACGTTGCGGCTGAAGGCCACCGCTCGAAGCATCGGGCTGCCCCGCTCACAGCAGGGGGCGGGCCTGATCGACGCCGCGCGGGCGACGTCGCCGCCGCCGTCTGGCCAGTGACCGTCCGCTCTAGGTCGTGCGGACGATGATCACGCTGCAGGGGGCGTGGTGGGAGACGTTGTTGGGCACGCTGCCGAGGAAAAAGCGGCGGGCGCCGGTCATCCCCTTGTTGCCGACCACGATCAGGTCCGCGTCACCCTTCTCGGCGACGGTGAGAATCGCGTCGCTGGGCTCGCCCTCGACCGGGTGGGTTTGAACCTCGACCCCCTCTTTCCTTGCTATCGCGGCGGCGGCCTCAAGGAGGAGGTTGACGTCCTCGCGCGGGCCGATCTCATATTGAACGTCGGGCGGAGCGTCCTGGCGCTCACCCTCGACCCGCCGTTTCGGCACCGGCGCATAAGCGCTGACGATGTTGAGTTCGGCCCCGGAGAGCTTGGCGAGGTCGACGGCTTGGCGGACGGCCTCGGTGGCCGTCTCCGAACCGTCGGTTCCAACCACAATGCGAGTGAACACGCCGCCTCCTCTGCTCGGTCCTGGACGCGGCCGATACTAACGTGGCAATCGATGCCCGTGCCAGTCGTGGAAACCGGCGCCGAGGATTTCCGTCGGTGTGCTCGCCAAGCGCACGATCGCGATCACCATCGAGGCAATCAAGCAGACGATCAGAATCGCCATCCCAATTTTCCACATCCAGGGCACTGCGGCTAAGACTAGACTCGGACCGAGATGGCGGAGGAGAAGGTCGCCGAGCGGGTTTGGCTGCTGCGGGGTGACTTACGCGCGGCGATGAACATCTACTTCCTCAAGGACGAGGGGGGCGTGGTGATGTTCGACGCCGGCACGAAGGGGATGACGAGGGCCGCCAAGGACGCCGGGGAGCGTCTAGGCGGGGTAAAGCGCGTCGTACTCGGTCACGCCCACGCCGACCACCGCGGCAGCGCACCGGGCATCGGAGTGCCCGTCTTCTGCCACCCCGACGAAGTCGCCGCCGCCGAAAGCGACGCCTCGATCGCCCCCTACATGGATCTCTCCCAGCTGCCGGTGGCACCGGTGCGCTGGATCTACCCGTTCTTGCTGGGGCGGTGGGACGGCGGCGCGGTGAAGATCGCGGGAACGGTGAGCGAGGGCGAGGAAGTGGCCGGCTTTCGGGTCATCCACTTTCCCGGCCACGCACCCGGGCTGATCGGGTTGTGGCGGGAGAGTGATCGGGTGGCGATCGTCAGCGATGTCGTTTACCTGCTCGACTCGGCGCGGCTCAAACCGCTACCCGCGGACGAGGCGAGCGTTCCCCACCCCGCCTGGGCCTGGAATCACGCGAAGGCAAAGGAGTCGGTGCGAAGGTTGGCGGCACTTGAGCCGAGAGTCCTCTGCACCGGGCATCAGCCGCCGCTGCGCGGGGAGAATCTGCGCGGGGTCCTGGAGCGGGCCGCCGAGAAGTACTGAGCGCTCAGGGGCGAGCGTTGCCGTTTGCAGAAGCGGTGACGACGCGGTGATCCTCGGGACCCGGACGCAAGATGAGCACCTCCGCGGGCGCCTTCTCCAACAGCCAGACCAGGTCTTCGCCGGAGAGACCCGTGCGGCCGGAGGAGCTCGCCGGGACCACGACGCGATCGAAGCTCTCGCGCTCGAGCAGGCGAGCGAGGGCGTGGCGGTAGGAGCGCCCGCGCTCGACCCGAGCATCAACCGCCACCCCCTGCGCACCCGCCCGCTGCTCGATCGCCTCCAGCATCGGCATCGCCTTGGCCGCCTCGTTGGGGATCGCGCAGTCGAGCGGCAGCTGCTTGGGCACGGTCGCCAGGTAGGCGGGCATCAGCGTTGCCCCCTCCGCCCGGGCAAGGCGCAGGGCGGCGTCGACCGCACGGCGGGAGATCTCCGTCCCGGTGAAGGGCAGGAGGATCTGGTGGACTGCATCGGGGCGCTCTGAGCGGCGGCGGCCGCGGCGCGAGCCGGCGATCAAATAGCCGCCGACGAGGCCGAGCAGGAGGGCGAGGCCGACGAGGAAGTACTCGATCATCCCCCCTCCTCCCTGAGGCCGCGGTGGGCGACGATTCGCACGTCGACTCCGGGCGGGGTCGCGGTCATCAGCTTCTGCGGGAACGGCTCGCGAAGGCGGGCGAGGCCTCGCCTGGGCAGCGACTCGCCGACCATGATGTAGGTGGAGCCGCGTTCGCGGACGACGCGCGCCGCCGTCGCGACGACGTCATCGTGCTCCTCGATCAGGAGGGTCGCGCCGAGCACCGAGGCGAGCTGGCGCAGCGCGGTCACCTGGCGCTCCTCCTCGCCCTGGATCGGGCGGCCGGGATGCTTTACCCAGAGCAGGTCGAGGTCGGTGCCCAGGCGCTGCGCCGAGCGCCAGGCTCGGCGGACGAGGCGCTGGGAGCTGGGCTGGGGGCGGACCAGGGCGAGCAACCTCTCCCCGACCGCCCTGGGGGTATCGGCCGCGACCCGCTCCCCCTCGCGAGTGCCGATCGGCTCGACCCCGTGGAGGGTCAGGCGCTTGGACTCGACGTCCTCGGCCACCTGGCGCAGGCTGACCTCGCGCAGGGCGGCGAGGTTCTCGATCCGAAGAAGTTGTTGAGGGCGGCCTCGATGTTCTCCCCGGGGTAGATCTTGCCGGCACGCAGGCGGGCGACCAGCGCCTCGGGGGTGAGGTCGATGAGGACGACCTCATCGGCGGAGCCGAGCACCGAGTCGGGAACCGTCTCGCGCACCCGCACGCCGGTCAGCTCGGCGACCTGGTCGTTCAGCGCTCTCGAGGTGCTGGACGTTGACGGTCGAGAAGACGTCGATCCCGGCCTCGAGCACGTCGGCGATGTCCTCATAGCGCTTTTGGTGCTCCAGCCCCGCGGCGTTTGTATGGGCGAGCTCGTCGATCAGGGCCAGCTCGGGGGCGCGCTCGAGCACCGCCGGCAGGTCCATCTCCTCGACCATGGTGTCGCGGTAGGGGACGATCGGCGGCGGCCACCACCTCGAGTCCGCGCGCTTGTCGGTTGTCTCGTCCTGGCGCTTGTGGGGCTCCAGATAGCCGATCACCACGTCGCGGCCGGCGTCGGCCTCGGCGCGGCCCTCCTGCAGCATCCGGTAGGTCTTCCCCACCCCCGCCGCCATGCCGAGGAAGATCTTGTAATGGCCGCGGTTCACGGCGCCGCCGCGGCGCTCAGGCCCCCAGCAGGTTGTGGACCACCAGGTCGATCAGCTTGATCCCGATGAAGGGGGCGATGATGCCGCCGAGGCCGTAGATCAGGATGTTGCGACGCAGCAGGCCCGTGGCGCCGATCGGCCGGTAGCGCACGCCGCGCAGGGAGAGCGGAATCAGCAAGGGGATGATCAAGGCGTTGAAGATCACCGCGGAGAGGATCGCCGATTCCGGGGTGCCCAGCGACATCACGTTGAGGGAGTCGAGCGGCCCGTGGTGGCCCGCCACCGCCCACGTCGTCGCGAACATCGCGGGCAGGATCGCGAAGTACTTGGCGACGTCGTTGGCGATTGAGAAGGTGGTGAGGGCGCCGCGGGTGATCAGCAGCTGCTTACCGACCTCGACGATCTCAATCAGCTTGGTCGGGTTGGAGTCGAGGTCGACCATGTTCCCCGCCTCGCGCGCGGCCTGGGTGCCGGTGTTCATCGCGACCCCGACGTCGGCCTGGGCCAGGGCCGGGGCGTCGTTGGTGCCGTCTCCGGTCATCGCGATCAGCCGCCCGTCAGACTGCTGCTCCCTGATCAGCTCCAGCTTTCGCTCCGGCGTGGCTTCGGCGAGGAAGTCATCGACGCCCGCCTCTTCGGCGATCTTCGCCGCGGTCAGTTTGTTGTCGCCGGTGACCATGATCGTCCGAATGCCCATCGCCCGCAGCTGGTCGAAGCGGGATTTCATACCCTCCTTGACGATGTCTTTGAGGTAGATGACCCCGAGCACCCGCTCGTTGCGGGCGACGGCGAGGGGCGTCCCACCCTCGCGGCCGATGCGGTCGAGCTCGGCCTGCAACTCTCCGGGCGCCTGTCCACCCTCCTCTGAGACCCAGGCCTCGATCGCGTCGCCGGCGCCCTTGCGCAGGCGGGTGCCGTTGAAGTCGACTCCGCTCATCCGAGTCTGGGCGGTGAAGGGGACGAAGGTCGGCTCATGGCCGGCGAAGTCGTGCTCGCGGATGCCGAAGCCCTTGGCGAGGACGACGATCGAGCGCCCCTCGGGGGTCTCGTCGGCCAAGGAGGACATCTGCGCCGCCTCGGCCAGCTCGGCCTCGCTGACCCCGGGCATTGGGACGAACTCGGTCGCCTCGCGATTGCCGAGGGTGATCGTCCCGGTCTTGTCGAGCAGGAGGACGTCGCAGTCGCCCGATGCCTCGACCGCGCGGCCGGAGAGGGCGAGGACGTTGCGGCGCACGAGGCGGTCCATGCCGGCGATCCCGATCGCCGAGAGCAGCGCCCCGATCGTGGTCGGGATCAGCGCGACGAGGAGGGCGATCAGGGTCGTCTCCGAGAGCTGCGTGCCCGCGAACAGGGCAAACGGCCGCAGCGAGACGACCACCAGGATGAAGATCAGGGTGAGCGCAGCGAGGAGGATGCCGAGGGCGATCTCATTCGGCGTCTTGCGCCGTTCGGCGCCCTCGACCAGGGCGATCATCCGATCGAGGAAGGATTTGCCCGGCTCCTGGGTGATCTCGACCACGATCCGGTCCGAGAGGACCTTGGTGCCGCCGGTGACGGCGGATCGATCGCCGCCCGCCTCGCGGATCACCGGCGCCGACTCACCGGTGATCGCCGACTCATCGACCGAGGCGATGCCCTCGATCACGGTGCCGTCGCCGGGGATCGTCTCCCCCGCCACGACCACGACGACCTCACCGCGGACGAGCTCTGACGCGGACTTCTCGCCGCCGTCGCGCAAGCGGGCCGTGGTGTCGGTGCGCATCGCCCGCAGGCTCGCGGCCTGGGCGCGGCCGCGCCCCTCAGCCAGCGCCTCCGCCATGTTGGCGAAGACGACCGTGAGCCAGAGCCAGATCGAGATCGAGAAGGTAAACCAGGCCGGCTCGTGCCCACCGCCCAGGGGCTTGCCGCCGAAGACCTGGATCAGCCAGGCGACAATGGTGATCAGGGCGCCAATCTCGACCACGAACATCACCGGGTTGCGGGCCTGTACCCGCGGGTCGAGCTTGCGCAGCGACTCGACCAGGGCCGGGCGCAGGATCTCGGGGTCAAACAGGGAACGGGGCTGGGTCTCGGTCATTTGAGTGGGGCTTCCTTGTCGAGGGCGACGTTGAGTTGAAGGACGTCGACGCCGGGCTCACCGAAGACGCCGAGAAAGCGGCCGTTGGTGTTGGCCGAGATCAGGCTGTCGACCTTCGCCAGGGTGAGGTGGCGGATCGCGGCAATCCGGTGGGCCTGGATCCAGGCGTTGGCCTGCGAGATTTCAGGGTCGACTCCAGAGGCCGATTCGGTCACTGCGTCGACCGGGATCTGGGTCTTGGTCAGGCTGGGGTCAAAGGGTTTCTCCAGCCTGATGTAGGCCGAGATGTATTCGCGCACCTTTTCGCGCGCTTCAACGCTGTTGGGCCCCAGGTTGCTGAAGTAGCTGGCATTACCTGAGTAGCCGGTCTGGGAGGGCCGCGGCTGGAAGTAGCCCTTGTCGGGGGCAAGCACTTCTTCTTCTTCGTTTAGCTCGGGCTTGCCGTTTTTGCCGATCACCGGATGGGAGAAGGGCTGTGCGATCAGGCTCGATCCGACGACCTTCCCGTTGACGTTCACCTTCGAGCCGTTGGCCTGGCTGGGGAAGAGGACCTGGGCGATCCCGGTCATCACCAGCGGGTAGAGGAGGCCGAAGACGATCGTGATCACGATCACGCCGAGCAGCGAGTTGAGCAGGTCCTTGCGCATCTAAAACAGCCTCGTCGTCAGGCTCTGGGCGATCGGCCCAAGCAGCAGGGCGGGGAAGAAGGTGAGGGCACCGACCAAGATCACGACGCCGATCAGCAAGATCACGAAGGTCGGGTTGTCGGTGCGCATCGTCCCCAGACCAGCCGGGGAGACCTTCTTCTTTGCCAGCGACCCGGCGACCGCGAGGACGATGAGCATCGGGATAAAGCGAGCGGTGAGCATCACCGCCCCGCCGAGCAGGTCGGCGAAGGTGATCCCGTAGGCGCCGACGTTGCCGGGGGCGTGGGGCTGCTCGAAGCCGGTGTAGCCAGCGAAGGCCGAGCCGTTGTTGTTTGCCTGGGAGAGGTAGGCGTAGAGGGTCTCCGAGAAGCCCTGGGGGTTGATCCCGGCGAAGATCGAGCGCGTCCCGAGCCTTGTCGCCGTGGCAAGCCCCGCGGCGAAAAGCACAGTGAGCGGCGTGTAGAGGACGCCGAGGGAGACCAGCTTGATCTCCCGCGCCTGTACCTTCTTGCCCAGATACTCGGGGGTGCGGCCGACCATCAGGCCGCCGAGAAAGACCGCCAGCAAGACGAAGAGCAGCATCGAGTAAAGGCCGGTGCCGACGCCGCCGAAGATCACCTCGCTCGCCGCCAGGCCCGACATCGGCACGGCGCCGCCGAGGCCGGTGAAGGACTCAAGCGAGGAGTTGACCGAGCCGTTGGAGGTGACGGTGGTCGTGGTCCCCCAGAGCGCCGACTCGGTGATCCCGTTGCGCTGCTCCTTGCCCTCCATGTTGCCGCCGGTGGAGCCGTGGAAGGCGGTGGTGTGCAGGCCCGCCAGATGCTGGGCTGGGGTGCCGTGCTGCTCGGCTGGCACGATCACCGCGATCAGAGCGATCCAGAGGACGAGCATCGCGGCGAAAATCGCCCAGCCCTGGCGCTGGGCGCCGACCATGCGCCCGTAGGTGTAGGTCAGCGCCGCCGGGATCAGGATGATCGCCAACAGCTCGATGAAGTTGGAGAGCTGGGTAGGGTTCTCGAAGGGGTAGGCGGAGTTGGTGTTGAAGAATCCGCCGCCGTTGGTGCCGAGTTGCTTGATCGCAACCTGGGAGGCAACCGGCCCAAGCGCCAGGGTCTGGTTGGCCCCGGCCAGAGTCGTCACGCTGAGCGCGTGGCCCAGCGTCTGCAGGACTCCCTGGGAGACGAGGATCAGGCTGACGATGAAAGCCAGCGGCAAGAGGATGTAGTAGAGGCCGCGGACCGTGTCCTGCCAGAAGTTGCCCAGGCCCTCACCGCTGCGGGCGATGATCCCGCGGATCATCGCCACCAGCACGGCCATCCCGACCGCGGCGGAGACGAAGTTCTGGACCGCGAGGCCCGCCATCTGGGCGAAGTAGGTGAGCGTTGTTTCGCCGCCGTAGTACTGCCAGTTGGTGTTGGTGATGAAGGAGGAGGTGGTGTTGAAGCTGACGTCCCAGGGCGCCGAGTGAAAGCCCGCAGGGTTGAAGGGCTGGATCCCCTGGGTGCGCAGGATCAGGTAGAGCGCGATCCAAAACAGCAGCGAGAAGACGATCATGCTGCGGGCGTAGGCCTTCCAGTCCTGCTCGGCGGCAGGGTCGACGCGCATCGCCCGGTAGGTGAGGCGCTCCGCCCAGCCGAGGACGGGACTGAGGAAGACGCGCCGGCCGGTGTAGACGCGGGCCATGTAGGCGCCCAGCGGTTTGCTCAGCGCGATCAGGACCGCGACGAAGATCGCGACCTGAAGCCATCCCTGCGCCACTAGAGCTTCTCCCCGCGCAGTAGCGCGTAGAGCAGGTAGATGCAGACCAGCGCTGAGACGATCAGGCCGAAGATGTCGGCCCCAGTGATCGTCGCCAGCGTCATATCCGGTCGATCAGGTCGATCGCCCAGTAAAGGAGGGCAAAAATGCCGACCGCGATCGCGATCGCGAAAACGTCGGCCACCGGACTGCCGCCACCGGGAAAGATGTTCGCTGCCGAAAACAAGGCAGATCGATCATGCACCCCGCGCCATCAAGGCTGTGTGAGGATTCGGGGGAAGGCGATAAAGATCGCGTAAAGACCGCAGGCGCCTGCGGCTGCATCGCTCGCGCCGCTGGCATAGGTTGCGACCCTGATGATCGCTACCTACGCCTCGGCGGCACTGATCGCCGCCGTCTCGCTGTTGGTGGGGAGGGCGCTGCTCGCCTACGCGGGTCGGGACTCGTGGTCCTGGCTTGAGCCCGCGGTGGGCTTTGGCGCGACGATCACCGTGGCCGGCTTCTTTGTGCGCATGCCCGGACACGGAGTGACGGCGGCCGTCGCCCTCCTGGTCTTGGTGGTGCTCGCCGCGGTGGGTCTGCGGGGCCGCTCGGGCCGTGCTCCGGGGGCGCTGGGCGAAGGGCTGCCGGTTGCTGTGATCCTGCTGGCGGCGCTCTCGATCCCGTTCGCGGTGAGCGGGCGCTGGGGGCTCCTCGGCGAGGGTTTCAACAACGACCTCGGTCTGCACCTGGCCTGGGCCGAATGGCTGCGTAACGGTTTCGGGCCGAGTCCGGATCCCGGCTACCCGCTGGGTCCACACGGCATCGCCATCGCCCTCGCCGCGCTGCCGGGGATCGGGCTGGCACAGGCCTTCATCGGCGAGATCTTCGCGATCGGCGTTCTCACCGGGCTGACCGCGCTCGCAGCGCTGGGCAACCTCGGAGCCCTGCGGCGCGCGGTCGCCGCGACCCTGATCGCCCTCCCCTACCTCGCCGCCTCCTACTTTGCCCAGGCCGCCTTCAAGGAGATGGCGGAGGCGCTCTTCGTGCTCGCCTTCGCCCTCTGGTTGCGCGGGCTGGGTCGGTTGCCCGAAGGCGCCCGCTTGAGGCTGCGTTACCTGCTGCCCCCGCTGGCGCTCGCCGGTGGGATCTTCTTCTCCTACAGCTTCGCCGGCCTCGCCTGGCCCGTCGCGATCACGCTTGGCTGGAGCCTCACCGTACCCGGGATTCGACGGGCGTTGGCGCCGCGGGCGCTGGCGGGCTTTTTGCGCCGACAGCGCCCGGCGCTGCTGGCCGGGGTGGCTTTGTTGGTCGCGGCGCTGGCCCTGCTCGCCGTGGTCGGCCCGTTCGGCTTCGGCCACGGCTTCAGCCAGGTGGCGGGAAGCAACACCTACGGGCCGGTCTCGCCGGTCGAGGCGCTGGGGATCTGGCCGACGGCCAACTACCGCCTTAGCGCCCCCGGCGGGGCGCACCTGACCGGGCTGGCGGGGGCGATCGCCGGGCTGGCCTTGTTGCTGGGGGCGATCTGGTGGGTGCGGCGCCGTGACCTCGCGGTGCCGGTGGCGCTGGCGGCGAGTGCCCTCCTGTATCTCGCCTCGCTGCCGTTCAGCGGTGAGTACTCGCGCGCCAAGGCGCTGATGATCGCGGCACCGCTGGCGATGCTCCTCGCGGTGCGGCCGCTGCTCGCCGAGCTCGGCCGGGGGGCGCCCGCCGAGCGCCTTGGCGCGACGAGCACTCAGAGGCGGCCGCGCACCCCGCTGATGCGCCTGGGCTGGAGCGTCCTCGCCTTGGCTTTCATCGGCGGCGCCGCCTACTCGAGCTTCCTCGCACTGCGCGACGCGCCGGTCGGCCCCCCTGGCCACGGCGCTGAGCTGCGTGCCTTCATGCCGATCCTGCACGGCAAGCAGGTCCTCTACGCGGGCCAGGACCGCTACGCCGCCTATGAGCTCGCAGGCGCCGACACCCACGTGCCGCTGGTCGAGTTCCCCGACCCCGAGGTCGCCCAGAACCCGGAGAAGCCGTTTGACACCGGCGATGCCTACAGCCCGATCGACTTCGACTCATTTTCGCGCGGCACGCTCGAACGCTTCCGCTACGTGATCACCGGACGGGCGGCTTGGAATAGCCAGGCGCCGCCCAACTTCCGCCGCATCGCCGCCACCCCCTCGTACATCCTCTGGAAGCGGGTCGGGCCGACGCCGGCTAACCGCCAGGTGTTGATCGAGGGAACCGAAGCGGGCGTCCTGGCCAACTGCGCTTCGCCGGAGGTCCGCATCCTCCTCGAAAACCCCGGTCGCGCTTCGCTCTTTCCGACCTCGCCGGTGGTCGGGTCAAAAGGACGTTGGAACGCGGGCAGCGAACTGGGCACCGGCGCAGCTAGCTCACAGACGCTCGACCTGCCGGCCGGGACCTGGGAACTCTCGCTGCAGTACTTCTCGCCGTTTGGCCTCACCCTGTCGGCGCCACGCTTCAGCCAGGCGCTGATCCCGGCGCTGGACGGCCAGCGCCCGAGCGGGATAAGCCTCGCCAATGACGGTCAGTTCTGGCCGGCCGGCCGCTACCTCAGCAGGGGTGGACCGGTCCGCTTCACGATTGCCACCGCAAAGCCGACCACCCTGCAGGAACTGAGCGGCTATGAAGGCAAGGCCTACATCGGCGCGCTGGTTGCGGTCCCCGCCAAGCCACACCGGATCGTGCCCCTGCACAAGGCCTGCGGCGGGTGGATCGACTGGTACGAATCACCCGAAGCGCCCTGAACGGAGGCCGGCTCAGGCGGCGAGCTTGGAGGCGAGGCGCTCGGGCGAGACCCGGACCACGTCCCAGACCCAGCCGAGGCGCTCGAGCAAGTCGATGACAAGCGCCGAGATATCGAGCTGCCAGCGACCGAGGCCATGGGTCGCCGAGGTCGGGAAGGCATGGTGGTTGTTGTGCCAGGCCTCGCCAAAGGTCGGTATTGCGATCAGGGCGAGGTTGCGCGACTCGTCGGTCGTCTCGTAGTCGCGGTTGCCGAAGACATGGCACAGCGAGTTGATGCTGTAGGTGAAGTGGTGCAAAACGAAGACCCGGACCAGACCGCCCCAGAGCAGGCCGGTCAGCGCCGCAAATAGGGTCCCGCCGATCACCCAGCCGAGGGCGAAGGGGACCAGCAGGCCGAGGATCGCCCAGTAGATGAAGGTGCGGTCCACCCAGGAGATCAGCGGGTCGGCGAGCAGGTCCGGCGCGAAGCGTTCTTTGTTGCCACGCTGGGTGTGGATGAACAGCCAGCCCATGTGGGCATGGAAGAGACCGCGCAGGGCGCCGGCGAGGCCGTGGCCGTGGTCGACGTGGGGGCTGTGTGGGTCCCCCAGTTCATCGGAGAAGGCGTGGTGCTTGCGGTGATCGGCGACCCAGGAGATCACCGGACCCTCGATCGCCGCCGAGCCGAGAATCGCCAGCAGCCCGTGCAGCCAGGGCTTTGCTTTGAAGCTGCGGTGAGTGAGGTGGCGATGGAAGCCAACCGTGATCCCGAGTCCGGTCAGCGCGTACATCCCGAGGAAGAGGAAGACGTCGCTCCAGTGAAGCGCCTGACCCCAAACCTGCCAGGCGGCGAAGCCGAGCGCGACGAAGGGGATCAGCGTCACCAACCCGGTGATGATCCGGTCACGCGTCTCGTTGGCGACGGGCTGAATGTCGGAGGGAAGCGGACCGGCGGTGGCAGACATCGAATTCGATGATAGGGCTGAACGCCGCCAGAAGGTGCCAAAGCTCCCGAGGCGCGGGCCCCTCACGGGTTATAGGGTCCCGCCGCGATGCCGTTTGCCAGCACCGCGCCGCTGCGGCGCGAGATCGAGAGCCGGATTCCAGAGCGACCGTTCACAGTCGAGTTCTGGGACGGGACGCGCCTGCCGGCGAGCGCCGGCGCGGGGCCGACCTTCTACCTGCGCTCCCCGCGCGCCGCCGCCCACGTCCTGCGCGCACCGGGACAGCTCGGCCTGGGGCGCGCCTACGTGAGCGGGGAGATCGAGGTCAGCGACATGGACGCGGTGATCGAGCTGCTTGATTCCTGGGAACCGCCGAAAATGGCGCGCGAGGACAAGCGGGCACTCCTTTTGGCCGCGGTGCGCGCCGCGGGGTTGACCCTGCCGCCGCGCCGCCCGGACTCCGAGCTTCGCCCCAGTGGCCGCCGCCATAGCAAGGAGCGCGACGCCCGCGCCGTGCGCCACCACTACGACGTGTCCAACGAGTTCTTCTCCCTCTTCCTCGATGACTCGATGACCTACAGCTGCGCGGTCTTCTCGCTCGGTGCCAAGACGCTGGAGGAAGCGCAGGAGGAGAAGCTCGAGATGGTCTGCCGCAAGCTGGCGCTGGGGGAGGGCGAGCGGGTGCTCGACGTCGGTTGCGGCTGGGGCAGCTTCCCGCTCTGGGCGGCGACCCGGCACGGCGCGCGGGTGCTCGGCATCACCCTCTCCCCACCCCAAGCCGAAAAGGCGCGCCGGCGGGCCGCGGAGGCCGGGGTCGGCGACCGGGTCGAGATCCGGGTCATGGATTACCGCGACCTGGCGGGCGAGCGCTTCGATGCAATTGCCAGCATCGGCATGGTCGAGCACGTCGGCGAGGAGCAGATCGACGTCTACGCGCAGACCCTGGCCGGGCTGCTGGAGCCGGGCGGGCGGCTGCTAAACCACGGCATCGCGCGGCTGCGCCACACCGACCCCGCCGCCGGCCCCTTCTCAGAGCGCTACGTCTTCCCGGACGCCGACCCGCTGCACCTCTCGCGGGTTCTGCTGGCCCTGGAGCGAGCAGGGTTCATCACCCGCCACATCGAGGAGTTCGGCGCCGACTACGCGGAGACGCTCCGCCACTGGGCGCGCCGCCTCGACGAGAACCTCGATCGCGCCGTCGCGCTCGCCGGCCCAGAACGGGTCAGGGTCTGGCGCCTTTACCTGCGGATGGCGCGCAACGGCTTTGAATCGGGGTTCCTCTCGATCTACCAGGCCCGCTGCACTCTGGCCTAGACGGGGAAGCCGTCGGCGACCGTTGCCACGACATGGTCAGCGCCGGCCTCCCGCAGCTGGGCGACGGTGAAATTGCCCGTCGCCACGCCGACCACTTCGATCCCCGCCCCGTGGCCGGCGGCCACGTCGCGGGGGGTATCGCCGACTGAGATGCAGGCGGACTCGCCCAGGACCCCGCCCGAGACCAGCCGGCCACGCTCAAGCGCGCAACGGGTCAGCTCGGTGCGCTCCCTGGAATCAGAGCCATAGCCGCCAAATGAGAAATAGCGGTTGAGGCCGGCGCGGGCGAGCTTGATATGGGCGGCTGCCTCGACGTTTCCCGTGGTCAGGCCGAGCAGGTGCCCGTCGTCGACGAGGCGCTCGACCAACTCTTCGATCCCCGGCATCACCCGGTAGCCGGCAGCCTGGTCGACCGTGTCGGAGAGGTGGCGCAGGTAATGGGCCATCGCGGTGGCCAGCTCGCGGCCATCGGGGTCCCGACCGAGGATGTTGCGCAGCGCGACGCGTCCGACCTCAGGGTCGGTCATCCCGGACTCGGTCACCTCGCGGATGTCGAGCGGTTTTCCGTACAGCTCCTCGAAGGCTCCGCGCCAGGCGAGCGCGCCGGCACCCCCGGTGCTGATCAGGGTGCCGTCGATGTCAAAGAGGACGGCCTCGATCAATGCTCACCCTCGAGCATGTCCCGCTGAGAGAGCGTGTAGAGGAGGCCGAGCGAGGGCAGGACGAGGACGGCGGCGATCGCAAAGACGATGAAGATGACGTCCAGCGTCGCGTTCGGCGCGGCCGCTTCGCCGATCTTGAGGCTCATCGGCAAAAGGTAGGGGAACTGGGCGATCCCCCAGCCCCAGATCACGGCGACCACCGCCCCGCCGGCGAGCGGGCGCAACGGTCGCCGGGCGCCACCGAGAAGGACGATCAGGAGGCCGATCCCGCAGAGGGCAGAGAGGAGCACCAGCGGCAAGCCCTGGCTGGTGAGGCGGTCGAAGATGTAGCGGGCTTCGGCGTGCAGCTCGATCAGGCCGAAGGCGGCGGCGAGGCCGGCGACCAGCGCCGCCGCCAGCGCCCGCCGCACGAAGTAGCGCTCGAGTTCCCGGTCCCCGCGGTGGCGGGCATCGCCGACCAAGAAGACGGCGGCGAGGTAGGCGCCGGTGGCGACGAACATCGCCCCGGTCACTAGCGGCAGCGGCTCCAGCCAGCTCGAGAAGGCATCGCCCGCTGCCGCTCGCCGGCACGTTGCCGGCGGCGACCGCGCCGACCACCGTGCCCATGAAGAATGGCGTCAGCACCGAGGAGAAGGCGAAGGTCGCACCCGCCGCCCGCCGCGCCCGGAGGCCCTCGATCGACTTGCGGAAGGCAAAGCCCGAGCCGCGCAGGACGATCCCGACCGCGGCCAGCGCCAGCGGCACATAGAGGGTCGTCATCACGGCGCCGAAGGCAGGTGGGAAAGCGGTCCACAGGACGACGAGGATGAAGATCAGCCAGACGTGGTTGGCCTCCCAGACGGGGGTCAGCGAGCGCTGGATCAGCGCCCGCGGCCGCTCCCCCCGCTCGATCGCCGCCGGCGATCAGGTCCCAGAAGCCGCCGCCGAAGTCGGCACCGCCGAAGAGGGCGTAGAAGGTCGCCCCGACCCAGAGGATCCCGGCGGCGACGTCGGCCCTCGTCACGAGCCGGCCTGCGGTAGCGCCGCCGGCGGCGCGTAGGGAGCGCCGCCCTCGGGTTCGGCGCGGCCTTCGCGCCAGCGCCTGGACATCGAACGCAAGACCAAGATCGCCGCCGTCCCGATCGCCAGATAGAGAACCAAGACCGCGGCGAAGGCGAACCAGATCCCGTGGGCCGGGGTGACGGCTTCAGCGGTCCGCATGTAGCCCTGCAGGATCCAGGGCTGGCGACCGACCTCGGTGACGATCCAGCCGCACCACAGCGAGAGCACCGCCGCTGCGCCGGAGATCGCCACCGCGCGCAGAAACCAGACCGTCCGGGCATCTCGCGCCGCCGCCACCAGACGTAGGCAAACCAGACGCCGAGCGCGATAAACAGCGGTGCAGATCCCGACCATCGCGTCGAAGGAGAGGTGCAGCAGCGTGTCGACGGGCGGCCGTTCGTCGGCGCGGGATCGAGTTCAGGCCGGTGACCTTGGTGTTGGCGCTGAAGCCGACCAGGAAGGAGTCGAGGTCGGGGATCGGGATCGCCGCCTTCACCCCGCTCGACGGTGCAGATGCCGCCGAGGTACTCGGTCTGGTGGCCCCCGGTCTTCTGGATGCACTCCATGCCGGCGAACTTGGCCGGCTGGTTGTCGGCGACCGCGCGGGCCGCGGTGTCGCCGACCAGGAACTGTAGCGGCGTGGCGATCAGGCCGATCGTCAGCGGGATCAGCAGGCCGAGGCGGTGGAGGCGGTCGCGGCGACCCTTCAGCATCCCGGCCGCGTAGACCGAGGCGACGAGGAAGCCGACCACGATGTAGGCGGCGAGGATCATGTGCGGCGACCTCGTACCAGGTCGCCGGGTTGAAGAGGACCTTGACCGGTTCGGTGCTCGACCACCTTGCCGGCGGCGTCGAGGGTGAAGCCCTGCGGCTGGTTCATCCAGGCGTTGGCGGCGACCACCGAGAAGGCGCCGCCGATCCCGGTGATCACCATCGGCACCCCCGTCCAGAAGTGCGCCCAGCCGCCGAGCCGCTTCCACCCGTACATGTAGATCGCGAGGAAGATCGCCTCGGTGAAGAAGAAAATCCCCTCGATCGCGAAGGCGATGCCGAAGGCGGCGCCGAAGCGTTCCATGAAGCGCGGCCACAACAGGCCGAACTCGAAGGTGAGCACGGTTCCGGTGACCGCGCCGACGGCGAAGGTCACCGCCATCGCTTTCGACCAGCGCCGCGCCAGCTCCATCGCGTCGCCGTCGTCGCGCTTCAGCCCAAGGTAGTTGGCGATCAGGATCGATCGCCGGGAAGGCGACGCCGAGACAGGCGAGGACGATGTGGAAGGCGAGGGTGAATGCCATCTGCTCGCGCGCGGCGAGCAGGTTCGATGCCGACGCCGCCAGCGGGAGCGGGTCGAGCGCGGGCACCCTACTCCGCGGGCTCGCGGATCAAAGGGGCGGCCGCGCGGCGCCTCGCGGTAGCGGCGGATCAGCGCGTTGGTGGAGCTGTCGTGGCGCAGCTTCGGCTCGCTGCCGCGCCTCCAGCTCGGGGACGATCGCCTGGCCAGCGCCTTGCCCAGCTCCACGCCCCACTGGTCGAAGGAGTCGATGTCCCAGATGCCCCCTGGGTGAAGACGCTGTGCTCGTAGAGGGCGACCAGCTGCCCGAGCGTCTCGGGGTGAGCCGCTCGGCGAGGATCGTGTTGGACGGGCGGTTGCCCTGGAAGACCCGGTGCGGCACGAGCCGCCTCGGGCGTGCCCTCGGCGCGCACCTGCTCGGCGGTCTTGCCGAAGGCGAGCGCCTCGGCCTGGGCGAAGACGTTGGCCATCAGCATGTCGTGGTGGTGGCCGAGCGGGTTGAGCGGCTGCGGCGAAGCCGATGAAATCGCAGGGGATGAGCCGCGTGCCCTGGTGGATGAGCTGGTAGAAGGAGTGCTGGCCGTTGGTGCCGGGCTCGCCCCAGAAGATCGGGCCCGGTCTGGTAGTCGACGCGCGACGCCGTCGAGGGTGACGTGCTTGCCGTTGGACTCCATGGTCAGCTGCTGGAGGTAGGCGGGGAAGCGCGTGAGGTACTGGTCGTAGGGCAGGACGGCGACGGTCTGCGCGCCGAAGAAGTCGGTGTACCAGACGGCCAGCAGCCCCAGCAGGACCGGCAGGTTCTGCTCCGAGCGGCGCGTCGCGGAAGTGCTCGTCCATCGCGTGGAAGCCGGCCAGCATCTCGCGGAAGTTGCTCGGGCCCGATCGCGAGCATCGTCGAGAGGCCGATGGCCGAGTCCATCGAGTAGCGGCCGCCGACCCAGTCCCAGAAGCCGAACATGTTCGTCGGTGTCGATGCCGAACTTCGCGACCTCCTCGGCGTTGGTGGAGACGGCGACGAAGTGCTTGGCGACGGCGGCCTCTCGCCGCCGAGCGCCGGCGAGCACCCACTCGCGGGCGGTGCGGGCGTTGGTCATCGTCTCCAGCGTGGTGAAGGTCTTGGAGGCGACGATGAAGAGCGTCTCGGCGGGGTCGAGGTCGCGGATCGCCTCGGCGAAGTCGGTGCCGTCGACGTTGGAGACGAAGCGGAAGGTCAGGTCGCGGCGGCTGTAGTGGCGCAGCGCCTCGTAGGCCATCACCGGGCCGAGGTCGGAGCCGCCGATGCCGATGTTGACGACGTTGCGGATCGGCTTGCCGGTGTGGCCCTTCCACTCGCCGGATGCGGACCCGCTCGGCAGAAGGCGGCCATCCGGTCGCAGCACCGCGTGGACCTGCGGGCACGACGTCGTCGCCGTCGACGATCAGCGAGCGCGTCGCGCGGCATCCGCAGCGCGACGTGCAGGACGGCGCGGTCCTCGGTGACGTTGATCCGCTCGCCGGCGAACATCGCCTCGCGGCGCTCGCGGCAGGCCGCGCTCGCGGGCGAGCGCGACCGAGCAGCATCAGCGTCTCGTCGGTGACGCGGTTCTTGGAGTAGTCGAGGTAGAGGCCGGCGCCGTCGGCGACCAGGCGCTCGCCGCGCCCGGGGTCGGCGGCGAAGAGCTCGCGCAGGTGGCGTGTCGCGGACCTCGGTGAAGTGGCGCTCGAGCTCCCCCCAGGCCGCGGCCTGGCGCAGCGGCGGGCGTTCGCTCACTCACGTCGCGCGCCGCTCACGCCGCCAGCGCTCCGCGCTTGGACTCAATCGAGGCGAGCAGGTCGTTCCAGGACTCGACGAAGGCCTGCTTTCCCTCCTCCTGGAGCCGCGCCGCGAGCGCTGTCGACGTCGATCCCGGCCTCGCCGAACCGCGCCAGCACCTGCTCAGAGTCGCCGCCGTCCGCCGCCATGCAGCTCGCCCACCTCGCCGTGGTCGGCGAAGGCGAGGAGCGTGCTTCTCGGGCATCGTGTTGACCGTGAACGGGCGAGGCCAGCGCCTCGACGTAGAGGATGTCGGAGGCCTTCGGGTCCTTGGTCCCGGTGCTCGCCCAGAGCAGGCGCTGCGGCGCGGGCGCCCTCGTTGAGCAGGCGCTGCCAGCGGTCGGAGTCGAGCAGCTCGCGGTAGGCGCGATAGGCGCGGCCGCCGACCGCGATGCCGAGTCGGTTGTGCAGCTCCGCGGGGACCTCGTCCGGCGACCGCGACGTCCCAGCGGCTGACGAAGAGCGAGGCGACCGAGGCGACGTCCGGGTCGAGCCCCGCCTCGATCCGCCGTTCGATGCCGCGCATGTAGGCGTCGGCGGCGGCGAGGTACTGCTCGCGCGAGAAGAGCAGGGTGACGTTGACCGGAATGCCGGCGAAGATCGACTCCTCGATCGCCGGGAGCCCGGCCGTCGGTCCCCGGGGATCTTGATGAAGAGGTTCGTCGCGCTCGGCCTTGGCGTGCAGCTCCGCGGCCTGCACGATCGTCGCCTCGGTGTCGTCGGCAAGCAGCGGCGAGACCTCGAGCGAGACGAAGCCGTCGACCCCGTCGGTGCGCTCGTGGACCGGCGGCGAAGAGGTCGGCGGCGCGGCGCAGGTCGGCGATCGCCAGCTCGAAGAAGAGGTCCTCGCCCGGACTGGTCGGCGCAGCGCCGCGTGGCGATCTGCTCGTCGTAGGCCTCGCCGCCGGCGATCGCCTTGTCGAAGATCGTCGGGTTGGAGGTCAGCCCGGTGATCGAGAGCTCGTCGATGTAGCCGGCGAGCGTGCCGTCGTCGAGCATCGTGCGGGTGATGTTGTCGAGCCAGAGGCTCTGGCCGGCCTCGTGCAGTCGTGCGGTTGGCTTCATTCCTCGCTCCCTCCTGCGGTCCGTTTAGACATTGGCGGTGGCCCGGCCGAGCGCTTCGCGGGCCGCCTCGGCGACCCGGTCCGGGGTGAAGCCGAACTTCGTCTGCACGTCCTTCAGCGGTGCCGAGGTGCCGAACGTGTGCATGCCGATCACTGCGCCGGCGGGTCCAACGTAGCGGTCCCAGCCCATCGTCGAGGCCTCCTCGACCGAGACGCGGGCACTGACGGCGTGCGGCAGCACCTCCTCGCGGTAGGCCTCGCTCCTGGCGGTCAAACAGCTCCCAGCAGGGGAGGCTGACCACGCGCGAGCGGACGCCTTCGGCGCTCAGCTCCTCGTGGGCGGCGAGGGCAGAGGGCACCTCGCTGCCGGTCGCGATCAGATCACCTCCGGGCATGCCGTCGGCGGCGTCGGCGAGGACGTAGCCGCCCCGCGCGCAGGCCCGCGGCCGGCGCATACCGTGAGCGGTCGAGCGCCGGCACGTCCTGGCGCGTAAGGACGAGCGCGACCGGCTGGTGGCTTGCCTCGAGCGCCACCCGCCATGCCTCGACGACCTCGTTGGCGTCGGCCGGGCCGCATCACGTCGAGGCCGGGCATCGCGCGCAGCGAGGCGAGCTGCTCGACCGGCTGATGGGTGGGTCCGTCCTCGCCCAGCCCGATCGAGTCGTGGCGTGAAGATGTAGATCACCGGCAGCTCCATCATGCGCGGAGAGCCGGATCGCCGGCCGCGCGTAGTCGGGAAGATCAGGAAGCCGGACCAGAGCGGGCGCAGCTTGGACGAGCGACAGGCCGTTGGAGATCGCCGCCGCCTGCGTGCTCGCGGATGCCGAAGTGCAGCTTGCGGCCCGCGTAGGTCGCCGGGCTCGAAATCGCCGGCGCCGTCGAAGTCGAGGCGCACCGTGGTCGAGGCGGTGAGGTCGGCCGAGCCGCCGATCAGCCAGGGCAGGTGCGGCGGCGAGCGCGTTCTCGACCTTCCGGGAGGCCTCGCGGGTGGCGAGCGCCCTTCGCGTCGGCCGGGCTCAAAGGCGGGGATCGTCCGCGTCCCAGCCGTCGGGCAGCTCGCGTCGCTGCATCGCCTCGATCTCCGCGGCGAGGTCCGGGACTCTGCCTCGCGTAGGCGGCGAGCGTCGCGCTCCCACTCCGCGCGGGCCTCGGCGCCGCGCCTGCCGATGCCCTCGGCGAAGTGCTCGCGCACGCCCTCGGGGACGAGGAACTGGGCATCCTCGGGCCAGCCGTAGGCCCGCTTGGTCTGCCCGCACCTCCTCCTCGCCGAGCGGCTCGCCGTGGGCGGCGGCGGTGTCCTGCTTGTGCGGCGAGCCGCAGCCGATGTGGCTGTCGACGATGACCAGCGTCGGGCGGTCGCTCTCGGCCCTGAACGCCTCGAACGCCCGCGCCAGCAGCTCCGGTGTCGTTGGCGTCGCCGACCCGGGTCACGTTCCAGCCGTAGCCCATGAAGCGGGCCGCGACGTCATCGTTGTAGGCGAGGTCGGTGCTGCCCGTCGATCGTGATGTGGTTGTTGTCGTAGATCCAGCAGAGGTTGTCGAGCTTCAGGTGGCCGGCGAGCGAGGCCGCCTCGCCGGAGACCCCCTCCATCATGCAGCCGTCGCCGGCAGATCGCGTAGACGTCGAAGTCGAACAGCTCGAAGCCGGGGCGGTTGAAGCGGGCGGCCTGCCAGCTTGGACGGCGATCGCCATGCCGACCGATGGTGGCGACGCCCTGGCCGAGCGGTCCGGTCGTCGTCTCCACGCCGGAGGTCCAGCGGTACTCGGGATGACCGGGGGCGCGCGAGCCGAGCTGGCGGAAGCGCTTGATGTCCTCGAGGCTGACGGCGGGGTCCCCGACGACCTCATAGTCGGGGTCGACCGCGCGCACCTCGGCCAGGAAGAGCAGCGCGTAGAGCAGCATCGAGGCGTGCCCGGCGGAGAGCACGAAGCGGTCGCGGTTGGGCCAGATCGGGTCGGCGGGGTCAAAGCGCAGGAAGCGCTGCCACAGCGTGTAGGCAACCGGCGCCATCGCCATCGGCGTCCCGGGATGACCGGAGTTGGCCTTCTGGATCGCGTCGATCGACAGCGTGCGGATCGTGTCGATGCAGAGCTGGTCGATGTCCGGCTGGGTCGGCTCCATGCTCGCTGCGGCGATCCTATTCCTCAGCGCATAGATTCCCGTGAACGTGCAGCAACGACCGGATGCCGACACCGAGAAGCGGCTAGCCGCCGAGGCGGCGGCCGAGCTGGTCGAGGAGGGGATGGCGGTGGGACTGGGCACTGGCTCGACGGTCACCTACCTGCTGCCGGCGCTGGCGCGGCGCGGCCTGAGCGGGATTCGCTGCGTGGCGACATCTGTCGCGACCGAGGCTCAGGCGCGCGAGCTGGGACTTTCGGTCGAGGGGTTCGGCGAGCTCGAGCGCCTCGACATCGCGATTGACGGTGCCGACCAGGTGGCTGCCGACGGCTGGCTGATCAAGGGCGGCGGTGGCGCCCACCTGCGCGAGAAGATCGTCGCCGCGGCGGCCGAGCGCTTCATCGTGATCGCCGACTCAAGCAAGCCGGTGGACGCCCTGAATGGCCTGGTCCCACTGGAGCTTTTCGCCTTCGGCCTGCGCTCGACCCTTGCCCGGCTTGGCGAGCGGGTGGCCCTGCGCGACGCTCCACCCAGCCCCGACGAGGGACTGATCGCCGACTACCACGGGCCGATCGAAGACCCTGCGTCGCTGGCGGCTCGGCTTGAGGCCGACCCCGGCGTCGCCGCCCACGGCCTCTTTCCGGCGGATATGGTCAGCGAAGTGCTGGTGGGGACGGCCCGCACCGTCGAGCACCTCAGCTTCGATTGAATCCCAGAAGGAGAGACCAGATGACCGACTTCAGCGGACTGCAGATCGCCGGCCGGATCGCCACCCCCGAGGACTCCGACTGGGAGGAGGCTCGCGCCGCCTGGAACCTGGCGGCCGATCAGCGCCCCGCCGCGGTGGCCTTCGCCGAGAGTGCTGAGGACGTCGCTGCCACCGTCGCTTTCGCCGCCGAGCGAGGCCTCAAGGTCGCCCCCCAGGGCACCGGACACGGCGCCGCCCCGCTCGGACCACTCGACGGGGCGATCCTGCTCAAGACGTCGCGGATGCGGGGCATCGAGATCGACCCCAGCGCCGGTACCGCTCGGGTCGAGGCGGGCGTTTTGGTCGTCGAGCTTTCTGAGGCCGCGGGCGCTCACGGCCTCTCCTTCATGCCGGGCTCGGCCCCAGACGTCGGAGTCATCGGTTACTCGCTGGGAGGCGGGCTCAGCTGGCTGGGCCGCCGCCACGGGCTCGCTTGCAACCGGGTCGCGGCGATCGAGCTGGTGAGCGCCGACGCTAAGAGGCGAACGGTCGACGCCGAAAACGACGCCGATCTCTTTTGGGCGCTTCGCGGCGGCGGCGGCGGTTATGCGATCGTCACCGCGCTGCACTTCGACCTTCTGCCGGTCGCCGAGGTCTACGCCGGGGCGCTTCTCTTCGGAGCCGAGGTCGGCGCCGCCGCGGTCCGCGCCTACCGCGACTGGACCGAGACCGTCCCCGACGAGGTCACCTCGATCGTCCGCTTTCTCACACCACCCGATATCCCCGACGTTCCCGAGCCGATCCGCGGGCGGCCGCTGCTGACGATCGGCGCTGCCTGCATCGGCAGCCAGGAGGCCGGGGAAGCCGCGATCGCGCCACTGCGCGAGTTGGGCGAGCCGATCATCGACACTTTCGGCTGGATGCCCGCCGCGGGGCTGTGTCACATCCATATGGACCCCGAGCACCCTGTACCGGGGATCGGCGACGGACACTTGATCGGCGCGCTAAGCGACGAGGCGATCGACGCCTTCGTCGCCCTCACGGGCCCTGACTCGGGCTCGCCGCTGCTCTTGAGCGAGCTTCGCCACCTCGGCGGCGAGCTCGGCCGCCCGCCGGGGGACGGCGGCGCCCTCTGCGAGCTCGGCGCCGGCTTTGCCCTTTACAGCGTCGGGATGCCGATGACGCCGGAGCTCGGCGAGGCGATCCCTCGCCACCTGACACAGATCGAGGAGTCGATGGCGCCCTGGATCGCCGGCGCCTACTACAACTTCACCGAGCGCCCTTGCGACGTCGGCGCGATCCTGCCTCCAGGCGTCTGCGCCCGCCTGGTCGAAGTGAAGCGCAACTGGGACCCGGCGGGCCGGATCCTCGCCAACCACACCGTCTCCCTCGGCGAGGTCTAGCTCAAACTCAGCCACTTCGGCTTCCGATAAGCGGGATCGTCCTCGCCGAGGAAGTTGAGGTCGAGATCCCGCGTGCCGCGAGACTCCTCAACGCAGTAGGCGAGAGCGATCGCGCGCCGAAGGCGTGGTGGGCAAAGCTGGCCGCCCTAAGCGCACCGTGGATTTCGAACAGCTTCTCGATGCGCTCGGGGGCCCGCGTCTTTCCCTTGAACCCGGTCCACCTGCCTGCGCTTGCGGAGCTCTTGCCCTGGCCGGCCGGGCAGAGCCTCGGCAGGCCTCCAAGATCCGGGGGAGAATCGGGCCCGCCCGCGCTTGGTCCAACGGCGCCTCTTGCGGCCTCACGGTCAATTCACCGCCGCCTGCGGCGAACGAACCTGGCAAGTGGGTCGTGCCGGCCTCCCGGTGACTCTGAAGGTGGGCGTTGGCCAACGGGCGCGCCGGTTCCGCCGCGCGCCAACCCTGTCTATTGAGCCGGCTTTGGCGCCGGATCCTCGGTCAACGCTGCGGAAGGAGTCCGAGCCATCGCCTTGGCTTTCCAGACCGTGTGTGTGTGAGCGAATCCGCTAACTATCGGGAGCCGCGGATTCGTCAGCGACGATGACCATGCGATCGTTCTCGACCCTGCCGGCAGGAATCGCGGGGTCAGCGGCGAGGAGCTTGGCGAGGGGTTCTTGCTTTTCGGCGCCGGTGATGAGCCAGACGATCTGGCGAGCCTCGGCGAGGGTCGGATAGGTGAGGGTCATGCGGCGGTGGCCCTGGTAGGCGGCCTCGGTGATTGCGACGCGTCGATCGGCCACCTCGAGCACGGGGTCGCCGGGGACAGCGAGGCCGTATGGCCGTCGGCGCCGAGGCCGAGGTGAACGAGGTCGAGGGGCTCGGGCAGCGAGCTTTCGTATTCGCGGGCGGCGGCGTCGAGGTCGCGCTGGGTGACCGGCATCGGCCGCAGCGCGACCTGGTGCTCCATCGAGAGGCCGAGCACCAGGTGGGTGAGGTTGCGATCCTCGCTGCCCGGCGAGGCGATCCGCTCGTCGACCTGGAACAGCTCGGTCTCAGCCCAGGGCATCTCCTCGCATGTCGCCGAGAATCGCAAGCATCGCCCAGGGCGAGCGCCCGCCGCTCATCGCCAGCGAAAAAGAACCGCGCGCGGCCACCGCCGCCTGACCCTCGGCGGCGATCAGCTCGGCGCTGCGCCGCGCCGCCGCGCGTTCGTCGGCCACAACCTCCAGATCTATGCCCACGAGCCTCGCCTGGCCCGCGTCGCGCTCACTGCTTCTTCTCGTCGTGGCCGCCGAACTGCTTGCGCATCGCCGAGAGGACCTTGTCGGCGAAGTCGTCGAGGTCGCGGGAGGAGAAGCGCTCATAGAGGGCGGCGGTGAGGACCGGCGTCGGCACGCCCTCGTCGATCGCCGCGATCGAGGTCCAGCGTCCCTCGCCGGAGTCTGAGACCCGCCCGGTGAACTCCTCGAGCTTGGGGGATTCGCACATCGCCGCCGCGGTCAGGTCGAGCAGCCACGAGCCGATCACGCTGCCCCGCCGCCAGACCTCGGCAACCTCGGGCAGGTCGAGGTCGTACTGGTAGTACTCGGGCTGCTCCATCGGCGCCGTCTCGGCGTCGGCCTCGCGCTTCGACCTTGCCCGCGTTGGCGTTGCGCAGGATGTTGAGCCCCTCGGCGTAGGCGGCCATGATCCCGTACTCGATCCCGTTGTGGACCATCTTCACGAAGTGCCCGGCGCCGTTTGGCCCGCAGTGCAGGTAACCGTTCTCTGACGGTGAGCGGCTCCGCCCTCGCGGCCCGGGGTGCGCGGGGCAGAGCCAACCCCCGGCGCCAGCGAGGCGAAGATCGGGTCAAGGCGATCCACGGCCGTCTGCGGGCCGCCGATCATCAGGCAGTAGCCGCGCTCGAGGCCGAAGACGCCGCCGCTGGTGCCGCAGTCGATGAAGTCGATTCCCTTCTCCTTCAGCTTCGCGGCGCGGCGGATGTCGTCGCGGTAATAGGAGTTGCCGCCGTCGACGATTACGTCGCCGCGCTCGAGAACCGCGGCGATGCCCTCAATCGTCTTCTCGGTGATCTCCCCCGAGGGGACCATCACCCAGACCGAGCGCGGAGCGCTCAGCTGCCCCGCAAGCTCCTGCGGGGAGCCGGCTCCCTCAGCCCCCTCGCCGGCCAGCTCGGAGACCGCTGCCGGGTTGACGTCATAGGCGACGATCCGGTGACCGTCGCCCATCAACCGCCGGGCCATGTTGGCACCCATGCGGCCAAGGCCGACGATTCCCAGCTCCATTCCCCCAACCCTATCCCACCGTCGGCGAGCCCAGGACCCGACCGGCCCTCACCCGCCGGGGCCGTCGGCGGGAGTGTTGGGTAGCCTGAGCGCGGATGGCAGCCCAGAAAGCCAAGCGCAGCGGGAACGCGTCGGCCGACGTGCTGACGATCTTCGGCATCACCGGCGACCTGGCAAAGAAAATGACCTTCCGCGCGCTGTACCGACTGGAGGCGCGGGGCAAGCTCAACTGCCCGATCGTCGGGGTGGCGATCGAGGAGTGGAGCGCCGAGCAACTGTGCGAGCACGCCCGCGAGGCGATCGGCACGACCGTCGCCGACCCCGACGAGGACGTCTTCTCCCGGCTCGCGGCGCGGATCTCCTACGTCCAGGGCGACTACGCCAACCCCGACACCTTCAAGCGGGTTGGCAAGGCGATCGGCAAGGCGAAGCGGCCGGTCTTCTACCTCGAGGTTCCCCCCTCGCTGTTTTCCACCGTGGTCCGTGGCCTCGGCGAGGCGGGGCTGGCCAAAAAGGCAAGGGTGGTGATCGAGAAGCCCTTCGGCCACGACCTCGATTCTGCGATGGCCCTCAACGCCGAACTGCACGAGGTGCTCGCGGAGGACCAGATCATGCGGATCGACCACTTCCTCGGCAAGGAGCCGGTGATGGACATCACCTACCTGCGCTTCGCCAACTCGCTGCTCGAGCCGGTCTGGAACCGCGAGCACGTATCCCACGTGCAGCTGACGATGGCCGAGGACTTCGACGTCTCTGACCGTGGGCGCTTCTATGACCCGGTCGGCGCGCTGCGCGACGTGGTCCAAAACCACATCCTCCAGGTGCTCGGCGTGGTCGCGATGGAGCCGCCGACAGCCAACCACCCCGATTCCATTCGCGACAAGAAGCTCGAGCTGTTCAAAGCGGTGTGCAGCGCCGATCCCAAGCGCTACGTGCGCGGCCAGTACGAGGGCTATCTCGACGTCTACGGGGTTGGCAAGGACTCGACCACCGAGACCTTCGTCGCGCTGGAGCTGGAGATCGACAACTGGCGCTGGAGCGGAGTCCCGTTCTTCATCCGGGCCGGCAAGGAGATGCCGGTGACGGCAACCGAGGTGAGCGTCGCCTTCAAGCGCCCACCGCGGCTGGGGGTCGGCTCGGGCAAGCGACCGGGGCAAAATCAGATGACGATCCGGATCGAGCCCAAGTCGGGAGCCCGCCTGCGCTTCCTTGCCAAGCAGGCCGGCTCAGACGCATTCGAACCGGCAGATCTGGAGGTGCTGTTTGAAAAAACGCCCGGTGAGGACCCCGAGCCCTATGAGCGACTGCTCGATGACGCGCTGCAGGGGCGCAGCCAGCTCTTCACCCGCGAGGACGCCGTCGAGGAGACCTGGCGGATCGTCGAGCCGCTGCTTGAAAAGCCCGGCCCGGTCCACCGCTATGAGCGCCGCACCTGGGGCCCGGAGGAGTCCAAGGACCTCACCCTCGGGATTTGCCAGTGGAATGACCCCTGGCTCCCCTAGCAGCGAAGGCACTTAAGCAGCCCGGGCCTCGTGCGCTCTGGCCGCGGCAGCGCGGGGCCGCGCCTTCGCCCTCACCCGGACAACCCCCTCGAGGCGATCGGGGCAAGCAGGGCGGCGAGGGGCGCGGGTCTGCTCGCGATCCCTACCGCCGGCTCAAGCCTCATCTCCAAACACCCGCGAGGCCTTGGTCCGATCGCCGCACAGCCTGCCCCCTACCCGCTCGCGGGCGCATTAACTCGGCGGCCTAGGGTCCCCTACCGCCGGGCCGGTCAAAGAGCACGGCGTTGTTGGGGTAGCCGGTGAAGTTGCCGAGGATCCCGCGCCATCGCACCCGCTGGGGCCGCGCCGAGCGGTAGCGGATCAGGGTCATCCGGCCGAGGAGGAGGTGCTGGACCTGGTGAAAGCCCGGCGGAAGGGCGCTGCGGGACCCGGGCGGTGGCGGGCGGCCGCTGACCACATCGACCTCGCCCACAGCGCGCGGCGCGCGGAGCCATTCCTTTGCCTTCACCCGGGTCTCTCCCGCGCCGATGTAGAAGGCGAGCGGTTCGTCGCCCTGTTCCCAGACGAGGATCGCGCGCGGGCCGCGCGGGCGGCCAATTGCACTCGCCACCGTGCGCCAGTCTTCGCGCTGCAGGGCGGGGCGAAAGTCTGAGTAGACGCAGAAGGCAAGGAGATAGCCAACAAGCGCGACGCCCACCGCGACCCCCAACCCCCCGGCCCGCGGCGCAGCGATCCCGGCCGCACCGACCAGCGCCAACGGGATCAGCGCCGGCAGGAGGTTGCGGTCGAGCACGAAGTCCTGCCCCGCGGCGGCGAAGATGAGGGCGATCGCGATGCTGCCGGCGCCGATCGCCGCCGCCACGGCCGCGCCCCGCTTCGCCCGCGCCCCGCCGTAAACCACCAACAGGGCAACCGCGGCGGCAAACAGCGCCATCGCAGCCAGCGCGTGCTTGAGCAGGCCGGCTTCGCCGACGAAGAAGCTGATCGCGGTCTCCCTTAGCCGCCCACTCATGCTGAAGGTGGCGATCCAGTTGTTGTTCTTGCCCGCCGCCTGGTGCAGGGCGATCGGCGAAAGCGCCAGGCCGGCGAGACCGACCCCCCCGATCGCCCACAACACCCGCTTCAGCGGGCGGACCGTGAGCGCCAGCCAGACGGCCTCGATCGCCAGGGGAAAGAAGGCGAAGTAATGGGTGGCGAGGGCGAGCGCCGAGAAGGCCGCCCACCAGGCGAGGTCGCGCGAGGCCCCGCTACGCCGCGCCCGCAGGAAGAAGAGCAGGGCGAGTGAGCTGAGCAGGACAAGCAGCGCGTAGGCGCGGGCGTCCTGGGAATACCAGACAAGCATCGGGTTGACGGCGACGATCGCCGCCACGGCGAGCCCTGTGCGGCGGCCGATCAGCTCTCTCCCGATCAGGTAGGCGAGCGGGATCGTCGCCGTTCCAAACAGCGCCGAGAGTGAACGAAGACCGACTTCGCGCACGCCAAAGAGGTGCGACCACCCCCAAGCCAGGAGGTAATACAGCGGCGGCGTCGACTCGCCGGCCCAGACCTCGTGCATCGTCTTGGAGAGGCTGGCGGCGAGGACCCGCCCCGCGGTGACGGCCTCATCGTGGCGGTAGCTCTGCAGGCCCAGGGTGGAGAAGCGGATCGCTGCCCCAAGTGCGGTGAGGCCGATTACCGCCCACAAGAACCATCGAGCTTTGGGCGTGTTGGGGAAAGGGAGAAGGGCCATCCAGTCGAAGGAGGGAGCGATGATCCGCGTCCTGAGAAAGGCAAAGGTACTCGTCGCCCTGGCCGCGACCTACGCCTCGGCGCTGGGCGGTGCGGCGCAGGCCGAGGCCGGCCTCTTGCAACCGCCCCGCGGCCAGGTCTTCTTCGGGGTCTCCGACACCGGGGTGAGCGGCCAGTTCAACGAATTCTCCGAACTGGTCGGCAAGCACCCCGCGGTGATTGAGACCTTCCGGGCTTGGGGAGCAGACCTGACGGGCTCAATCAAGCGCTGGCAGAGCGCCGAAGCCCGCCCGATCCTCCACATTTCCACCGCCGACCCCAGCGACGGGCATGAGCTGATCACCCCGCGGGCGATCGCCCAGGGCGACGGTGACGAATACCTGATCGGCCTCAATCACCTCTTTTGGTCACGGGATCTGCGCGCCTACGTCCGACCGCTCGGCGAGCCGAACCGCTGCCTCAACGTCTACTCGTCATATGACTGCGAAGGAAACCTGCGGCCCGGGCACCGGCCCTACTGGTACCGGCAGGCCTTTCGCCGCATGTACATCATCCTGCATGGCGGTGGCAGGGACGCCAAGATCAACGCCCGCCTCGCCGCGGCGGGGCTGCCGCCGCTGCGCAGCTTGACCGGCAGCTTGCCGCCCAGCCTGCCGCCAGCCCCGATCGCGGTGATCTGGAGCCCGCTGCCGAGCGGCTCGCCGGCGATCAAGGCCAACCGACCGGAAAACTTCTACCCAGGCTCCGCCTACACCGACTGGGCCGGGACAGACTTCTACTCCCCCTACCCCGAATGGAAGGCGCTGACCAAGCTGTATGAACGCTATCGAGGCAAGCCCTTCGTGCTGACCGAGTGGGGGGTCGAGAACAGCGATGATCCGGCCTTCGTGAGGCGCCTGTTCAGCTGGCAGCAGCGTCACCCTCGTTGCCAGATGCTTGTCTACTACCAGGACTTCGGCAGCTCCAACCCCTACCGCATACAGAACTTCCCGGCCAGCCTCGGAGTGCTGCGGCATCAGCTCGCGCTGCCCACCTTCCCACCCTATGCGCCCGCACCGCCGCAGCAGCCGCCGCCCCCACCCGGAGGGCTGGCCCCGTAGCCACGCGGCTGCAGGAGGCCCGGCGGCGGGCCGCACGGTCCCCATACCTGCTGGCGCTCGGCGGGATCCTCGTGGTGGGCGCGACGCTGCGCTTCTCAACCCTCAGCCTGCAGAGCTATCGCTATGACGAGGCGGTCACGGTCGCGCGGGTGCTCCAGCCCAACCTCTTCAGCACCCTCTCGGCGATCCCCGGCAGCGAGTCGACCCCGCCCCTTTACTACCTGATCGCCTGGATCTGGTCGCGGCCGTTCGGCACCGGTGAAGTCGGGCTGCGCTCCCTCTCGGCGCTGGCCGGGACGGCCTCGATCCTCGCCGTCTACCTGGGTGCTGTCGCGCTGCCTCTGCCCCGTCGCGCCGGACTGGTCGCAGCGGCGATGGTCTCCGTCAGCCCGGTGCTGATCTGGTTCTCCCAGGATGCCCGCGCCTACGCCCTGGTCTTCCTGCTGAGCGCCCTCTCCTTCCTCTTCTTCGCCCGCGCGCGGCGCGGCGGGCGACGGCGCGACCTCGCCTGGTGGGCGGCGCTCTCGGCTCTTGCGATCTGCACCCACTACTTCGCCGGCTTCGTCGTCGCCCCGGAGGCGGCGTGGCTGCTGATCGCATCGCCGAACCGCCGCGCCGCCGCCGTCGCGGTCACAGCGCTCGCCCTCGCGACTGCGCCGCTGGTGCCCCTGGCGGCCGAGCAGGCCGGCAACGCCCACGCCGGCTGGATCGCCAAGCAGCCCCTCCCCGGGCGGCTCGAACGCGCCGGTGCCAAGCTGGTTGGCGATGACAACGGCGATGAGCACGGCGTCCGCCAGCCGGGCCCGATCCCGCTCGGCGTTCCCGCGCTAATCGCCATCGCCGGCCTGGTCTTGCTGCTCTGGCGCGGGGATCGGGGCGAGCGGCGTGGCGCGGCCCTCGCCGCTTGTCTCGGTCTCAGCGCCCTGGCGTTGCCGATCCTGCTCGGCTTCCTCGGGGCCGACTACTTCGACGGGCGCAACATGATCCCGATCTTCGTGCCGCTGATCATCGTCCTCGCCGCGGGCTTTGCCGTGCGCCGCGCCGGGGGGGCCGGCCTCCTCCTGGCCGGCGCCTTCTGTCTGTGCTCGCTGATCTTCACGATCGAGATCGACCGCCTACCCAGGCTCCAACGCGAGGACCTACGAAACGCCGCCAAGGAAGTCGGGGCACTGCACCGGGGCGTTGCCGTGGTGACGATCAGGTTCTCCGGCAACGAACCGCTGCGCTACTACCTCGCTGCCCGCTATCCGCAGGGGCCCCTGCCCCCACTGCGTGAAATCGACCTGGTCGGCTCCAAGCAGGCGGCCGATCGCGCCGCCGCGCGCCTTCTGCCTGCTGCCTTCCGGCGGGTCGAGCAAAAGCCCGTCTCCTATAACTTCACCCTGACCCGCTACCGCTCCAGCAGGCCGCTGCAGGTGCCGCTCGCTGTGCTCGGACAGGGTGCCCTGGTCGGCGGCGGCCGCCACTCATCGGTCCTGGTCGGCAGCCCGCCCTAGCGCTTCGGGTGTCGGTTTGCCGGTTCCCGCCGGTGCCCGGCTCTCTTTGCCGACCGCGGCCTTGGCTTGAACGGTTCGAGGGCGTTGATGCTCGAGTAGCCGACCAGGTAGATGCGCCGACCGTCGGAGATCACCGGCGTGTAGGTGCCGGTCTTGTAGTCGAAGACCTGCTGGCCGGTCTTCATGTCAAAGCCGAGGGTCGCGCCGGTGGTGAACTCCGCCGCGTAGACGATTTCCCCGACCGCGGAGAGTGAGCCGATCACCGACCCCCCCGCGGGGCGCTCCCAGCGCGTTTCGCCGTTCTTTGCGTTGAGCGCGTAGACGTTGCCGTCAAAGGAGCCGATGTAGACGGTTGGCGGGGAGTGCTGGGTAGCGGCTACCGTCGGGCCCGAGTAGACGTAGCCACCGGTCGAGTGGGTCCAGGCGAGTTCCCCGTTCTTCGTGTCGTAGCTGTAGACGCGCCCGTCGTTGTTGCCGGCGTAGACGCGGCCGAAGGCGACCGCCGGGGTCGAGTAGAACTCACCGCCGCTGCCGAAGCCGTTGCCAAGCGAGCCGCTTTGCCAGAGCAGTTTCCCGGTGGCGGCGTCGACCGCGTTCATGTCGCCACCGTAGTCGCCGACGAAGAGGGTCCCGTTGGCATAAGCGGGGGCCGACTTGACCGGGCCGGCGAGGGTCGTCGCCCAGCGCACATGGCCGTTGCGGGTGCTGAGCGCAAAGAGCTGGTCGCTTTCGCAGCCGAAGTAGAGGGTGTTGCCTATCACCAGCGGTGAGGACTCGGCGCGACCGGGCAGGGCGCGGCGCCAGATGATGCGCCCGGTCCGCGCGTCGAGCTTCACCACGTGGCCCGGGTCGAGGTTGACGATGTAAAGGCGGCCCTGATAGAAGGTCGGAGAGGATGCGTTTAGCCGGCCGATGCTGCGCTGCCACAGCACCTTGCCGGTGTTCGCGTTCAAGGAGAAGGCGGTGCCGTCGTTGTTAACCGCATAAAGCCGGCCGTTGGCATAGACCGGCGGAAACTCCAAAAGCGAGCGCTCGGTGTAGTGCCAGAGCAGGCGAAAAGGGGGCTCTACCCCTTTCGCCGGGAGGTAGCGGGTGCGCGCCGGGTTGAGCCCGAACATCGGCCAGTTGACGGTGCTCAGCTTCGGTTTGGGCGGCTTTTGCGGCTTGAAGGCGACGTTTGGATTGTGGACGTCCGGCGGGCGCTTCAGCAGCTCGTAGCCGACGAGAATTCCGACGAGGAGAACGACAGCCGCGCCAACGAGGGCGATCGACCCCCGCCGGTGCTCGCGCCACATCCGCTTCGGATCTCGCAGGAGTGCCGCAGCGCTCCTCAGCCGGGCCATCTACGTGGCCTCCCATCGCTGGGGATCGGTTGCCTGGACGCGCACCACCTCCCCCAGGATCGCAAGGTGGTCTAAGCAGGAGAGGACGATCTGCAGCACCCAGGCGCTGACCGGGGTGTTGAGGTTCTCCGAGCCGACGATCTCCCCGACGATCTCAAACGCGGTCTTTTGCTCTCCGCCAAGCGCCTCGCGCACCCGCTCAAGCAGCTCGTCAACCTGGCGCCGCGCCTCGGCAATCTTTGCCTCGGGGTCGCGGAAGGGGCGCCCGTGCCCAGGAAGGCAGAGGTCGACCGCGAGCGGTTCGACCTCATCGAGGCTAGCGAGGAATTCGCCGACTGGGTCGGGGGTGTGGCCGTGATCGAAGAAGAGGACGGTGCGGCCGAGCAGGTGATCGCCGGAGATCATCAGCCGATGCTCGGGTTGGTGCAAGGCGACGTGGGAGGGGGCGTGTCCCGGTGTCTCGTGCACCTGCCAGGCACCGAGATCGGTCTCGACCTCCACCCCCGGCAGGAGATCGCGATCTGGCACCTTGATCGCGTCGATCCCCGTCTCCTCGTCCCCATCGCGCGACTCCCGGTAGCGCTCCAGCGCCGCCGGCGGCACTCCGCTCTGGCGGGCCACCTCCAGCCGCTGCTCCAGCGCCGCGGCGGGGTCATCGGCGAGCAGCCGGACGTGCTCCCAGGCCGGGTGCATCCACAGCTCACAACCGGCGCTCTCGGCGATCGACGCCGCCAGCCCGTAGTGATCGGTATGGGAGTGGGTGCAGACCAGCAGACGGACGTCCCCAAGCCCGAAACCGGCCTGGGCGAGGGCGAGGTCGAACTGACGCAGCCGGTCCCGACCGCCGATTCCGGTGTCAAAGAGGACGACCCCGCCGTCGGCAGCGAGCACCCAGGCGTTGCCGTGCGGCACTCCCGGCCAGGGCAGCGGCAGGCGCAGGCGCCAGACCCCCGGCAGCACCCGCTCGGCGCGAGGGGCCGCGCGCTTCCTCGCTTCGCTCATAAAACGATCTCCGGTCCGAGGCCCAATCGCCCCTGGTTCCGACAAGCGGCGATTAGCTGGAGATGCGTGCCCACGAAACAAATCCTCTCAAGCGGGGCGCTCGAACTCCTGGAGGAGGCCGCCAAGAGCAAAGCAGGCAGCCCCGGCGAAGGTGCCCCAGTTTGAAATTGAGACGTTGACCAGGACGCCCGTCGCGGGGCGCACAAAGGAGGCCACGGCGGCGAGCATGAAGATGACCGAGCCGAGCTGGTTGACAACGACGATCCACCAGCCAAGATCGCGGCCCCCCAGCAGGGCCGGCCGTGGCAGACCTCGACCATCGCCAGGTGACCGGAGATGAGAAAGAGCGAACAGCCGACCATGTCCGGCGACCAGATGAGCCAGTTCTGGAGGGCCGTGGAGAGGCCGACGATGAATGAGTCCAGGATGTTGATCGCAAAGACAAGCGTCCCGACGAAAGGACGAGGGCGCTGAGCCAGGCGAGTGTTCTGGAATGTCACCTAGGCATTGGGCGGGTACCTGCCGTGCTCAAACTCAAGGCATCTACGGCTCAGCCGATATCAAACGCACGACCGTGGGTGAGCTAAGGATTCTTTGGTCGCGCGCACCGTGGACGCTGCGCGTCTATATCGCCGCCACGGAGCTTCTCGCGCTTTGGGCGGTCGTGTTTCACCGCACCACTTGGGGCGAGGTAGCGTCCGTGCTGTTCCTCGCCGTGAGCTACTTCTTGGTCAAGAGGGTTCGGTGGCTGTGGTTCGTCATGATCGGCGGTTCGGTTCTCTATTTAGTGGCGTTCCTGGTTGCCGCGCGACCGGTGGGCGTAGCAGCAAATCTTGTCCCGCTTGTGCTGCTACTGGCCCCGCCAACGCGCCGCCACTTCACCAGCGACGGCGTCGCTGCTGTTCATGAAGCCTGATCGCGGCTCGGCTAGCGCATTTCCGAGGCGAGATGTTGGCCATCCGGGGCAGCATGTTGGGGCAGGCGAGCGTTTGGGAAATGTCCCATGAGGAACAGCCGCCTAGCTTGGGGGCTCAAGTCAGCGGTCGCCGCTCCGATGTAACCCTGTGCCCCAATCGCCGATCGGCTGGATACTCACAATCTGTGTGCCCTTCCTGGTGGTGGCGGTTGTGCTTACTCTGCTGGGCAGCACGACCAGGCCCGATGTCGTGCAGGCACAGAGGCCCGATGTCGTGCAGGCACAGGCCGCCGCTGTTTGCAGCGGCGCGCAGCGTGCACTCAAGCAGGTGCAGCAGTCTCCGGGCAGCGTCGCCGAAGGGCTCGAAATCGAGCACAGGGCACTTGCGATCTATATGAAAGAGGTCTCCCAACTTCGAGAGCTCGCGACGCATGCGGGCAAGTCATTCCGAGCCGGTCTGGCAGACGACCAGTCGCTCCTGGCAGGACTCTCATCGATGCTCGCTCGCCCCGATTTCGTCAAGCTGTCGCTAACGCTGCCGGGTCATCCAAGCCTTGCCCCGAATTGGCTGAGGAGATGGATTGCCCATGAGCAGGCTCTTCTGGCCGATGCGCGCAGCCAGTTCTCGCGGGCTGGCATACCAGGCTGCGAGAAATCTCTCGGCTAGAGGAGTTCAGCGCAGCCACGCTCGCCCACTCCAGCCGCTCGGGGGCCTTCGAGGGTTCCGTGGTCGATGGGCGGTTAACTCGTGGCGAGACCGATGGCGAGCAGCGGGAAGGCGATCATCACGCCGAGATAAGCGCCGATCGCCGCGCCGCTTAGAACCGTCGCCGTGCGCGACCTGGCGCCGGCGATGACGCCGACGAGGAAGACGAATCCGGCGATCCCGAGACCGATCCAAAAGATTGGCGGCATGAGCAGGGCGAGGTTATCGGATCGGTGCACGGCATCGAGACTTCTTGCGCGAAGAAATACGCCCCAGGTGATTGCGGCGGGCGAGCGCTCAGAACACGAGACCGGATCGCCTGATCGCTCTTGCCCTAAACCGAGCGCGCAGCCTCTCCACGCCGATCCAGAGCAGCCCCAGGAGCAGGATCGGCAGACCGAAGAAGGCAATCACGCCGAGGCCCGAGGCCAGGTGCAACACGATCGCGGCGAGAATGAGCGCGGCGAGCGCGTCGAAGAGCAGCGCCCGCCGCGCCCTCGCTCCCGGCGATACCCGTTGGGGCCCCACTCCTACCACGCTCCCTTCACGTAGACGGCGAAGAAGTCGCGTTCGTCGGGGGTCAGGTAGCGGGTCGCCGGCCGGTAGATGTTGGGAAGCAGCTGAGCGGGATCGACCGCGCCCGGACGCCGGTAGGTGATGAAGCTGACCCAGTCTTCGTTGATGTCGAGCTCGAGAGCCCGGACCGCACCGGCCCGCTTGAGGATTTCGGCAAGCGAGCCCACGGTCTGGTAGTCGGCAACGGCATATATGAGGTTGCCGTGGCTGTCGATGCCAAGGCCCGAGCGCCAGACGCGCACCGCGTTGTTAACCGTCGCTCCCCATTCGGGCCCGTCGCTGAGGTTGGGGTTTAGCTTTCCTTCGTAGACGATCGGCGGCAGGTTCTGCTTGGCAAACCAGATGCTGGGGCCGGCGGTCGAGCCGCCATGCCAGCGAACGATGTCGATCTTGCCGTCGCGGTAGACGATCAGCGTGGCGATACCGTCGACCATCGAGGCCACCGTGTGGCCGCGGTAGACCAGCCCAGCATTGGAAGTTTCCAGCGGGAAGCCGCCGTTGAAGGTGGCGACCAGCCCCTTGCGGAGCGCCGCCGGAACCTCGGCCGGCCCGCGGTGGGAGATTTCCGGCGGCTCGGCGAGGCCGGGAACATAGGAGAGGTGGGTGCGCTGGGAGTCGATCCAGGCGACACCAGCGACGAACTGCGGATATTCGGGGTCGCTGCGGAAGGTGGTGAGAAGAACGGGTGGCTGGGAACCGGCATGAGCGGCGGCGGGGCGCCAGACTCCCTCGCCCGGCAGCGATGGATGGATCAGCGGCTTGACGTCGGGCGGCCGGTAGGGCTGGGCGGGGCCCCCGGCGCCACTGGCGGCGGCGACCCCCACCTTGGGCAGGGAGTGCAGGGGCGGGCCCCCCTTGGAGGGCGCTGTCAGCGTGTAGTACCAGTCCTCGATCTGGGAGACGATCCCGTTGCCGCCGTGGGCGCGCATCCACTCGACGGTGCTGACGCCGAAGGCAACGTTATGCGGTTCGGTGATGTCCCCGAGGTAGGAGAGGCCGGCGGGGAGCAGGCAGATCGCGGTCGCGATCAGCACGATGCGGCGCCCCCGGCGCCAGGGCGCAAGCCGGGGGACCGCGCGCCGCGGCGGCAGGGGTGGGGCTGTGGGGCGGGAGCCGACCTGCGTCGCCATCTGACCGTGAACCTTCACAGCAGCGCTAAGCGCCAGCTAAGGATCGCTTGAGAATGTTCAAAGGCTAAGTCTTACCGGCGCCCAAGCCGCTGGTAGGCGGGAATAGCATTGATCGCTGCCGATCGGGCGGTAGGTTGGCAAGGTGAAACTGCTCGCATTCAGCGACCTACACCGGGACGTGGAACAGGCGGGCGCTCTGGCCGAGATGTCCACGGGCGCCGACGTGGTGATCGGGGCCGGCGACTTTGCCTCAGTTCATGCAGGGCTGGAGGAGACGATCGCGGCGCTGGCGGTGATCGAGACCCCGACCGTGCTCGTGCCGGGCAACAATGAAACCGCCGCGGCGCTGCGCGAGGCCGCCGCGGGGTGGGAAGCGGCTACGGTCTTACACGGCGAGGGCGCGCAACTCGGCGGAGTCTCCTTCTTCGGCCTCGGCGCGGGGGTGCCGGTGACGCCCTGGGAGTGGAGCTTTGACCTCGAGGAGGAGGCGGCCGCGCGGATGCTCGACCCCTGCCCGGCGGGGGCAATTCTCGTCCTGCACTCTCCCCCGCAGGGCCACTGCGACGACAACGGCGCCGGCATGCACTTCGGCAGCCGGGCGCTGTTGGCAGCGATCGAAGAAAAGCGCCCGCCGCTTGCGGTCTGCGGCCACATCCACGAGTCATGGGGGTGTGAGAGCCGAGTCGGCGAGACGGTGATCCGCAATCTGGGCCCGTCCGGCACCTGGATCGAGGTCTAGCGCGAATGCAGTCAAGCGGCCCAAAGCGCGCTGGCCTCGTCCTCGCGGCGCTGATCCTCGTCGCCGCGGTCGCCAACCTGAACCTGGCGGTGGCGAACGTCGCCCTGCCGGACATCGGCAAGGCCTTCAATGCCGGGCAGACCTCGCTCAACCTGGTCGCCGTCGGCTACTCGCTCGGGCTCGCCACATCGGTGCTCTACCTCGGCGCGCTCGGCGATCGATACGGGCGCAAGATGATGCTGTTGCTGGGCATGGGGCTCTCGGTCCCGGCCTCCCTGCTCGCCGGTCTCGCGCCCTCGATCGGCGTCCTCTTCGTCGCCCGCCTGATCGGCGGACTCGCCGCCGGCATGGCCTTCCCGACCACTCTGGCGCTGATCACCGCGCTGTGGTCGGGGGCGGCCCGGACCAAAGCGATCGCGCTGTGGTCGGCGATCGGCGGCGCGATCGCCTCGCTCGGACCGCTGCTCTCCGGCGCCCTGCTGGAGCACTTCGCCTGGGGCTCGGTCTTCTTCATCACCCTGCCCCTCGCCGCGCTTGCCTTCGTCATGGCGTGGCGCCTCGTCCCCGCCCACGTCAACGAGACGACAGACCCGGTCGACAACCTCGGCGGCATCCTCTCGGTCCTGTTGGTCGCCGCCCTGGTGCTGGCGATCAACTTCGCGCCGGTGCCGGGCAAGGGGACGCTGGCGATCGGCCTCGGCGTGATCGCGATCGCCGCGGCGGTCGCCTTCGTCCTCCGCCAGCGCCGCGCCGCCTCGCCGCTATATGACCTCGAGGTGGCCGCGCGGCGCGTCTTCTGGGTCGCAGCCTGCGCCGGAATCATCGTCTTCGGCTCGCTGATGGGGGCGATGTTCATCGGCCAGCAGTTCCTCCAGAACGTGCTCGGCTACTCGACCCTGGACTCCGGCCTGGCGATCCTGCCGGCGGCGGCGGCGATGGTCGTTGTCGCGCCCCGCTCGGCCAAACTCGTCGAGGCGCGCGGCGCCCGCTTCACGCTGCTGATCGGCTACGTCTTCTGCGTGCTCGGCTTCCTCACGATGCTGTTGCTCTGGAAGGACGGCATCCCCTACTGGAAGGTCGGGCTCGGCTACGCCTTCATCGGCATCGGGGTCGGCTTCGCCGGCACCCCCGCCTCGCACTCGCTGACCGGCTCGGTGCCGGTCAGCCGCGCCGGCATGGCGTCGGGCACCGCCGACCTGCAGCGCGACCTCGGCGGCGCGATCATGCAGTCGATCCTCGGCGCGCTGCTCACCGCCGGCTACGCGGCGGCGGCGGGAGCGGCGATCGCCTCCTCTCCCAGCGCGAGCAAGGTCAGCGACAACGTCGAAGGTGAGCTGACCAAGTCCTTCTCCAGCGCCGCCGACACCGCCTCCCAGTACCCCCACTACAGCGCCCAGATCATCGCCGCGGCCAAGACCTCCTTCCTGCAGGGCGACCAGTGGGCCTACACGCGCCGGGATCATCGCGATCGTGCTCGGCGCCGCGCTCGTCTTCTTCCGCTTTCCCAAGCGCGAGGAGGAGCGCAGATTGCTCGAGCGCTACCACACAGAAGACACCGCGGCCGAAGCGGCCAAGCGCGGCGGGGCTCAGGTTCCCTCGTCCGCCTGAGGACGCCACCCCTCGCCCCGCTGCACTCGCTCAAATCCGACCCAGAGCGCGTTCATCGCCGTGGCGAGGACCTGCTCGCGCGGCACCTGGGGGTGATCGGACCACCACATCGCAAGCCCCTGGAGGACGCCCCGCAAAACAACCCACACCATTTCCATTCCCTCACCGGAGAGAGAGTCGGCGAGGTACTGGGCTCCGGGCTCGGCGGCAAATAGCGAAAGCACCTGGTCGCGACTGCGCCCGGCGACCTCGGCATGGATCGCATCGACCTCCGGATCCCCCGTGGTGTCGCGGAAGAGCATCCGACCGGCGAACGGGTGGGATTCGATGTAGGCAAACCAGGCATCAAAGGAGGCCGCCACCCGCTCCGATGCTGGCGCCGCGCCGCGGAAATGCTCGCGCCAGATCCCGCGCAGGTCGGCGAAATGGCGCTCGAGCAGCTCCCGGTAAAGCGCGCGCTTTGACTCGAAATGGTCATAGAGGACCGGGGGCGTCACCCCCGAGCGCCGTGCGATCTCCTCGATCGAAGCCCCCCGGTATCCCCGCTCGGCGAAGAGCTCCGACGCCGCAGCGATGATCAGCTCGCGGCGGGCAGCGGCGCCGATCCGCTTCCGCTTCGCGACCGCCCCACCGCTCCGCTTTGGCCCATTTGACAACCTAATACTCCCTAGGTACGCTCACAATCACTTCCTAATTTCCCCTAGGTTATCTTCGTAAGCGGAGGGAGAAACCAAGATGATCGTCTCACTGCACCTGGCCGACGTCGGCTGGCGGGCGACGCCGCTCGTGCTGCGCAAACGACCCGACCGCTCTGATGTGCCGGGGCTGCGCTACGCCGAGACGGTGATAACCGCGCCCCTCGGCGAGCGGCTGCTGCCCACTCCCAACCCAGGCCGGGTCGGGCTGATCGCAGCCTGGGATGATGATCGGGCGCTGGATGAGTTCTCCCTCCGCCACGCCCTCGCCGAGCGATTCGCCGGCGGCTGGACGGTGCGGCTGGAGCCGCTGCGAGTCTCGGGCTTTTGGTCCGGCATGCCCGACCTCCCAACCCAGGAGCGTGCGGTCGATGACGCGGAGCCGGTCGCCGTCCTCACTTTGGGTCAGCTCCGCCTCGGCCGGATCGGCCCGTTCCTGCGAAGCTCAGGACCAGCCGAAGGCGAGGCGGTCTCCCACCCCGCGCTGCTCGCCTCAACCGGCCTCACCCGCCCACCACACCTCGTTTCCACCTTCTCCTTGTGGCGAAGTACGGCTGAGATGCGCGAGTATGCCTACGCCAGGAAGGGCGCCCACCAGGCGGCCGTCAGGGCCGATCGCGCACGACCCTTCCACCACCAATCCGCCTTCATCCGCTTCCGTCCCTACGCGTCGACTGGCAGTTGGGAGGGCTCAGATCCGCTGAAAGCCATCGCCGGCGTGCGGTGAGCCCTCCCAGGCCCGGCAGCTGACCTGGTCCGCTGCGATGCAACGGCGTAGATGGACTTCGCCCGTTGCCTTGTCCATAACTCGACAAACAAACCGTGAAAGCTGAAGGGATGTGGTAGGGAACAAAGGCCTCGCCGAACTCAGTGGGATCGGCAGGTCGAGTACGCGCAGGATTGTGGTGCCGAAGATGGTTCAAGGGCTAGTAAGAGCAGAACCTTCTCGTCCTCAGTGGACGTCTCGATGGGGTGCGGCCTCAGTGTTACTGCTTCGCCGGCGTGTTTGAAGAAGTGGACAAAACGTCGTCGCTGCTGCTGATTCCGCACCGGCCACGAACAGACCTTTGGCCACTAGCCTCACTCCGGTGATCTCTAGAGAGTGTCGGTGGCGATGCGGCGTGGCGACAAGCGCTACGCTGCACGGCTCGTTAATCGAGGCGGGCCGACAGCCCGGCCGCGAGCAGCTCCGCCGCGAGCCAGGCGTCGGACCGATCAAGCCGGTGCACAAAACCCTGTCTGTGAGGCAGGCTGGCGCTGCGCTAATAAGATCTGCTGATCCCAAGCACGCGGAGATCGCGAAACGTCCCCGCGGACCGGCCAAGAGCGCAGTGGGTCGGGAGAGAATCTCCAGCAGTCCTCGATGCGGGCGGGATGAAGGGCAGCGCGGGAGCCAACCAAGATGAATTTCAACAGTCAGGATTCCCACTACTTTCCCGCCGGGCGATCGATGGCGCGCCGCGTCCATGGCGAGCGCTCGGTAGGGCTGCTCTACGGCCAGCGGGCGCTCTTGATCGGTGCGCTTGAACCGCTCACCTACACGGGCACGATTCTGAGCACGCGCTCAGCCGACCGGCCATTCGAGCGGCTGGCGCGAACGGCAAAGATCCAGGAGGTGGTCCTGCTGGGAGGCCAGGATGAGGCCGATGAGGCGCTCGCCGCGGTGCGCCGCGTGCACGAGCGTGTGAAGGGCAGGCTGCCCGAGGGAGTCGGACACCACCCCGCCGGCACCGCCTACTCCGCACTTGATCCAGAGTTGATGCTGTGGACTCTGGCGGTGATCGCCGACTCGGGGCGGGTGATGTATGAAACGCTGGTGGAAGTGCTGAGCGATGCCAAGCGCGAGGCGCTGTGGCAGGACTACGTGCGCTTCGGTGAACTTTTTGGACTGCCGAGCTCAGCGGTTCCGGGGAGCCATCGCGAGTTCAGCGCCTGGTGGGAAGGAAAACTGAATTCGCCAGAGTTGAAGGCGACGCCGCACGCGCTGGAGATGGCGCCGCTGGTTGCATTTCGCCAGCCAGTGCCGGCAGTGGTGCGGGGCAACCTCGCAGTGCAAAACCTGATCATCAAGGGGACGCTGCCACCGCAGGTGCGGGAGATCTTCGGGATCCGCTGGGGCGCCGTGCAGGAGGCTAGTTTCCGCTCGATCGCAGCTGCCCATCGCCGCGCCCGCCGTCTCTTCCCCCGCCCGATGCGCCGCGGCCGCAACAGCGTCTTTTTCGACGTGGTCAGCCGCGGCGAGCGGCGGCGGGGCGGCACCGCCCTACCGCAGGTGCGAAGAGGCGCTTGAGTCATTGGACTCTTAAGCGTTCCGTGAAACGCCGATCCGGGTCTTGCCTTGACGGGGATGCCCTCGCGGGCAGCCGCCAGGTCACGGTCTTAGCCTTCGGCTCTAACTCCTGCAGCTTCAAGTTCAATCGCTACGAGTAACCCGCCAGCGCCAACGAGAGCCAAGCGATACGGGGCGGCAGAATGTCTCAGGTTCTGCGAGAGATTGGGCTGGTGGCGCCTGCGCACCCGGCTCCGTGCAGGAATTCAGGCACTCTCAAGGAATTGGCCGGTGAAAGTACTCAACGTCACAAGAATGGAGCCGCGTCGTGTCCTATCCAGTCACCTTCGAAGCCGACTACGTCGAGCGACGCAACCGGTTGACCTCCTTTTTCAGGCTGATCCTGGCGATCCCGCTGATGATCTGGCTGTATATATACGCGCTGGTCGCCTCGATCGCGATCGTGATCGCGTGGTTTGCAATCGTGATCACCGGCAACTATCCACGGGGCCTATATGACTTTGTCGCTGGTTTCACGCGGTTCCTCGCGCGCTTTACCGCCTACGCGGTTCTGTTGTGCGACCCCTACCCTTCCTTCGGCGGCGCCGATGACCCGGCCTACCCGGTGCGGATGCAGTTCGAGCGATTGAAGAGCTACAGCCGCCTGAAGACGCTGTTTCGCATCATCCTCGCGATTCCGATCCTGATTCTGCGCTACGTGATGGGCATTCTGCTTGAGATCGGCGGAATCGCGGCCTGGTTCGTGATCTTGGTCATCGGCCGGATGCCGCGAGGGCTGTTCGACATGATGGTCCTCGCCAATTCCTACACCGCGCGCTCAGACTCCTACATCTACCTGCTGAGCGAGACCTACCCCCCGTTCCAAGACGAGCAGACGCGCGCCGCGGGAAACCCGCCGGATGCGCAAGCCCCCTCGCCCACTTAGCGCCGCAAACAGCGAGAACCCCGGTCGGCCTCAGGGATCAGCGCTCAGACCAGCTCGGAGTGCTCACAATCTCTGTGATGTACCACCGCCTCACCCCCACCGACTCTCTGGCTGTGGGTTGCCAGCGCGTCGGAGGCGGGGCTACAGCAGGAAGGGGATCAACATCTTCGTGTTCGCTCGGTAGGTCGGATAGGCGTTCGGGAAGGTTGCGGTGAGGTTTCTCTCCTCAACGGATGCGCAGTAGTAGAAGTATCCGCCGAGGATCGCGACGATGAGCAGGCCGATCAGGTTGATTACCAATGCTGTGCCGAGCAACCCGAGCAGCAGTCCGGAATAGATCGGATGGCGGACAAATCGGTAGGGGCCGGAGGTAATGAGCTCAGGTTCGCTCTTCTCGCTCATCGGCATTCCCCAGTTGCGCCCGAGATGGAGGCGAGCCCAGACCGCCAGCGCCAGCCCTGAGGCAAACACAACGGCCCCGATTGCCCCGAGAACCGGGCTGTGGACGGCCAGGCCGCCGCCGCGAAAGACACGCAGCAAGACGATGACCGAGAGGGCACTCAGGCCGTTAAGCGGCAGTCGACGCCTGCTGCCCCTGCCCTCCTTTGCGCCGAACGCGGACGCTAACCAGTAGGCCCAGAAGACGATCCAGACGATGGCGAGGGCGCTCTTTAGCTCAGACATCGTTCTTTCACGACCATAGTGCCAGGGAGCCGGAAGGCAGGAGGCAGCTAATCCAAGCTCCTTGACGATTTCGAGAACAATTCGACGCCTGCCCACCCGCCCACGCCCTTTTCTGAAACCCTGGGTCCAAACGCGAACGGCCCTGACTTCGGCACCGTGCATGGGGGAAGGGCACGGCGGTGTCCAGGTGGTGATGTGCGCAGGGTATTCCTCCCTCGCGGGCGCGGGTGCCCTACCAGGGCCCGCTCTGCAGAGCGCGGGTCGGCGCCTGAATCTGGGGGAGCGGAACTCTCCTTGATCCGCCCAGCTGATTTATGCTCACCCTTGTGGCAGGGAAGAGGCCGAGTTCGCCATTGGACGTCATCCGCAGGCTCGCCTGATGGCGGTACCTGATTCGTCACTCGCCCCGGGAATCGAGCGCACCGACGAGTTCACGGTCGAGGGAGGGCTGCTCACGGACGTCGGGGGGACGATCGGTGCCAGCGTGCTCTCAACCCCGGGGATGATCGCGATGATGGAGGGGAGCTCGGCCGGGCTGGCCCTCGAGCATCTGCAGCCCGGGCAGGCGACCGTTGGATTCGAAGTTTGCGTCAAGCACGTCGCGGCGGCCGCGCGAGGGGCGACCTGTCGAGTGCACACTAGGCTGCGCGAGGTCATCGACGGTCGGAAGCTTCGCTTCGACGTCGAGGTCACCGAAGGGCAGCGAACCATCGGGATCGGCACCCACGAGCGCAGGATCGTCGGCTTCGGTCAACTCGGCTCCGCGTCCTGAACCCACTGGTCCAGGCTCTTTGAGTTTTGGGACCTCGTAGCCTCGCCGCACCCGATTGCAGTCGACTTACCGGAAGCGTTGCCGTGAAGAAGCCTGTTGCGGTCAGTCGCCGCGACGACGAAATGATTCATCGAGGTCAGCGGTGGCGAAGTCCCCCGGGTTGGCGGCGCCGTTCGCGTAGCGGTAGAGGGCGACCGAGAAGACCTGGCGGGTCGCTAGTGAGAGGGCGGTGACCAAGAGGATCGCCCCGACCGCGAGCGCAATCAGCGCCTCACCTGCAGTCGCATCCCGATTCCTGACACTGAGTCCGACCGCGAAGAGGATCACTACCGGAATCGTGACGAAGACGGTCCAGATGCCGATGCTGGCCAGTCCGGTAACCCCCTCCCCCCATTTGTTCTTGATTAGGTGGACTGACTCCTTGGCGGTCTGGAGTGGTCCGGCGCCCTCGAGTGCCAGCAAGGGCACGGCGAAGATCGTCGCCAGGCTCCAGGCGGCACCAAGCAACCAGGACGCGAGGCGCCCGGCGCCGGGAATCCTTGAGGCGATCTGCTCAAGGATGAGGCCCACTCCCGCAGCCAGCAGCGACCACTGCGCGATCCGGCCCACTCGTTTCCACGAGATTCCGAGCGCTTCTCGCACCCCGATCGGCCGTCCATCGAAGCTGGCCGCAGCGGCACCTGCCAGGGCGACGTTGAAAAAGACGCTGAGGAAGGTCATTGGGTAGAGGGCGATGATGGCCGCCAGCGCCAGGTCGCCGCGCGAATGGGTCGGCGAGCTGAAGAAACCGGAGAAGTAGAAGATCGCCGCGGCTCCCGCCAAAGCGCAGCCTGCACCGATCAGCGCGATCGAGATCATCGTCGGATCCCGACGGATCAGCGCCCACGCGGCCTTCGTCAGGCGCCAACCCCGTTCCATTCTCCCCCCGGTTGGGGTACCTCCGTCGTCCGGATGCCCAGGCTCCATGCCCACAGTGATCGGCACGTTAGCGCGATTAGTGAAGGAAATAGGGCGGCGCGTCCACGATTTGAGCGCTAAAACTCGCTCGGAGTAGAACAACGACGCGACGTACCGGAGCCTCCTCCTCCGAGCAAAGTGTGTGCACCCCTGGAGCTTAAGCGGCGACGCTAACTGCCTGGCGGATCAGGCTCTCACCGGTTTCGGCGATCGTGTCCTCGATCGAGCGAGGCGCCCAGCCGAGCTTGACTTTCGCCTTCTCCGCAGACAGCTCGGTTCGCTTGCCAAGCCCGCCGATGACGGAGCGAATGTCGGGGTCAAACAGCGCCATGCCGCGCACGAGCAGGTCGGGGATGGTACGAACCGGCACCTTTGAAGCTGCCTCGCCAAGGCGCTTGCGAAGGACGCCCCCGATTTCGGCCATCCATAGGAATTGGGTGGCCGCGATGAAACGCTCGCCGCCCGCATCGAGCGCTGTCATCGCCTTGATCTCGAGGTCGGCGACGTCTCGGACGTCGACAAGATTGAAGCCCAGCCGCGGCATTCCCGGCATTCCGTTCAACAGTCGCGTCACGGCCTGCAAAGAGAACGAGAGGTCATCGTTCAGCACCGGTCCGATGATGGCGCCAGGGTTGATGACCGACAGACGCTCCACCTCTCCGCGTTCGCGCACCAGGTCCCAGGCTGCCCGCTCGGCGATTGTCTTGGAGCGAATATAGGGCGTGAGGCCCGGAGCATCGGGGTCGGTCCAGTCATCCTCGTTAAGGGACCTTGCTCCGGACCCGTCGCTGAGCCTGATCGCGGCTACCGAGGAGGTGAGGACTACTCGCTTCACTTCGGCATCCAGACTCGCGCCCAGAACCCGGATGGTTCCCTCGCGGGCGGGCACGATCAGCTCGTCCGGGTCCTTTGGCTGCTTGGACGGGAATGGGGAAGCTACGTGGAGGACGTACTCACAACCCTCCACCGCCTCGCGCCAGCCTTCGTCACTGGCGAGGTTCGCGGCGAGCACCGTCAGGCGATCCTCGGGGTCGACCTCGCAGCTGACCGTGGCTCGCACCTGGGGCTCACGGGAGAGGCTGCGGACCGTCGTTCTTACGTTGAAGCCGCGCTGCAGCAATCCGATCACACACCAGCCGCCGAGGAAGCCCGAGCCACCGGTGACCAGTACCGTCGAAGCCCGATTGTCAGCCATTTTCAGTCGCAGGCCTAGACGACAAGCACGGTGACATTGATCTGCCCGCTCGCCATTCTTGCTCGCTCTCCGGTTGGCGCTCGATTGCGGCTTCTCGTTTGTCGTTTGTGGTTGTTGTAACCAGGGGGCAAAATCACGGAGTGGGGAGGCCCCAGGAAGTCGATGATTGCAGGTAATTCCTTAGCGCGCCCGACAGGATTCGAACCTGTGACCTTCGGTTTCGTAGACCGTGAAAATCACTGTAGTTTCAGTCAGTCAGGCACGAAATGGCTTTCTAGAATGCACTATTTCGTCAGGCGTGATCAGATTCGTTTGGTACCCACGGTGGTACCCCACGGCGCGATTTGTCCGACGGCGTTGCTAGCTTCGACCTATGCCAACACCGCGCGACGCCAGCCCGACCGGGCATCTCGTTGCCATCCGCGACCACGACGGCCGGCCGTTCCTTGAAGACCAAGTGGCGAGACAGCACCAGGGCGCAGCGCAAGCGCCGCATCGGTCCCGCTTGGCTTGAGCGCAATGCCGCCGGCGAGTGGGTCAAGAAGTCCGGCCGGGTCAAACCCGGGTTCTTCGATGATCGCCGCGCCTATCTGCGCATGGCCGAGCTGATCGCCGAGCATGAGGAGAGGCTACGGCTCGCCCCAGAGAATCGTAGGGCGACCTTTGACGACGCCGTCGCAGCCTGGCTTGAGTACCTAGAGCACGAGCTGCGCGTCAAGCCGAGCACGCTGCGCGATTACCGATACATGTTCGCCGACCCAAAGGCGCCGCAGAGACGACGCGGCGGGAAGCGCGAGCGCAGCGGCCGGATCATGAAAGCGTTCGGTGGCCGGGAGCTTTCGAGCATCACTACGGCCGACCTTCGGCACTTCCTCTCGACCCTCGATCATGCCGATGTATCGGCTCGCACCGTCAACAAGTTCCGCGCCACCCTGCACGCGCTCTTTGAGTACGCGATGCGCTCCGAGACCTACGGCCTGCGGGTCAATCCGGCTCGCGACACCAAGAAGCGGCCCGAAGGCGGGGCGAAGCCGACCGACACGTTCGAGCCTGCCGAGGTCAGGTCGATCGCGAAGGCGGCGCGCGAGGGCTTACACCGAGACCGGCCGGATCACAATTTCTCGCCCGAGACGGTCGCGGCGTGGGAGAGGTCCAACGAGCAGGACGCGGCGATCATCGTGGTGGCCGCCTTCGCCGGCCTGCGTCTAGGTGAGCTTCTGGCGCTGCGGTGGAAGGACGTCGACCTCGCCGATGCAGACCGGCGCCTCACGGTGGTACGTGCCGTTTCGGCCGGCCAGGAGGTCACCTCGACTAAGAGCCGGCATTTTCGCGTCGTGCCACTATCCGAGCAGCCCGCTGCCGAGCTTCAGCGCCTTTCTCAGCGTGGGCACTTCACAGGGCGGAACGACCTGGTCTTCTGCAGGAAGGATGGTGGGCCGCTGGATGGATCGGGTGTACGGCAGCGCTTCATGGCGGCGCAGGATGCTGCCGGCGTTCGTAGACGCCGCTTCCACGATCTCAGACACACCTTTGGGAGCCTCGCCGTCCGGAGTTTCGACCCGGTGGCAGTACAGTCGATGATGGGTCACTCCTCCTTGCTGACCACGCAGCGCTACCTGCACAGCTACGCACCGATGACGCTGCAAGCTGACCGAAGCCTTCGCCTAGCTCGCAAAGCAGTTCCGCTTGTAAGTCCGCCGCATGTTGTCAACGGGGCTGGCGCGGTCGTTCGTGCCGGCCGGTGGCCACGGCCCTCGTACCGGAAAGTAGGACGCCGCTGTTCGCTCCAAGGAGAGCGCGTTTGGGGGTCGAGTCCTTCGCGGGCCTCAGCGCTTTGCCAGGGATGTTCGCGATGTGGGGTTCGTGCTACGCGGCCGGGGGTTCCGCGTCGTGTCTATAACTGGAACCGTCCGAGGTCGGTTGTCAGGACCAGGGGGTGTACTCGAGATCATGGGTTCCGGTCAGCCGGACGTAATCTCGGCCCAGGATCCTAAGGAGGTTGTCGGGCATTTCGAGGAGCGGAGTGTCAGGCGGATAGAGCGCACGTGGCCACAGAAGGGTCACCGTGAACATCAGCGCGTGGATGATCCACGCAGCATTGCTCGGCCCGCGGCCGTCGTCATGCGACAGCCCGGTAGACAGGATCCCCACGACGGCCCCATCGCGGTCGAGAACCGCGCCGCCGCTCATGCCGCCGAGTGATCCGCACGCGACTTCGATCGTCGGGAACGGTGCCATCACCTGGTCGCGGTATGGGTAATAGACCGCCTCGGTCCTGCCGGTCGCGGCGTAGAGTTGGCCGCGGCTGACTATCTGGAGGTTGTCGATGGGCGGAAGGTGATCGATGGCGCCGGCGTCATCGAAGCGGAAGCCGACAACCGTCAGCGTTTCGTCCTTCCGCGGGGTGCGCGTGGAAAGTGGCAAGCAGGTGAGCTCCCAATCGTTGGGGATCTCGAAATACGGGTCCACGCCGAGGAAGGCGATGTCGCTCTCCGTTCGGGGTACCGGAGCGTGCGGAGCGTCCACAGATCCGCTCGACCATCGAGGCGGATGCCTATGCACCACAGCGACAGCGTCTTGGCTTCCAGCGCGTCGACGTGCTCCTGCAGGACGTGCGTCGCAGTCAAGATGAGGCCGGGCGCGACCATGACGCCGGAGCCCGAGATGGCGAGCGTCGTGCCGTCCGAGACGCCGATCGCGACGAGGGCACCGTCGTAGTAGTCCCAGTTTTGCACGCCGGTGGCTGCCTCCCCGACCGGCACCCGGCCCGGATCAACCCACCGCACGGTTGGCGCGACACCCTCAGGCCATGCGGCGGCGGCATCGGGTGAGACGCGGATCGAGTGGGCGCAGGCGGGGGGCTTCTCGGACACCGGACGAGCGTAAGTGATCCCGCATGCATGAACGCCGAACCGACATTTAGTCCACTGCGTCAGCTACCTGGTCATCACCGCGAGGGTGTCGGCAGGCCGAGACTTCCGTTTGATGTCTTCCGCACCCAAGCACTCATCGATGTCCTCGGGCTGCTTGAGAACCTCCTCTGTGTTCGAGGTCCTCGGGGCGGTCGCGGGCGAAGTGCGCGTGGGCCGAGGCGTGGCTGGAGAGCCGATTAGCTTGCCGCGCGGGCGGGCGACCGCCGATCGCCTCCTCGTACGCGACGCACCACTCGGCCATCTCCCGGAGTGTGGGCGCGCTCTCGCGACGGCGGCGGATGTGCTCGATCTCGCGATGCACGTCGTCCTCGCTCGCTGTAGCTGGGGCAGCAGCTCGAGCGGGTTCCTCGATACGCCCTGGGGCTGTTTGGCTAGGCATCACAGATGACATGGAGCGATGTTAGAGATGTGTGGGAGCTTTTTCAATTGCAATTGGCAAACGAATCTGTAAAATGGAATTATGCCAGAAGACGACAGGGTCGACCTCGATCTCGGGCTCGCCGAGGACGCAAACCACCGGGTTGTAACGGGGGCCTCCCACGGAGAGGCCGCGATCGCCGCTCGTGATCAGATGATCGTGGGCGCGCTCGCGAGCGGCACCCCGGTCTCGGATGCGGCCAGACGCCTTAAGCTCACCGAGCAGTCGATCTACCAGATCCGCGATCGGTTGGAGCGCGGCGGTCCCGTTATCGCCCACCAAGCCACAACGGTCCGCGGCCTTGAAGAACTCTCGGACCACCAGCAGTTCGAGCTGGTCGTGACTCAGCTGCTTCAGGACCTTGATCCCAGCCTTCGCCACACTGGAGGCTCAGGAGATCGAGCGCGCGATGCGGTCGGTGGTATCTGCGGTCAGCGCGGCGATTCGCTGATCGTGATGGTCTCGCTGGAGGCGAAGTGGTCACAGAAGATCCGAAGGGAGTTCGAGCGAATCGCGCGCACTGGATGGGAGGGGAGCGACGTCTGGGCGGTCACCAACCGCAAACCACCCCGCGTTCGCGCGACGGTCTGATCGAGGACGCGGCGAAACGCGGGTGGCGACTACGCATCTTTGACCAAACCTGGTTGGTAGGCCGGCTGCTTCGTCCCGAGCTATCTCGCTTGACGGGGAGCACCTTCTGGGCCTAGCGCGCCGCCGCGGCCGCCTGCATTCCTTGACGCAACCGAGTACGAGACGCTCCTCGAGCGGCGCGGACGAGCGTGGCCGCAGTTCATCGGACGCGAGAAGGACTTGGCAGCGTTGCGGGCGATCGTCGAGACCCATCGGCTGACGGTCGCCTGACCGGTCCGGGGGGCGTGGGCAAGTCACGGCTGACCATCGAGCTAGCCCTCCGACACCCAGGCTCGTGGCTTTTCATCGACGACCACGCGACGGTGGAACCCACCGCCATCAGCGAGGTCGCCGGCGCTCATGAGTGCGTCGTGGTCATCGACAATGCCGCATCGTCGCGAGGATCTCGCCACGCTGATCGGCTTACTCGAACGTCGCCAAGGCGAGCTCCGGATCATTTTGGTCGCGCGCCCGGGCTATGAGGAGCAGTTGACGAACGCTGTCAGCGGAACCCGCGTTGGCTTGGTGCGGACCGATGCCACCCTTGACCTCAAGCCCCTCGAGTCCACGAACATCGCCGAGATCCTCCGTGCCGAGCCACTGGCGTTGACGCACTCAGGGGCGGTCGACGCGATCGTGAGGCTATCTGAGGGCAATCCACAGATCGCGCTGCTGGCAGGCGAGCTCTCCAAGGGCGGAACACCCGTCGATGTGATGGCGGGGGAGGAGATACTGCAGAGCTACGTGGCGTCGCTTTTGGCCCTCAGTCACGGCGACTAACGGCGCGATTCGAGGCTCATCCGGGAGGCGCTCGCCGTTGTCGCGGCGTTCGATGGCATCTCGCTAACTGATGAGGATCTGCTCGGATCTGTCGCCGGCTTGCTGGAGATCGGCCCAGCGGCGCTGAGCGCGTTCTCGCGGACCTGGCGGATTCCGGTCTTGTCGCGGATCACGGGCCGGTATTCCGTGACTCCCGACCTCTTGCGCCGAGCACGTCCTGTGGGCGGCGTTCTTCTCATCGCGATGGAAGCCCACGCTGCCTTACGCGCGCGTGTGGACGGCGGCTACCCCCAGCCAATGCCAGCGACTAGTGCGGGGTCTCGGCCGCCTGCCGGGCGCGGCGCTTCCTGGCGAGCCACCCGAGCTTCGGCTTCCTCGTCAAGATCTCATTGCCCAAGCCAGAGCGTCAGACAAAGCGGAAATCGGAGCCGTGTTGCGGGTCGCCCGCGAACTCGCGCGTGGTATCCCGACGCTGGCGGCCGACATCGTCGATATCGCGCTTGAGCGACTGCCCTCCAGTGGCGAACAGCGCGATCGGGCGCTCCTGTTCGCGTGCGAAGCGATGGAGCGGATAGGAGACCCGTCCATAGGCTGGGATCGCCAACTGCGGGTCGCGGCAGCTGTCTTCGCGCAGGATGCCAGCGAAAAAACGATTAGCACTGTAACTAAGGCCCTCACCAGCGTCTACCAACGCGTGCCCGTCGACACGAGCGAGCAAGACGGTGTGCTGCTCGCTGGCGTCCAACGTCTGCTCGTCGACGTCACCACAAAGTATTGGAGCAAGTATGCCGACGAGCCCGGGGTGGCACGCACGGTCGCCATAGCGTCACGGGCACTGCTCACCGTCAGCTACGAGCGGCATTTCACC
>CAVROX010000007.1:0-289663 GCA_963722965.1 uncultured Solirubrobacterales bacterium | reverse complement strand
GGGGCGTCCGAATCAAGGCGTCTCTGTGGAGTCCGGGGAGGTCCGTGGTACTTGGGGGTCCGAGCTAGGCGTCCGGCACGATCAGGACCGCAGCGCCGGCAGGAGGGTCGACCGGCTGGGCGAGCAGCTCCCAGGAGGTCGCCGGCAGGACGCACAGCTGACCCGGAAGCAGGGTCTTTGGGTCGGTGGGGGCGTCTGACTCGCGGATTCGGATCCTGCTGGCGCCGAGCCGGCGGGCCAGCTCGGCCGCCAGCCTGCTCGCCGCAGAGTGCCGGTCAACCCCGTCTGCGTGGTCACGGACCAACTCCACTTCGCGGATCGAGGGTGCCTCCCCGACAAGTATCGCCACCGGCGCCGCCAGCGCGGCGGCGACGGCCTCCCCCGCGCTGCCGAAGGCGGAGACGCCTTCCACCGAAGGCTGCCCGACAAGGACAAGAGACGCTCGGGCCTCGGTGGCGGGGTTGACCACCCCTTCCGCCAGGGAGTCGTTGACGAGCAGCTTCGGTTCGGCGTCCAGGCCGGCGTCAAAGCCGGCTGCTTCCACGCGTGCCAGAGCCCCATCGCTCGTCTTCGCCGCTTGACGGGAGCGAGCGAGGAGTCCGTGGACGACGCCGCCATCCGGCGCGGCGATCCGCCCGGCGATTGCGAACCCCAGCGGCGCCTGGGCAGCGTCGACGAAAGTCACGAGGATGCGCGCACCCAACCTCTCGGCCACCGCGCTCGGGGGGGGAACCTGCTTCACAGAGCGCTCGACGAGGAGCGTCCCGATCACGATCGAGGCGAGGATCAGAACGAGCGCCGCGTTGACTACCGACTGGTCGAAGAGGCCGATATCGAACCCGACGACGGTCGCCGCCAGGGTCGCGGCCGCCTGGGGGACCGTCAGCCCTAGCATCAGGACCGCCTGCGGCCGCGAGTACCCAAGGGCGGCCGGGGCGAAGGCCGAAGCGAGCATCTTGCCCCCGACGCTGGCGCCGATGAACAGGCCGGCGAGCTTCAGCGTTTGACCTTCGACCATCACAGCCGGGTCAAGGAGCATGCCGACGGAGACGAGGAAGACCGGGATGAAGACCGCCGAGCCGAAGAAGTCAATGCGATCGATCAGCGGGCCCTCATTCGGCACCAGGCGGTTCAGCGCGAGCCGGCAAAGAAGGCGACAACGTCGGCTCGATCCCGAAGATGTCCGCGACCGTCGCCGCCGCCAAGAAAGCGGCCACCGCGAGCAGGTAGCGAACCACCCGATCGGTGCCGAGGTAGCGGAAGGCAAGCCGCACCAACCTTGGCAGAAGACCGATCGTAAATAACACCAAAGCCGCCAGCCCGAGGAGGATCTGGATCGCGATCGAGGCCCCCGAGCCTCCTCAAGCTGGGATCCGGAGACCCCCGCGAGGACGATCAGCGCCGCGGTGTCGGTCAGCACGTCGCTCCAACTGCGGTCGCCACGCCGCTGTCAGCCGAGAGCCCGGCAGAGCGGGCTGCTGGGTAGAGCAGGAGTGTGTGAGGGAGAGGAGCGCCCCCAAGAGCAGCGCGGCTGGGATGACCCAGCCGAGAGCAAGACCGATCCCGGTTCCGAACGCCATCGGTAACAGGAAGGTGACGACCCCGAAGGTGATGACGGAGTTGCGGTGGACGCGGACCAAAGTCAGGTCGAGCTCCACCCCGGCGACGAACATCAAGTAGAGCAGGCCCAGCTGCCCCAGGTCCGGGACCGTGGTGTTGCCGGCACCGATCAGGTTGAGTCCGTATGGACCGATCGCAAAGCCCCCGAGCAACAGCCCGATGATGCCCGGGACCCGCGCACGCCGCATCAGGGGTGGGCCGACGATGACGACGACGAACAGCACCAGGAACTCCCAGGTGGGTCCAGTCGGCGATTTGAGCGAGATCGCGGCGCTTAAGCGCGCAAGCGCGAACATCAGCGGGTGGTGTGTAGGAGTGGGATCGCCATTTCGGCTTCAGCGGCTTCGCTGCCGACCCACCGATCAAGCAGGCGTTCGATCGTCCCGTCGGCGGTAAAGGCCCGGATTGCCGAATCGAGCGCCTGGCGGTTGGGAGAGCCCTTGGGTAGGGCAACCGATATCGCCTCGTGTTCGGGAGCTGAGCCACCGCTTCCAGGCGACCGTGAGAGAGCCGTGCGGTCGCGACGGCGAGCGGAAGATCGAACATGACCGCGTCGACCTTGCCAGCGCGCAGCGCGCCGAGCATTTCCCGCTGTCCATCGAAGACCACGATTGGGTGTTCGGGTGTAATCGCGCGTTCGATGTCGCCGACGAAGGTGGTCGAGCGCACCGCTCCCCAGCGCAGTTCCCTGGCTGTGGCGAGGTCGGGGACTTCCGTTCCCCTGCGCACCACCACGGTCGGTGCGGCGGTCAGATACGGGGCTGAGAATTCGAGGTCTTCTTCGCGCTGGGGAGTAGGGGTGATCAGGTCGAGCCCGATGTCGGCTCCGCCGAGGTGCCCTTCCACGATTCGGTGGAAGTTAACGATCCGGATTTGCACGGAATCGAGGCCAAAGCGGTTGGCGAATCCGCGCGCCAGCTCGTACTCGAAGCCCCCGCTTGGGTTTTTTGGCGTCCCTTCCCAAAAACCCGCGCTCGGCACCACGGCCGTCGCCACGATGAGCACCCCTGGGTGAGCGGTAGTGAAGGTCCCGGCCGAACCTGCAATCGAGCCACAGCCCGCCTGCGCGGCGAGGCCGAAGGAGGCAACCAGCGCTGCGAGAAGCACTCGACGCCAGCGACGGTCCGGCGATCCTCGCCGCTGTCCCTGCGTTTCGTACACCTGGCGATCGTATGCGGGCGAAGGGACAATCGTCCTAACTACGGCAAACGAGCGCCAAAAACCTGCGCGCCGATAACACCCGACGCCGAGATCAGCACACCCCACCCCCACCCCCATCGCGCCCCCGGTGGCGAGCAGCAGCGCGAGGACGCTCACGTTGTTAGCAACCGCAGCCAAACTTCACGTGCCAGGCGCGAGCTCGCCGCCGATCAGCGGCGGGCCATCACCCGCCGGAAGGCTTGATCGGGTTGCCGTTGTGCGTCTCGCCGACCCCGGCCTAGGCGCCGACAGCCGCAGCCAGCCCTGCTAGCCCGTCAGGTTGACGGGGAGATTCTGGTTGAGCACGAGGCCGAGTGCCTGGAGCGCGTCTTTGGGCGTCCAATCGGGTTGGGGCGGATGCTCGAGGTGATAACGGCCCAAGCCGCTGAGGAAACCGTGGATTTTGGGGTTGAGATGACCGTGGAAGTCGGGTGCGGCGTCTTGGACGACCCGCTCGTTGCCCGCCGGGTCGATGACGAAGTAATTGTCGGAGTGGTTGATGTCGTAGGTGAGCGGCTTGCCGGTCCACCAGTCAATTGACGGCGGCTTGTCCTCGGGAACTTTTTCGTATGTGAAGCCGAAGAATTTGGCGAGCGCGGCGAGATCCTTCGGGGACTCGGTGACCAACTGCCAGCTGGCGCCGGTCAACCTTTCATAGGCCGCGAGTCGCGCCGGAGTGTCGCGCCGGGGATCGACGGTGAGCTCAACGATCTGAACCCGCGAAGCTGCGTGATCGGACTCAAGGGAGCGCTCTACCTGCACCAAGTTCTCCGTCGTCAGCGGGCAGATGTCGCTGCACAGGGTGAGGAACGGGACCAGCAGAACGGTCTTGGTAGGCCAGGAGGCGAGGTCAACCCGCTGGCCGCGTTGGTTGGTGAGCGACAGGTGGCGGAGGCGGTTCGGAACCCGCAGGTCGATCGCTGTTCCAAACGAACCGTTGGCGGTTGCCTGGGGAGCCGCACTCGGGGTGGTGGATCCGGCGGAGTGCGCGAGGATCGCTCCCGCACCAACGGCCGCGGCCACAGCAACCAGAACCCCGAACCAGACGAGGGCCTTTGGCGCCTGCCTCATCGTCCCTCCCGTCGCGGAGCCGTGCTCAGGACTCCCCACAGGGACAGCAGGCAGTTGCGAAGCTCCCCGCCCTGGCCGGAGGCAACCGCTCGGCCCGCGCGCCGCGCGTCCAGCTCGACGCCGCGCTCGTGCGCAAGGTCGAGCAGCTCCTGGCGCTGGCTGTCCCCTCGCGCCCAGCGCAGGACCAGCCAGAAGAAGACAGCGACGATCACGATCCCGCTCTGGATCATCGACACGACCCCGGCGAGGCTCTGGTCGGTGAGCAGTTCGATCCCGTGCACATGGTTGCTGGCGACCTAGAAAGGGTAGGACACGGTAGCTGACCACATCAGGATGTTGGCGAGGCCGATCGTCGAGAAGTGGATCGCTTTGGCGCCGTTGCCCAACCATTATCGCTTCGGGGAGGGCCCGAGCAAGGCCAGCCACATCACGACCCCGGCGCCAATCAAGCAGGCCCCCACGCAGAGATGGACCCCCGATCTTCGGCGGCGAGCTGACAGGCGGGCGACAGGTGCCAGCCCTCCCCAGCCAGATCGGCACCCCGAGAACCGGGTGCATCAGGAGGTGCAGGCGCCTTACTCCCGGCTTGGTCAGGATCGGGACGAGAACCGGATTGACTAGGCCAATCGCCAGCACCAGCGCGGCCTGGTCCAAGAAGATGGTGGGCGGAATCATCTGGCCAAAACGAAGTTGTCGGCCAGCGAGTAGATCGGGGAGACCGTCGCGATCACGATCAATGCGATGCCGACGGCGAAGCTCGCTTGGCGGGAGATGGACGGCTGGCCGCCTTGCTCGCGGGGCCTCCTGACACCTACGAAGTAGGCGACACCGTTCAGGAGGGGCACCGTGATCGAGGTCACGCTGCTCCATTCGAGGGTCAGGTCGATGCTCATCGTACGTAAGTTCTTTCGTCGATCGAGCCAGTCGGCTCGTCCGGAACCTAGTGACCTGAGTCGTTGATCCGCTGGCAATAGGCGGCGAGGCTGTCGAGGATCTCGTCGGCGCTCTTGTGCCAGACGAAGGGCTTGGGGTCGTCGTTCCAGTTGGTGATCCAGGTGCGGATCGAGGCGACGAGGTCCGGACGGAGCGGTGGGCTGCCGCGCCTGATCCACTTCGTCGTCAGCTCGGCGAACCAGCGCTCGACGAGGTTCAGCCAGGAGCTGTAGGTCGGCGTGAAGTGGAAGGTGAAGCGCGGGTGGCGCACGAGCCAGCGCTGGATCGACGGCGTCTTGTGGGTCGAGGAGTTGTCGAGCATGACGTGCACGTCGAGGTCCGCCGGCACCGACGCGTCGATCAGGTCGAGGAAGCGGCGGAACTCCTCGGCGCGATGGCGCGGTGTCATCTCGCGGATCACCTGCCCGGAGGCGACGTCGAGGGCGGCGTAGAGGTTGGTGGTGCCGTTGCGGACGTAGTCGTGGGTCTGCCGCTCGGGCACGCCCGGCATCAGCGGCAGGATCGGCGCCGTGCGCTCCAGCGCCTGGATCTGCGACTTCTCATCGACGCAGAGCACGACCGCCGCCTCGGGCGGATTGAGGTAGAGCCCGACGATGTCGCGGACCTTCTCGATGAACTGCGGGTCGGGCGAGAGCTTGAAGGTCTCGAGCTGGTGCGGCTTCAGGGCGAAGGCCCGCCAGATGCGGCTGACCGCGGTCTGGCTCATGCCGGTCGCGGCCGCCATCGAGCGGGTCGACCAGTGCGTCGCGTCGCGCGGCTGCTCCTCCAGGGTCTTCACGATCACCCGCTCGACTCCTCGTCGCTGATCGTGCGCGGCTTGCCCGGCCGCGGCTCGTCGTGCAGGCCGTCGAGCCGCGCGCGGCGAAGCGGCCGCGCCACTTGCCGACCGTGTGCGCGTTACAGCCCAGCTCGCGCCGCGATCTCCCTGCTCGGCTGCCCCTCGGCGGCCGCCAGCACGATCCGGCAGCGCAACGCCAACGCCTGGGCGCTCTTGGGCCGGCGCGCCCAGCGCTCGAGCATCTCGCGCTCCTCGCCGCTGAGCACGACCTCTGCACGCTGCCAGCCATGACCGCCTCCAATCGTCGCTTGCGCTGACGACGACTTCGACGCCAGGTCCGCATGAGCCTGCGAACTAACGACTCAGGTCACTAGATGACTGATTCCGTTCCGCGCTTATGCGCGGAACCGGCCGAGGGGACGTAGAAGGGGCGTCGAAGGTCGGCGTTGCTATCGCCAACGTCGACCACGGAGGTGGCCTCGTGACCGCCGACCTTGACACCCTTCTGACCGCACTTTACGTCTTCGCGGACGAACTCCTGCCACGCCGGCCGCGCGCACGGAGAAACCCGCGGATCACCGACTCCGAGCTGGCCTGCCTGGCCGTCGCCCAGGTGCTGCTCGACATCCCCTCCGAGCGGCGCTTCCTGCGCTTCGCCAACGCCCACCTCTCGCACCTGTTCCCCTACCTGCCCAAGCAGCCCGGCTACAACAAGCGGATGCGGGCATTGGCGCCGCAGATCGTCAGGCTCTTGAACGCGATCGCCTTCGCCTCGCCGTCGTGGTGCGACAGCATCAGACTGCTTGACTCCACTCCTGTCCCGGTCGGCGCCTCGCGGGAGACCGTGAAGCGAAGCGAGTTCGCCGGCCACGCCGCCTACGGATATTGCGCCAGCCACAGTCGCTACTTCTGGGGTTTTCGGCTCTATCTGCTCTGCGCGGCCGACGGGATGCCGATTGCCTTCGAGCTGGCGCCAGCAAACACCCCCGAGCGCGAGGTCGCGGCCGAGATGCTTGCCCGGGTCGAGCTGGAGGGCTACACGGTGATCGCCGACAAGGGCTTCGCCGGTGCGGACTTTGAGGCGCTCATGCGCGAGCTGGGCGCGGTCTTCCTGCGCCCCGACCGAAAGGGCGAGAAGCCGCGGTTCGGCAAGCTCGGCGGCGTGCGCCAGTGGGTCGAGTCGATCATCGACACGACCAAGGGACAGCTCTCCCTGGAGCGCCACGGCGCCCACACCATGCCCGGCCTCTTCAGCCGCGTCGCCCAGCGTCTGCTCGCCCTCGCCACCGGGATCTGGCACAACTGGCAGCTCTGGGAGGAAGGCGTAATCGACACCGCCGGCCGCAGCCTGATCGCCTACGACCACTGAGCTGGTGTTCGCAACGGAATCAGTCATCTAGGCGACGTCAGGGTGCAGACGGAGGCGACGCTCCCCGAGCGGGCGATTGCGATCTGACCCGAAATGGGCCGGGTGAAGGCCGCTCCAGCCCCGACCATGGGCCAACCCAACCGATGGGAGCCCCTTCGGCGATCTTCTGCAGACCAGGCCAAATACAGAGACGGCCGCGCGTCTTTGAACGTCGCTCGTGCGCGGTTGGGAAATAGTTGGCGGCAAGCTCAGGGCTAGGCGGCCGCGACGATCGCTACCGCGGCCGCGCTGGTGAGGCCCCTAACCTGCGGCCGGGCCACGGCTGCCGCAGGGCGTCTGATTCCAAAATCTGAGCAGCCATCTCGTTGGGTGGAGGATGCTGTTCAACTTGCCGTGGAGGTCTGCTGGGCGTCGCGCCGCCGCTCTTGGGCCCCGTCCAGTTCGTGGGGCAAGAGGATCTCGGCCGCCTCATCCGGCGTTAGATCCGGGTAGAGCACGTGGATCAAGCCAACGGCAACCACACCAGCCAAGAGCTGAGCCACGATGAACGCCGGCACCGAGGCGGGGGCGATGCCGGCAAAGGTGTCGGAGAACATGCGGCCGATATCAATTGCTGGGTTTGCGAAGCTGGTCGAGCTGGTGAAGAAGTAGGCGGCGCCGATATAGGCGCCGACGGCGGCCGGCGCCAGGTTGCCACGGCGGGTACGAGCCAGCGAGAAGATGACTAGGAGAAGGCCGAGTGTCGCAATGATCTCGGCGAAGAAGTGGGCCGGTGTAGCTCGGTGGTGGGTCGAGATGCTGATCGCCGAGAGCGCAAACATCACGTTCGCGGCGATCGCGCCACTAATGCAGCCGAGGATCTGAGCGGGGATGTAGCTCAGCGCCAGACGCCAGGATAGCCCGCCAAACCGCGCGTCGACCAGGGACACCACCGGGTTGAAGTGGGCACCCGAGACGGGCCCGAACATGAGGATGAAAGTGAACAGGCCCGCCGCGGTCGCGGCCGCGTTCTCAAACAGCTGAAGCCCAACGTCACCGGGCGAGAGCTGCGCGGCGGCGATCCCGGATCCAATCACCGTTGCCGTGAGGAAGGCAGAGCCAAGGTACTCCGCGAGGAGCCGCCTTCCCAGTGGTGCCGCGGTCACGCTTTGTGACTCCTCACGCGGCGACCAGGAGCTTCTCGGCGAACTCATTCGGCAGGCCGGCCGCGCTGAGTTCCTTTGAGGCGAACTCCGCGTCGTAGTCGAAGCGCTCGATTCGGGCCGAGACGCCTGTGTCGATTCCCTCGAGCACGGCGAAGGCGCCGCGCGGGTCGCCGTCCTTGGGCTTGCCGACCGAGCCGCAGTTGACGAAGAGTACGCCGCCGTACTCCTGAATCCAAGGCTTGTGGGTATGGCCGAAGACGAGAACGTCGCAATCAGCACCCGCCGCTATTCGCTCGAAGGTGTGCGCCGGCTTGTCCTCGAAGAGGTACTCGTTGACCTTCCTCGGTGAACCGTGGACGAGTCGGACCCGCTTGCCGCCGAGCTCGAAGCGCAGGTCAAAGGGAAGCTCGCGCATGAAGTCCTTGGACGCCTGATCAGTGTGAGCCAGGGTCCAATCCACCGAGCGCTGGCCGAGCTCGCGGTCGTGCGGGGTGATGTAGGCACAGCCGCAGTCCTCCTCGTCGCGGGCGATCGCGTAGTCGTAGTTGCCGTAGATCGTCGGAATTTCCCGCTCCTCGATCAGCCGGCAGACCTCGTTGGGCCAGGGTCCGTAGCCGACCAGGTCCCCACCGCAATAGACGCTGTTTGGCGCCAGCTCATCGATTGCTGCCAGCGCCCCTTCCAGGGCCGGGAGGTTGCCGTGGATGTCCGTGATCACGGCCGCTCGCTGGCTGCTTTGGCTTGCTGGATTCGAGTCCATCAGGATCGTCGGCGATCCTAAGCATTGACAAACTAAAGTTCAATCGATATCTATCTATTCATGTCGGTTGAATTCGAGCTTGCTCCAAAGCAAAAGCGCGCCCCCGGTGAGCCGTGCTGTGAGCCAGTCGTCTATCCCGACGTTGAGCGGCAGGAGGCCGAGCGCATGGCAGTGGTCGCCAAAGCTCTCGGTGACCCGGTGCGCCTGCAGCTTGTCGATGTACTCCGCAAGCACGCCGGCAAAGTCTGCGTTTGCGAGCTGGTAGCCCTCTTTGACCTCTCCCAGCCAACAGTCTCCCACCATCTCAAAGTGCTGCGAGGCGCAGGTGTCGTCGGATCAGAGCGCGAGGGAATCTGGGCCTACTATTACGTGATCCCAGATGCCTTGAGCGAGTTCTCGGGCTGGCTGAAGTGAGAGTCACAACTCCGAGTCAGCCGAGGCTTGCCGCCTGAGACTCGCCCTCTCTCAAGCGGCTGGCGCGATTTCCCGCAAAGCCGCCGGAGCGCCGAGGCTGCCGGTGGAAAATTCTCGCCTCACCGAGGGCCATGAGCTGCCCACCGGGCCTTGCGCGCATGCTGGCCGCTCAGCCCCTACCGCCAGCCCAAGGTGAATTGAGGCGTGGCCAATCAGGGCTTGAGCGCCGATTCGTGCAGACAAGGGCGATCTCTGGGGTGGGGTATCGATCAAGCCCGGTCGGAGGCTGCAAATGAGAGGGGGCCCGACGATAGGCAGGGGCGATCGGGCTATCGGCCCAGGTCGCCCAGTGCCACATGTGCGGCCTGCAGGCCGCACATGCCGTGGACGCCGCCGCCCGGCGGGGTCGAGGAGGAGCACAGATAGACGCCGGCCAGCGGGGTGCGGTAGGGGTGCAGTCCCAGCGTCGGGCGAAAGATCGTCTGACGCAGGGTTGCTGCACCGCTGTTGATGTCTCCACCGACATAGTTGGGGTCATAATCCTGAACCTGGCGCGCGTTCATGCTGCTGCGTGCCACGATCAGATCGCGAAAGCCCGGCGCGAATCGTTCGATCTGCGACTCGACTCGCTCCGTCATGTCGACTGTCGAACCGTTTGGGACGTGGCAGTAGGCGTAGAAGGTGTGCTGTCCCTCGGGCGCGCGACTCGGGTCAAGGACGCACGGCTGCACAGCGATGCAAAACGGCCGCTCACTGTGGCGGCCGGCCGCCACGTCGGCCTCACTGCGAGCGATTTGCTCGAAGTCCCCGCCGACGTGGAGGGTGGTGGTTTGCCGGCACAGCGGCGAGCGCCACGGCACCGGACCGGCAAGAGCCCAATCGAGCTTGAAGACGCCGGGGCCATAGCGAAAGCCACGCAACGCCCGTCTGCATCCGGCGGGTAGGCGCTCAGCGGCGAGCGCATCGAGCGCCCGCGGTGCCACGTCGAGCAGGGTGCAATCGAATTCGGGCAGCTCATCGAGGCTCTGCACCTGCTGGCCGGTCCTTACCACGCTACCCGCGGCCTCGATCTCGGCGACGAGCGCATCGACGATCCGCTCGCTGCCCCCCCTAACCACCGGCCAGCCGACGGCGTGGGCCAGCATGCCGAGCAGCAGGGCGAACGCGCCGGTGCCCGGCGCCGAGAGCGGGCGCATCGAGTGTGCGGCAAGACCCGCCAGCAACGCTCGTGCGGTGCGGGTTTGCAGGCATCTAGCAACTAGAGTGGCCGGCAACACGCCGAGCGCTCCAAACCGCGCCATCGCCAGCGGGTGGGGTAGCGTCCTGAGCAGCGGCGCGAGGCTCGAGGCGATGATCTTCTCGCAGTCGCGCTGGTAGGTGCCAAGCACCATCTGGTAGCGGCGCCCGTCCGCACCCAACTGTGCCGCGGTCTGCGATACCGAGGCATAGACCGCGATGGCGAGGTCTCCGTCGAGGGGATGAGCAAAGGCGACCTCGGGCGTCAAAAGTTCAACGCCTGCGAGCTGCTCCCGGGCAAAGAAAGGCGAGGCCGCCAGCAGCGGATGAACCGCAGAGCAGACGTCGTGGGCGAAGCCCGGCAGCGTCAGCTCGGAGGTGCGGCAGCCGCCGCCGGCCCGCCCCGCACCCTCATAGACCTCGACCGATAGCCCCGCCCGTGCCAGGGTGAGCGCCGCCGCGAGGCCGTTCGGGCCCGAACCGACGACCGCCGCCCTCACAGCTCTTGCACCTCCCCCTGGACCGCGACGGCCACGTCCTCGGCGTCAGCAAAGGAAGCCGCAAGCTCATCGAGCTGTGCATCGGTCCGGTCGGGGCGGTGGTGAAAGAGCACTGTGCGGCGCGCGCTCGCCCGGCGTCCAAGGGCGACCGCGTAGTCGGCGGCGGCGTGCCCGAAGCGGGATTCGCTCGCGAGCTCGGCCGCTCCGAGCAGCTGGGCATCGTGCACGAGCGCATCCACCCCGGCGGCTAGTTCGATCGCCGCCTCGTGATAAGCGCCATAGCCATCCTCACCGGGGCCAAGCACGGTCGGGCAATGATCGGGCATGTAAGCGAAGGCGGAGTGTCCGTCGCTGATCCGATATCCGTAGGTGCGCCCGCCCTTGTGTGGAATTTCTCGAGCCAGCACTGTTAGACCCTCAAGCTGCAGCGCGCCCTCGTCCAGGCTGTCAAAGCGCCACGAGCCGCGCAGCTGGCTTGGCGTCATCGGGAAATGGGGCGGAGACATAGCCCGCTCCAGCACCGCCTCGGCGCCAGCGCCGTCTTCTTGGACGGGCAATATGAGGACTCCGCTCGCTCGCTCATCGTCGCCGGCGGCAAAGAAAGGAAGGCCCTGCACGTGATCCCAGTGCAGGTGGGTGAGCAATATCGTGCCCTGGAATGCCTCGCCGCCCATCAGCGCTGTCGCTTCCCGAATGCCCGTGCCGGCATCGAGGATCAGCGAGGGTCGCTCCTCCTCATCGCGGGCGATCGCGATGCAGGGTGTGTGGCCGCCGTAGCAGAGGAAGTCCGGGCCCGGCGCCGGGGTCGAGCCGCGTACTCCGCAGAGGTATACGCGCACGACCTACTTCCGCGCGGGTTTCTTGGCGCGCCCATGCTCGCGCCGGTGCCCCTTGGCCAGCTCGTGCAGCTCGCCGCGCCGGAGCTGGTCGGCCTTCACCGCGGCCACCCGCGCGGGCGTGACGGCCACCAGAGTCGAGGTGCGCTTGCCGCCCTCCAGGTGCGCGCGCTCGCCCAGCAGCGCCCCCGGGCCGTACTCGGCCAAGCGCTCACCGTCGTGCTCGACGCGCAGCACCCCGTCTAGCAGCAGGAACACCTGATCACCCTGCTCGCCTTGGCGGACGAGAGTCTCGCCGGCCTTCAGCTTGCCGATCTTCGGTCTCTGGCCGCCGCGCATCACCTGCTCGGAGAGGCGGCGCTCCAGCGCGCTCTCCACCGCCGTCACCAAAGCCTTGGAGTCCTGGTCCCCCCAGGGGGTGTGTTTGCCGAAGGACTTGCGGTACCAGTCCTTGAAGTCGGCAAGGCCCGACTTGTGGGATAGAGCCCCCTGCTCGTCATACACCCAATGACGGGGAAAGCGGCTGCATCCATCCATCCGGGCCTCGGCGCTGCCGTCGGCGTGGAGCGTCAGGGTCAGCGTCGTCCAAACCAGCGGCGCCTGCCACTGGAGGAATGGCTTTCGCCGTACGCGCCTGGGGGCGGGCACACCGGTGCGCCCACCGGTCGTCTGGGTGAAGCGCACCCAGTCCCTGCCCTTCTGCGGTTTGCGCTGGATCGTCGGCAACCCGATCGCCTCAAACGTGCGCGCCAGCGGACCGAGCTTGACCGTGGTCGATCCCATCATCCCGCCGCCGCTGTAGCCGAAGTCCTTGATCTTTTGCTTGGCATCAGTCTCGATCCATGCCTCCAGGACATTTGCGAATCGAAAGCGGTCCTCGTCGCGTAGCTGATCCAAGTCCTCGATTTGCTCCGGCGGCGGCGGGTCGTAGTGCGCCATGCCCGCCTCAAAGGGGATCTTCATGCTCCCCTCGACTGCCTCAGAGGGAATCCAGGACAGCGAGGTGATCGAGCTCTTGTGGCGCATCAGCGGGTCTCCTATTTGGGAGGGATGATCGACTGGCCAGGCGTTTGCGTGTGAGAGTCCGTCGAGCCGGTGGGACCGGAGCCTACCAGCGAGGAGTCAAGCGTCCAGACCACGAGCCTCGCCTCCCTGCCCCTGATCTGCAGCTCGTCAAAGCGCCGCAAATCCGCCGGTGGCGACTTCATCCGATCGCGCGTGGTCTGTGAGACGAAGAGCATCGTGCCGCTGCCCTTGGTCATGCTCTCAAGTCGCGACGCCGTATTTGTGGTGTCGCCGATCGCCGTGTACTCCACGCGGGCTTCGGCGCCGACGTTGCCGGCCATCACCGGACCGCTGTTGAGCCCCACGCCCATCGCGAAGCGGTGATCGTGGCCCTGCTCGGCCAACCAGTCGTTGAAGCGATCGAGGCGTGGCCCGAGCATCTCCCGCGCTGCCCGCAGCGCCCGGTCGGCGTGGTCCTCCTGGGCAAGTGGCGCCCCGAAGACGGCCATGATCCCGTCCCCCATGTAGGCGATCAGCGTGCCGCCGGCGGCCATGATCGCCTCGGTCATCTCGTTTAGATAATGGTTGACAACTTCGATCACCCTCTCCGGTGTCTGCGTCTCCGAGAAGGAGGTGAAGCCACGCAGGTCGCTGAAGAGGACCGTGCAGTCGCGCTGCACCCCGCCAAGTCGCAGGTTTTCGTTCGTGCTGGCGAGGACCTCCTCGACGACGTCGGCCGGCACGAAGCGCGCGAACAGGTCGCGCGTGCGCGCGCGCTCAATCGCCTCACTCATGTAAAGGATTGCGATCGTCCCGAGCGTGCCGACGGTGAGCGCCAGCAACGGGTAGACGAAGCTGACGATCAGGCCTGAGTTAAAGGCAAGCTGGATGGCAACAGTGAATGCAACGGCTGCCGCCAGAGCGTCGAACAGCGCGCGCCAGGGGCGGATGCGCAGGCTGCTGAGCGGCGTCAGCGCGCCGAGCAGGACGATCAGTCCGACATTGAGCCAGCCGGGGGCGTCCTTGAGGGGTACTCCCTCAAGCAGGGTGGCGGTGGCGTTCGCCCAGATCTCGGGGCCGGGCATGATGCCGCTGGTAGGTGTCGGGTGTAGATCCTGGAGGATGGGGGCGGTCGCTCCGACAATCACGACCTTGCCGCGCACGGCACTTGCCGGGAACCGGCTCTTCAGGACGTTCCAGTAGGAGAGGCGCCTCACCGCGCCCGGGGGTCCTGCGTAGTCGATTGGCTGCGCTCCGTCGCCGAAGACCGACGGGCTGACTGGGTGGTGGGTTGCCACTTCGACCGCGACGACGGGAAAGCTACGCAGCCCTTCCTGGGCATAGGCGAAGCGCCGCACGGCCCCATCGGGGTCGGTGAGCAGGCGCGCCTCGGCCGGCCTCGCTCCGACTTCACTTAGGTGCGGTTCCCCTCCCAGCACGGGGGTTGATCCCCCCCGGCCAATCTGGACTGTCGCAAGGACGGTCTTACCGTGGGCGCGCTCGAGAGCTTCGATCAACGCGTTGTCGTCGCGGACGTCCGTTTCGTGGAGGAATTCGATGTCGATCGCGATTGCCTTCGCCCCCGCTCGGCGCAGATTGTCGATCACCCTCGCGTCGTAGCGTCGGGGAAACGGGTAGGTGATTTTCGGGTTCGCTTCTCTGATGTGTTCGAGAGTCGCCGGATCGATCGCCACCAAGGAGACGCCCGTTGGCGTCGGCTGACGTCCACGTATCGAGAACCGCGCGTCGATCGACTGCAGCTCGGACCTGCGGAGGACGTTGGTCGCATATGCGGCGACACCGACGCCGGCCGCCAGCAGCGCGGCGGCCATCAGCAGCAGCGCCTTGCGGCGGACCAGAGCGGCGCGGCTCATCGTGTCTGGCCCGCTGTCATAATCGCTGGCTCGACAGGCACTGATGCTAGCGGGTGAGGGCAACATGGGGGGTCGCGGGGCGCGGTGCACGCGGCACCCGGTCGTGCTCTCCGCACTACTGGTGAGCGCCGCCATTGTTGGCTCATTCGCAACGCTTCCCGCCAGCGCCGACGCGAGCGTAACCAGCGGCGCCCTCTCGCAGCTGAGCGGCGAAGCGAACTGCGTCGGCGAAGAAGCCGAACTCTCCGAAGGCAACGCATGCGGGACGCGCGTGGAGGAAGGGACGCACGACGCCTTTCAGATCCAGCTCAGCCCCGACGGGCGCAACGCCTACTCGGTCGCGATCAACGGCGATCTGGTGGAGTACGCGCGCGAACCGGCCAACGGCCATCTGAAGGTGATCGGCTGCCTAACGGCCGGCACCGACAACTGCGCTGGCGAAAACGTCCTCAAAGAAGTCCCTGACCTCGGCCATCCCTCCTCATTAGCCGTGAGCCCGGACGGCAAGAACGTATACGTGACGGGCACTGAAAAGCACGCTGTGGTCGAGCTTGAACGCAACGAAGAAACCGGCCTGTTGACGCCGATGAACGGTGGCAAGGCATGTATCAGCGAAGAATCCGGCGGCGAATGCGAAATCAAGGAAGCAAAGGGGCTAAACGAACCATACGGCGTGACGGTCAGTCCCGACGGGGAAAACGTCTACGTGACGGCGGTCCAAGGCGAAGCGATCGCCGAGTTCTCACGCGGCTTCCCCGAAGGCGGGCCGCCAGGGGTGCTCACCCCGATCGCCGGTCAGGAATGTATCGGTGGCGCTAGCAGCGGCTGCCCAATCAACACGGTCAACGGAATGCTCGAACCGATCGGAATCGTCGTCAGCCCCGACGGTAAGAACGTCTACGTCGCGGCCGGTGCCGGCAACAGCCAAGGCGCAGTCCTCGCCTTCAAGCGCGAAGCTGGTGCGCTCGAACAGCTTCCGGGAGAAGAAGGCTGCGTGAGCGAAACAATCGCCGGTTGCAGGGCCGTGACCGCGCTACAAGGCTCCGAGGATTTGGCGATCAGTGCTGACGGAGAGAACGTCTACGCGACCTCGGGGCCGAAGAACGCCCTCGTCGAGTTGAAGCGAAGCAGCTCAAGCGGAGCACTCGAACAGCTAGCCGGTCCAGATAACTGCGTCACCACGGAAACCATCGCTGGCTGCACCACCGTCAGCTCGGTCGGAGATACGCGGGGAGTGGCAATCAGCCCACATGGCGAAGACGTCTATGTCGCCAGCGCCGCCGAAAACGGTGTGGCGGCGTTCTCGCGCGGCCTCGAAGGAGCGCTCACGCCGCTTACCGGCTTTGAATGCATCACCTCCGACCCAAGCGGCTGCGGCACGCATAATAATCTGCTCGGGCTCGCTGAAGCCCGGCGTCTCGCCGTATCACCAGATGGCACCAACCTATACGTCGCCGGGCAGAGCGCCGGATCGATCGTCGAGTTGGCGCGCACGATCACGCCGACCGTCACCAGTGTCAACGTGCGGAGTGGCTCGACGGCCGGCGGCGACACCGTGCGAATCAAAGGCTTCGGCTTCTCCGAAGACCTCGCCCCGATGACCGTAAGATTTGGCGGCACAGAAGCGAGCGAAACGACAATTAGCTCGGGCAAGACAATCCTTGCCAAAACGCCCGCGCACGCAGAAGGCACAGTGCACGTGACGGTCGAAAACGAAGCGGGGAAATCCGCAGAAGGCGCCAGCGACGACTTCACCTACAGCGATAGTCCCGAAGTGCTCGGCGTGGCGCCGGCGATCGGCGACCAAGCGGGCGGGAGCGAAGTCACGATCGCCGGTCTGCGGCTGGACGAAGTGACCGGAGTGCGGTTTGGCTCGACTCCGGCTCAGGGCTTCGCCGTCAACGAAAGCGAAGAATCGATCAGCGCCACCAGCCCGCCCGGCAGTGGCACAGTCGAAGTCACCGTGGAAACCACACACGGCTCCTCGCCCGCCGGTCCCGCCAGCAGTTTCACTTACGTGAACGGGACGCCCGCCCCCGCGCCAAGCGCCGGGCTGTTCCTGCAGGGCTACTGCGAAGCGCATGGCTTCACCAACGTCGTCCTGCAGCGCGAAACTGTGGGTGGCAACGGCTTTGCCTACGAGAACTGGGCATGCGCCGCGCAAGACGGCACGGAAACAGCGATCTCCAACAGCAGTGGTTCGCTGAGCATGCAATCTGCCTGCGAAGAAGGCAACCTCGGTCACACCGTGTACGCCTATCCTACCGAAGTCAACAGCGCGTTCAGCTGGGGGTGCAATGTGGTCGTCCCCCCGAACAACTTCTCAAAGTCATCAAGGAAGGGGCCGGCACCGGCACGGTCACCAGCTCTCCGCCGGGAATCAACTGCGGCTCGACCTGCCAGGCTGGCTTCGAAGAAGGCACCCTGGTCAAGCTGACCGGGACCCCGGGCGCGAAAAGCACCGCTGTCAGCTGGAGCGGCTGCACCGCGGTCAATGGCTCCAACGAATGCGAAGTGGCGATGACCGCGGCGAAGGAAGTCAAAGCGATGTTCAATCTGGTCATCCAAGTGACACCGATCAGCAATCCGCAGCTGGCGAAGACAGCCAATCTCGCCCCGGTCGAAGGCGTCGTAATGGTCGAGCTTCCTGGCTCCAAAACATTCGTGTCACTAGCGACCCTGACGCAGGTCCCCTTCGGCACGATCATCGACGCCACGCACGGCAGGGTCAGCGTCACCGCAACCGAGCCGAATGGCACCACTGAGACCGGGGAATACTTCGGCGGGCGCTTCAAGTTGACCCAAGATCCCAATGGCACGGTGGTCGCAACGCTGACGGGCGGTAACTTCTCGGTCTGTCCGACCGCGCGCGAGCGCGTACACAAGGCTGCCCGCGGTCCAAGCGCCCGCGCCTCCGCTTCCCGCAAGCATACGGTGCGCAAACTGTGGACCAACGCGCACGGCAGGTTCTCGACGCGTGGCAACTACGCCGCCGGCGCGGTGCAGGGCACCGAATGGCTAACCGCCGACCTTTGCGATGGGACGCTGATCAAGGTCACTCGCGACGAGGTCGCGGTCACCAACTTCGTCAACCACAAGCACGTGCTGGTGAAGGCCGGCAAGCAATACCTGGCCAAGTCGGGTTTTTAGCCGAGCAGCGTCGCGCCTGCGGCTCAGACCTTGATTACGCTCCGCCGCGGGGCGCCTGTTCGGACGCCGGAGCCGCCGGTCAGCCACTCCGGCGCATCCTCTAACTCCGCCAGCGCGGCGAGACGGCCCGCTTCGCGCGCCTGGTCGATCTGGTGAAACTCGAGCAGGCCCACGCCCGGGACGCGACAGGAGATCGTCAGGTCGGCATAGCGACGAGCCGATTCCCCGGTATTGGCGCTTGAGAGCAGCGCGATCCGCCCCATCGTCTCGGGCAGTGCTGGCAGCCGGCGCGAGCGGTGCGCAGTCGGATCGCTCGAAGCGACGGGCTCGCCTGACCCAAGGGCCAGGGGCGCTCCCGCCGCCGGTCGGGGGCCCTCCCCGCCTTTGATGTCGATCACCAGGATCGGACCCTCCCCCGCCTGCGCCATCGGCTCGAGCGGCAGGTTGTCCAAAAGCGAGCCGTCGATTCGAAGGCTCCCGTCCCGCCGATGTGGCGGGCCGATCAGCGGCAGCGCCATGCTGGAGGCGACCGCCTCGGCCAGCGAGCCATCGCGATCAATCACGAGCTGGGCAGCGCGCAGGTCGACGCTGGCGCAGTAGAAACTGCGCGATAGCAGCTCGCCCCGTGCCTCGCCAAACGTCCGCTCCAGCATCACTTCGGCCTTCTGCCCCTTGATCAGCGAGGAGCGTGGAAATGTGTAGTCGTTGATCGGGTTGCGCCTTACCCACTCCTCATAGCAGCAGGCGTCGATCTGGGCGGCGTCGCGACCGCACGCCAGCAGGCCGCCGATGAAGGCGCCCATGCTCACCCCGGCGACACGATCGACGCACAGGCCCGCGTCGAGCAGCACGTCGAGCGCGCCAAGGTGTGCAAATGCCCGGGCACCGCCGCCGCTTAGCACCACGCCGACCGCGTTTCCAGCCAGCCCCCGCGCCACTCGCGCCAGATCGGCACGCTCTCCCGCCCCCCCGCCCACCGCGTATATCGAGCGTGGCGCAATCGCGGCGACCCATCCGCCTCGGCCGACTGCGACCGGCTGGGCGCGATAGAGGAACAGGTCGCAGCCGCGCAGTCGCTCGAGGTCTGCACGCGGTTCACTGGGCGCCACCGAGGAGCCCTCATCTGGCGGGAACTCAGCGGAGGCGAGTGCTAGAACACGATCAGCGCGAGAGAGGCAAAAGCGGGTCCACTCGCTCTCGGCTTCGAAATCGCAGACCATCACGACGCGGTCGTGATCGCGCTCGCAGCGCTCGATGAGCGGCGCGAACTGCGCGGGGTCGCCGGCGTGGGCCACGCTGTCGGGGCAGTCGGGCGACTGCGGCTGGGGCGAGGCGCCAGCGGCGCGATAGAGCACCGCAACGCTGCCATGCGCGCAAAGCTCACGACTGAGTCCATCGGCGAGGTCGAGCAGGGGAAGCGATGGATCCAGCGCGCGTAGCGCAATCGTCACCGGGACCGCCTCCCTGCGTGTGGCGGTGATCGCGCGGCTGGCCTGTAGCTGCGTGCTGAGCGCCCGCGTCAGCGCCAGGGCCAGCGCGGGCTCTGAACCCAGCAGCCGATCAAACGCCGCCTTTGGCACCCGGACCAGCTCGCTGTCGCGCAGGGCCCTCACCGAGGCGCTGCGGCGCGAACCGTTGAGCAGCGCGAGCTCGCTGAGCACGGTACCGCGCGTCAGCGTGTTCAACGTCAGCGGCCCACCCTCTGCGTCGCCTCGCTCGTTGATCACCTCCAGCTGCCCGAGTCGCAGCGCGTACACGGCATCGGGCTCCTCACCGCCGTGAAAAAGCCACTCGCCGCGCGCCAGCCTGACTGGCTCTGCAAGGGAGGTGACACGGTCAAGGAGCGCCGGCTCCAGCTCCGCGAACAACGCCACACCGCGAAGGAAGTCAGACAGGCTTTGCGGCACGACCTCAAGCGGCTGCTCGTCACTGTCGGCGAGACTCGGCAGGTCAGAAAGAGTGGAGGTCGCGCCGCTGGATCCCGAGCTGCTGCCGCGCGCTGGTAGCAGCTGGGCTCCGGCAGCTGCGCCGGGGCGAGCGACGTGCAGACCGAGGCATGCAATGGCGCCGGTCAGGAAGCAGCCGCTGGCAAACCACCAGCCGTGCTCGAATGCGTGCAGCGCCTCCAGCGGCGAGGGGGTGCCGAGGATCGCAACCAGCACAGCGACCCCGAGCGCAGCGCCAAGTTGGCGTGCCACCGAGTTGAGCGAAGTGGCGATGGCAAAGCGCGGGCCCGGCACGGAACGCACCGCGGCGCCACTCAGCGTCGGGAAGGCAAGGCCGGCTCCCACGCCGAGGATCAGCATCCCCGGCAGCCACTCGCCGAGGAAGTCGGCGCGAACACCGAGGCGAGTGGCGAAGTAGGCCATCCCGCCGGCCCAAACGAGCGCACCGGGGATAAGCACCAGGCGGTGGCCGTAGCGCTCGACAAGGCGGCTGGCCGGTCCTGCGACTGCCATCGCGGTGAACGGGCCCGGGGTCAGCGCGAGGCCGGCGGTGAGGATCGAGTAGCGCCAGACCGTCGTCAGGAACAAGACGTTGCACAGGGTGTAGGCGTAAAAGCCGCTTGCCATCACGATCGTCACGGCGTTGGAGAGCGCAAAGGAGTGCACTTTGAGCAGCGAGGGGTCGACAACAGGCACCCGTCGGCGCCCGGAGCGAAGCAGGAAGTAGGCGCCGAGCGCAAACGCTGCCACGAACCCGGCGATCGTCCGGGCGCTGCCCCACCCCCATTCCTGGCCCTTGACGACTGCCAGCACCAGAAGCGCGATCGCGGCGCTCAGGACCAGGGCTCCAAGCAGGTCAGGCAGGCGGCGGCGGCCGGGGGAGCGACTCTCGACGATCACGCGCCGCGTCAAGGCGAGAGCGGCGAGGCCGACAGGGATATTGACGAGGAACACGAGCCGCCAGCTGGAGGCGGTGATCAAAAGACCGCCGAGCGGTGGGCCGATGCCGGCCGCCAGTGCCGCGACCGCCGACCACAGCGCCACTGCGTGTGTGCGCTCGCTCTCCCGGTGAGCCTCGAGCACGATTGCAAGCGAGCTGGGCACTAACGCCGCGGCGCCGATCGCCTGCAGCGCGCGCGCCGCGATCAGCAGGCCGATCGTGGGTGCCACGGCGCAGAGCGCAGAGGCCGCCGTGAACAGCCCGATCGCGATCCCGAAGACGCGCCGGCGGCCGAGCAGGTCGGCGAGCTGACCGCCGCCGACCAGAAAAGCCGCGAACACGATGTTGTAGGCGTTCAGCACCCACGAGACACTCGATAGTGGCTTGCCGAAGTCCTGGGCGATGTTCGGCACGGCGATGTTGACGATCGTCGCGTCGACGAAGGCCATGAATGTCCCCAGCACCGCGACCGCCAGAACGGCGCGGGGAGCCGAGACGCGCCGCTCCCGGGTTGGCCTCGTCGGCGGCACCCCTATCGCTGCTCGTGCATCGGTGACCATCGTCTCCACGGGCGCCGAGGCTGCCGAGCTCCCATCCCGTCTGCCCGTCTTTGACGACTATGGCAGCTCGCCGAGCGGGCGGCAAACAAACTGACCGGCGATGGCAGCGCCCTGCGGGGCTCATTCCAAGCCGCTCCCGCCGGCTCAAGCACCGCGAGTGATCGGCCTTGCCCTTGGTCCCACCGTCCTGCTTATGGATTTTCGTTTAGACTGGCGCCGCTGAAAACAACCGGTAAGCCGAATCCGGGGCTTCAAAGCCTTGGAGCGGGGGAACCAAGATGTAGGGGCGAACCCATGAGTGGGGGCGCAGGCTCCTTTAGCGCTAGCCCGACAGCTAACCCCGTAGGCCGACGAGGAGACTGGTTTGCGGTTAGCGCGCAGCAAATTCAAGGCGGGAGCATGTGTTTTTGCGGTCGGGCTTGTGGCGGCATTGCCACCCGCGGTCGCAGACGCCTCCAGCGGGGGCGTGAGCGCTTCACACGGGCCCGCCGCGACCCCCTCTGAAGCGCCAATCAGCCCATGCAAGCCGGCCTCCGGCGGAATGGCCAACTCCACGGAAGGCTGTGCGCCGTTCGAACAGTCCCGTCTGATCGACGGAGAAGCGATCCCTCCCCCCGACGCACCCCCCGCGGTAAAGGCAGTAATAGAAGCGGCCGACGCGATTCGCACGACGCCCTACATATGGGGAGGCGGCCATCTGCGCTGGCTGTCTCGAGGCTATGACTGCTCGGGGGCCGTCAGCTTCGCGCTACACGGCGGCGGCTTCCTTCGTTCTCCTCTTGTTTCTGGACAGTTGATGCACTGGGGCCGACCAGGGAAGGGGCGCTGGATCACCGTCTACGCCAGTCCTGTCCACACGTACGCAGTCATCGCCGGACGTCGTTGGGACACGGTCGGTGACCCTCGAGGGGTCACCGGGCCACGATGGCACCCCTCCATGGCGGGAGAGTCAACGGCTGGCTTTGTGGTTCGCCACCCAGCAGGGTATTGAGGGAATTCCAGGCCTCCAAGGGCCAGCTAGAAGGACACTCGCGAAATATCGGATCCTGCACGTGCAACCCCCGGCGGCGCGCGACGATGTGCCTCTGGCCCTTCATCGATCCGGGCTACCTACCCCGGTGCGAGGGGAAGAGGAGCCGAGGTTCCTCGAGGCGATCGTCCAACTGAGGGAATCGCCTGCGAACGAGCAACTCAGCTGGGGCCTCCACCAGCAAGGTGAGGAGGGCCGCTCCTTCGTGGAGCTCCGCCGTGGCCTCCTGGGCTGGGCACCTTTTTTCTAATCTCAGCCTGCCACCCCGTCCATCTCCCCGAGCACCTCGAAAAGCCGAGCAATTATCGCGGAGTTCCTAGCCCAGCTTCCCCTGCTTTCGTGAGGCCTCGTCAGCGACCTGGGCAAAGGGCAGCGGCACATCGAGCCCATCCGCTCCCCCCAAGGCAAGGCGAATGTCCTTGTGCACCAGCCCGATCTCAAACCAGGCAACCTCAGGGAGGTCGAGGACGAGCGGAGAACGCGCCTTCAGCATCGGCGAGCCGATTGGGCTCGTGGTCATTACCCCCAGGGCGAGCTCGCGGTCGCCCGCGTCGCGCTCCGCGATCAATAGGCCCACGGAGAGCGCCAGCATCTGCACGGCGAGGCTGATGTTGATCGCCAGTTTGAGGATCAGGCCCTGTCCGTTCTCGCCGAGGAGGGTCGGGGTCCCAAGCTCGCTCAGCACCGGCTCGACGCGCTCGTAGGCCCGCCGGTCCCCTCCGACGATGATCGTCAGCGTTCCCGATTGCACCTGCGGAACGCTCCCGGATACCGGCGCGTCGAGCATCACCGCTCCCGTGGCCCGCACCTCGTCAGTGCGGCGGGGACTACTACTTGACCTTGACGCTGACCTTGCTCCCTGGAGCCAGCACCGTGCCGGCTTTCGGGCTCTGCGTCTTGACCTTGGCCTGCTTGCTCTTATTGCCCTTGACCTTGCCGAGTTTGCATTCGGTCTTTTTGAGTGCCTTACCAGCCGCTTTCAGCTTCTTGCCCTTGAGTTTGGGGACCACGCAGGCGGTGTAGGTGAACTGATCAGCGGTGCTGGGGGACGTCGTGCCAGCCGCAGTCGTTACGCTGGTGTCGACGGCACTTGGGCTCGCGCCTCGAGGGGCGACCGCGGTGATCTGAGATTCGGAGGCGACCGTGAAGCTGGCCGCGGGCACGCTACCGAAGCTCACGCCTTTGACTTCGGCGAGGTTGGTGCCGGTGATTACGACCGAGCTACCGCCGGAAATTGACCCCGAAGCCGGACTGATCGCGACGATCGTCGGCGGAGGAAGGACGGTCGCGGTGACGTTTGGACGTACTCCTTCTTCGGTCCCTTCTACGGTCAGGGTGGCGCCGTCTGCGAGGCTTCCCCTCTCGAAGCCTTCCATGTCGGTTGTGCCGTCTTTGAAGGCGCAAGCGTTCGGCGTTTCTTTGGCATTTGAATCGTTGAGGCTAATGAGGTCCCCGGCCTGAACCGGGATGCTGACTTTGAATGTGTTTAGAGCGCTCGGGGTGATAGCCCGCGGGCCATCGTGGGCGACCACGAGGTAGGTGTGGCCCGCTTCGATCGGTTTAAAAACCTTGAATTCAAGTGTCTGCCCCGCCCCGGCTGCTGCATTTGTGCTCCAAGAGGTGATTACCCCGCCGGGGGCTGGGACTGCATAGCTCGCTCCCGGCGTAGGAGTGATCGGGAGCGATTCATAGGGGCCTTCGACGCAATAGGGTTCCGGATTCCCCGGGGCTAGCTGGCCGATCGTGGTCAGCGCTTGCGCGCTTGCCGGTCCGAGAGCGGCAAGCGCTGCTGCCGCCGCCACAACCACTGCGCTGATCTTCGGCCACCTCATCGCGCTATCGGAAAAGCAGCAGGAAAACCGGCGCAGAGAGTGGCGCAATGACGCCTGGACGAGACCTTCATCGCCGATAAGAGTAGCCGAGTCCGGCGCGAGGTGCAGGTCCTGCAACTGGAGGGGTAGTGGACGCCCAACCGACGCCCGGCGGATCAACTCTTGATTGGTCGCTTGGTGCTGCCGCTCAGATTGAGCGACGCATGATCGCCGCAAGGTTGAAACAAGGACGGGCTCGCAAACGCCAACGAGGGGCTACAGCGGCGGCTCAGTCGTCCCATTTGGGATGCGGGTCCAGGGCGAGGGAGCCGGTCCAATGCTCGTCTCAAACGGGGAGGCACAGAAGGTGATCGACAAGATCATGCACTTGCGTCTCGACCGTCTCTCAATGCAGGGGGTGGCCCAGCGCCTCAAAGGGGGAGGGCATCCAAGGCCGCGGGGTGGACATCGGCACGTGACGAGCGTCAGGGCTTGTACTCGATGTTGGGACTCGTTTTGACCAAGCACCTTGGCACCCTCAGTCAGACCAATCACTTCGAGCGACTCAGCCACGTAATTGAGATCAATCCGGGCGCGGATATGCCTTACCTTTGCACGATGCGTATGGCAATGAGCAGATACGCGCATATAGGCATCGATTCAGCCTGGGGATGACCGCCAATACGAAAGTTACTCCGCGTCTCTTGGATGGCCGAAGCACCAAGGAGTGGGCCGCGAATCCTGCTACAGGCTCGACTATGCAGACCATCACCGATACTTGACCGACGAGCCTGTATTCCGAGTGGATGAAACTCCCATGGACCGGTTAGAAGCGAGGAAGGTCGTTAGCGACCGAGTCCTCCAAACACTGCATATGGATTCGGCGGCATGGAGTGCCATGTAGCAGTCCATGTACCCTCTACCTCCACTTCGCTGCCCTTGGGGGCCTCATATCGAATGCGCTTAGCTAGGTCTTTGGCCTCGTCTTCGTCGATGGCACCGACCAGGATGTACTTCCAGCGGTGCACCGAGGAGAATCCCTCATCCCGAAGCTGTTGGCGAAACTGAACCGCGTCGTGGTGAGATGGGCACTGAACCCGGACCTCAAAGTTGGGGTAGCCCTGTTCACGCACTTGCTTATCTTCTGCGGCGATCTCCTCGTCGTGCTCCGCCTTCAGGGCGAGGTCACCCTCTGGCAGCGGCTTGTCAGGATCCTCCCACTCCTCCACAGCCGGATGCCAATGGCTTAGCTCAGTTTTGAGTTTCCATCCGTGCTGCTGAGCCAAGGAGTCGATAAGTTCACCCGCGCTCTCAAGCTGCTCTCGTGTCCCTGCATATAGGAAAACCTCGGCACCTTCATGGGAGACGATAATGCGGTCATGGAACGCTGCCGTTACGTCGTGTTCCAACTCTTTCGAATCGAGATGGTCAACGAGTTGACCAGCGTGCCCCTCCTCCTGCGGGTCGATCTTTAAGCGCCAGTCGTCGTTCAAGGGCGACAAGCTACCAGGAATTTACGACCCCGATTTTGCGGGTCGCCCATACTCAGACAGCACCAAGGCTCTCGCTCGAGACTAAGTTGGCCGAATGCGTCGCTTTTGGCTCTCGCCATCGCCCAGCTTGAGATGGACATGGCTGTCAAGGTGGGATTTGTTGTTTGTGCTCATGGTGGGTGTGGATGCTGGCGTCGGGCGACCGGTGCGACGGCAGCGACGACTGTCACTCTGAGATGCGCGGGTCGGGACCGCAGGACAGTGTCCGGTCGTGAGCTGCCTCGAACTAAGGTCGCGAGTCGGGATCGCATAGGACCTTCGAGGATCCTCCGGCGGTCACACCGGTCGCCCGGCGCCAGCACCGCGGGGTCGGTCAGGCGGCTAGTTCCTCCTTGCGGTCGGGTTGGTCGGTCATCGCGGCCCAGAGGAAGCCGGTGAGCTCGCGGGCGATCGCGACGTTGACGACGGTCGAGCGCTTGCCGTGCTCGGTGAGGTGGCGGTAGCGGTGATGCAGACGGACCTGGGCCTGCCATGCGCGCTCATCGGGCTGGGGGCCCGATGCGGGTCGGCGGGGTGCGTGGCGGCAGTGCCAGGCCGTCTCGACGAGCAGGCGGCGGGCGTGGCGGTTGCCGGCCTTGGTGATGTGGCCGCGGTGTTGCTGCTCGCCGCTTGAGTACTCGCTCGGGGTGATCCCCAGCCATGACGCCAGCTCACGCGGGTGGGAGAAGCGGTGAAAGTCGCCGACCTCGGCGATCAGCCCGAGCGCGGTGAGCGTGGAGATCCCACGGAAGCGAGCCAGGACCCCGACCTGGCCGGCCCAGCGCTCTTCGTGGGCGACCTGCTCGAGCTGGGCATCCAGCGCGTCGAGCTGGCGCTCGATGCCGTCGAGGTGGATTTAGCATCTGCTCCAGAGCGAGCTGGGCGAGCGGGTCCTCCAGGCGCTGGCCGGCGACCCACGCCCGGTGCAGCTTGGTCCAGGCCTTCTTGCCCGCGCGGAAGATCCGCCCATGGCGCAGCAGCGCCTTGGCAACCCGGTGTCGTGCCGCGGTGCGGGCGCAGCGCAGATCATCGCGGCAGCGCACCAGGTCGCGCAGGCCCTCCTGCGCCGGGGAGGGTGGGGCAACGAAGGAGAGCTCCCCCGCGCGGTAGAGGCGCACCAGCTTCTTGGCGTCGCGGCGGTCGGTCTTATTGCTGTCTCCGGCCCTGATCGGGACGAGCGAGGGCGCGATCACGTCGCAGGCCACCCCGATCCTTGCCAACAACCGAAAGAGGTCATAGCCGCAGGGTCTCGCCTCATAGGCGACCGCCAGTGTGCTCGTCTCACCTGCTCGATCGATGAAGCGGCGGATTGCCCGCTCGGTGTTCTCCAGGCGGCTCACCTGCGGGGTGCCGCCTGAGGCCGGCAGCACTCCGGCGACAAGTGAGTTCTTGTGGACGTCAAAGACGATCCACTGGTTGACATCGGCGGGGGCGGTGGAGCTAACGTCTGGCACGGGCTGGTCCTCCTTCGTATGCGGCACTGGCCGCTGCGGTAGTTGACAACCGCGAGGCTAACCCGCGAACTTGCGAACGCCGAGGGCCAGCCTCATTGCGTCCATGCTGACTAAGCACATATTTGCGCCAGTTCCGTGATCTGCAGTCTACCCAGCATGGCCCGATTTGAGATAGGAGCATGGATTGCGGTCCAGGTTTCTTTACCCGGGTCCTGATTGCGACTCTCGTCGTCCTTTTCGGTCTGGGCAGAGGCGTAAACGCTCAGGGTGATACCTAGACCGAAAGCATGAGGATTCAGCGCCCCTTCTGAATTCTTCCTCTGCCTCGAGGCGATCATATTGTGCGACCAGTGCTTGAGCCAGTGATCTTCTTCTCGCACGGCCTTTCGGGAATTTGCAGTGGCGGTTTGACGTCGATTATTCAGCCCTTGTTTGCACCCCCGGAGAGCCGACCAGTCGCTCATTCCGACTACGGAGAACCGTTTGTCCTCCAGATCCCAGCGCCGAGTAAGACGAATCGTGGAGTTCGAGCCTCGACTAGAACTAGCAGACGATGATCAGATCGACCGACTCCTGCTTCTCGCTGCCGTTTCCAGTTGGACTAGTCACAATGTTGTCCGGGACGTTCGGATTGCGGAAGGTTTCAACCCTCCGTTCTTCGGCCAGAAAGAACAGGCTCGTACGGATGGATGCGGTGGCCGCCGCCACGCAGTCATACACGCTGAAGGGGAAGGTCACCTTGCATCCAGTCCCGGCAACGGTCGCGGACACGCCAGCGGGAAACGGCACCTCAGCTTCGCAGTCACCACTCAGGGCCACGCCGGTTACATTGGAGGCACGAACCGAGCTCAGGGTCGATTGGTTGATATCGGAGCCGGTCAGAGAGCCAGCTTGAACATTGTCGCCCGAGACCGAGTTGGCCTGCAACTGGGCACCACCCACCGAACCAGCGGCAAGCTTTTCGCCTGTGACGGCGGCGTTCTTGATTTTGGAGGTCGTGACCGCGTTCTTCTTGAGCTGCTTGGACCCGATGCTGTTCTTGCCGAGATGGGAGGCGGCATAGGCTGCGCCCCCGCTCAGCACCAAAAAGACTGCGGCCGTCGACATCACGTTTGCGTAGGTCAGATTATCCCTCAGTCGTCTCATCTTCGTCGCCCTTTCGCTGGTCGCGTTGTTGAAGTGACCTTACGCCCAAATTGCGGACGTCGCGATCATGAACCGCGTAGCTGCCCGGTCTGCAGCTCCGACCTCTCGGGCCGACGCGCAGACGCGCGCTCACCGCTCGGGCTCGTGCCAGCGCGAGCGGCATCGGCTTTTACGGCTGATTAGCGGCGAGGGGGACGGGAGGTATCAGACAGTCCGAGAGTGGCTGAATCGCCGCCGTAGGCGTGCATAGGGCGAGATTCGGACCATATGACGACCCAACCCATCGAGATCGGATATGAATCGTCCTTCTGGGGTTGACAACAGACGAGGAGAAGCACGAAGAATGTTCGGATCGCTGTACTTGCTTTTGGGGCACTTGCGGCGCTGGTAGCGCTGGCGGGCTGTGGCTCGTCCAAGACGCACGGGGCCGATGGGACCCTCAAGTTCACCAATCCTGGCGGTAGCAGCAACAGCACTGTCCCGATCGGGAAGGCAACCGCAAAGGGGCTCCCACCTGGTAGTGGTCTCGCCATCTCGAATCCCCTCCAGAACCCAGAAAAGAAGACCGTGGGCGAAATCGACGCAGCCTGCATCATCACCCAGCCCTCGACTGAAAGCATCAATGGCACCTGCACGGGGACGGCAATCGTGCCTAGCGGTTCATTCGCCATAAGCGCTGGAGGCAAGGGCATCGGCGGACACAACGGCGTCTCTGGTTCCATCGTCGGGGGGACCGGAAAGTACAACGGCGCTCTCGGAAGCTTCAGCTCGAAGCCAACGAGCAGCGGCGAAAACCCCTCGAAAGAAGTCACCTTCAACTACATCCTGCCGTAGTCCAGCCTGCATCCGACCGCGTGGCCCCAGTGACGGTGCTACGTGGTCAGGAACAGCTTGCAAGCCGCCGTAAGCGCACGGGGAGCGTCTGATCGCGAGGGAATGCCGATTGCCCTGCGCCCGCGCTGGAGCGAAGGGCATGGTCCAATTGTGGCTTACTCATAGTCAGCTCCCCGCTCGGAACGTGATCCCGCTAAGCACCAGGGTTTCTTCTTCGGACCCGAGTACGGTGCCGTTGAGGCCATGGCCTTCGTAGCTCGCATTCGATCCCGCGATAGCCACGCCGCTCGAAGATCCCGAAGGGAAAACCTGCACGACGCCGTTCGCAGGCCGAAACCCCGCCGGGAGCGTGAAGATCGGGACCAAAGATGTCGAGCCTTTTTCCTTGCCAACCTTCACTACGCCTTCGAGGTGAACGATCCCTTCCTTGTCCTTGTAGAAGCCGACCGGTTGGAAGGTCACGCCGGGTTCCCCGTAGCCCACGCTCCCGCCTTCAAACCCAGGCTGACCCGGCATTCCCACGAGGTGGATCGCTTCGGGTGGCGATAGGGCATTAGCTGTCCCTGCGGTCACGGCCGTGTTGGCCGAGGGCACCGTCCCTAGCTTGGCCAGGTTGACCTGGGTGCGGGTGATCGTCCGCTTCTTGATCTTGATGCCAGTCACCGCGCCGTTCTTGATCTGCTTTGTCCCGACGCTGTCCTTGCCCAAGGAGGCCGCATATGCCGCGCCTCCGCTGATGACCAGGAAAAGCGCGAGCGTAGAGATCACGTTCGCGTAAGTGAGCTTGCTTCGCAGTTTTTTCATTATCGAGCGGTTTTCAGCGGTCCGGCCCGGACTCCTGCAATGCCCCGATCCCCGGAGGCTCGCTTGCCAGACCGCCGCTGTCCGATCTGCAGCTCCTACCTCCCAGAGCGCCGTGCCGATGCCCGCTACTGCGGTTGGCCGGTGTCGCGCTGAGGCTTCCCGACTGAGACGGCTTCTCGCTGGCTCAGGGCGGATGGCTACCCCGGGAGCGTGGAGGAACGGCAGAAGCCACTGTGAGCGCACAGGCGCGCCAGACAGGCGCCGTGAGGCGCTTAGTGCAGCTTTTTTATTTGCCCGTCGGCGACAGCTCGTGTGCGACATGGGACAGCACGTACCCAGCGGTGCCGCTAAATCCTTCCGCATAAAATACGTCGTTGCGGACCTGCGGCGCTGCTTCAGCTCTGCCGGTCGGGCCATATGACCAGTATCCACGGGTACCGATGTGATGCGTCAAATGGCGTGGGCCAAAGGCGACGTTATTACCGCCAGGGCGAGTAAGTTGGGGAGTTTGGTGAACTCGGCGCGGTCATATACCGTCAGGGAGTCCACGCCAACACTTTCACGGCGCGAAGGGAGTCCGTTGGCAGCCCATCCCCCTTCGGGTGGATCTTCTTCTTCTTTGAGGGTTCTGTTCCAGTATACGCACAAGCTCTCGGGGGTACCGATAAATGATTCTTTCCCTTCGATGTTTTCTTCGAGCGCACCGTCGAAGTCGCCGAGCGTCAGCAGTCCCATGCACCGGCGAGGGTGAAGCAGCCCACGCTTGACGGTTTCGGTTTCGCGCCAGCGCCAGGTGCGTAGATCACAAGAGAGCCGAATCCCAGCGCGAGGATTAACAACATCCAAGGTTTGCCACGCTCCCCTTGCAGGTTCTTCTCGGCCATCAATGCTCCAGGGCAAGCGAGGATACCAGCGCTCTCGCAAGGCTACGAGCGGCCTTCGAAGCGGCACCGCTCAAGAATCGGCCCGATCGAGGCGTTGCAGATGGTGGGCTTTCGGCCCAAGGAGCTTGAGGTCGGGCGCCCCTCCACCTGCCGATGCAACTGCTCCACGGGCACGCTCAACCGCTACCTTTCCGCTCTTGGCCTCGATGAGCAAAAAATGGTTCTTGCGTTTTGGCTCGGGGCTTGGAGCTCCCCAAGGGGAGCTCGGCCCCCAGTAGAGGCCGTCCTGAATGAGCCTAACGATCACCCAGTCATCGAACGCGGCTCTGCAGAGAACGAAGAAGCTGACCTGCGACGAATTGCTCCCGTTTTGCTCAGAAGGCTCGCGGGGACGACTGAACAGATCCCAGCTCCGGCACCGGCCGTCTCGCGGTCGAGACATGAAATCTGTTGCGGAGCTGGGACCCGATCTCTCCTCCCACGAAGCGAAGGCGGCATCCCGGGTAAGCCCCTTCCGGTGTCCGAGCGATTTCCACTTGCCCTGAGCATTTCGATACCGAAAGTCGAAGATCACCCTCCGAAGGTAGCCCATCGTTGGCCGTTTGCGGGTTTCCGCCGAAAGAGCGCGGGCCACAGCCGATGCAGGGTCCCGGGCAGAGGGCGCTGTAGGATGCGTATTTCCTCATGCCGTTTGCCCGACCTGCGAGAGCCCTATCGGGGCCTACGAGCCGTTCGACTGGCAGATGCCTGAGGGGTCCACAACCGAGTGCGAGAAATCCCAGGCGACACTGCCCTAGAGAGACACTCGACGCTGAGGAAGAGCGCGTTCATCGCGCCTGCGCCAACGGGACGTAGCACTGATCGGCGCCCTCCCAGGTTCTTAACACCGACTGTCTTGATCGATATCAAACTGGAGTTCATCGGAGGTCTGGCTGGTCTGCCACGGAAGACTTCCGATTTGTCCTACGCCAGCCAAGGCCCATTACAGTACATTGCCTTGGCTCGCCAGCGCAGGCAACCACCCCGGCTTCCCATCCGTTCATTGGCACATGGCGAGAGAGGACCGGTAATTGCGGAACATGCAGGACCCCAGGGACTCTGCTTGCGATTCTCAGATCCAGATCGAGTTAGGCGAGCATCTGCGAAGATTCCGGGTCGGTGCGGTCAATCAGCCGGACGAAATTGGCGGATAAGGAGCGAAGATTGCGGTCGAGATTGATTTTCCCGGTCCTGATAGCGACTCTCGCCGTCCTTTTCGGACTGGGTGGAGAGGCGTATGGAGCCAAATCAAGCAGAGCGTATCCCGAGAGCCTTCTGTTCAGCGCTGGGGACCCCCATGCCCATGTCCAGCAGGGACTTATGGAACTCAACTTCGAGGCTGTGAAGGACGGTGCTAGAGTCGAGAACGTCGAGCCCCAGCGGTTCACGGGCTTTCCCGGCCCTCCCAATTCGCTTCAGACCGAATTTGGCTTCGCAGCAATCGCATTGCGGCTGCGGCTGTCCTGCGATCTGCGGATAGAAGAAAACGGCGAAACGACCAACTCCTACTGGATCCAAATCGGTCATGACGGTGAAGGGGGTATATCGGTGCACCACAACAGATTCAGGTATCGAGGGATCGCCTACGATGGCCGTGTCCATGAGGGGAACATCACCTTCCAGGCCAAGTTCACCCACGGAGGAACCGTCGCTGAAGGCAACGTGCGCGTCTGGGGAGAAAAAATGGAGAATGGACTCGGTGAACCACTCACCAATTGCGACTCAGAGCCGGGAGAAACAAGTGCGGGACGCGGCAAGCCCTATAAGTGGCGGATTGTCGGCGCTATCTATTAGCCTGCTGAGCCCTGCGTCATCTCACGCCTCCAATAGCCGCCCCGACCGGTCGATGCAGACTATGTCTTACAGATTAGTGAAGACCAGCTGGCCCGGCGCCAGCACTCTGGCGTCAGACAATGATGATTCTCTCTCGTGTTTTGGCGACGGCTCAAGGGACCTTGTACTTAAGGCATTACCGCCAATATCTGCGTGGGATCCGTAACAAGCCTTTCCTGCGTGACTACCTGAGCATGTTGCCAGAACAAGCGACGGAACTTCTCGATAAACGCTACCCCCGCATAGCCCTGAAGGTGAGCGGGTGCGCCACAATCTCCTTAGAAGCGCTGTGTACCCGCCTAAAGCCCATTAGCGGTCTAGGGTAGGAAAGTGGGGCCACATCTGCTTATGCCTTAGCCTTAGAAGCCCTGAGATCTCTTCAAGTCTCAGGTCCCACCCAGACTTACCCAGGGCTACCCGTGGGTGACCCACGTCTACCCACCGGCAGCCATCCGCCTGAGGTAGAGCACCGCCAGAGTCCGCAGCTCCTCAGACTGTGCATGAAAGAGTGCAGTCGCCGTGTCTTGCGCTCTGTTTGCTCTGCGGTCGGCTGTTTCAGCCGCGTCGAGGAGTTCGTCGATTCTCCCCTCAAGCGGAATCTCCAAACTATCGGCGAAGCCTGACTGACCTGCCGTCGCGACCAACTCGGAGGCCGATACTCCGGCCCGCTGAGCCAAGCGTCTGATCGTAATCTCGTCGGTCATAAATCTCCTCTGGATTCGATGGAATAAAGCCGCGTCCCCCCGGCGACTCTCTTACTTTCATACCCGGGCGCGGCAGCGGTTCAACTCCTCCTTACAGGGATAGGTCCTTAGAATCCCGGAGAACTCGGGACACGACTGGATTATAGGTCTCCGGTAGTTAGTCGAGATCATATCTAACCGGATTGACTAACTCCCAAGAGGTCTCTTCGCAAGGGCGGACTTCTCCGTATCGCTATCCGGTACTACGGGTGCAATGGAGTGAAGGTTCTTGGTGTGACAGTCTTGAAGCTCGATCCGGTGAGCGGAACTTTCGGCATGCCCACGAATGAAACGGAGAGGTTGCCCGATAAGGACGGTTCAACACCTTTGTGAGGACGCTGGAAGGTCGCGTCCCCAAGAAATGGCGGGGGTGGCGAAATAGTCGCGCTTAATAGCTGTGAGGCAACCAGCCGTTACCCCAATCCGCGTAAACGACCGAACGGTTCTTTACAGCGCCTGGCTCATTTCGGGTCCGAATCACCGACCGGATTCTTCTGGGATGAAACGGCCACGGCGCGACACGAGAAACCCGGCCGACGCTACTAGCGCGGCGAACATCTCAACAAATATCGCCCCCGCGCCTAGATAGCTGGCAGTCAAAGGCAATCCCTGGTAGATCGAGGCGCTTGTGATAGTGAGACGGCCGATGCTTGACCCAAGGAGGGCCACCGCACCCAGTCCGCACGCCAACGCGAGCAGACCGTCACGCCTTACAACAACCGCTACCGCCTTATGCAGTCGGAACGGCCGTTGGCTGAGAAAGGCGACAGCCACCAAGATCCATACGATAACGAAAACTAAACCGCTACCCGCAATGACGCTGCTTCCTGTTGTAAGGTCGCCGGAATAGGAGCTTTCGGAAGCTAATGACAGCGTCAATATCGCGGACGCGGTGAAGGCCGAGAACGAGACCGCCAGATAGATTGCGCCCCACCCAAGGCTTCGATCTCTGCGCCGTAGGTATGTGTCGTCCCTCTTCGTTGCTTTGAAGAAGCCAGCGGCAACGATAAATGCCCCGATGGCCTGCATCAGTGGATAAATAACCAACAGAGCATCGGAAGCAAGGCGGCGGTGGGAGAGAAACGGGTAAGAAGTGTCGTTTAGTAGAAATAGGAGTTGAGAGACAAGCAGCAGACACAGCGCAACACCCAGGAATGTTGACGCTATGCCCAGATTCCGCTGTCGCTTCTCTGGGGACGCGATGAATGCGACCGATGCGATACAAGCGCCAATTGCGAATGCAACATCGTTGGCTAGTAGGAATCCGATTGAGGCGCGAACCTCGGTCGGCGCTGGGTGATCTAGGGATGCGATTAGATTGAGGAGATCGGATGTTGCGCCCAGTGTGATAGCGCAGACGAGTACCCCTGCCGCGATAGCGAACAGTCTATCGCGGTGTGATCTAATTTCCATTGCGGCTTTCGGTCGGCCTCGCGCACCCAAGCTTCACTGCGGACCTGATCATCTGACTCATGAGTTGACTCCGCGTGACTAGCGCCTACGCGGGTCGGAACCTTCGAGCGGCCAGTGGCGGACCACGCCAGGTAGCCAATTGCCGTCTTCCTCGCGGGCCAGGATGAAGCGGCTGATCGTACGCTGTCCGCCCTCATGGTCGCCGTAGAGGAGATCGACGGTGAGTATGCCCCCGGCAAGGAACGCCTCGTCCAGGCCGTGGCGGAATGGATCGTCGCGATCACGTATCGCCCCCTGCCAGAAGCCCGTATCGCCTGCGGGGACGTAGAGATCGCGAGTCTGCGGACGGTGTTCCTCTGGTTCGGCATGAGGGGTATCAAGCTCCGGGCGCTGTGCCGTGAAGCGCCAGGCGTGGAGGACTGCAAGGCCATTGCCGACGTTGCGAAGCGGGATTACGAAGTAGTAGTTCTCACCCTCGCGCTCCACAGCAGCCATGCCGCCCTCTACGTTGACCATCCGCCCCTCACCGAAGCGAACCATCTCTGGCGAGTCGGTCACGCGAGATGGGACGAGCACGGGCCGCAGGCCAAGCAGAAGCGCCCGCTCAGCGAGCGCCGTCGAGCGCTCTGCAAAGCGGGTTGAACGCTGTCCAAAACGCACCGAGGAGAAAGTTGCGACGGCGAGGACGAGCGTACCTCCTGCGGTTGCCAGCGAGGCAATCGTCGGCCAGTCAACCGCGAGTGGCAGGGTCATTGAGTAGATGCTGCCGTCGGGCGCGGACGGTGGGGTCAACTGGGCCTGTTTCGTGCCTGAGGACACAACGGCTATGGCCGTTGTGTCCGGAACATTCTTGCTGCTCCGCGTCGGTTGAGACGGCCAGCCGGGAGAAATTGGGACCAGATTGGGACCAGACTTTTCAAGCCGATCCTCAGATTTGGCTCTATGTAAGGGGTGGACGACCGGATTCGAACCGGCGACCGCCTGGACCACAACCAGGAGCTCTACCAACTGAGCTACGTCCACCGCGTGGCTTCAATCTAGCGGTCACTTCAAAGGTATGCCGCAAGCTGGCGCGCTACTGTTGCCCCGATGCGGAAACCACGCTCGATCGCCGTATTCAAACCTGAGCTTCGTCCTGCGACCATGACGGGGGCTCAGGCTCGCGCGGCAACAGCCGTCGGAGCGCTCGCAGTCGGCGCGGCGGCCGTCGGCGGATTCGCGATCGGGAGGCTCAGCGTCGGACGCCTCTCTATCCGGCGAGCCAAAGTCGCAAAGCTCGAGGTCGCGGACCTTGAGATAGGCCGCCTGCTAATCCGCGAGCGCCCGCCTGAGGCGTGAACCGTTGGCAGGTCGGGGGCCTGACTGTCGCGGGCCTGGGCGCGGCCACGGCGCTTGTCAGCGCCGCGATTGCCAACGAGCGCCCGGCGGCGAACCTCAGTGAGCTCGGCCCTTACCCGAGCCTCGGAGCCTGCCCCATCTTCCCCGCCCCATCCCGTTCGCTGCCGGCTGCCGCGGCCTCCCAGCCGAACGAGTCGGCCTGGAACCAAGACATCTCCAAGGCACCAATCGACCCCCACTCCGCCTCCTACATCTCCTACATCGACTCCCATGGAGGTGATTATCTGCACCCCGATTTTGGCTCGCGCCGCTCTTACGGCTTTCCCTACGCAGTGGTTGGCGCGGGCCAGCGCAAGGTGCCGATCCACTACACCGCCTACGGCAGCGAAAGTGACCACGGTCCGTTCCCGATCCCGAGGGATGCGCCGATCGAGGGCGGCCAACGTAGCACCGGCGATCGCCACCTCCTCGTTGTCGACCGCTCGAGCTGCACGCTATATGAGCTGTATCGCGCTTTTTACGCTCCCAACCCGCATCCACACTGGAACGCCGCAGCGGGAGTCCGCTGGAACCTCCGTTCGGCCACTCTGCGCCCAGACTCCTGGACCTCAGCAGACGCAGCCGGCCTGCCGATCTTCCCCGGCTTGGTCCGCTACGAAGAAGCGGCTGGCGGGCACATCGACCACGCGATCCGCGTCACCTTCGACAGCACCCGCAACGCCTGGGTGCACCCGGGCTCACACTGTGCTGGTGAGACCTCTAACCCCACCGCGCCGCCGATGGGCCTGCGCCTGCGCCTAAGGCCCGGATATGACCTGCGCGGCTTTACAGGCACAGCCAAGGCAATCGCCGTCGCCCTCGAGCACTACGGCTTGATCGTGGCCGATAACGGCTCCAACTGGTACTTGAGTGGAACCAGCGACCGGCGCTGGAACAATTGGAATCTGGACCAGCTCAAGCAGATCCCCGGCAGCGCCTTCGAGGTGGTAAAGAGCGCCGCTCCCATCCACACTTGTTGAGCGGATCGCCCACCGCAGGTTCGGGAAACTAGAGGCAAGAAATTCAACGAATGGTCGAACCCGCGAAAAGGGTGCGGACAACTTCCTCACGGAGCCGGAACCGAACCGGCGCCTGGCGCAGCGGACCCAACCTGTTGCTGGCGGGAGCGGGTGTCGCGATGCTGGTCGAGCTTGCTCAGGCACTGGCGGGCCCCGGCCCACCGAGCGGGACGCTACCTAGTCGGAGCCCCGGCGGCGATTGATTCCGCTGCCCCCCGGCTGTCGAGTCCTTATTACGCGGAACTATCCGCGCCGCCGCAGCCGCCGCTTAGACGCTATGGCCTCTGTTAACCGCCGCGGCCATCACACCGTCTGATAAAGGCCGGACCCTCTTGCTCAATCGGGGGTTTGTCTGGCCGGAGACGGACTCCGGCTGATCCCAAGCAAAGGAGCGTCCGGCCATGAACGGCACGATGACATGGGTTGGGTTGGATGTCCACGCAAGCTCCACGCACGCTGCGGCGATCGACTCGCTGAGCGGCGAGCTGCGCAGGGCGCGCTTTGGCCGGAGCGCCCAATCGGAGGTCGGGAGCCAGCTCACCCTCACGCGACAGAGCGCAAGAGCCTCGGCGACACCTGCTCCAGATGAGCGATGCCATCGTCGATTCGCCAAGCGCCCGCCAGGGGGCCGTCGCCGAACCAGACAAGCGGGCGATTGCAATCGGGGCAATAGCGGTTGGCGTGTAAGCTTCCATTCTCCGGCGTGCCATGAAAGCCGCTCGGCTCAGGAATCAAAGTACCGCAGGCGGGACAAGTTCCTTCAGTCATCGAACAACCGTAGCGTCGCGTGCCGACGCCAATCTTCCCAACTCCTGAGCATATCCACCGCTCAGCAATTCCGGCGAAAGGGATTCAGCCTGCTCGCCCACATCAGAAGATCACGTGAAGGACAACGTCGTTATCTCGGGGTACGCAGCCGGCCCCCCCGGGCAAACGGCCCAGGATTTTGGACGATCAACTGGTAGACCGACGCTGCCAGCGGCAAGTTCCCGGGAGTAGGGTCGGCCGCCGACTCGACAGGCCGTTCCCGGAGCGCAGCTTGATGGTGATCGCCTCACGGCCACTAGAACGGCGGCGTCGCGATCGATCCAGCCGCATCGGCCCGGTAAAACCTGGGTGGCCGGGGGTCAACCCCAAGACTCAACGAGCAGGCGATCGATCGCGAGTTGTAGGACCTCCGATCGGCTTCTGCCCCGGTGCTCGGCAAGAATGAAGTTGCTGCCGATGAAAAGCGAGAAAGTCAGGATGCAGCGAGCCTCGACGTCGCCTTCGTCAACGCAGATCGCACCGAACAGCAAGCGCAGATACTCCATCCGCTGGTTGTCGACCCGTTGCAGCCGAGTTGCGACCTCTGCGTCGTGCCGGGACCAGTCCCGCAGAGCCAGCTCGACAGCCAGTAAGTGGGGCGAAGAAGAAGCAAGCTCGAAAAGGTGCTGCAGTTTCACGCCCGAATCACCCGATCCGCTCTCGACCTGGGCTATGACGTCGCCGAGCACTCTGCGCTCCCAACTGTCAAGCATCTCCTCGATCAGCGACTCGCGGTCCTTGAAATGCCAGTAGAAGCCGCCCTTAGACACCCCCAGGCGGGCCGCCAGCGCTTCGACCCGAATAGCCTCCGGTCCTCCGGTTGCCAGTGCCTCCAGCGCCGCATCGACCCACGCGATTCTAGGGGTCCGAACCTTGGCCACCGGTCAATCTATACGGCACCGTATTGACAAATGCAAGGCGCCTACCTAACCTCCATACGACAGCGTATGGATGAGGGGTCTGGATTGAAGCTTTCGAATGCCGAGCACGAATGCCGTCCCTGGCGCATTCACAGCCTAGTTTCCGACTTCATCCTGGAGGACGTCTGGGCCCTACCGGTGCATGGCGGCCCGGAGGATTTCGAAGGGCTACTCGAACTGGCTGGGTCCTTCGACCCATCCAAGGCAGAATCGAGGTCCACGCGATTCCTGTGGAACTTCCGCGATCGGCTCGGCAGATGGCTCGGGCTTGGGGAGATATCGACCCCAGTCGATGCAGAGGGGGCTCGCGAGCTGCCGATCCCCGGCACCGATGAAACCTCGGTTGGTGAGCGCCTTTCGCCCGACCTGCGCAATACAGCGTCAGAGCTGACCTTCGCCTCACTCCCCTTCATACCCCTCTACCGCACCCAGCGCGAGGCCGCCGCCGAGCTTTCGAACAAGACAGTCCACGGCGTCGCCCATCTGTCCTGGGTTGACGGGGGCGAGGGATGTTATGAGGGCCGGCTGGCCGTCTACGTCAAGCCACGCGGTACCCTCGGCAGGGCCTACATGGCCCTGATCAAGCCGTTCCGATACTGGGTGGTATATCCGGCACTGATGCGGCAGATCGAACGCGCATGGCATCAGCGCGAGGAAGCTTGACTCCCACTGGAGCAGATCGCCATCAGTCGGGCGATCGATGGTCCGTATAGGTGCCCCCGGCTGGATTCGAACCAGCGACCCACGGCTTAGAAGCGCCAGCTGTTACTTGCAACGGATTCGCAATTCGTATCCGATGCCACGATCGCCGCACAGCCGATGGGTTTTAATCCGAAACGCTGGGCTTGATGCAACAGACAAGCGCTACCGGCCCTCACTCAGCTCGGACCTGGTGAAGTCTGTGCGGGCCTTCGTTGATCGGGTCGCCTTCGAGCTGCCGAGGGAGCGGGAATCCAGGCGCCGCGAGGTTGTCGAGACCAGCTGGGGCATCTGCAGGCACGGGGCCTGCCTGGCGCGGGAGCTGAGACAGCACTCGGGAGCGTTGCGGGAGGCTGTCGGGCTGCTTAAGGCGCCGGATCTTCCGACGCCGGCTACAAGGAGGCGGCGGAGTACCAGCTTCCCCGGGAGAGAGCTGAGCGGCCTCAGTCTGGCGTCAGCTGGTAACGGGTGGTCGGTAACCCGGAATCGCGCCGCTGGCGGGCGCAAGGTGCTTCTGACCCAGCTGATCGGTGAGGAGCCGGAGCATGGTCCCCTGGAGTGCGTGGGAGCACTCGTCGGCGTAATCGGGGTGTGCGAGATTTCGTTCCTCCCAAGGATCAAGTGACAGGTCGTAGAGCTCGAACTCCTCGGGCTCGGTGACGGTAATCGTCTTGCGGCGCCGCAGGCGATCATCGCTTTCGCCCGGAACGGTCCAGAACTGCGGGTTATCGTAGTAGCGGGAGAACTTCGCGAGGTGCCGCTCTCCGTCCACGTCGACCTCGCCGATAACGGTCTGCAGGTGGTTAGGTTGGGCGACGGTCGAGGAGACGCGCAGGACGCGAGCAAAGCGCTGGAACGGGCTGGCCGGCGGCATGCTGCCCTCGCTCACCTCGTCGTCGATTGACCTCGCGCTCATCAGTTCGACATCAGCGTGTCATGTATCCAGCAACCCCCACCCCAACCCTTACCCCTTGCATCGTATGTACTGACCTAGCCGGCTGAGAACAATAAGAACAAGAAACCCCACCTCAGCCCACGCCCCGCGAATGCCCGAGCTAGGCCCGGCGAGGCCGGACGATGTAGGCCACGAGCAGCGCTGCCGGGAAAAAGAAGAGGCTAAAGATGAAATAGCCAATGAAGCTGTATCCCTTGCGGCCAGCGACACGAGCTGGCCAGAAAGCGATGGCGATCCAGATGATGGCGAAGATCAGCCAGCTAAGTGTGGCGACAGCGAGAACTGGAACCATCTTGTTCAACCCCGATCTTTGAGGGATCCACGAGACCTTCCGCAGGCTACACGCCCGCTATCACCGCCCTACCCGACCCGCTTCAACGGGTCGCCGGCATGTCTGAACTGCCGGGCCGGCGCTTGTGCCTAGGTCAGGTATCCGATCATGCCTCGAGCTACTAGGAACACGCCGATCGCTCCCGCACCGACGATTGCCATCCGCCGGCCACTCCGACTCAGCCATGCGCGAAAGCGCTGCACCTCAACGACTGTCTTCTCGGGAGCGAGGAAGTAGCCGACGAGCGGAACCTCAAGGAAGATCAGCAACATCGCGTTGAATCCAAGGATCACCAGGATCTCTCCTACCGGCCCGTATCCGAGCTTTTGGAGATCGTGAAGGGCGGCGAGATAGGAAACGCCAGGAAGCGTTAAGACGACACCGACGGCGAAGGTGACCCGCGCCGATCCCCTGCCCAGTAGCTGCTCGACCTTGGATGGTGACTTCTCGGCCTCGACTTCGTTGTTGCTCTTCTTCCGTTTTCTCCGCTCTTTCAGTCTCTGGTCGTGGCCACCTGCAAGAACGTAGGCCACCAGTAGCGCTATGGCCCCAAGGGCGATGTCGATCGAGGGGCTCACGGTGTTCCGAGCTGTGCTAGTCGAACTCGCGTCGTGCACGACGAAGACAATGAGGAAGCCGATGGTGAGGCTGACCAGTAGGGCTCCGGCGAGGTAGCCGAGGAGCAGTCGTTTCGGGCTGGGAAGAAAGAGCATCACCGTCACCGCGGCAAGCAGGGTCGCGTTTGCCGCAGAAACTAATGAGAGAAGGAAGATGTCGCCCACAATGGGACAGATGCTACGGCAGTGCTTCCCTGCCTGCTGGTGGCTTTGGCTTGCGGAAGGTGTGAACGGCGCAATCAAATCTACCGGGGGGACCAGGGTTGTTAAGCATGCGGGTGGTTCTCGGGTCAGACCCGGCTCGGTCGCGGCGTACACTTCTCGGTCCTTGTCGAGTTCCCGCTCGAACTCCTGGCGGTCGACGTCGATTTCCTTCTCAATCGGCCTTTCGGCGCGCGTGCAGAACTCCGAAGTGAAGACGTGCTAAGCCTGGCGTTGGTGGTGGCGGCGATTGCGCTGCCCGACTCGATCAATCCGTCTTTGATCCTCACCGACATTTACCTTGCCGCCGGACCGCACCCTCGATGGCGGACCGCTGCGTTCGCGATCGCAGCGTTCGCTGTCACACTTCTCGGCGGCGTGCTGGTCGCGCTGGGTCTCGCAGATCTCGTGAAGTCACTACTCCCTAAGTTCAGCGCCGAGGTCAAATATGGGATCATCGTTGCGGGTGGGGTGTCTCTCAGTTTGGGTGGCTTGGCGATCTGGGCAAAACGCAAAGAGTTGGCAGAACGTCAACAGCCTAAGACGAAGAGGAGTGCTAGCGCCGGCCAATCGGCGGTAGTGATGGGAGCAGGTATTGCCGCTGTCGAACTACCCACGGCATTTCCCTACTTCGCCGCGATCAGCATCATTGTGGGATCCGGAGTCTCCTCACCGGAGAAGTTCCTTCTCCTCGGCGTCTACAACCTTGTCTATGTCCTACCGCTGATTGGCATCTCAATCGTCTGCGCCGTGATGGGCCCAGACGCGGAGGGATTTCTCAGCAGGATCAGAGACAGCGTTTTGAGCCGCTGGCCGGTCGTGGTCGCTCCGCTCGCTATTGCGGTTGGGCTGGGGTTGACTGCATTCGGAGTTCTGCGGCTTGCGGCTATCTAACGGCGATCGTGGACAGCAATGGACGCTCTTCCCTTTGCTCCCCCCACCCCTGGCCGCCGGACAGCTCTGGCCTTGGCCGCCAGGAACTTTCGGTCACCAGTGAGCCCGCCCTCCCCCGCCCGGCCCCGCCCGGTCGGTCCAGCCTCGCGGGAACAGGCATGCGACGGGGAGTAACGTTGCGGAAAATGGATCAGCGAACGCTCGGCGGAACCGGTGTCCATGTGAGTTCGCTTTGTCTCGGCGCGATGATGTTCGGCGCTTGGGGGGAGCCCGACCACGATGCGGCGGTCCGCATGATCCATCGAGCGCTGGATGCCGGGATCAACTTCATCGACACCGCCGATGTCTATTCGCGGGGGGAGTCCGAGGAGATCGTCGGCAAGGCACTCAGCGACGGACGGCGCGAAAACGTCGTGCTTGCAACGAAGTTCCATGGGGGGATGGGCGAGGACCCCAACCAGGCTGGCAACTCACGGCGTTGGATCATCCAGGAGGTCGAGGCGTCACTAAAGCGCCTGCAGACCGATTGGATCGACCTCTACCAGGTACATCGCTGGGACCCCTGGACTGATCACGAGGAGACGCTCGGCGCGCTCTCCGATCTTGTTGCTCAGGGCAAGGTGCGCTACATCGGTTCCTCGACCTATCCGGCCCGCGAGATCGTCAAGGCCCAGTGGGTCGCTCGTGAGCGGCGCCTGCAGCGCTTCGTCTGCGAGCAGCCGCCCTATTCGATCCTCGCTCGCGGCATCGAGGCTGACGTACTGCCGGCCTGCCGGGACTTCGGGATGGGAGTGATCACGTGGAGCCCATTGGCGGGTGGCTGGCTGTCGGGACGGTGGCGCAAGGGCGCCGAGGATCTGACCTCTCGGCGGGCCGCGATGATCCCACAGCGATACGACCTCTCGATTCCGGCCAACCAGGCCAAGCTCGAGGCAGCCGATGCGCTCGCACACTTGGCGGAGGAGGCGGGCGTCTCATTGATCCACCTGGCGCTGGCGTTCGTCACCCGCCATCCTGCGGTGACGGCGGCAATCATCGGTCCGCGGACGATGGAGCAGCTGGAGTCCCAGCTCGGCGCCTCCGACGCGCATCTCGACACCACCCTCCTGGACAGTATTGACGAGATAGTGGCGCCCGGGACAACTATTAACTCCACAGACGCCGGATGGTCAAATCCTGCTCTGGAGGCGGCGGCCCGCCGAAGGTAGAGGCGGCGTCGTAACCCGAACACGGAGGCAAGCACACGAGTCGAGCACCAGGCCTTTCCTCCGTCCTCCCGCGCACCTGTCTTCCGAACGATCGAGTAGTTGCGGCAAGCGAGATCGCGGTGCATCGGATGGGTACCTGATTATCGAGCCGCAGTAGTTCTGGAGAAAAGATCCTTAGCTGGTTAGCTCCGCTTTACCACAGCCGAAAACGGGGTTCTGACGCCGCCTGCCGTCGCCGCCAGATGGAGGAGGAGCGAACCCCCGCCCTTGATTGGCAAGCTCAACCTTCTCCTTTTCGGGCTTAGGCTGAACTTCCGATTGTCAACCATAAGCGTCGCCTGAACCGCCGAGCGCGCATGCAAGATGAGCTTGCGGGCGCTCCGCGCAACGCTTTTGGGGATCGCCAGCTGTAAGTACGGAAGCTTCACTTGGCTCACATTGACTGCCACGCGCGCGGTCGCAGCACCCCCGACACCGCGGGCGATCAGCCGGATGTGGTTCCCGCCAGGTGGCAATGGTCCAGCGCTGATCATCGATCCACTGCCAAGCGGGAACGGCCCGTCATACCAACGAAGGCTCCGTCCTCCCAGGGAATGGAGCTGGTCGAAGGCCTGCCCTTTGAGCTGCACGGTCGCGTCACCGGGGATCGCCCTGAGGATCTTTGCGATGCTCACCTGAGGCGGCGCGTTCAGTACGGTGAAGCGCTTGGAAACCGCCATCGACTCGTTGAAGCCGTCGTTGACACGGACCCGAACCCGAGCTGAGCGTGATCCATCCAGATAGGAGCCCGGCAAAGACGTGTGGCCGGTGTTGGGGCCGATGAAGACCGCCTGCCAGCTTCGTCCGTCATTGCGCGAGTAGTCAACCGACGCTGTCAGCGTCTGATGATCGGAATTGGTCGCCCGCCAGCTCACCAGCACTTTGCCTCGATCGCCGACGCGCGCCCCCAGGTGCGGCGCCAGAATCCGCACGCGCGGCGGATGCGGCGGTCGTTTGCGGCTCGCGATCAGGGTTCCGTTCGAGGTGACTTCGATGCCAACGACGTCGTGGGCAGGGACTTCGGCGGAGAGCTCATCGACTGGGCCGGCGTCTTCGTGACCGTAACTCTCGGCCATCTGACTGGTCGCGATCACCTGCCCCTGTTTTCCACGCGCCGTGAGCATGTAGCTTGAATTGCCACTTGGAAGCGGAGGTCCGACCTCGGGGCCGACGCTCGTTAGCTGGAAACCGGCGTTACTACCGTAGCCAACCACCCGCAGGCGGCGCGGATTAAGGGAAGCATTCGCAATGTCCGAGCCTCGCCGGCGGGCCGATCGCGCCGAGGCCTTGGCGGAGGTCGCCCCGGCGGCGCCATGGGCTGCGGAACTCGACGCAGAGAAGCGCGCGAATTTGTCGAGATTATGGAAGGCCGCTTCCCAGTTGATCGGCGAGACCCAGTTACCGAACGTCCCTTGATCACCACCACCCCTCATCGGTGAGCAGTAGGACATGAAATCGTAGTATTCGGTCGTGCCGTTGACTCCATCAGCGCGGATCGTGTAGGGGTCGGTGCTCATATCGAGGCCAATGCCGAGCAGCTGACCGAAGCCTTCTTCGTCGGGGATTTGAGCGTTTGGTTCAGTAATCCCGAGCCTGGCCTTGACCTCGTTGTGGGTTTCGCCCGGCCTTAGCGGCCATGGCACCCCTTGTTGGCCGTTAGTACCTCCGCCACATTCAATGCTTGCATGCTTTAGTCCGAACATGTGAAACAGCTCATGCGCAACAGCGGTAAAAGGCCGGTCATCCCCAAAATTGCTTGGGTTGAAGGCGGTCACCGAGGTGCCGCCAAAGTAGTTGAAGTTGACGCCGCCAATACCTTCTGGCGCTATGCCGTAGGCGCCGAAGCCGGGATGACCCATATTAGAGGCCATTTCTTCGACCCGCGACTGCGCCGCATTGGTCTTGTTGAGGCTTTTGTCTGTGGAATTGACGATGTCGCTGATGTCGATGACTCCCTGATAGGGCGGGACGGTGAAACCTTCATTGGGGTTGCGAGGATTCCAGCCCGATTCAGCCAGCGGAGCGACAAGCTTCGGGTCGGCAAACACAACACTCGAAGGCACAGGGAGATTGCCGTTCACACTCAGAGCAATTGGCCACAGTTCCACATTTTGCGTCGACTGAAAGCTGATCCCGTTCTCGGTAAAGCTGTTGTTGGCCTGACAGGCGGGGGATGAGCATTCGGGCCGTTGTTCGGGGCCGGGAAAGCTGGGCTCTTGAAAGACGTGGCCGACCAGCTGGATGGAGCCGGATTCCGTCCATGACTGGGGCAGCGTGAAGGTATAGGCGTTGGCTTCGCTGGTGCGCTCGGGTTCGAGAACCGGGGCAGGGTCTGCCTCCTGAATGCTTTGCAGCTTGGCCGGGCCGAAGGCGGGGTAAAGCGGGCTCCCCGGCAATGCCCTGCCGTCGCGAGAGCCAAAGAGGAGGGCGCCGACGTTGGTGATACCGCTGCCTATTCCCCCGTGGGCATCGGCATAGAAGCGGACCGCGGTCTGCTTGTGCGCAACGAGGCTGACGCCGCTGTAGTTGCCGCCCGATTCGCCGCCGCTCGGCGTCAGCGGACCTTCTCGCTGGATTCCCTGAGTTACTTCGAGGCCCTGCGCACGCAGGTCAAAGTTGCCCACCACGGAGACCAGGATCGTGACGGAGCGCTGGTGTTCGCCGGCCGATGGGCTAGGCGTCCCCGTGATGGTTACCGGGACCTCGGAGAACGGCTGCGCGTTGGAGGCGGCACTCAGCGTCAAGGTGAGAGAGCTGCCGTCCGGACCGCTAGACGGATTGGGGCTGATGCTGCTGTGTACCCCAATCGGTTCGCCGCTAACGCTGAAGGAGATTGGCCCAGTTGAAGCCGAATTGCGGCGCAGCGTCAAAGTCACGTTATCGGAACTGCCGGGAGTGATCGTCGGACCGATGCTCGGTGCGGAGATTCCGAAATCCGGAGGGATTGTGCTGGGCACCGCTTCAAAGCTCAAGTCATCGATTGCGACCGGGCAAAAGGTATTCAGACTGCTGGCGATCTGGAAGTAGCTGATTTCCGATTCAGCGTCGCCGATCGAGGCCTCGGTATTGACGCCCAGGCCTGTCATGCTGACTGTGTCGGTGGCGCCGGGAATAGGGTTGCCGCCGAGGTCAAAGCCCTGAAGCTTGACTTCCTGGGTTTCTGCCAATAGCTCGGGGTAGACGTTGCCGACAAAGAGATTCACGTAGTTGCGGGGAACCGAGAAGCGACCCCAGAGTTCGGCGTGGGGGAACTCACCGCCGCAACCCTGGCTGATGTTCAGCACGTTGGGAGGAGAGTGCGCTTGTCCAGCGGGGGGAGCTTCGCTGAACGGATGCAATCCGGCCGGGCCGCTGAGTCCTTCGTCAAAGGTGACGCCCTGCGCGGCGTACTGATTGCTGATCGTGGTATGAGCGGGCTGATCGTCGAAGTTGATGACCGTTTCCGCAGCGAGAGCGCTGGGCGGAATGACGAGGAGCAGAGCACTGAGCGCTGTTGCTAGGGCGAGGACGTATCTCACATTCGAGAGGATCGGCGCCCTAACACTCTCTGAATGGTTGGACCGCATCAGCCTCGTCTCGGAGATCCTATGCGCATGCAACCCGGGGGGATAGCCCTAATTGGACGAAAATCGCAGAGATTGGGGAAATACCTCGGAATGACGACAGGTCGCGTCTGTCGACGACCAGTCGGAGCACCCATGTTGGAACGAATTCGCGTGCTTCTTTCCTGTGGGCCACAGTCGCTGACCGCGCAATCTGGTCATAGAAATGGCAAAGAAATGCGATTTGGGATTGCAAAACTGGTACCCATTTGGCACCCGTTGCCATGACAACTATCTGGCTATGGAAGCTAAATTTGGCTCTACGACTGACTTTGCGGCTACGCCCCCGGCTGGATTCGAACCAGCGACCCACGGCTTAGAAGGCCGTCGCTCTGTCCGCTGAGCTACGGGGGCAGATTGTCTAGTTTTGGCTCTGCAGAGCGGTTTCCTTGGTCATTATCCGCTCCGCTGCCCATTGCTGCCAGATCAATGGCCGCATCAAACGCTTCGCGGTGTGCTCCGGAGGAGGATGTCCGGATCATCGTGGAACTTCAGCGGCGATCCCAAACTGACTCTCATACGGTAACGAGCTCGCCCACCTCCTTGCGTTCAGGATTATCAGCAGTGACACCGACGGCCTGACGCTCGATTGCGATCACCAGATTGGCGAGGTCGCGGTAACCGACGATCCGCCTGAACTGCTGCTCGGCGACGAGCATCCCTGCGGCGGTCCAGCGCTTGCGCATGTCACCGTCGCGCCAGCGCTTCACGTTGCGCTGGGTGTGGCGGACGATCTCGATCATGCTCTCGCACGGGTTGGTCGAGCCGAGCGTCTTGGCGAGCTGGCCGTCGATCCCGAGCCGCATCAGCGTCAGGGTCTCGACCATACCCTCCCGCAGCGAGGAGGCGGCGTCGGGCCACGTTCGGTCGAGCTCTGAGGCAAGCAGCTCAAGCCGCTGGCAGGCGAGATCGGCGTCAGCCAGCGACCAGGCGGCGCGCATTCGACCGCGGATGCGGTCACGGTCGGCTTCGGGTAGGAGGTCACAGACGTTTCGCTCCTTGTGGCGGTGGCAGCGATGGACGAGCGCGTGCTCGCCGAAGACATCCTTGATCGCGCGCCGAAGCGCCTTGGCGCCATCGATCACGAACAGGATCGCCTGGCAGGGATCGAGCCCGCGGTCGACCAGATCGGCGAGCAGCGTGCGGGCCAGCGTCGAGTTCTCGGTCGAGCCCTCCCAGAGCCCGAGCGGGATCTTCACCCCCTCGGTGGTAATCCCGAGGCAGACGACGTGGGTGCGCTCGGCGATCTCCATGCCGTCGAGCATCATCACCGCCAGGCGGACGTCGTCGAGCCGTCGCGATATCAGCTCCTCAAGCGCAGTGGCGGTGCGCTTAACGAACGCCTCTGAGACCGAGGACTTGGAGGTCGCCGAGGCCCCCTCCTCGATCTCCTCGCCGATCGGCTCACCGACGGCAGCGAACTTGCGGGTCGACACGCCGGCGAGCATCCGGTCCATCACCGCCCGGGTCAGCGGGTCGCGGTCGGCGAAATACTCATATGTGGCGAGCGGCAGCTCGCTCTCTTCCTCGACAGTGCGCATCCTTGGTCGGTTGACCTTCACGCGCCGGCCACCCAAGGTCATCGAGCCATCCTCGTGACCATGACGCTTGGCCGCCCGATCCGGGTTCCTTTGCCCTTTGGGCCCACGACCTCGGTCACCTCCGCTTCCATCAGCTCGTGCACCACGCCGAGCCCGACACCGACGCTCAGCGCGAGCAGTCCCTCCTTCGCCGCACCCACCAGCTCGCCGAGGGCCTCCTGGATCTGCGGTGGCAGCGGACTCTCCGACGCCTGCGCGGTCGTGGCGACCTTCGCTACGGGTACCTTCTTCATGGCGGTTCCTCCTGTCTCGTAGTGGACTTGTTCGCGCCCGCCACGCTTCCAGTCGAAGCGGACGGGGCGGGAGGACCGCCGTTCAAAGTTCTACGAGATCTCGGACAACCTCTCCGGAGAGCCGCTCCCGCCTCCTCGCAGCCTTAGCGTAAACGCGAATCGGAAACGAGGGATCCCGCCCATCCGCCCTGCTCGGCGGCGTAGACCGGATCATCATCGTCAAAGCAGACTCTCCCTGATCAGCGTCGTGCCCCGCGGGCAGAAGCCTTGGTGTTTGTCGAGCTTTTGGGCTCCGGTTGCGTTGGCAGAGATCGCCGAGGATGGGACGGCACCGAGGGCACTCATTTGATGTTTTGGCCGGTGATCGTCCCTTCGGCGATATTGGAGCTGGTCACGGCGCCTACGGCGAGCTTGGCGCCTGATATCGACTTGGCCTGCAGCTTGCCGGTGCCGACCGCGTCGCGGGGGCCCTCACGCCGGCGTAGGCGCTGCCCCGAGGAGTACGAACAAGCACAACGGGGAGACCACGTTGGCATCGCACTAGCTCCGTTCATCGGGGCCGAGGAAGCCTGCACGGTGGCCAACAGGGGCGGTGAGGGCAGGAGGCCGCCCGAGCGCCGGTAGATTTCAAGCCCGCCTCAATTCAGGTGGATCATCGGCCTGGGGGGCTCGTATAGCTCCAAAGTGTCGAGAACGGTGCGGATGCGGCCGAGTCGGAGTCAAGGCCCCATAGTGAGTGGCCCGCGCGAGCCGCGGCTCCTGCCAGCGTTCTGCAGAAGCCAGTCGACCGCGCCGCGGCGAACCTGGTCTGCCCTGCCTCTCAGGGCAGCCCGGCGTGCGGTACGTCGACGACGGTCGTCAGCAGCACGGCCTCTCGTGCAGCCGTGCGGTTAGCCTCAAGGAAATCGGGCGCGGCGCAAAGCAACAGCGTGCGCCCGTCCTCACCGCCGAGCATGCATGCGAAGATCCCGAGACCCTCAGGTGCGCTTATCTCCGCCAGTATCTCGCCACCTTCGGCGACCCGAACACAACGGGCGCCGACAGCGTCAGCGGCCCAGATGCAACCCTCGGCATCGAGGCCACAGCCATCTGGTGCGAACTTCAGTTGTGGAAGCGTCTCCACCAAGGGGCCAAGCTCGGGGGCGGAAGCCACCTGTGCCCAGATCCTTCGGTCGCTCAGCGAGCCGTCAGCGGCTAGCGTGAATGCGGTATATCGAGCACCAGCCGTCTCGCCGACGATCAGCGTCTCACCGTCGGGGGTGATCACCGAGCCATTGGGAAACCTCATATCAGCGTCAAGCACGGTGACAGAGCCATCTGGATCGACCCGCATGAGCTTCCCCGGGGCCGGATCGGCAAAGCCCATGAGGTCGAAACCGAACTCCCCAACATATGCGCGTCCCCGCCGGTCAACCACCAGGTCGTTCAAGTGCCCCGCGCAGTGCGCTGTCAGATCGGCATGGACACTCACCTCACCAGTGGGCGCACGGCGCAGTATGCGGTGGTCTTTCATCGATACCACTAGCAATGAGCCGTCGGGGGTCCAACCCAGCCCTGAAGGCTGCTGCTCGACCGACATCACCGTATCGACCGAGCCGTCGGGTGCAACCGTCATCACCAGATGTCGATAGAAGTCCGATACCCACCAGCGACCATCGCGCCAACGTGGCCCCTCGAAGAACGCGCCGCCCTCCAGCAGGGCAGTTAACTCGAACGCTGGCATCGGTGAGATCGTAGCGGTCAAACGCGTATCCCTGACCGGGCTGAAGACCCTCACTGAATCGATCGCGCTTGCAGGACTAGAACGCGCTAACGAGTTCAGCGAGGGTCGGCTCAGGGCGTGCATCACCCAAAACTCGGCCATGGCACAATCGCCGCCCGATTGCATGGCCACACCGTTGGGTTATCTCGGGGGATGTGGTTGATGGGCCCGATGCCGAATCGACCTACCCGGGGGCAAGGCGCTACCAGCCAGCTCAAGGGACAGCGCCCGCTGAGAGGGGGGTTGCGGTCACCAGATAGATCTCCCACTCCTCGCTGATGCCCTTGAGCCTTTGACTGCCGAGGGAGTCGAAGGCGATCCCCGAGCCGACAACTAGATCGCGGACTGTGCGTGAGGCCAGCACCGTGCCGGCGTCTGCCACCGCCGAAATACGGGCGGCCACATGCACGGCTATCCCGCCAATGTCATCACCCATCAACTCGACCTCACCCGTATGGATTCCGGCTCGCACCTGGATGCCAAGTCTGGGCATCTCGGCCACAATTGCCTGTGCGCACTCGACCGCCCGGGTCGGGCCGTTGAAAATAGCCAAGAAACCGTCGCCGGTCGTCTTCACCTCGCGGCCCTCGAACCGTCCGAGACGCTCGCGCACCAGTCTCTGATGCTCCTCTAGCAAGCTCCGCCAGCGCCGATCCCCTAGCTCTGTGGCATGGCGTGTGGAGTCAACGATGTCGGTGAAGAGAACCGTTCCCAGCACCCGCTCGGGGACTGGGCTTGGGCGCACGCCGGTGAGGAACTCCTCGATCTCATCCACCGCTTGCTCACTGTTCTCACCCACCCATGGGAAGTGGTCTTGACCCTCCAGCTCGGCGTACCTGCTGCCCTCAATCTGCTCAGCCAGCCAGCGGCCGGCACGCCAGTTGACGGCCCGATCGCCACGGCGGTGGAGTACCAGCGTCGGCGCCTGGATTAGTGGCAGGGCCTCACGCACGTCGGTGTCGAGAAACATCTCGTAGAGCTGCCAGACGCGCATTGGGCTGGCCGCTTGGCGCTCGAAGCGGGCCTGGAACTCACGGGCTCGGGGGTCGTCAGCCATGCTCGGTGAGAAGATCTCGATAGTCGCCCCCTGGCCCCAGAGCGGCCCGACGAGCTCTTCTTGGGCCTCTTCCAACGACACTTTCTCCGGCGCCCATGGGTAGTCATCCGCAGCGGTCGATCGAGCCATGGCGCCCCAGAGAACCAAAGCCGACGTGCGCTCAGGATAAGTGGCCGCAAACAGCATGCACATCGTCGCTCCCTCCGACATGCCTAGCAGCGCGGCGGTCTCTGATCCGGCCGCGTCCATGACGGCGCGCAGGTCGTCCATCCGCTCTTCGAGGGTGGGCGCTCCGTCCACAGGATCCGAGAGACCAACTCCGCGCCGGTCGAAGACAATGACTCGGGCGAACGACGCCAGACGTCGGATGAAACGCGCCATCGGCGGGCTCTCCCAGAGGAGGTCAAGGTGGGAGATGAACGGGAACGCGACCACGAGATCTAGGCTCCCCCCTCCGATCACTTGGTAGGCGATCCCGATCTTCCCGCTAGGGGCATACCCAGTCTCGGGACGCGTCGCGCCGGCCTCCTCCATGAACAGCCAAGTTAGCGCGATTGGCGCGATTGGCATATATGGTCTCCTGCGCGAGCTCGCGTTCATTTGACGAGCCCGAATGGGTCAGCGGCCCGGTTTAGTCGGCTCATGTATGTCATCTGGTCGACGAAAGCGCCCGTCCGCTGATCGCCTGAGGTCTCGGAATTTTTCTGATTAGCCAATCGACCGGCGAGGGCCGAAGAGGCTTCCGCTCCGGATCGGTGTGCCGCGGCGTGACGTCGACAACTCGAACCCGGTCCGAAACGACCGAAGAAATACGTGCAAATTGGTTGGTCGAATTCCGGGCAAGTCTGCACATTATCCCCCCCAGATTGGCCGTAGGGAAATCAATCGCGCTTTTACGTAATGAGGCACGCTGACCGGCCGCACAACAGCATTTAGCAGCACTTACTCTCTGACCGTGGAGCGCCACCGGAAGGAACCTGGCACCGCGCGATTGACGCATCAGCTCGGCGACCCCAGCCAGGGGTGCCATAGGATTGCGCCGTGCCGTTCACTCTGAGGAACCTCAAGGAGGACCTGGAGGACGTCGGGTCCAGGTTCGACGGCGCGCCGGACCTGGAGTTTCGCTTGGCGACCGAGGCGCTCGAGCTCAAGAAATCCGGCCTGGGCTACCAGCGTGTCCCGCCCGGCTATCGCTTTCCCTACGGCCACACGCACAAGAAGCAGGAGGAGGTGTACGTGGTCTTGGGCGGGAGCGGGCGGATGAAGCTCGACGACGAAATCGTCGAGCTCAGGGAATGGGACGCGGTGCGCGTTCCGCCCGGTACGTGGCGAGGCTACGAGGCCGGGCCGGAGGGCCTGGAGATCCTCGTCATCGGCGCGCCCAATCTCGGCGAGGCTCCGCGCGAAGACGTCGATGGCCAGCGCGACTGGTGGGCTGACTAGTCGCCAGTCAGGTGATCAGGTGAACATGAAGCGGGAGAAGGAACTGACTCAGCCGCGGGCAGTGCACTCTCCCCTCTTCGCCCCGTAGACCAGCCAGAAGGGTGGATGACCGGGTTGCGCTCCAGAGGAGGAGGTCAGTCTGCGCGGGTTTGCAGCTCGCTTGCGCAACCGCGTGTTGCGAGAGCGTCGCCAGACGTCGCCCGCGCTGCCGCAGAGCACGAGGAGCCGGAGGGCACCCGAGCGGCGGCGGGATTGGAACCCGTGACTTTCGGCTTCCTAGACCTTTGGATGGGGCTGGTGGACTACCTCCCCTCGCCGCGAGCCCAGCGGAGGCGTACAGCGGCGTCCCGGGATAGGGGCCCGCGGCCAACAGGGCTTTCGGCCAACTCCGTTTAGGCAGCGAGGCGATCTCGCTGCCTAAACGGAGTTGGCGCGTGCCTGAGCGAGCTCACATCGAGGCTCGGATCGAGGCGGCGAATTTGGCTTTACAGAGCCAGGGATTCATTAATTGCAACGACGAATAGAAGGCCGTCGGTCTTCCCGCTGCGGTCCGGCGAGGATCGGGGCTCAGCGGTCGACAGGTGACATGTCGGCGTAGCGGTCCCCCGCGGCGGCGCCCTGGGGTGCGGCCGCCGCAATCCTGCGCAGCTCCTGTTCGCTCAACTCGATCTCTGCCGCGGCGACGTTCTCCTCCAGATAGCGGAGCCGCTTTGTGCCGGGGATCGGGACTATGTCCTCTCCCTGTGCCATCACCCAGGCTAGAGCGAGCTGGGCCGGTGTCACGCCCTTCTCGGTCGCAAGCTCCTCGACCCGCGCCAGCAGCTGCAGGTTGTGCCCAAGGTTGTCCGGCTGGAAGCGGGGGCTGTAGCGGCGGAAATCGTCCTCGGCGAGGTCCTCGAGAGCGCGAAAGCGGCCGGCGAGGAAACCTCGGCCGAGCGGACTGTAGGCAACGAAGCCGACCCCCAGCTCTCGGACGGTTGGCAGGATTTCATTCTCGGGGTCGCGACTCCAAAGGGAGTACTCGGTCTGCAGCGCCGTGATCGGGTGGGTCGCGTGGGCGCGACGGATCGTCTCCGGAGCCGCCTCAGAGAGCCCGAGATACGCCACCTTCCCCTGCTCAACAAGTTCAGCCATCGCGCCGACCGTCTCCTCGATTGGGACATCCGGGTCGACCCTATGCTGGTAGTAGAGGTCAACCCGCTCGACGCCGAGGCGCCCGAGCGAGTCCTCGCAGCACTGCCTTACGTACTCGGGATCGCCGCGCACCCCCAGGCGCTCTCCGCGCCGCCCCCGCACATTGCCAAACTTGGTCGCCACAACGACCTCGTCGTGGTGACCGGCAATCGCCTCCCCGACCAGCCTCTCGTTGGTGAACGGCCCGTACATGTCGGCGGTGTCGAGGAAGTCGACTCCGAGGTCGAGGGCTCGCTGGATTACCGCCTTGGCTTCGACTTCGTCGGCGGAGCCGTAAAACTCCGACATCCCCATGCAGCCGAGACCCTCGGCCGAAACCTCCAGCCCGCCGCCTCCCAACTTCCTTCTTTCCTTCACGGCCTCCTCAGCTGGATCCAAGATTGGCGCAACCGGCTGGGTCAAGCGGCCCGTTGACCTTGAACACGTAGTCGGGCTCGGGTGTGGCGTGGGGCTCAGCGATGATCAGCTTCAGCGCCGGATCGGTTTTGACCCAAGCGTAGATCGGATACCAATAAGGCGAGGTCCTGGAGTCCTCCGTATATCTACTGAGGATCAGGTAGTCGTAGTTGCCAGCGTTGACGCGACGGCGGAACTGGGAGCAGGTGGTGGCGAGGCGGTAGGCGCCGTTGGGTCCGGGCACGCCGATGTACTGCACGTAGTTGGACAGGTCGGCGCCGTAGTAGCCATACTGGCCAAAGAAAATCTCTCCCGAGCCAGCGATGCCGATCCGTTTGTCGTGCTGGCGGCGGGCGAACGTGTAGGCCCGCTTGGGGCCGCCACCACCAAGGAAGAGGCGCGGGTTCGTGTAATGGTGGTCGACGTACTGAACCTCCTCACCGCGACCGAGGAGCACGGCCAGGACAACAACGAGCGCAGCCGCCGCGACGGCGACGCCGCGAGTCACCCGTCCCTGCCCGCGCAACAAGCCAAGAGCGGCCGGCGCCCAGACCAGCGCGAGGACTAGGAAGACGGTGCCGACGATGTAGGAGAGATGCACGTGCGGGGAGGCGACGACGGTCACCGCGAAGACGACCGTGAGGGCGATCAGGGTCTGCCAGGCGCGGCTATCGGGGGCACGCAACGGTCGGGCGAGCGGCAGCAGGACCAAAGCCAGGACCAGCCCCGGCGTCAGGTAGCGGGTGTTGGTGAAGAACCCGGTCGGCGAGCCCTGCTGGCCGGCGGCGGTCAGCGGGGTGAAGACATAGACGATTGCGGTCAGCAGAGCGGCGACCGCGAGGACCCGCAGGATCGTGTTGCGTGAGCGAAACGCCATGTAGATCACGGCGGCGAAGGCGCCGATTAGGATCAGCGGGAAGAGGGGGCCGAACGCGTTATCAAGCTGAGGGAGGAACCACTTGCGATAAACGGTCGGGTCAAACAGGTAGTGGGATACGGCGAAGCGCGGTCGCGGGTCAAGGGGCATCTGTTCGGGACGCGGCAGGTGAAGCGGCCCCCAGCCAACTTGAGGGATCGGGTTACCGCCGCTCTTCAGTGCCGCCCGCACGTACCAGTAGGCGCCGACCACGAACATCGCCAGCCCCATGACCCAGGCGGTCGTGACGCGACGCCCCTTGCCGCTGAAAAGCACGACTCCGACCGCGATCGCCGCGACAGGGATCAGGAAGGTGAGCTTCACCGAAGCCGCCAGTCCCGCAGCGATACCGGCGAGCACCAGGGGGCCCTTGTCAAGCAGCGGCGCGTCGCGCTCGGGCGTGTCCTGCACCGCCGCACCGGCGTCCGGAGCACGGCGCTGGTGGCCGTTGATCAGGAAGGCCGCAAAGGCGATCAGGAAGGCGAGGCCCATGATGTCGTTTCGGCCCTCACCGGGCTGCAGAGCGATCAGCACGCCCGAGTCGAGCACCAGGGCAGAGGCGACCAAGGTCGCCGGGCCAACCTTGTATGGGCGCCCAACACACCAGGCGCCGAGCAGGGCGACTGCCAGCCAGCCGAGGTTAATCAGCGGCGAGAGCCAGTCGTTGTGCATCAACAGAATCCCGGTCGCGTTGATCAGTTCCGAACTCTGCGGGTAAAACCAGGCGACCAGTCGCAGGGGGTCTGTGTAGAGCAGATGGACCGTGGAATGTTCCTGGGCCATTCGCGCCGCAAAGGGCATGTGGTACCAGGTGGTATCCCCGCCGAACATCCCCTGTTCGAGGCTCAACAGCGCCGGGACGGTCCACTCGGCGACCGTGACGGTGGCGACCGCGATCGCGATCCAGAGAGCCGCGCGCCCCGCCCTCGGCGCCGCGATCCCGGCGACGTCGCGGGGAGCCTTGCGCCAGCCGACAAGCGCAGCAAGCAGGCCGACCACGATGCAGACGACAACGATCCAGCCCAGCCGCAGGCTGCTCAGCGTGCCGAGCAGCTCCAGGGAGATGATCAGCAGGGCGACGGCGATCGTGATCTCGGCCAGCCGGGCGAGGGCGCCGGTGAATTCCGCCACGATCCAGCGCCGCAGCCAGTAGCCGCCGAGGCCAAGCGCCGCGAGGATGCCAATCACCGCGACGCAGCCGCCGATGTAGGAGCCAAGGGAAGGGGTCACCGACGCGGGATGCTATTCGGCGCGCCGGTGAACGAGCTAGGTGGTCGCGGCGGGAATCCGGCAGGAAACACCGGTGCCGGCCAGACCGCAATAGCCATTTGGCACCTTGTGCAGGTATTGCTGGTGGTAGTCCTCGGCGTAGTAGAAGGAGCCGGCGGGCTCAATCTCGGTTGTGATCGGCGCGTGGCCGGCTGCCCGCAGTGCCTCGTCATAGGCGTGCAGCGCCGCCTGCGCCATCGCTTTTTGGGCATCGTTGACGAAGTAGATGCCGGACCGGTACTGCGTGCCGATGTCGTTTCCCTGGCGCATTCCCTGGGTCGGGTCGTGCTCCTCGAAAAAGACCTTGAGCAGGTCGGCGTAGGAGATCTTCGTCGGGTCGAAGGCAACCATTACCGCCTCGGCATGGCCGGTGCGACCGCTACAGACCTGCTCATAGGTCGGATCCGGCGTGGTCCCGTTCATGTAGCCGACGGCCGTGGTGTAGACACCGTCTAGCTGCCAGAAGAGCCTCTCGGCCCCCCAGAAGCAACCAAGCGCGAAGTAGGCGGTCTCGATTCCCTCGGGAAAGGGAGGCTGCATCGGAGTGTCGAGCACGGCGTGGCGCACCCCTGACAGCCTAGCGCTGGGACAACGCGATGCCGGCTTCGCTACTAGATGAGTTGTGCCACGGCGCCGTATCCGGGAAGGGGACATAAGCAGACAGATCGAAGTCGACGGTGTCTATCACCAACCGTCGATCCTGAGGAGGACCACGATGGACGCCGACCTCGATCTGCTGCTCACCTTTGTTTATTGCACCGTTGACGATCTCCTGCCAGGCAGGGCCGCCAACGCCAGGCGAAGGATCACCGACGCGGAGGTCATCACGCTGTGCATCGCCCAGGCGATGCTCGGCATCCCCTCCGATCAGCGGTTCCTGGCCAGCGCCCGGCTGCGATTGGGCCACCTGTTCCCGGCGCTTCCCGAGCGCAGCGCCTTCCACAAGCGCCGGCTGCGCCTCGCAGACCGGATCGAGGCGCTGATCGCCGAGTTCGCCCGCCAAAGCCCGGGGTTCTATGACGATCTGGCGCTGGTCGACTCGACCCCGGTCGAGTGCGCGCGTTCGGTCGCGACGACGAGGCGCTCCCAGCTCGCCGACGCCGCCGACTTCGGCTTCTGCGCCAGCCACAGCCGCTTCTTCTGGGGCTTTCGGCTGCACGCACTGTTCGCGCTCGATGGCACGCCCAGGGCGCTGGCGCTGACCAGCCCCAAGCTCGACGAGAAGGAGGTCTGCCTGAAGCTCGTTGCGCGCTGTCAGCGCCAGCCCGGTCAGACGCTGGTCCTGATCGGCGATAAGAACTTCCGCGGCCAGCGCTTTGAAGCCGAACTCGCCAAGCTCGAAGCGAAGATCGTCCGTCCGCGCCGCAGGGACGAGCGCGGCCACGGGCCTCACCTGGCGCCGATCCGCCAGCGAATCGAGTCGATCTACTGGACCGCCAAGGACATCCTCACCCTCGAGCGGCATGGGGCTCGCACCCTTCACAACCTGTTCGTGCGCATCGCGATGCGCTTCGCCGCGCTGGCGGCCGCGGTGACACTGAACCACCGGCTCGGCCGCCCCAGCCGCTCGCTGGCCTCCTACACGACCTGATGGGGTGGGGCGTGGCACAACTCATCTAGTCGGTGAAGGCGACCCGGATGTGGGCTTTGCCGATCACGATGAATGGCCGCTCGTTCACTTTGCCCGTCTCAAGCGAGGTGATTTCCACGTTGGTCAGCGGGACGAAAGCGAGGTCTCCGCGATTGAGGGCGTCCGAGAACCGGCTCTGGTAGCCCTCCGGCGGCAGGGTCACGTCACCGACAATCAGCTGTCGGTCGGTTTCAAACACCGCGCGCTCGATCCGATGCGCGATCCGCTCACCTTCCATGTGGCGCCTATTAGAGCGCATCCGATCGGACGGAAGCGATCAGACGAAGCGTCCAAGCTGAACTGGGAAACCCTGACAAACGGTCCAATGGTTCCGATCGGGGCGGCTGGATTTGAACCAGCAATCTCCTGCCCCCAAAGCAGGGAAAATGGTACTAGCGGAGGTCCGTCAGGCACAAATTGGCTTATTTAAGCGGTCTATTTGTCAGGCGTGATCAGTTTCGCTTGGTACCCATATTGGTACCCACGGCGAGTTTCCATCCTCGCGGCCGCTAAATTGGTTCCATGCCCGATGCTTCCCAAGCGTTTCTGGTCATCCGCGAACACAAGGGCAAGGTCTTCTTCGAGGCCAAGTGGCGCGACAGCACGCGAGCCCAGCGAAAGCGGCGGTTGGGGCCCGCTTGGCTCGAGAAAAATGAGCGAGGAGTCTGGGTCAAACCCTCGGGAAGGGTCGAGACTGGATTTCTAGATGAACGACGGGCCCATGTTGAGATGGCCCGCGTGATCGCTGATCACGAGGAGGCGCTTCGGCTTACACCGGAGAACCGGGCGGCCACCTTCGACGATGCGGCATCGGCTTGGGTCAGACACCTCGAGGGCGAGAAGCGAGTTCGGCCGTCCACCTTGAAGGATTACGGCTACATGCTGCGAGCACCCAAACCCGGCGACAAGAAGAAAAGCGCGCGCTTGATGAGGACGTTCGGCGGGGAAGAGCTTGCGACGATCACCACCGCCGACGTTCAACGATTCCTGGCCGGCTTGGATCGAGAAGGCCTGGCCGCTCGAAACGTCAACAAGTTTCGCCAAGTCCTTCACGCGATCTTCGCCCACGCGATGCGGAGCGATTCCTTCGGCCTACGGGTCAATCCGGTCAGCGAAACAACCCGGCGCCCAGAGGGCGGTGCCAAGCCGATCGAGGTCTTTGAGCCCGATGAGGTTCGGGCCATTGCAAAAGCCGCCGCCGATCAAGACGGTGAGCTGTTCACGGTGGCTGCCTTTACCGGTCTACGTCTTGGCGAGCTGCTCGCGCTGAAATGGTCAGATGTTGGTTTGGAGGAGGGCCGTCTGATCGTCGCGCGAGCGGTCTCGGCTGGAGAGGAAGTGGCCTCGACCAAGAGTCGCCGGCATCGGGTGGTACCGCTGGCCGATCAGGCTGCCGAGGCCCTCAAGCGCCTGTCTGAGCGCGGAGATTTCACGAGCAGGGGGGATCACGTCTTCTGTCGAAGCGACGGGCGACCGCTGGATAGGGCCGTCGTGCGGCGTCGATTCATCGAGGCTCAGGAGACGGCCGGGGTTCGGGTGCGTCGATTTCATGACCTGCGCCATACCTTCGGAAGCTTGGCAGTGCGCAGCTTTGACCCGGTTAGCGTTCAGGCGCTGATGGGACACAGCAGCCTGCAGGTCACGGAAAGGTACCTGCACAGCAGGCCCCGCAAGGACGACGCCGCAAAACTGACCGACGCCTTCGCATAAGGCACCGTGGCGCGGGACCAAATCGTGGTCAAGCAAAGCGACTACAGGTTCGGGATTCAGGCCTTTCCTGGGCCAAGATGCTACCTTTAAGGGTCCCTAACAAGGTATTAGCAAGGTCAACATGGGTGCGTCCGATCGGCTTCATAGCCTTTGGACTGCACCCGACCACGAGGAGCTACCTATGGCAGACCTGACAATCGCATCCAGGGAGGCGCATCGTCAGACGACCGAATCAACCATTCAGCAGATCACAAGGTTCCTAGAAGAGGTGCTTGGACGAAAGCTAGTCGCAACCCTGGCCGGTGTTCAGGACCCAAAGGCAGTCGGGCGCTGGGCAGAAGGAACCCGTTCGCCCCGTGCTGCGGCAGAGGAGCGCCTACGTACTGCCTATCAGATATTTCGCTTGCTTCTTGCAGAGGAGTCCAAGTACACGATCCGTGCATGGTTCATTGGGCTCAATCCTCAACTTAATGACGAGTCACCGCTCTTGGCGATCAATGAGGGGCGTTTTCAGGAGGTCATGGTGGCGGCGAAAGCGTATATATCGGGGGGGTGAGCTGAATCACCCTAGAGATCGTCAAACCACCCAGCGCCGGGGTGTGGCGGGTGGGTCGGACGCCAGACCCGATCAGCTTCCCCGACCCTCCCCGAGCCGACGATCTCGACTATCCGAGGGCCGGTAATCGGTTCGACAGCCCGACCGAAAACTACGGTGTCTGCTATTTCGCCACCGATCTAACGGCGTGTTTTGGGGAGACCCTTTCGCGCTTTCGCCCTAACCCGGCGTTGGCATCGGCGGCCGCAGAGGATGGCTTCATGAACGTCGGCGAGGTCCCTGCGGATTGGCGCAATCAACGAATCGCGGTGCAAGCGACCTTCGTTCCGACCGAAAACCTGCCTTCCATCCAATTTCTCGATGTTGAGGCACTAAAAACGCGGCGCCACCTGGAGGATGAGCTTGCCCCGCTTCTCGCCTACTACGGCTACTCCGAGCTCGATGTGCCGACGGTTCGGGGAGGGGACCGACGCATCACCCGCTGGATCGGGAAGTGGGCCTTTGAGCACCGGGAGTCAGGCGGCGAACCATCGTTTGCTGGAATCCGCTACCTCTCTCGCCTTAACACGGAATGGGAGTGCTGGGCCGTCTTTCACGATGTTGAGATCAAAGAGCTTTCTCGACAGCCGATCGAGCCTGAGAACCCGGCCCTGACCTCTATCGCTCGCTCTTTCGCCATCCGAGTCTTCTAGCGCCCTACGTGTCGACATTTGATAGTTGCCCGAACCGGTTTACTTGTACACCTCGGGTTCGAACAGATCACCGATGTAGGCGTCAAGCCGCGAGCGAAGCGCGTACCAACGGCGCCCGATTTTGCAGGCGGGAATGACTCCCCGTCGCATGTAGTCGAGCGCTGTCGAGCGCTGGACCTGGAGAACCGCCGCCACATCGGAGGGGGTCAACAAGTCGTCGCATGTAAACGACGGTCGAGCATCGAGTGCCAATGTGTTTCTCTCCATCGCTACAACCCCGGCGGATGGCGCAGCGCAAAGCCGGCCAGGTAGCTGGCGGAGAAGGCGCTCTGGGGAATCCACCCCGGCCCGCCTCCCGGATGAGAGTTGGACCTGCCCCAGTAGCGCTCGGCGGGCGGCGTCACCCCGGGCATGAACTCGATGAAGGTGTGGGCTTCGGGGCCGTAGGGCTTGACGTGGATCGTCACCTCTCGGCCCGGGCCGGGATCGCCCCAGCTCGCCAGCCCCACCGTGTCCATCGTCGGGTTGTGAAAGCCGCCGACCTGGAGCAGATGGGAGACCGCCGAGGAGCAGTCGATGATGTCGTCATGGAGTTCAGCCGGGTCCAAGGCCGGAATCTCCTGGCCCGCCTCATGCTGGCGCCAATGGCTTAGCTCGCCTTCGACTTCCAGCAAGTTCACGATCGAATCGCCGTCACCCAGCTGCAGGGTCACGTCGACCATCTTGCCGCAATGATCGTTCAGCCAAAAGAGCGCCTTATCGCGCTCCTCAAGCGGCTGACTCTTGCTGTCGCTCAAGGGCCTCCATCCGTTCGGGTTCAGGCGTCGCGGGTTCGGCGGGCGCCTGGCCATCGGCATTTGGCCGGGTTTAGGCGTCCCCTCCCCCAAAACTGCCGCGGATAATAAGGCGGTGAGCCTTCCCGCCATACTCCTCCTGGCGCTGGCCGTCGCCCTGCTCATAGGAGAGGCGCACCTGCCGATCGGCCTCCTCGGCGCGCTTGGGATCAGCGCCCTCATCGTTGCGGGATCCTGTACCGCGAAGAAGGCCACGACCTTCCCGTGGCCGTGATAGTCGCAGTCCCTTTGGCTCTCGGCGCCTTCGTCTGGTTCGCCTCGCACAAGGTGCTCGCCTCCTACCACAGCCAGCCGGTGCGCACCGGCTATGAGGAGCTGAATGGCGCCAACGCCGAGGTCCGCTCACCGATTGACCCCGAGGGACAGGTCTTCGTGCAGGGGTCTATCTGGGGGGCTCGCCTCGCAGAGGGGGAGGCACCGATCCCCATGGGGGGTAGAGTCACGATCGAGTCGGTCGACGGACTGACCCTGATCGTCCGGCCGACAGCCGCAGCCGAGGAAGGAGCGCCCGCATAGATGGGAGCAGCGATCGGTGCCGTAGTGATTTTCCTGGCGATCCTCGCCCTCTTCCTGGTGGGCGCCTCGGTACGGGTGTTGCGCGAGTACGAACGGGGCGTGGTGTTCCGGCTCGGCCGGCTGATGGACCTGCGCGGCCCGGGCCTGATCCTGCTCATCCCGACGATCGACCGGATGGTGCGGGTCAGCCTGCGAACGGTCACGCTGACCGTGCCGCCGCAGGAGGTCATCACCCGCGACAACATCCCGGTGCGGGTCACCGCGGTCGCCTACTACCGCGTGGTCGATCCCAACAGGGCGGTCAACGAGGTCGAGAACTTCCACAACGCGACCCTCCAGATCGCCCAGACGACGCTGCGCTCGGTGCTGGGCGGCGCCGACCTCGACCACCTGCTGGCCGAGCGCGAGAGCCTCAACGAGTCGCTTCAGAAGATCATCGACTCGCAGACCGAGCCCTGGGGGATCAAGGTGACCACGGTCGAGATCAAGGACGTCGAGATCCCCGAGCGGATGCAGCACGCGATCGCCCGCCAGGCCGAGGCAGAGCGCGAGCGCCGGGCCAAGATCATCAACGCCGAGGGCGAGGCCCAGGCCGCCACGCGGCTGGCCGACGCGGCCGACATCATCGGGCGCAACCCGACCACGCTGCAGCTCCGCTACCTGCAGACGCTGCGCGAGATCGGCGCCACCCAGAACACGACGGTCGTGTTCCCTCTGCCCTTGGACCTGCTCGAGCCCTTCCTCGGCGCCGGGCAGCACAAACCCGCAAAACGACCGCCGGTCCCAAAACCGCCGCCCGACGTTGAGGGCGACGACCTTCCTCCCTCCCGCTCCTGAGCGCACCAGCAACGTCGGCCAAGCTGGCAGGAGAAGCTGGCGGCCGTGGAGCAACTTTGATGGCGGGGGTGCCGATACGCGCAGCACTTCAACAGCGAACGATGGCGTAGTAGGTAAATCCCACGGGCCACGAAATGACAGCGCCGACAATGGCGCGGAGTGAAGACGCGGGGCTGTGCTCGATGGAGCGACGATCGCTCGAACCCCCGAGCGTTCAATCTGATTGGAACGAGGCCACCGGGCGGTGAGATGGAGCCCGCAGAACTACGGCAGTGGCCCCGCAGTCAAAACCAGTAACCCCCGCCTCTCGCCTCGTGGCGCAGGTCGCGCCGTCGGTGGCATCCGGGCTTGGGCCGAGAATTCTGGCCGCAGGGCCAGCTGTGTACAACTCTACTCCTATCGTGGGCGCATGTGTGCCGACCTTTAGACGGTAAAGACAATCGGAGGGGGCCTTGTCGACGACGAGGAATTGCAATTCGGTCACCTGCCCGTCTCCAGCGAGGTGATCTCGACGTCGGTCAGCTTGGAAGAAGTCGGGATCGCGGCGATTGAGGGTGTCTGAGAGGCGGCTCTCCTAGCCCTCCGGCAGGGTCACGTCGCCGATAATCAGTTGCCGGTCGGCTTCGAGCACCGCGCTCGATCCGATATGAGATCCGTTCGCCGTTCTCCACGAATGCGACTGTCGACTCCGGATCGGGCGAGACCGACCGGACAAGGGGGGAAGTCAAGGGTAGGCTTCGGTCAGATGCCGCAATTCGAGATCACCTGCCGAGCTGTGTTCGACGAGGGGGTGATCGGAAAGCTCGATGCCGAAGGCGTCTACTGGTTCGCCGGCTCCGTCACCCAGGCGGGATCGAAACGCCGCCGCCATCACCTGAAGGTCCAGTCCGGCAACCTCGACGGGGCACTTGAGCGCGCCCGCGAGGCGATACAAGACGCCGGAGGCGACGCATCGGATCTGACGCTCCTCGGCTGAGCCTTCAGCCTCAGCGGGACGCCTCGGCGCCTCGTTGACGGGTTCTGTGTGCTTTCTGCAGTTTAGCGACTGAAAGCCGGAGGCTAGAGACAGTCGAATCGACGATACTCGTCAGTGCATGGTCGAATACGGTGAAGCGCAGCGCGAAGCTGGCAGCGCGCTGAGCGCTGCCGGGGAGAAGAGATATGGCTAGTGAACGCACGTTCAGCTCCAGTGCCAAGGTGAGAGCGTCCCAGCAGGAGGTCTGGGAGTTCATCTGTGATACCGAGCGCTACGCGGAGTGGGTGGATGGAACACTCGAGGTGATTCGCACCGACGGTCCGGCCCAGCTCGGCACCACCTATGAAGAGCGCAGTCGCATCGCGGGACCCTGGAAGGCGAAGACAGCCTGGAAGGTGAGCGAGTCCGAGCCGCCGCGGCGCCAAGTTCACGACGGCGATGGTGTTCCGATGATGGAGGGACTCGCAGTGGTCCTAGAACTGACGCCAAGCGGTGAGACGGACACCGAGCTGACGATCAGCTACCGCTACACGCCGAAGTTCGGGGCACTTGGCGCACTCATGGACAGCGCCGCCCGAGGGGCCGCCAAGGGTGCCCAGAAGCGATCGGTCGACGCGGTCGCGACAATCTTCGCGGGTCTGGAGGGCTGGGCGGGAGCCTGAGGCCGGTAGACCGAGCGTCGGCAAATCGCGGCGATCACGCGTCCTGCCACTTCCGCACCTGAACGATCGCGGCACGAAGGTGGTCGATTATCCGTTGCGCTGCGGCAGCACGGGTCGGGTGGGACCCGTCCTCCCCGGTGAAATAGTCGATCTCGCAGATGTCGCCGGTGTGTTCGATGAACCAGCCGAGCGGGTTGCCGTTTTCGAAGCGCTGGGCCGCTCAACCCCGCGGTGGCCAGATCCGGACGACCTGGGCCGGGCGCTTGGCGGTGGAGTCGATCACCACCGCCTCGCCGACCTCGAGACGCTTGAACTGGTCGGGACCGACCAGGAACTCGCGCTCGCGGGTGCGGGTCCCCTCCCCCACTCCGATCATCGATGTGTTGCCACCAATCCGCTGGGTCACCGACCAGGAGGGGTCGGTGCCGGCCATGCGGGCAAGGTGCTCGGCGGAATCGGGGTCGCCGATGCGGTGGATGACGGCGAAGGCGATGTTGGAGAGCACCTGCTCGGTGAGCGCGTCGGTCTGATCCTCGGGTCGGGCGGCGCGCAGGTCGGCGAGGCTCTGGGTGCCGAGCAGGATGCTGAGCCCGGCCGACACTATCTTCCTGAATCATCCAGCTGGGGAGGTGCGCGCCGTGTGCTCTACGCCTCTGATCGAGAGGCGGACGATCTCGGTGTTAGGAAGCCAGGGAATGCCTCTGAGGCCTGCGACTCCGGTGACGGCGAGTGCTTCATGTCCGCAATCCTGACGGAGACGATCGCCGGCAAGCGCGAGCAGACCGTCAGCAAGAAGATCCGCCTGCAGTAGCTGGATCCGGCCTGCGACGTTGGGTCGTCGTCAGCCGCCGATCGTCCGTCGCGCGCGCACTGCTAAGTGTCACGCCGACGCATCAGGACCGCCGCGATGATGAGCGCAACGGCGGTGTAGACGCAAAAGAGCCCGAATCCGGTCCATGGAGCCAGCGTGTTGGGGTCGGGGTTGATCGTCCAAACCGCACCACCCGCTTTGCTTGGCAGATACGGTTCGACCGAGTTCGCGATACTTTCGGGGAGCAGGCCGATTACCGGGGGCAGAACGAACACGATCCCTGCCAGGGCGGAAATCGCACCGGCCGTGCTGCGAATGATCGCACCAAGGCCAAGGCCGAAGAGGCCCATCACGGTCAGGAACAGGGCCGCGCCGAAAAGCGACCTCAGCACTCCTGAATGGGAGATCCCGATATTGATGTGCTGGCCAGAGAGAATCGCTTGGCCGACGAAAAAGACGGCGAAGATGGCGGGGAGGCTGATCGCGAATGCAACCGCACCGAAGACCATGGCCTTGCCCCAAAGCACCGGAAGACGCTTGGGAACCGCGCAAAAGGTCGAGCGGATCATGCCTGTCGAGTACTCGGCGGTGATCACCAAAACTCCGAGCACCCCGATCGCGAGTTGGGCGAAGTTGACGCCAGCGAGGTTCACACGCAGGGGGTGGAATTTCAGTTTGTCTGTAGGGCTCAGGTGAGGCCATCGGGACTCGAACACGACGCAGGCGAGGATGCCGATCCCGAGGATCAGAATCAAGGTGACGAGCAAGGACCAGCGCGTCGATCGGACTGAGCGGAGCTTTGTCCACTCCGAGAGGGCTACCCGTCGCTGGGTGACCTGTCCGACCGGCGTCGCGAGGGTTGCTTCGCTCATGCCAGCGCGCCTTGGTGCTCGGCCTGGCGCATCGGGGCTGTGCGCGTGGAACTCGACCGCGTCGCCGGTCAGCTCCATGAACGCTTCCTCGAGCGAGGCCTGCTGGGGGGTCAGCTCGTAGAGAACGATGCCGTTCTCGGTGGCGAGAGTGCCGATCTGCTCTGAGTCCAAGGCCACTGACCTCGATCACCGAGGGCTCGACGGCTTCGATCGTCACCCCGGCGCCGGCCAGCAGCTCCGACAGCCTGGCAGCACGCGGTGAGCGAACACGGACCGCGCGCTTGGAGGCGCCGCCCACGAACTCCTCCACCCCGGTATCGGCGATCAGCTGCCCGCGGCCGATCACGATCAGGTGCTCCGCGGTCAGCGCCATCTCGCTCATCAGATGCGAGGAGACGAACACGGTGCGGCCTTCTCCCGCCAGCTTCTTCAGCAGGTTGCGCACCCACTGGATGCCCTCCGGGTCAAGGCCGTTCACCGGCTCATCGAGCAGCACGGTATGCGGATCGCCGAGCAGCGCTGAGGCGATCCCGAGGCGCTGTCCCATGCCGAGCGAGAAGCCGCCGGCACGCTTGCCCGCGACCTCCTGAAGTCCGACCATCTCGATCAGCTCACTGACCCGGTCGCGACCGATCCCGTGCGTCTGGGCGAGCGCGAGCAGGTGGTTGTAGGCGGAGCGCCCGGTGTGGACCGAGCGAGCCTCGAGCAATGCCCCGACCTCGTGCAGGGGAGCGGCGTGGTCGCGATAGGGCTTGCCGTTGACCAGCGTGTGCCCCGAGTCGGGGGCGTCGAGCCCCAGGATCAGTCGCATCGTCGTCGACTTGCCTGACCCGTTGGGCCCGAGGAAGCCGGTGACGATCCCCGGTCGTACCTTGAACGTGAGGTCGCGCACGGCGACCTTCTCGCCGTAGCGCTTGGTTACCGCTGCCACCTCGATCATCGGATTTGCCCCTTGGAGGTTGCAAGAACGGCAAAAGGAAAGCAGCGCAACCTAAAACTCCTCTGACGACGCTCGTCGGGATTATCGGCCAGCTCCGCTCTTTGCGATGGGCTTAATTGAAAACTATTTGCAATCTAAATACTTTTAGGCTAAAAGCACACAACCAACTGTTCCATGTCCCCCACAGACACAGACTCAGGCCCGGCGATCGAGGAAAATCTCGACGAGCTCTCCTCCCTGCTCTGGGAGACGTTCCGCGGCCTTAAGCACTCGAGCCCGCCGCCGCAGGAGCTGCGCGACGCCGCCGTGCGGGATTCGCTCGGACCGCGTCACATGCCGGCGCTGATCGCGGTCGCGGCTGCCGGACCTCTGAGTGTGAGCGAGCTGGCTCGGCGGCTGGGTCTGGGCCTATCGACTACGAGCGCGATCGTCGGTCAGCTGAGCCGTGCGGGCCTGCTCGAGCGAGCCGAGGACGACGCCGACCGTAGGCGCACCATCGTGTGTCTTGCTGACGAGCACCGCAACGTCATCGGCAGCTGGGCCGAGCAGGCCCTCGCCCCTCTCCGAGGTACCCTCGAGCGTCTCCCCTCGCGGGCCCGCGCCCAATTCATGGAGGGCTGGCGCATCCTCCACGAGGAAGCCACCCGCACGGCAGCGATCGACGCCGAGCAGTCCAGCAGAGAGGCAAGGGGCTGAACGATGCGGCCAGACCACAGGCCCTTGGAAGCCATCGCGCCCATTCGACGGACTGGCGCCCGCTCGACACCGGGTCCATGAGCGGGACTGCCCCCGAGGCGATCGAAGCGCACGACGTGCGTAAGGCATTCGGCGAGACGCAGGCGCTCGCCGGCGTCGACCTCACCGCAGAGACCGGACGGGTGCTCGCACTGCTGGGTCCAAACGGCGCGGGCAAGACGACCCTGGTTCGGATCCTGACAACGCTGCTGGCGGCCGACACCGGCTCGGCATGGGTAGGAGGTCTCGATGTCGTGCGCGATGCGGCCAAGGTGCGCTCGATGATCGGCCTCTCGGGTCAGTTCGCGGCGATCGACGACCTGCTCACCGGACGCGAGAACCTGCAGATGGTCGCCGAGCTGTATCAACTCGGTCGCGGCGAGGCACGCCGCCGCGCCGCCCAGGCGCTCGAGCAGTTCGGACTGGCCGACTCTGCCGATCGGCTGGCGAAAACGTACTCGGGCGGAATGCGCCGGCGACTGGACCTGGCGGCGGGCCTGATCGCCCGACCGCCGGTGTTGATACTCGACGAGCCGACGACCGGGCTCGATCCGCGCACGCGGATCGAGGTGTGGGAGCTGATCGAGGGACTCGTCGCCGACGGGACGACGGTGCTCTTGACGACGCAGTATCTGGATGAGGCCGACCGCCTCGCGCACCGGATAGTGGTGATCGACCGCGGGAAAGTGGTCGCCGAGGGAACCGCCGATCAGCTGAAGCGAGGGCTTGGCGGCGACGTGGTGGAAATGCATGTCGCCCGAGCCCAGGACTTCGACCAGGCCGTATCAGTCCTCACCGCGCTTGGAGACGGTGCGTCGGTGATCGATCGCGAGCGCCAGCGCGTGACGCTGCCCGCAGAGGAGGGTCCGGCAACGCTCCGCGCCGCGCTCGACCGGCTCGGCGACGCCGGGGTGGCACTCGAGGACATCGGCATCCGCCGGCCATCGCTGGACGACGTCTTCCTCTCGCTCACCGAAGATTCCTCAACCCAGGAAGCCGCGAGTGCCGCGCCGCACGATTCCGTCTCACCGCCGCCCTCTCCCGCCTCTGCTGAGGCCGGGCGGAAGCAGCCCGTGAGGCCAAGTGAGCCGATGTTCGTGGTAGCACCTTCACGGAGATTCGCGGCGCTGGGTGACATCGCCGTCCTAACCAGGCGCAACCTCAAGCGGATCGCGCGAACACCGCGCTTGCTGGCGGTCTCCTCGATCCAGCCGGTGATGTTCGTGCTGCTCTTCTATTACGTCTTCGGTGGAGCGATCCACACTCCCGGTGGGAGCTACATCGACTACCTCGTACCCGCCATCCTGCTGCAGGCGACGCTCTTCGGCGCGACGACGGCCGTCGCAATGTCGACCGACCTCGCCGGCGGGATGATCGACCGCTTCCGTTCGCTGCCGATGGCTCGCTCGGCGGTGCTGGCTGGCCGTGCGCTTGCGGACATGGTGAGAAGTTTGAGCGTCGTCGCACTTGTCCTCATCGTCAGCCTGCTCATCGGATTTGGCTTTCACAACGGTGCCGCGGGGGCACTCGGCGCGCTGGTGCTGGCGCTAGCGTTCGGCTTCGCCTTCATCTGGCTGTTCGCTCTCGTCGGCATGCTCGTCAAGGATCCCGAGACAGCGCAGCTTGCCGGGTTTCTGCCGATCTTCCCACTGATCTTCGCCAGTTCGGCTTTCGTCCCCGTCGCGACGATGCCCAGCTGGCTTCAAAGCTTTGCCAACGTGCAGCCCGTGAGCGTCACGATCAGCGCCATGCGCGCACTGACGCAGGGCGGCGAAGTTGGCCACTGGCTGTGGCAGTCGCTGGCCTGGATCGCCGCCCTGCTGGTGATCGTGATCCCGCTCGCCGTGCGCCAATACCGCAAGCTCTGAGGAGGCTGGACGCCTCGCCGGGCCGGTTCGCACGAATAGAGGCGCTCGAGTGTTCCCCTCCAAAGCGGGAGACTCTATGAAGCACAATCACGCGAGAACAGAGCCTGGCAAGCGCAACAGATATCGCGGGATGACACGATCGCATTCCCACCCGAGTGGGCGTCCCGCCAGAGACACATCACGCTGCCGGGTTGGACGAGGTCCGAGCGCGAGGCGCAGCCTGGCGCAGACTTCTGCTTTCACCGGGCGAACGCACGAGTCGCTCGTCGGTCCCATCGAGCTATTCCCCCCTCTCAATGCCATGACAGCTGGTGTCCGCCAGGTGGGCGGACCGCGCATCCTCGTCTGAGGAGTTCCTGCCGGCGGGCAAGGCTCGAGAAGGCCAAGCGGCTCGGTGTCTGGAATCCCTCGGAGTTCGACTTCTCCCAAGACCGCGAGGATTGGGAGGCGATGAACGAGGAGCGGCGCGTTGCGCTCCTGCGGCTGACCGCCGCATTCCTCGGGGGCGAGGAAGCGGTTACGCTGGATCTGCTACCGCTTGTCCTTGTCATCGCTCGCCAGGGTCGGCTCGAGGAGGAGATGTTCCTCACGACGTTCCTCTTCGAGGAGGCCAAGCACATGGACTTCTTCAGTCGTTGGATTCGCGAGGTAACCGACGGCGCCAAGCTGCCGGCGGCGCGCGAGCCGTCGGTTCAGCTCTTCGACGTCGAGCTACCGAGCGCGATGAACGCGCTGCTCGAGGACCAGTCGCCGGCGACGATGGCGCGAGCCTCCGTGACCTACAACATGATCATCGAGGGCGTTCTTGCAGAGACCGGTTACGCCAGCTATCACCGATCGCTGGCTGTAAACGAGCTGATGCCCGGTCTCTGCGCGGGCCTCGTCAACATCAAGCGAGACGAGTCGCGCCACATCGCCTACGGCGTCTACCTGCTGAGCCGGTTGGTCGCCGAGGACGACTCGGTTTGGGAGGTGATCGAGGAACGGATGGCTGAGCTTCAGCCGTTGACCGAGGCGATCATCCGTGCCGGGTACGAAGATTATCCCGACGGTGTCACCCCGTTCGGCCTCCGCGTCGATGAGTTCAACGAGTTCGCCGCGAGCCAGTTCCGCAAGCGCTACGACCGAATCTCCAAGTCGCGTGAGCGCACGCTGGCGGAGATCGAGGCGTCCGCCGAACCGGCCGAAGTCGAGGATCTCCTGGCAGAGGTCTGACCCGGCGCAGCGAAAGATCCCGTCAACCCGCCTCGACCGGCTCGGATTCGTGCCGGACACCGGTTTTCGGGCACGGCACACCGAGGTAGGGCGAGGAGGTGGTTCTTGGTGGTCTTGTCGGGTTCGGTGCGAAGGTACGCAGCCCCTCGTGCTCGGCAACGATCAAGGCTGTGCGCTAATGGTCGACGTCGACGTAGTGGTTGGCCGGGTCTTCGATCTGGCCGATGATTTGCTGCTCCCACTCGGTCCAGCCACGCAGCCCGCCGACCCCGGTGACGCGACGGTGCGGATCGTTTTTCATCGGAGACGATGCAGCTGATTCGCCTTGCCATCGAGAAGCTCCTCGCGCTGGAAAGAGTGGCGGCAAGGGCCGCCACTCCGAATCTCTCGCCGCGCCTGCCTACCGCACCAGCGGATAGACGCAGGTGTATTGGGAGGGGGCGCCGCTGATTTCAGACTCTGAGATCGCGCCGGTCCCGTCGACGACCACGGTCTTGTAGTTGGTGCCGTTGGTGTTGCCGTAGAACTCATCGGTGAACTGGTGTTCAGAGCCGACGCCTTTGCCCAGGTCAAGGACGCCGCGGACCGAGTAGAGCTCCAGCGGGGAGGGCAGCCAGCCGCCTTTGGCGGCGCAGGCATCGGCTGCTTCCTTGACCGAGTTGACGGCCGCGTTTGGCCCGCGTCAAAGCAAAGGCCGCGGATCAGGGTGCTGCCCTGCGGGCAGGAGGCTGCGTGTTCATCGACGGTGTTGGCGTTTTGGGCGGCGGTCGCGTTGGCGGCCTGCGGGACGGTGCCGAGGGCTCCCATGTCGATGTTTTGGCCGGTGATCGTCGCTTCGGCGATTTTGGAGCTGGTCACCGCGCCTTCGGCGATCTTGCCGCCCGTCACCGCCTTTGCCTGCAGCTGGCGGGGGCCGACCGAGTTGCGGGGGACCTGGATCTTCACGGCGGCGTAGGCTTTGACTTCTTGGCCTTGCAGGCGGTCTTGGTCTTCACCTGCTGGGAGACGGACTTTCCGTTTTGGCCGTTCAGCGTCACGGCGATCACCGGCTTTGCGGCGCAGAGGCTTTCGGTGTTTGAGATGTAGCCGTGGGCGCCGCCGAGCAGGGTGAGGCGGAAGTGGCCGATCGGGACGTCGGGGATCACCGGGACAACCGTTTTCAGGCGCCCGCCGGAGATCGTCGTCGATTCGCCCTCGGGCATCACCGTCACCTGACCGCCGAGGATGAAGACGATGTGGGGCAGGACGTTGGTGCCTGTCGCAAAGCCCGAGACCGCGTAGGCGGGGCCTTCGAGCGGCTTTTCGAGCAGCGGAGTTTCATCAGAGACGTAGCCAATCGGCTGGCGCCCGGCGCAGTGTTCTTTTTCGAGCTCTGCCTTGGAGCAGAGGTTGCCGAGATGGCGCTGGTCGATCTCGAAGGATTTCGGCAGGGTGACCGTGGCCGAGGAGAGGTTGGCGTCCCCGGCGGTGGTGTTGAGGTCAAACCGCAGGGAGGGGTCCTTGCCGCGGGCGGTGAAGCGGTGGCCGCCGAGCTGGGTGATCGTCATCTTGGGGGAGAAGGGCAATGTTTCGCAGTTGACTGCGATGAAGGGCGAGCTGAAGGCGACCGCCGTGCCCTGGTCGCCGACCCCTTCGGAGACGGTGTGGAACTCCGAGCAGTTGGTCGGGTTGATCATGAAGTAGGGCTTGTCGATGTTGACGCGGATTTCCCGCATCCGGATCGGAATCCCGCCGATGACCTCGGGGACGGTTTCGGAGTCGGCGATAACGTGCGCGTCGGTGGGATCGATGTGGAGGCCGACGCGCACCACGACCGTGCCGTAGTCGTAGGGACCGGCCAGCGCGGGGGTGATCGCAACCAGGCTTAGCGGGGCGCCCTGAAAGGGGCCGGCGAGGTAGATCTTCCCCACCACGTGGAAGGGGTGGGGGCCGGGGCCTGCGGCGACGTTGGAGGTGCCGATTTCGCTCGAGGCCGGACAGCTCGGCTGCGCCTGCTCGACTTTGCCGGCGGTGTTGGCAGCCGCTGTGATGTCCCCCTCCGGGCAGTAGGTGATTCCGTGCAGGTTGGCGGTCAAGCCTGGGGGCATGGCGAAGTTCAACTTGCCCAGGTACTGATCGCCATCTTCACGGTTCAGCTTCAGGGTGAAGGAGCTGAAGGTGCCGGCGGCCGGGTTGGTGGTGCCGGCTTCGAGGGTCGGGTGGAACGGGCGGACTTGGCCCGGGCACTGGGAGCCATGGGGGCCCGACGTGAGGCCGAAGATCTGGCTCGATTCCTGTTCAGCGAGCGTCGTGTTCCAAGGGTAGAACTCGGCCTGGGTCGTGTAGATCTTGCAGCTCGTTGGTGTCGCCATCAGGCCGCGGTCTGAGGAGAACAGATGGAGGACGAAGGTTTCGAACGGCGCTTGGGGCAGGTCTTCGAAGTAGGCGGTGAGCTGACCCGTGACAGCGTTGGGTTTGAACGAGCCCACCAGCTTCACGTTCATCCCAAAGCCCGAGGCGGTAAGGAAGAGGCGGTACTGGTTGTTTGGTTGCGGTTCCCCGATATAGACAGCACCTTCGAGGGTCCCATTGAGAGCCTGGGTTCCGATCGTGAAGGTTCCGATCTTCGAGTGATCAGGGCAGTCAGCAGGCCCCTCGGAGCCGAAATTCGCCTGCGTATCGGAGCAGGCGGTTTGACCGTCCGCCGCATCAGGATTGATCGTGAAGCCTTCCGGAAGGGTGACGATCGCGCTTTTGAGCTCGGATGGTGCGGCAGCGAATCCAAGGAACTGTGGAGCGCTCAACTCGATGTTCAGACCCGAGGGCGCGTCGGTTTCGCCTGTCGTCGGATTTGCGTAGAGAACCGGGGTGAAGACCTCAAGAGCGCAGCCGCTTGTCGCCGGATAATTGGCTTCCGCTCGCGAAGGATGATCCGGGTCCTGATAGGTCTGGACTTCAAGCGTGGTAACCAGAGGCTGGCCCGGGCAGGTCGTCGGATTGTCGGTGAGGGGATGCACCGGAATGCTTGCCAAAACGGGCTTTCCCAGGCAACCGGTACCGGCAAGCCCGACGCAGTTGGAGGGATCTCCCGGGGCGCCCTTGGGGAAACGTTCGGAATCGTGGCTTTCATCCGCCGGGAATCCCCAGAAGGTCAGGTTGGCGCCGGCCAGCGGGATCTTCTCAGTGACGTTGGAGACCGTGAAGCGAAGCCCGTAATCACTCCCGGTACGCACGGCCACCGGGATCTCAATCGGGATGTTCAAGCCGGGAACGATGAAGGCGAAAAGCGCCGTTTGGTTGCCCGAAGGTTCAAGGTCGAATATCGGCGCCGTGCCGAATAGATGGCTTGGATCGCCTTCGTAATTAGCACGGATTGTGATGAGGCCCGCTTGAGAGTTGGATGGGCATTGGTCCAAGGCAAAGTCGGAGGATGTGCAGTGTGTGATCGCGTAGGGATTGCCGAAGACCCCCTCGGGGGCGTTGAAGGTCACCGTCTGGGCCGCCTCGGGCGTGCCCGGGTTTTGGAGGGCGAATGACGTTGAAAGGTCCGGGTGCCCGCCGGCTTGTGTGGTCGAGGTGGTCGTGGAGAAAGATTCGATCCCCTCGCTCGCCTGAGCGAAGGCAGCTTGCGTAGCCGCAATCAGCAACCCTGCAACGAGGCAGAGCGAGAGGCGCACAGCGCGTCTCAGCGTGTCGTCGACGCGGCCGATATGCGGGCTCACGATCTGTGCCTCCTTGCAGGTCTGCATCTTGATCGCGGCTCAACCATGGCGTCGTCTGTGGCGGTGGCGGGTCTTCCTGTGAGAATGTTCGTGTCGGTGCACGGTCGTACTGCGCTTGGGGACGCATTTCCCGTGGCTCTTGCGGAAGCCGGACTTGCACATGGGCGCTGTCGAGTTCGACATAGGCGCTCCCGCTTCGCTGGCGATACTCGGCAGCGGGGGAGCCAGGCTCCCCGCGCCGTGGCACTCATCGGAGGCCTTGCACTGGATTTCGGGCGGCGAGTAGGGGAACCCGCCGAGCGAGCGGGCGTCATAGATCTTGACGGTGTTGCCGTTTTCGTCCTGTTCAACCAGCTTGTCTCGGGTAAAGAAATAGGCATCGGTGCCGTCGGCGCTGGCGCTCAGGAGGCTCGAGCCAAAGGGGCTATTGCCGGTGGAGATCAGGTCGACGCAGCCCCCGGGGACTTAACAAGGTTCGGCTCCCTGTACGGCTTGGGTCCCGTCTGGCTCCCACTCGTAGGCGTCTTCCCTTTCGTTGAGGTCCCTGGGGACGATCCCTTCGAGCGAGTTGAAGAAGACGCGGCCGTCGTCGCTCAAGCTGAGTCCGTTCGGGACCAGCGTCGAGTCCGCGCTTGCCTGCGTCGCGTTCGGATTGCAGGAGGCGCATTCGATCCCGCCTCCGGTCGGAGCGTAGCGGAATACCTCCCGGTGGCCGGCACTGTCGTAGCCCGTCAACGGCAGGGTCGAGGTGAAGACCGCAAATTCACCCGACGGCGTCAACTCGAAGTCGGCAGATCGGGCGACGCCCGGAGCGCTGACGCTGTCGATCACCATCGGGTTATCGGTGCTGGGGTCTGGCGGAATGGCGGCCGGCCCGTATGAGGCAAGGTTGGTCTTTCCGGGATTTGAAACGTACAGAGAGTCTGAATCGGCCGCTAGTCCGATCGAACCGCTCAGCAGACCGGCGCCGATCGGATCGCCGATCGGATCGCCCGAGGGGTCGAACTCCGCCACCTGATCACCTTCGTCGACGTATACGTTGCCGGTTAACGGATCCACGGCGACCCCCTGGGACGGATTCCCGGTGAGTTGGCCCAAATCGTTGCCCGATGCGTCGTACACCTCTGCGGTGCCACTTCCAGCGATGACACCACCATCGACGACGTAGATCCTCCCGTCCGGCCCAACCGCGACCCCCGTCGGGTATTCGATCGTAGAGAAGCTGCTGATCAGGCTGCCACTAGAGCTGAACACACTGACTCCGCCAAGCAGCCCAGCAACGTAGACTTGTCCTGTCGAGTCCACTGCCACGCCGGTGGGAAGCCCGACGCCATTGATTTCGGAGATGTTGGCCCCGGAGGAGTTGAATTTTTTGACGGCTCCTTCCAATGGCTCCGGCACGTAGAGGTCACCGGTCGACTGATCAACGGCTATCTCCCCGGGGATTGAATATTCGGTATAGGCCCCACCGACGGAGATCTTTCCTTCTACCCCAAAGCTCAAAACCGGTTGACCTGTGTCGGTGAATTTCGAAACGTACGCGACGTGACCGAAGGATACATTGCCAATTTCGAGTATATAGACGTCTCCCGAAGCGTGTTCCACCGCCACCCCCGTCGGTGTGATGAATGAGCCAATTGAACGCAGGAACGGATGTTGTGGTTCTGGAAGTGGAGCATTTGCGCTTGATTCAAGTGTCGCCACGAAGTGCGGCGTCCCGCCCGGCCGGACCACGTAGAGGTTGGGAGCGTTCTCGACACCGTCACGAGATTCTTCGGTGCCGTCGAGAAGCTCCGGGGAGAGGAAGAAGATCGTCCCGTCCCCTGAGGCCACTCCCCCACCGCCGCCGATCGCGACGTCGCCGCAATTTTCTTCAGATCCGGTCGTGTTCCAGTGGACGTGTTTGGTGTTTGCGGCGGGATCACAGCTGGCCGTGTCGCCCGGTTGGCCCGCTTCTTCTTTTTCGCCCCCGGAGATCAGCGTCAGCGGTTTGCCTTCTTCCCACATGTAGATGTCTGGACCGCTATGGGCGGTGTCTTCGCCCGTCAGGTGCTCTTCGGAAGAGAAGAAGACCTTGGATCCATCTGAGGTCATCCCGTCAAAGAGGACGCCTTCTTTGGCTCCGGGGGTCAGTTCGTTCGTTTTGGAAGAGTCCCCGACGTTCATGTAGAGGTGCCAGTACTTGGCATTGCCTTCTTCAGAGACGAGCTGGCCGATCAGGATGTGAGAGCCATCTGAGGAGATATCGAGCTCACCGATGCCCGCTCCGGTCATCGTTGCTCCGGAGGGGGTCTTGGAGACGACCTTGGTTTCTTCGGTCTTTAGATTTCGGTCATAGATCGACAGATCGGTGCCGTTGTTGTCGCCTTCGGGCTCAAACTGAGATTTGGAGCCAAAAACGAAGTGTTCGCCGTTGGCGGAGAGGTCCTTGCCGATGTAGCCTTCGGGCTTGGCGGTGGGCTGGGGGATCGAGCCAGCCATGCCCTGCACGAGTTCTCCGTTTGGCAGGTGGATCGGCTCACCGGTTTCGGTCTGGCCGGGGCCAAAGCAGGGCGAGCAGATTTCTTCGCCGCCGAAGGCCAGGGTGTCAAGGCTTGCGTCTGCTTCCAGCAGGGTTGAGGCGAATGGGCCCTTGGCGAAGGGGTCGGTTGCAGGGATGCCGACGTATTCGGTGCTCCAGTCGTTTTCGGTGCGGGTGGCTACGTAAGAGTCGACACCATCGTTAGTCGGATGGCCGGTGTTCGGGATCGCCCCTTCATGAACACTGTAGAGAATCCGCGACGGTTCTTTCGCCTCGGGATAACCAGAAAACGGCGTTTGGCCCGGCACCAGGTTAGACTCGACATCGTAGCCGCCGGTGTTGGCGGCGGAGGCCAGCTCGTAGGCGCGGCAGTCGAGGAGTAAGGCAGCTCCGGTCTGCTGGCGAACGTGCGCGTTGGGGCAGTGATCCGTCGTGGTTAGAGGTTCCGCAGGCGCAGCGGAAGGGGCAGCCACCATGACAGCTCCGAGTGCGAATGAGATAACAGCGCCGATCCACACCGGCACCGCACGAGCTATGCCCCCGCACCCATTTCTCCCACCCAACACGGCTGCGCGCCGATCGGAGCGCGCTCTTAGTGAGAAGGTCATCGGTGGGACCTTCGATTCTTGTGAGTGCTGTGGGCTTTGCGGGCATTGTCGCCCTTGCTGCAGGAAATCCGGAGTGGGCCGCGCTGGGCGGCAGCCTTACCGCTTTGACCCGCCACCTGAGCGGTCGCCTTCTTGCGGGCGCTGCAGAGGGAGTCACTATTCTGTATTAGACCCCTGCTGCTTTCGAGGACATCAACGGTGAAACAGTCAACCGGCACGTCGGGGAGTCTTGAAGTTGCCGGGTCCCCCTCCATCAAACAGGCCTCAACTGAGTCGGGGGACGAATCGAGCGTGCCAGTTCGCAAAACTGGGGAAGTCATCTGCGGGCCCTCCGGTTATGGTGAGGTCCAGACTTGCGCCTGTTCTTCTTGGCGCAGGATGTTTCGAGGATCGGATTCTGATTCGCGGTCTTGCCGTTCTGGCCCTCGATCTCGGCGTTGACGTGCTCGGTAGCCGAGCAAAGGTTGACGGAGTTGACCAGGAGGCCCTTCTTACCCCCATCGAGATCCAAGGTGAAGCGGGAGACCGCGGCATCGGGGATGGTGTTGAAAGTGGTGCGCAGCTGGCCATGGACGGATCCAACGAAGCCGACCAGGTCGATGTCGATCTGTCCTTCTAGCTCAGCGACGATGTCTGGGAGTTTTCGTTCGCCGCCGTTGGCACGTAAATAGACCGGTCCTTCGAGCGGTCTTTCAAGTAGAGGGGTTTCGGCTTTGGCGAAGCCGAGTAGAGATCCAGGCGGACATTTGCCGGCCGAAAACTGAACTCTGGTGCAAGGGCTCTTGATGTGGGCGTTGTCGAGGAGCTCGGAGTGCGGAAGGGTCACCGATACACGGGAGACGTTTGCGTTGGGGCCGCTCTGGGGGAAGGTCAGTTCTGTCTTAAGCTCCGGGTTGCCAGTGTGTTTGGTGGAACCGGAGATCCGAGTGGTGAGTTTTGGGGCGAAGGAAAGGGAGCCGCAGTTGGCGACCTGAAAGCCCTGAGAGGGCTTGGCAAGGGCGCCTTCTGAGCCCGAGACTTCGGTGTTTACCACTAAGGGCGAGCAGCTGGTGGGATTGAGTGTAAAGTTGGGGCGGTTGAGTTCGAGCAGGACCGACCGCAACCGCAGCGGGATGCCTTCGAGAATCTGGGGTAGTGGGTCCGATACGGCGGTGATTTGCGCCGTCGTGGGGTTGACCCGCAGAGCCGCCCTGACGACGACGTTGCCGAGGTCATAGGGACCCGAAACCACCGGAGTGATCACCGCCAGGCTGAGTGGCGCGCCGTTGTAAGGACCGGCGAGGTACACGGTGCTAGGGACGTACACCGGGTGAGAGCCGGCCCCAGCGCCGATTGTCGCCGTCCCGATCTGGGACGCGGCCGGGCAGCTGGGGTTCGCCTCCTCCTGAAGACCCGTATAGCCAGAGGATGCTGCCGCGGCAAGCGCTGCGTCGGAGCAGTAGGGAACCCCACGCAGCGTCGCCAAGAGGCCAGGTGGAGTCGAGACGGTGAGCCCGCTCAAATTCTGGTTCCCGTCGTCACGGTTTAGTTCGAGCGAGAAAGGAGAGTGAGCACCGGCGGTGTTTCTGAGCGAGCCAACCTGAAGGCTGGGAGAGAAGGGCCTCGTCGAGCCGGGACAGGCTTGCCCGTCAGGACCGGATGTCAGTGTGAAGAACTGGGTCGATGTCTCGGGCGCTAGGCTCGAGTCCCACGGGGTGAAGGTGCTGGTTACCGGGAAGGTTCCACAGCGAGCAGGGGTAGCGAGCAGCCCACGTTCGGAGCCGAAGAAGTGCATGTTGAAGGCCGTGAGGGGGCTCTCCGGCAGTTCCGAGAACGAAATCGTTAGCTGTCCGGTCTGGGGGTCCGCGGCGACAGTGCCGGCGAGCTTGATGTGGGTGGCAAATCCGTCGGCGGCGAGGAAGATGCGGTAGCGCTTGCCCGCGAGGGGCTGGCCGAGATAGACGAAACCGGGCAATGGGCCAGGAAGCGCTGAGCTGTCGATCTCAAGGCTCCCTACCTTCGAGAATTCCGGGCACTGGGCTTCTTCTTCTGTGCCGAACCTGGCCTCGGCATCCATGCAGGCGGTCTTGCCGTCAGCCGCGTTCGGGTTGATCGAAAACCCGGCCGGGAGGGTCACCGTGGCCGATCGCAGCTCGGTCGGAGATGGGACCGAGGGGCTGAGCTGCTGGGGAACGGTCAAATTGACGTCGATCCCAGAGGGGGAGTCGGTAGCGGTGGTGGTCGGCTGCGCGTAGAGACTCGGGTTGAAGCTGAGACGTTCGCATCCGGTCATCTTCGGCCAGGTGCCCGCTTCGTGGGTTTCTCCACCGTCGTAGGAGAGCACGTCCAGAGAGGATCCAAGCGGAGAATCGCAGGTGGTCGGGTTTTGGAGGAAGGGGGTTTCCGGGCTGTTCGACACTTCAGGAGGGATTCCACCGCCGCACGGTTCCACCATCGTGCTTGGATCGGTGGTGCTCGGGTTGCCGTTGGCGTCGCAGTTCCCAAAGTTCAGATAGGACGAGTGGCCTGGCCCGTTGGGATTAAAGAGCGGGTTGAGACGCAGGGGATCGTGAAGCGGGTTTGCCGGTACACCCCATAGATCCTCCTGAAAGCTCACCAGCGGGTAATAGTGGAAGATAGAGGTAACCGTAGCGTCGAGCCCGTAATCGCTTCCGGTCCGCGAGCTCAGCACCGTGAACTGGGGCGCGTTGTAGAAGAAGACCTTGAATCCGAGGAGACCAGCGTCCTGGGGGGGCGGGATCAGGTTGTAGACCGCAGCATTGAAGGGAAAGGCGGGGTTGCTAGCGATGATGTGGACGATGCCGACCTGGGAGTCGATCGGGCAATCATCGGATGAGAAGTCGGCGAGGGTGCACTGGGGCGTGGCGTGGGGATTGCCGATGAAACCGGGAGGGAAGTGGACGGTGGCGTTTTTCGCATCCTCGCATTCGCATGGGTTCGAGCTTCCCTGCACCTCTCTGTTTGCGACCGAGAAGTAGATCTCCACATCCGGGTGGCCGCCCGCTTGGGTCGTCGACGGCAGGGCCGAGAAGGCGGTAATCGGCGTGTCGGCCCGTGCAGCGGTCGGACCGGACGCTGCGAGGGACAACAACAGCGCAGCAGCCGCAGCGACAACGCGGTAGCGGAATCGAGTTGCCTTAATAGTGCTCATCGGCCAAGTCCCGCGTGGCCGTCGTCGTCCGATCGGCGCCCTGGGTCGTGTTGAGCCCCGCGGTGCCTTCGCGAATACTTCCGATGCCTCCGATGCCTCCGATGCTTGGCATGTCTGGATTTGTGCCCACCGGCGCCGGCCCCCAAGGGCGCCAAGGTCCCGATCTTCGGGGCTGGGGGCGGTGAGCTGCCAGCGCCGTGGCACTCGTCGGCGGCTTCGCAGGGAGGCTGCGGCGCCGGGGCCGGAAAGCCGCCGCCTGCGCGGGCGTCGTAGAACTTAAGGAAGCTCCCGTTGTGATCCTGGCTGGCGAGGGTGTCGAACGTTGAGAAGTAGACGTCGGTGCCGTTGGCGCTAACCCCGACGAGCCCAGGAGAACCGAGGATGCCAAGTGTCGTTCCCTGCGTATCACCGGTGCCCGGGGTGATCAGCTGCGGGCGCCCGTCGACGTACTCATAGACATCCTGGCGGTTGTTGGTGTCGGTCGAGACGAGGGCATCTTCGGTGGTAAAGAAGGTCCGCCCGTCATCGGTAAGGAAGAGGCCGTCCTGGCTGGCCCCAACATTGGAGGTCGGCGGGGCGCCGCTCGGGATGCAGGAGACGCAAACAAGATCGCGGGTGGAGGGTTCGTAGGTGTACATCTCCAGGTGACCCGCGTTTTCGTACTGGGTCACCTGGCTGGCGGTGACGAACGCCATATGGGTGTCACTGGGCGTTATCTGCATCCTCACGATCGGGCCTTCTGTACAAGCCCCGAAGGCACCAATTTCGCCGCTGCAGTAGGGACCGCCCGTCAGCGTGGCGACGAACTGCGGGTGCCCTTCGCGATAATCGTAGAGGTTCTGTTGGTTCGGAATCCCACGCGAGCCGTCGAGTTGTTCGGGCGAGTAGAAATAGATGTCACCGTTTTGGGCGATGGAGTTATCGGAGAGGCAGTTGCCGCCGTCCGCGTTGGAGAGCTGGCAGTAGGTATGGCTAGAATATGGCACCACTCCGCACCTTGTGGTGAAGCTCGCATTACACGCGTCGCTATTACCTGATCCGCCACTGCCAATCGAAATCAAGGTGAGGGCATTTGTTTCTTCGCTCCACATGTATAGGTCTGTGCTGGTGTCGTGGTCGTTCGGAGTCAGCTGTTCGCTCGAAGTGAAGTACACCTTGGAACCGTCCGGGCTCATGCCGACAAATTCAACGTCATGGCCCTGTGACACGTCGTAGGTAACGGCGCCGTCGACCCGCATGTAGAGGTGGCTGGTCTGCATTGGACAGCGGTCGACATCTCCATAGAAGGCGCTGCCGCAGTATGGTATGGGACAGCTCGCAGCACCGCACGGTCCCGTCGCGCCGCTCGCCATGAGGATGTGTGACCCATCGCTTGACACCGCAGGAATCTGCAGCGGATCACCAACCGGATCACTCGGCTCGCTCGGAATTGGGTTTCCGCTTCCAAGCACCGAAGCCACTGCGACCGTGTCGGTTTCGGTGTCATTGTCATAGACGGATCCCGGCGGCCCCAGCTGGCCATCGACCGCAAAAGCATTCCACTCGGTGGCGAAGACGAAATGGCTCAGATTGGCCGACGCCGTCGCGTCGCCGGGGCAAAGGCTGTTATAAGAGAAGATGCTGGTAGCCGACTGGCCCGCCGGACAGTCGAGCGCGTGCTCGCCACCAGGAGCGGTGTTACCGCCGTATATGCCCAATTCGGGGGGATAGCTGCCGCTGGGCGTGGTGCCCAGATTGGTCGGCCAGCGATCGAGGAGGCTGCCTTCCGCGCTCATGACAAACGGCGCGTCCGATGCGGCCGGTGGCCCATTCCAGACCAGGAATCTATCCATCGCCGGATCGGTCATGACCCCATTCTCGATCAGACTCGGGAAGGTATCCGCGTCGGCCGAGACATCCGATGCCGTCCCCGTATTGGCGGCCCCGCTGGCCGAGCCTGGCGGCCCCTGCACCGGCCCGCCGTCGAGGGCAGATTGGCTGGCTGGGAGCCCAACGTAACGGCTGACCCAGCCGGTGCTCGTCCGGCTCGCAACGTAGAGGTCGCCGTTGCTATCAATTGGGCTGCCGCCAGATCCGGGAATCGAGGAGTAGAGCCCCGTGTAGGCAAAGCGCGACGGACTGGAGGCGAGGCCGGTGTTCGGCCCCCCCGGGAAGAGCTGTGTGCCGCCCGCATTTTCGGGGGAGACGAGCTCGTAGGCACGGCAGTCGGGCAGATAGTTGGACCGGGTCTGCTGGCGTACGTTTTCGTTCGGACAAGCGGGCGGATAGAAGTTAAACGTCAAGTCACCGGTTACGGTGGCTCCATCGGCATTTGTCGCCACCAGGCGATAGTGATAGACGACATGGGGCGTGAGCCCTTCGAGGTGAACCGCGACCCCCTGATCGACATTGCCCGCGGCGATCGTTCCATCGGGCACCGGCGCCGAGTTACCGTAGTCCGTCGACGGCCCGTATTCGAACCGGTAGGTCGTTTCGAGCCCGTTGGGGTTAACCTGAGCGTTGAGGTCTGCGGTTGTCGCGGTGAGATTTGCCGACGCAATCCCGTCGACAGTAGGAGCCTGTGTGGTGGTAAAGGTTTCGTCTAAGCCAACGCCGATTCCGTTGGCAGAGTTAGCAGTAATCAGACGATAGTGATCCCGGGTCGCAGAAGACAGACCGGTAACCCTCGCCGTTACCTGCGTTGGAGCGGTGAAGTGAGAGGATGGGGGGTTCGCGGAGGGGTCCGGTTCACAGGGCACGATGTGACCGTAGGTCCTATCGAACCCATATTCAAAGAAGCAGGTCGTGATGGCCCCCCGGCCAGCGGGGTCGACATGCCCGGTGAGAGTGACAGCCGTTTCCGTCGCTTCGGTAGGAGCACTGGTTGTCGTGACCGGCCGAGCGTCATCGAAAACAGCAACGTCGTCTGCCGATCGGTCGGCGACATAAACCGCGTGCGAGGACCCGTCAACCGATAACCCTGCCGGGGTGTTGAGGTAGCCGCTGCCGAACGTGTCCACCGGATCACAGGGAAGGCAGTTAGAGTTGTAGTGGTTGATCTGCTGTTCGGTTTCGCTGACTTCATAGAGTTCATTACTGGCGGGGTCGAAGGTAAGTGTCGGTGCGATTGACACTTCGGTTTCACCCGCGTTAAATATGCCGAGCGCGTGCTCAAACCATCCATCGAATTTTCCGCTAGGAGAGTATGTCCAAATATCGGTGGCGTAATGCGTACCAAATATGTAGAGGTTGCCATTGGGATCCGTTACGATGCCACCGATGGGACCGAAGACGGGCAGTTCTGTCGCGTCGGATCCGTCCTTCTGGCCTCCCTGACCCCAACTAGCGATGATGTGCCCTGAAGCGTCAAATTTAGATACCAGATTGTCGCCGGTGTCGGCAACGTATACGTCGCCACTGGAACTGTCTACTGCTAGGTATGTCGGCTGTTCGAATCCCCCTGGACTCGCCGCCGACGCACCCACTGTGCAGATGTCTCCGCTCGCCGCGGAGCAGACATCACCACCGGTGCTCTGATCGACTTCCTTGCCAAACATCAGAATAAATTCGCCGGCAGGACTGAACTTCTCGACTCGGTGATCGGGTGGGTCGGTTACGTAGATGTCGTGACTTGTCTGATCGACTTCAACGTCGCTTGGTTCCGACAGTGCGTCGGTACCAGAGCCTGAGAAGGAGAAGGCGAAGACGTGGGACACCGGTTCCAGTGGCTCGGCCAAGCTCGTGCTGACGCCGTTGGCGTTTTCGGCGACGAGTCGGTACCGGTACCTCGTCGTGAGAAGACTGAGCCCGGTTAGCACTGCATGCACGTCGGTGGCTGTGGACATCGTCGACCCTTCGGCGCAGGGTACCCGGCCTCCTGTGGAGAGGTTCGCGAAACCCGTCGAGCGATAGGCTCCTGCCGACACGTATTCAAAATGACAGTCCGTCGCTTCGCCGGCTCCGACTGGATCGACGTGGCCGTTAAGGGTCGCAGTCCCCGGCGTCAGTTCCGTGGCTGGTTTCGCTGTTACGTTAGGTGTGGTGAGAGTCCCGAAGACAGCGACGCTTCCTGCGCCCGTGTTCGCAACGAATGCGTCACCAGTTTCGACGTCGACGGATAGCCCCTCCGCGCCGCTCAGCTGCCCGGAGCCAAATGTTTCCACCGGCGAGCCGTCGAACCTGTACCGCGAGACCGTTGCACCTTCGGAAGCATAGAGATCATCCCCGCTGGGGTCCACGGCAACGCCCGTCGCGCAAAAGCATCCGATTTTTTCGACTAGTTCGCTGCCAGAGGCGTTTAACTTAACGATCGCTCCGTTCCCGCGCGCCTTGTAAATCGCGCCCGTCGAGTCAACAGCGATGCCGTCCGCTGCAGTTCCAGCAGCTGTTTCGAATTCCCCCGCGGATGCGCCTGCCGGGGCAAACTTGGACATCTGTGTCCCATTAAGGACGTAGAGGGTGCCGGAACCGTCGACGGCCAGCCCCGCGAGTTCTGGAAAGCCCAACAGTTGGCCGCCGGCTTTCCAAGAGGTGACAAGAGCGCCGTCTGCTTCGAACTTGCTGACGTTGTGATTACCCGTATCGCCGACATAGAGGTCGCCTTCAGAGGCGCTGCTCGAACTGTCGACAGCCACGAAGGTGGGCGTCGCAAATGCCCCTGGCGACGCCGCAGAGGTTCCGGGCTGACATTCGTCGCCCGAGGCGCTCACACAAAGGTTTTGTTCGGCTTCGGTCCCGAAAGATTCAACTGCAGTCTTGTTGACCTCCTTGCCTATGATCCAAATCAGCTGGCCGGTCGGGTCGAACTTCTCGACCCAGTGGTTTGCCCCATCAGTGACGTAGATGTCATGGGCCGAGCTGTCCGTAGAGTTATCGACAGCTGTGTCAGTCGGTTGGGAAAGCGGGTAAGGATCTGGCGGGCTGGATCCGGTGGCGCCAAACGTCGTCGAGAAGACGTGCGTAACTTCCGCCTCCGCGGGGGCAACAAGCCACAGCATTCCGCTGAGGAGCACGACAAACACCGTTGCAGCGATGACCAGTTGCTGCCGCACGGTGAAAGCGCCCACCGGAGACCGTTTGAAGGAGGCGACACTCACCGACTAAGCCTCCAATCGCGATGTCGTCTTGGGTCGGGGCGATCGTGGTTGCGTCGATGCTTCCGTGGATGATGCTTCCGTGGATGATGCTTCCGCCTGATGCACTTTCCGCGGCGCCGGACGTAATGCGATTTGCAGGGTGCAGTTACAGGTGACGGTCCCGGGATCTGGGGAATCGGGGTCCCGGGCGGCGTCGGAGCGGGCGACGCGGGCTGCCGCGCGTGGGTTGTGAAAGTCTCGTCTGGCCCTTTGGTAGTACCGGCGAAATTCGTCGCGACGACCCGGAAGTGATAGGTCGTTCCAGGGGCCAGTTCAAATACCGGAGCTGCAGCATGGTGGTCGACGCCGTCGCCTTCGATCGGTTCCGTTGGGGCGGTTCGGAGCCCGTAGGACAGGTTATTCCCATATTCAAAACGGATAATCGTCGCGCCAAAGTTCGGATTCACTTCCGCTCCCAGGGTCGCGCTGGTTTCCGTTGGGTCAGAGGCGAATGTGTCATCGATGACCGGAGCGCCGCCTTCGACCGTCGTGAAGCTAAGATCGGGGCTATAGCTATAAAATCCGAGATCGTTCGAGCCGGTCGCCGCCAAGCGGAAATGGTATGTGGTAAAGGGCGACAGGCCGCTGATGACTGCGCTGACATTGGCCGGCGCCGAGAGTGGCACACCTGGGGAACAAGGGACATCTCCCAGGTTGTAGCTGGTATTCGTACCGTATTCGAAGTGACAGTCAGTCACTTCTCCGCCGTCGTTCGGATCGACCGTGCCGTCCACCGTCACAGAGGTCGCACCGGGATTGGTAACCGGTGCAGTCGTCAGTTTCGGGGCCGGTCGAGGAATGAATGCAGCAATCTCGTTATCCCCCGTATCAGCGACGTAGACCGTCTTGCTCGATTGATCGAAAGCAACCCCCGCTGAGGAGTGCAGGTTTCCTAGGCCGAACACGTCATAGGTTGTGCCGACTACGTTCGACGCTTCAATACTGTTGCCGACGTCTATAAACCTGTCATCCGTCGAAGTGTCAATCGCGATGCCGGTCTGTCCCGAAACTACATTTCCGAACGAGTCAATGGCGATCGGGTGCCCGCCCTCTTCTTCGATAACTAGCAATCCGTTCGTGCTCACCGCCATTCCCGCGATTCCAGCGCCATAAGTTGTAGCCCCCTTGACGCCCCATTCGGTCACAAGGCTCCCAGACGGTTCAAACTTTTGCACGACGTTGTCGGAGACGTCGGCGACGTAGACGTCGCCGGCCGAAGGTCCCGACGAATTGTCGACTTCGATGAAAGTCGGCGATCTGAACTGACCCGCACCCAACCCGGAAATGCCGGCGCGACAACCAGATGTGCAGACCTCGCTTATCGGCGCCCCGTCAGTAACGCCCCAACCCCACGCGGCAAGGAAATGGCCGGAAGAGTCGAATTTCATTACGCGGTGATTGCCGGTATCCGCCACGTAGATATCCCCGGTCGAGTCGTCAACCGCAACGTCCTGTGGATTCAGCAGCTGTCCATCGCCGGATCCCGACGCACCGATGTCGGCATCAAATTGGTAGCGCCCGGCTGTGACCGCGCTTTCGCTTGCGCTCGTGTTATTGCCATTCGCATTCGCCGCGACCAGGCGATAGGTGTATTTTGTACCCGGGCTCAACCCTGACACAGTCGCGCTTACGCCGGTCGGGGACGCATATGGGGGATTGGATGGCGGATTGGTCGAGCACGCAGCAAGCTGTGGGCCGGATGATGGACTTTCGTATTCGAAGTTACATTCGGTGATCCCCCCTCCGCCAGCTGGGTCCATGTGTCCGTTTAGGGTCGCGGCGGTGGCACTGACTTCGGTGGGTGCTCCGGTGCTCACGTTGGGAACCGTGATCGGCTTGAAGATATTGACGCTACCGCCGTTGGATACATAGACGTCACCGGTCGACTGGTCCACCGCAATGCCACTAACGTAGGAACCGGCTCCGAGGCCCTGGGGCGGGATGAAGTTGCCCGAGCTGTCAAAGACGTCGAAATCGCTGTTGGCTAGGGAGCCGACAAAGAGCCTTTCCGACGCATCGTCGGTCGCAACTGAGATCAAGCAGCAGCCCGTGCTATTGGGGGAGAAATCTCCATCAGGTGTATTGGACCCGTCGAGCGTCCGCACGAAGCCGCCAGAGGAGTCGAACTGAAAGACGAGGTTCGGCCCTGCCCAGTCGCCGACGTAGACATTCCCGCTCGAGTCCACGGCGAGGGCTGTTGTGTATTCGCCCCCATAGCGGTAAAGACCGCCTGCGCTCGCTGTGATCTGGCGCAAATAGGCGCCGTTTTCGTCGAAGACGTCGATGACTTGATGGTGGGCGTCAACCGCGAAGAGATCATGGGTAGCCTGATCGACGGCGATCGCAAACGAGCTGTAGCCGTCTTCGGGGGGTGAAAACGACCCGGCCGGGGTCGCGGAGCCAGCCAACTGCCCGTTGGGACTCGGCGTGGTGTCGCCAAAGCTGGTGATCAGATTGCCTTCGTCGTCGAACTTGTCGATCACCGCATGGCCAAGATCGGCGACGTAAACGTCGCCGGTTGAGTTATCGACTGCCACCGATACGTGTCCGCCGAACGACCCCGCAGGGGTGTTCGAGCCGTCCCATTCCGCGGGCGATTCGTCCGTGGGAGAGGCAAAGTCCAGTACGCGGGCCGAACCCGAATCGGCCACGTAGATGTGACCGTTGTGATCGTTGATGGCGACGCCCCCGGCAAGCAGGAAGTTGAACCCATACGGAAGCTGGCCTGCCGACTGGAACTTCAACGCGGCGGCGGCTGGGGAAGCATTGAATGCGAGGACCGCAAGGGACGAGCACATGATGGCGAGGGCGCAGGCTGCTCGAGTGGAGGTCGGCCTGCATGCTCCATCTTCCGCGGGCAGCCGGGGGCGGTCTCTGGGATCGGCACGACGAAAGTTCAACTGGAAACTCCGGGCGCCGATATGAGTCCGGGAGCCAAAGCGGGGCCGGCGGTCCCAGGGGAGAAAGCGCCAGATCGGGCTCCTGCCGCAAAGGTAGCGAATAGGCCAACGAAGCAGAATGCGCCCACCGCGTTCCCAAACGGGGGGACTTTTTTTTGATTTTGAGCTTGCGACCCGCCTGCGAGTCCGCGCCCGCCCCTAGCGGCCGCGGACACAGTTAGCGGCCGCGGACACAGTTTGTGCAGCGGCACCAATGGTCCTGCCGATGGTGAAACTCGCAACCGGCCGGGACGATGTCCTCACGTAACTCTCCTCTGCTCTTGGCATCCCAACCCGCCCGATCCACTAAAACGTGGGTCCCTGGCCCGGTGGGCGATGAGCCGTTATCTCTTCTCCTGGCCCTTGGAACACGGCCGGATCGCAATCGGATCGGGGCGTTCTGAGAAGCCGAGCGGAATTGGATCATAGGCAGACCAGGATGTCAAGCGCTCACTACGCTGAGCCGACCTGGGTCCTATCTGGGCTCTGAAGGCGGTGTTTAAGGAGCTGCGAGCCTTCCTAACCGGGGCGGCGCGGTGGCCGACCTGCGGAAAGTTCGCGGAGGCAGGGAAGGGACGGCTGCATGCGCAGGCGATGGCGATGGGTGGCCCGTACTTCTGGGGTCGGGCGTTGGGCCTGGAGGTGCCGCGGCGGGTGGTGATCTGGGATGAGACGCTGGTTCGCGGCGCGCTTGCGCCGCTGCTCGCCGGTCGGAGCGAGTGGCCCGCGCAGTGGAAACCGCCGCCTCCCTAGAGGCCGATCGGCGTGGCTGCAGGGTAGTGCCGCTCGCGCTCACACCACCAAACCCAACGACCGCGACAAGCACGACCAGCGACATACCCAGCCGAACTACTCGCCGCCTCATTCGCCCTCAACCTCCATCGGCGACGTTCGAGCCAGAAGCCAATTCCTCTCATGCGCTCCTGCAGCGTCGCCGCCGGCCGCTCGAGATTGTGTTGCAGATGCGCCAGTGCCGGTGCTACTCCCACTCGCGGCCCAAGGTAACGCCCTCCCCCTCACGCATCGCCGGGTCCATTCTGAGACTGAGAATGATCCCGCGTGCCCCAGTACTACCCCCATACGTTCGTAGTAGCGGCCGTCAAGGTAGGGACTTTCCTCAACTATTCGACTAACGACGGCGATGGCCTGATCCCGACTTAGTGCTGCCAGTCATAAGTTCCTTCTCGGTCAGGCGGCGAGCGTGAGTTGGGCCGCTTGTCGCTCGGCGAGCCGGTCGAGCAAGTCGTTGAGATTCTCGCGAGTGAACTTCCATCCGAACGGTTCAGCGATCTCGTTGTAGAGGTGCTCGAACTCGTTCAGGCGGCGGGCGACGGAGGCAAGCGAGTCGAAGTCGTTCGGGGTGAGCACCTTGCGCCCGACGATCGAGAAGTAGATCTCCACCTGGTTCATCCAGGAGGCGTGGACCGGCGTGTGGACGAGGATCAGGTTGGGCCAGCGGGCCTGGAGCCGCTCAATCGAGGCCTGCCCCGGTGGGAGGAGCCGTTGTCAACGATCCAGAACACGCGGCGGGCGGAGGCGTAGGGCTCTTTGGTCATCACCTGCCAAACGAGCCGGTCAAACGGTTCGATCCCGCCCTTGGGCTCCGAGCGCCCGAACACGCGGCCGCGGCGCACGTCCCAGGCAGCCAGGTAGGTGAGCGCCCCGCCCCGCTTGTAGGTGTGCTCGACCCGCTGGCCGCGACCGATGCCCGCGGCTGGCGGGAGCGTCTCGTGAATCCGGCGCCGCGCTTGGATCGAGGGCTTCTCGTCGGCCGAGATGATGCAGTCGCCCGGGTGCAGCAGCTTGCCGTCCCAGCGTCCCTCATAGAGGTCCAGAATCCGACCGGCCTTCTGCGCAAAGTCGGGGTCGGTCAGGAAGATCCAGGAGCGGTAGCGCCAGGGACGGATCGCGTCCTCCCTGAGCCAGCGCACGATCGTCGAGTGCGACGCATCGCAGATCCCGCGCTCGATGATGAGGCGGTGAACGTCAGCCGTTGAGCGGCGCGAGAGCGGAGCGCCCACGCTCGGAGGCTCGCAGGCGACCGCCTTGACCTCGGCGATCTGCTGAGGGGGGAAAGCGGCGTGGCCGACCCGACCGCGCTTCATCCGAAAGACCCTCGAGACGGCGCTCGTGGAATCGTCTTCGCCACCGGCCGACTGCCTTCGTGCTCATCCTCAGCCGCTCACCGATCTCCGCGTTGCTATGACCCTCCGCGGCCAGCAGCACCAGTTTCGCTCGCAACACCTCGCGGTGCGGCCGCGTATAGCACGCAGCGCGATGCACGAGCTCCTTGCGCTCTGCCTCCTCCAACACGATCTCCTGAGCGCTCGGGCCTGGCATCGCCAACGGATTCGCTACCGCCGTTATGTCTCCTTCAAACCCGGACGGGATTTTCGACCGACAGCACTTAGCCCGCGAGCTTCCGCGTCCGCGAGTAGCTCCTCTAAGCCCGGATCCACCGATCCGGTAGGCCGTTTCCGTCCGGTCCGAAAAGAAGAATGGCCTCCTGAGCAGGGAAGAAGCGACCGTATCGGGTGGCCGCGTCCTGCGTTAGGAGGTCACCTTCATGGTGCAGGATGACGGGCCGGTCGGACTAGAGGGACTGAAGGTCGAGTTCGACGACGAGCGGGCGGTCTCGAGCGGACGTTCGAAGTCGAAAAGAACCTACCAAACGGCGTTTTAGTTCGGCGACCGATGGCGTGTAACCCGCTCGCTAAGTGCTCCCCGCCAGAAATCCTTACTCGCTTGAAGGAGCCTTGGCGAGCGCGGCGAATTCTGGGGTGATGCCGGGACGCAGCCCCCACAAGATCGCACTCAGCGATAAGGAGCGCGCCGAGCTCGAGCACCGCGCCGCCTGTTACACCCGCCCCCACCGCGAGGTGCTGCGAGCCAAGATCGTCCTGATGGCGGCCGAAGGCGCCACCAACACCGAGATCGGCGAACGGCTGGGGATGACGCGCAAGTCCGTCGGGCGCTGGCGAAAACGCTTCTGCGAGCATGGGATCGAGGGAATCGAGGATTTGAAGCGCACGGGCCGCCCGCGCCGCTTCCCCCCCACAGGAGATCGCCCAGGTCAAGGCGCTCGCCTGCGATCTCCCGCGCGCCCAGGGCGCCCCGCTCTCGCGCTTTAGCCGCACCGAGCTGCACCGCCTCGTCATCGAGCGCGGCGTCACCGAGGCCTCGGCGGCGACGATCGCCCGCTGGCTGGCCGAGGACTCGCTGCGCCCCTGGCAGCACCGCTCCTGGATCTTCCCCACCGACCCGGACTTCCTCGCCAAGGCCGGCCCGGTGCTCGACCTCTACCAGGGAAGGTGGGAGGGCGAGCTTCTTCACCCCGGCGACTTCGTCGTCTGCGCCGACGAGAAGCCCTCGATCCAGGCACGCTTGCGCATCCACCCGACACTCGCGCCCAGCACCGGGCGTGCGCGGGCTGCGCGTCGAGCACACCTACGAGCGAGGCGGCGCGCTCACCTACCTCGCCGCCCTGGACATCGGCCGCCGCGGCGGGCGGGCACCGCGCGTCTTCGGTCGCTCCGAGCCCAAGGGTGGGATCGAACCCTTCGACCGCCTCGTTCACCAGGTGATGGTCAGGGAGCCCTACGCCTCTGCGCGCAACGTCTTTTGGATCCTCGACAACGGCTCCTCCCACCGTGGGCAGCGCTCAATCGAGCGCCTGCAGCGTCGCTGGAAGAACCTGACCCTCCTCCACCTGCCAACCCACGCCAGCTGGCTCAACCAGATAGAGATCTACTTCTCGATCGTGCAGCGCAAGGTGCTCACCCCCAACGACTTCGACGACCTCGCCGTCCTCGCCCGCACCTTGAATGAGTTCGAGTGCCACTGGAACGAGATGGCCGAGCCCTTCGAGTGGAACTTCACCCGCGACAAGCTCGCCGTGTTGATGGAACGGCTGAGCGCGCGGGAGCCTCAGCTGCGTCTGGCCGCCTGATCGGGGCGGAACTTATGACCGGGAGCACTAAGAAGGGGCGAGGCTCCACCGGACCCCCGAATGGCGGCCGCAGCGATCCAGCTGGCCGAGGTCTACCAACGCCAGGGGCGCGCCCGTTGGGCAGCGCGCCGCTGGTTCGTGCTGTTCGTCGCGATCACGTGCGGGGCGGCGGCGGTATGGTTCGCCACCGGCGGAGAAGTGGTCGAGGCAACCCTCCTCGCGATGGCTGCCCTGACGAATCTCGCGGCGCTGGCGGTGGCACCCATGTTCTGGCCAGAGAAGGTGGCTCGGTCCTTGGAGGCGTCCCGGGCGGTTCTCGGTTCTGACGAGTAGCCGGGGTCGGAACTACTCCGACCCGCTCGCGTCGAGCCGCGCCACCGGCTCCATCACGTCCAAGCTGAGCGAGAGGGCCGGTAGCGCTTGTCGGAATGCAGCGCGAGATTTGGGCTGCTGTCGAGCCGCCGAGGTCGCGGTAGAGGCTGCAACCGGCGCCCCTCGGCCCACCGGAGGGCCCGCCGTAGCCGATGCGCCGCAGGCGCCGCCAGAGGCTCAGAAACGCCGCCCGTTGCCATTCGTCACGCGACCGGCGTCGTCGAGAGCAAAAAGTTTCATCGAAAGGGCCGAGGCAAAGCCATGCATCAACCAGGCCGTCGGCGCTGATTCGGGCCGTAGCAGGACCCCAAAACGAAAGCGGACTGCTACGGCTTTGCTACGGGTTGCGTGCACACGCGGCCCGGAATGTCCCTCTGTGCGGAAACCCCGCAGTCACGGAGATCCGCCTAGAAATGCGAGAATCCGCTGCTGTGACGCGATCTGCGGCACTTTGACGCGGCGGCTTACATAATCGGGGCGGCTGGATTTGAACCAGCGATCTCCTGCCCCCAAAGCAGGCGCGATAACCAGGCTTCGCTACGCCCCGAGGACGCCAGTCTAAAGCGGCGCCGATGGCGAGGGTCGCCAATCGCTAGCTTTCGCGGCGATGGCAGACGTCGGGCCCTTCAATGCTCTCCATTACGACTTGCACGTCGTCGGCTCTCTCCAGGACGTCGCTCCCCGCCCTACGACGTGATCGATGCCGACCAGCGGGCGGAGCTGCTCGCGCGTTCCCCGTACAACGCGGTCGCGATCGACCTGCCCAAGCCATACGGTGAGAGCGGCCCGCAGGATACCGGCGGAGACCCCTACCGGGAAGCGGCCGAGAGGATCGAGGCATGGCGCCAGGCCGGCGCTCTGCTCGACGACCCCGAGCCGGCGATCTGGGCGCTAACCCAGACCTACGCCGCCCCGGACGGTTCCGCCCACACCCGCCACGGGATCCTCGTCCGCGTCAGGGTTGAGGATTACGGCGCGGGCAGGGTCCGCCCCCACGAGCGGACCCTGCCGGGCCCCAAGCGCGACCGGCTCGAACTCACTCGGGCGACCGGCCTCAATCTCTCCCCGATCTTCTCGCTTAGCACCGTGGATGCCTGGCCGCTGGTCGAGCCCGCGACCACGGGCGAGCCCTGGGGGAAGTCACCGACGATGCCGGCACGGTCAACCGCGTCTGGAGGGTTGGTGACCCGGCGATTCACGCCGCGGTGGCAGAGCGCCTCGCTGGCGCCGAGCTGCTGATCGCCGACGGCCACCACCGCTACGAGACCGCCCGCGCCTACCGCGATGAGATCGGCGGCGAGGGTCCGCACCGCTACATGCTGATGTGCGCTGACGGCGCTCCACGACCCCGGGCTCACCGTCTTCCCCACCCACCGCCTCCTCTCGGATTCGCCGGCGACGCCGAGCGTCAGCAGCGCCTCGGCGGCCGGCTTCGCGCGACTGTTCGACGCGATCGAGCGCCTCTCCTCCACCTCGGACCTCGCGCCCGAGGCGGGCGACGGCATCGGGGTCTTCGGTCTCGACTCGACAACTTCCACCAAGCGCGCCTTCCGCTTGCGGCTCAAGGACACCGTCGATCGCCGGGTCGTCTGCTCGACGGGCAAGCCCGAAGCCTATCGCCGCCTCGATCCGCCGATTCTGGAGACGCGGTCCTGAAGGGCCCGCCCGGATGACCGACGAGGACATCGCCGCCAAGCGTGGACTCGGCTACGCGAAGACGTTCCGGCACTCGCTAGCCCTGCTCGAGCACGGCTCCTACGACGTCGCCTTCTTCCTGCGCCCGGACCCGGTCGAACAAGTGCGCGCGGTCGCCGACACCGAGGAGAACATGCCGCCGAAGTCGACCTACTTCTTCCCCAAGGTGATGACCGGCCTGGTCTTCAACCCGGTCGGTCCGCCACGCCCGCGTACCTAGGATCGACCCGTGGTCAAGATCTACACCAGGAAGGGCGACGACGGGAGCACCTCGCTTTGGTACGGCGGCCGCGTCCCCAAGCACCACCCACGCACCGAGGCCTACGGTTCGCTGGATGAGGCCTGCTCGGAGCTAGGCGTGGCCCGCGCCCTTTGCGGCCCCGGCGAGGTCGAGCTGGCGGCCGATATCCTCCGCCTCCAAGACGACATTTTCGTCGCCGGTGCGGAGCTGGCGACGGCAGCGCAGGCCGCCGACCGCCTCGAAGACGGGATCAGTCGGACGACGGAGGAGATGGTCGCCGCAATCGAGGAGCGGATCGACCACTACATGTCCCAGGTCGAGCTCCCCCCCAATTCGTGATCCCGGGCGGCAACCAGCTCTCCGCCCAAATCGACGTAGCGCGTACCGCGATCCGCCGGGCTGAGCGGGCGATAGCCGCCCTCGCCGAGGCCGGCGAGCTGGCAAGCGAGACCGTGATCCACTTTGTCAACCGCGCCTCCGACCTCGCCTACGCGATGGCCCGCTTCGCCGACGTTGACGACCCGGCGTTGTTCGAGGGTCGGCGCAGGGCTTAGCTTTCGGCCAATGGACCTCGGCCTTAAAGGGCGCGTCTGCGCCGTCACCGGCGCTGGCCGCGGGATCGGCCGCGAGACGGCGCGACTGCTCTGCGCGGAGGGGGCAGACGTCCTAGTGATCGCCCGTAACGAGACACGGCTCAGGGAGGCGACCGAGGAGGCGAGAGCCGCGGGGGCCGAGGGCGGTGGGCGCGCTGATCACCTCTCCCTCGACGTCACCGATGATGACGCGGGTGAGCGGATGCTTACCGCCGCGGTCGAGCGGTTTGGCGCCCTCGACGTACTGGTCAATAACGCCGGCGTCGCCCGCTGGCGCGACCTCGATGAGGTCCCAGACGAAGACTGGCGCGGCCAGTATGAGCTCAACGTGATGGCGCCTTTGCGGGCGATGCGAGCCGGCGATCCCGCCGATGACCGAGCGGGGCTGGGGCCGTGTTGTCAACGTCTGCTCGACCGCCGGCAAGCGCCCCACGGCGGCAATGCCGGACTACTCGGTGGCAAAGGCCGCGGAGCTCTCCCTCTCCCGCTTGTTCGCCGACCGCCACGCCGGTCACGGTGTTCTGGTCAATGCGATCTGTCCTGGCCCGGTCGCCTCGGAGATGTGGATGGAGTCGGGGGGCCTGCTCGACCAGTCGCACGCGATGTCCGGTGCGGCGAGCCGTGAGGAGGCGCTGGCGGACGCCGGCGCGAAGCGCCCGATCGGCCGGCTGGCCGAGGTCGGCGAGGTCGCCGCGGCGATCGTCTTCCTCTGCTCCGAGCGTGCCTCCTACGTCAGCGGAGCCGCCTGGTCGGTCGACGGCGGCACCGTGCAGGTGATCATCTGACCCCCTCGTCCGCGCCCCTGTCGATGGCGGTTAACAGACATCGAAAGGAGGCAGCGGTGCTGCTGCCGCTCTTCGGCTGGCCCGATGATCCCGGGCTTGATCTTCACCAAGCGGCGCGCCGACCTGCGCCGCCACGCCGGAGAGATCTCGTTCCCGGGAGGGCGCAAGGATGAGGGCGATGCCGATCTGACCGCCACGGCGCTGCGCGAGGCCCAGCGAGGAGATCGGCCTCGACCCCTCGCGGGTCGAGATCGGCGAGGCGCTGCCGCCGACCGCGACCTTCGTCACCGGCTACCGCATCTACCCCTTCGTCGGGCGCATCCCGCATCCGAGCCGGCTGGCGCCTGGAGCCCAACCCTGCGCGAGGTCGAGACGCGTCCTCACTTTCTCGCTCGACGGCCCTGAGCGGGGACTACGCGATCCGCCGCCTGATCCGCCGCGGCGTCCCCATCCACACCCCCACATACGATGGTGGGCGAGCACCTGATCTGGGGGGCAACCGCGCGCATCCTCGGCGATTTCCTCTGCTCAGACTCCTTCTCGACGGGACGCCCGACGAGGTTCCCCCACTCGGTCCACGACCCGTCGTAGTTCTTGACGTCGTCCTGGCCGAGCAGCTCGTGGAGGACGAACCAGGTGTGCGCCGAGCGCTCGCCGATCCGGCAGTAGGCGATGATCGGCGTGCTGCCTCGAGATCACGCCCTTGCCGCCGTACAGGTCGCGCAGCTCGTCGGCCGACTTGAACGTGCCGTCCTCGTTGACCGCCTGCGCCCAGGGCACCGACTCGGCGCCGGGGATGTGGCCGGCGCGCTGCGCGCCCTCCTGCTCGTAGCCGGGCATCGCGATCAGCTCGCCCGAGTACTCCTGCGGGCGAGCGCACGTCGACCAGCTTGGTCGAGGAGTCGCAGCGCGGCGAGTCACCTCGTCGCGGTAGGCGCGGATCGAGTTGTCGCCGGGCTGCGCGGTGAATGTCGCGGCCGGGTAGCTCGGGCAGCCTCGGTCGTGGTCGGCCGCCCTTCGGCGATCCACTTCTCGCGCGGCCCGTTGAGCGAGCTTCACCTTGTCGTGCCCGTAGTAGCTGGAGATACCAGTAGGTGTAGGCGGCGAACCAGTTGTTGCGGTCGCCGTAGAGGACGACGGTGTGGTCGTTGGAGATGCCGCGGCTGCCCGATCAGGGCGCCGAAGTCCTCGGGGCCGAGGAAGTCGCGCTTGACCTGGTCCTGGAGGTCGGCCTTCCAGTCGAAACCGATCGCGCCCGGGATGTGGGCCTCGGCGTAGAGCGCCGGGTTCTCGTCGACCTCGACGATGCGGATCGAGTCGTCGTCTAGGTGATCGGCGACCCAATCGGTCTCGACAAGGACATCCTTCGCGTAGCTCATCCGCAACCTCCGATTCAGTCGGGCATCCGAATCTCCCGAATTCCAGTCCGAGTTTAGACATATTTATCGACCGGTCGAATGCGTGAGGCGCGAGCTGGCAGCGACCATTGCCTCGACCCAGGCCGGCGGGTCCGCCGGAGCGGCGGAGACGACCACCTCGACCGGAAGCCGCCAGGTCTCGGCAGCCGCACGGACGATCCCCTCCCCCCGCTCCAGGTGGTGGCGCTGCACTCGGCCCGCCGCCTCGTAGACGAAGCCCCGTACCGGGGTGTCGACGAGCTTCTCCAGCATCCGCTCCAAGCGCGGCCCGTGGATCGCGGCGATCACCTCCGGCTCGGCCTGGGCGGAGCCAAGCAACCAGTGGACGACGGTGACGTCGCCGAGCAGATCGAGAAGGGTGGCGGGACGGTCGGGGTCGGCGAGGGCGGGCTCGATCCCCGCCGCCTCGATCGCCGCCAGCCCCTCCCGGCGACGGCTCGTTCCGCGCACCGCCCAGCCCTCGGCAAGCAACCGTCCCCCCAGCAGCCGCCCGCGGCAACCGCAGCCGACGATCAGCGCCCTCGCCATCGCCTCTCCACTAGGAGGCTCTGGAGGGCCACTGCCAGCGCAGCCGGTCGCGCTCTTCCTCGTCGACCCTCTGTCGAAGCTCGCTCTCGGTCATCTCGGGGGCACCGCGACGGCGGCGGAGTTCGTTTTGGGCATCCAGCATTTGGCGGACGTCGTCGATCTCGTTCTGAACCTCGACCTCGGGCGATCGGGTCGGCCGCCAGTCGACGATTTCGGCGCTGCTGCCTGGATACAGGCGCCCGACCACGACCAGCACTCCGACCAGGAAAAGGAAGACCGCAACCGTCCCCAGGAGGAAACCCACGCGCTAAGGATACGCGCGAGGCCGGGCTCCCTGTTTAATCATTCCCAATGGCCGAGGCCTACGTAATCGACGCGATCCGCACGCCGATCGGCTCCTACCGGGGCGCACTCTCGAGCGTGCGCCCCGACGATCTCGCCGCCCATACGATCCGAGCCATCGTCGCGCGCAGCGGCGTTGACCCGAGCCAAATCACCGACGTCTACTTCGGCGCCGCGAACCAGTCGGGCGAGGACAACCGCGACGCGGCGCGGATGGCGGTGCTGCTTGCCGGGCTGCCCTACAGCGTCCCCGGTGCAACCGTCAACCGTCTCTGCGCTTCGGGTCTGGAGGCAGTTAACGCCGCCGCCCGTGCAGTCAAACTGGGTGAGGGAGACATCTATCTCGCGGGTGGGGTCGAGTCGATGAGCCGCGCCCCGTGGGTGGTGGAGAAGCCCGAACGCGGCCTCCCGCGCGGCGCCCAGACTATGCACGACACGACCCTAGGTTGGCGCATGGTCAACCCGCGAATGGCCGACCTGGGAGTCTCGACCGAGTCGATGGGCGAGACCGGGGAGAACGTCGCCGAGCGCTACCGGGTGAGCCGCGCGGACCAGGACGCCTTCGCCCTGCGCAGCCACCAGCGTGCGGTCGCCGCCGCCGAGGCGGGTCTGCTTGCCGAGGAGATCGTCGCGATAGAAGCTACCCGCGGACGTGGAGCGGTCCTCGTCGAGGCCGACGAGGGCCCGCGACCCGACGCCTCGCTGGAGAAGCTCACCGAACTGCGCCCCGTCTTCCGCGAGGGCGGGACAGTGACCGCCGGAAACGCCTCCACCCTCAATGACGGCGCCGCCTGCCTGCTGATCGCCTCCGAGGCGGGGGCGGAGCGCCTCGGCGCCGAGCCGCTGGCTCGGATCGTCTCTTTCGGCGTGGCCGGGGTGGACCCCGCCTACATGGGTATTGGCCCGGTCAAGGCGGTGCCACGCGCCCTCGCCGCCGCCGGCCTCTCGCTTGAGCAAATCGAGTTGGTCGAGCTGAACGAGGCATTCGCCTCCCAAGCACTGGCCTGCGCGCGGGAGCTTGGGATCGAGGGGGAGCGGCTTAACGTCAACGGCGGCGCGATTGCGCTCGGGCATCCGCTCGGCTGCTCGGGCGCGCGGCTCGCCACAACCCTGGTCAGGGAGCTGGGCCGCCGCGGCGCCCGCTATGGCCTCGCCACCCTCTGCGTCGGAGTCGGCCAAGGCCTTGCGACCGTGTTCGAAGCCGTTTGAGCCGGGCTCGGGCGAACGGCGATCTGAGGTAGCCTCGCCGCCGCGATGACGACCACCTTGCGAGAGCTTGCGAGCGTCGACGGGGTCATCTCCCCCACCCCCGAAGCGACCATCCCACTCAAAGACGACGGCCTGTACCGAGGCGACGGAGCCTTCGAGGTGATCCGCATCTATGGGGGGCGGCTGTTCGCGCTCGCTGACCATCTCGATCGCCTTGAACGTTCCGGCGCCGCGATCGAGCTGAAGTTCGACCGGCCCGCACTGGAGCGCGAGATCGGCGCCCTCCTCGGCGATCTCGGCGACGCGAACGGACAGCTCCGGGTGATCGTGACCCGCGGTGGACGACGGATCGCAGCCACCGAGCCGCTGCCGCCACATGCCGAGGCTCTGCGCCTCGCCACCGTCACCTACTGCCCGACCGTGATCCTCAACGGGGTCAAGTCGCTCTCTTACGCGGCCAACATGCAGGCGACGCGGCTGGCGAAAGCTCAGGGCGCCGATGAGGCGGTCTTGGTGCAGCCCGATGGCACGGTGCTTGAGCCGCCGACTTCCTCGATTTTCTGGGTCTCACCGCAAGGATCCCTGCGGACGCCGGCGCTCGAGGCCGGGGTGCTGGAGTCGATCACCCGAGGGCGTTTGATCGGGGCGCTCAAGGTCGAGGAGGGAGCGTGGCCGATCGCCGACCTGCGCGCGGCGCGCGAGGCCTTCCTCGCCTCGACCACACGGGAGATCCAGGTGGTGTCCGCGATCGACGACACCAAGCTGCCCGAGTCGCCAGGTCCCCGCACACGCGAGGCACAGGAAACGTTCGCGGCCACCTTGGGAGAGGAGCTTCGATGACCAAGACTAGAAAGCAGGGTTGAGATGGACTTCCAGCTGAGCGACGAGCAGCGACTGATCTCCGAAGCGGCGCGCGAGTTCGCCGACCGCGAGATCTTGCCACGGGTGCGTGACAACGATCGCGCCGGGCGCTTTGACCGCGAACTGGCCAGCAAGCTGGGCGAGGTCGGCTACCTCGGAGCACCGGTAGGGGAGGAGTACGGCGGCCGCGGCCTTGACTACATCGGCTATGGCTTGATCGTCGAGCAGGTCGGCCGCGCCGACTCCTCCGCCCGCACCGTCGTCTCGGTACAGACTTCGTTGGTCGCCGGTTCGATCGAGCGCTGGGGGAGCGAGGAGCAGAAGCGGAAATGGCTGCCGCGACTGTGCGCGGGTGAGGCGCTGGGGTGCTTCGGGCTGACCGAGCCCGACACCGGCTCCGACGCGGCCAACCTCCGCACCCGAGCGACTAAGACCGACTCGGGCTGGTCGATCAGCGGCCAGAAGATGTGGATCTCGCTGGGGAACTTCGCCGAGGTGGCGCTGATCTTTGCCCAGACCGATCCCGAGAAAAAGCACCGGGGCCTCGCCTGCTTCCTGGTCCCCACCGCCAGCGAGGGGTTCGCCTCCCAGGAAATCCACGGCAAGCTCGGACTGCGCTCCTCCGATACCGCCTCACTGTCCCTGGACGAGGTCGAGGTGGGCGAGGAGTCGATGCTCGGCGAGATCGGCGATGGCTTCAAGGTGGCGATGAGCGCCCTCGACAACGGCCGCTACAGCGTCGCTGCCGGCTGCGTCGGGATCTGCGAGGGCTGTGTCGACGCCTCGGTCCAGTACGCGAAGGAGCGCAAGCAGTTCGGCGTACCCCTGGCCCGCTTCCAGTTGGTCCAAGAGATGATCGCCGACATGATCCTCAAGCGCGACGCCTCGCGGATGCTGGTTTACCGCGCCGGCGCACTCAAGGACGAAGGCAAGCCGAACACGATCGAGACCTCGCTGGCAAAGCTCCACGCGACCGAGTCGGCGGTCGAGTGCGCCAACCTTGCGATCCAGGTGCATGGCGGGGCCGGCTACGTCGATGACTACCCGGTTGAGCGCTACCTGCGCGACGCGCGGGTGACCACCCTCTATGAGGGGACCTCTCAGATCCAGAAGTTGATCATCGGCAGGGCCGCGACGGGGATCAACGCGATGCTCCCCTTCGAGGAGAGCTGAATGACGGTCGACGTGGTCGAGAGCTCGCTCGACGGCAATGTTGCCCTGCTGCGCCTCAATCGGCCGGAGGCACGCAACGCGCTCTCGCCGGAGGTGATGGAGCGCCTCGCCACCGAGCTGGAGCGGATGGACCCCGACCCCGAGGTTCGCTGCGCGGTGATCGCCGGGTCGGATCAGGTCTTCGCCGCCGGAGCAGACATCAGAGCGATGAGCGAGCGCACATTCGCCGAGGCCCTCCACCATCCCGCGGCGGAGTTCTGGAGACGCCTCGAGCGGATAAAGACGCCGCTTGTCGCGGCCGTCTCCGGCTGGGCGCTGGGCGGCGGCTGCGAGCTGGCGCTCGCCTGCGACATGATCGTCGCCTCCGAGACGGCCCGGTTTGGCCAACCGGAGATCAACCTGGGGATCATCCCCGGCGGGGGCGGAACCCAACGGCTGGCGCGGGTGCTCGGCAAGCAGCGGACGATGGAGCTGGTCCTGACCGGGCGCCGCTTCGACGCCGCGGCGGGCCTTGAGATGGGCCTGATCAACCGAGTCACCGCGGCCGGGCGCTGGCTGGAGGAGGCGATTGAGCTCGCCCGCACGGTGGCTAAGCAGCCCCCGATCGCCTCGCGTCTAGCCAAGCAGGCCGTGCTGGCCGCCGAGGAGACTGCGCTCTCGGCCGGCCTGGATAGCGAGCGACGCCTCTATGAGCTGGCGATGGCGACCGCGGACCGGGTCGAGGGTATGAAGGCCTTCCTGGAGAAGCGCGAACCGGATTTCAAGGGCCGTTGACGGTCGCGCGGATCGGCATCGTCGGCGCCGGAACGATGGGCGCTGGAATCGCCCAGATCTCCTGCTTGGGCGGCTATGAGACGAGGCTGCACGACCCGATCCGCGAGGCTCTCGACGCCGGGATCGAGCGGGTTGCAGTTGACCTGGCGAAGGGCGCTGAACGCGGTCGCTGGAGCAAGTCTGACGCCGACGCTGCAAGAGCGAGACTCTCCTCGGCCCCGCGCCTGGGCGACCTGGCCGGCTGCGACCTCGTGATCGAGGCAGCGCCGGAGGATCTGGAGCTGAAGCGCGAATTGTTCGGCTCCCTGGCCGCCGATGCAGGTGGGCGGAAAACAATCCTTGCGACCAACACCTCCTCCCTGTCGGTTAGCGCGATAGCAGCTGGTCTTCCGCATCCCGAACGGGTAGTCGGCATGCACTTCTTCAACCCCCCCGCGCTGATGAAGCTGGTCGAGGTGATCGCCACACCCGACTCGGCTGAGGACGCTCTTGACGCAACCGCAGGGGTGGCAAAACGGATGGGCCGCACGCCAATCCGCGCCAAGGACAGCCCCGGCTTCATCGCAAACCGCCTTGCCCGCCCCTTCACCTTGGAGCCGCTGCGAATCCTTGCCGACGGCCTCGCCGACCCAGCGACGATCGACCGCGTCTGCCGGCTTGGCGGCGGCTTTCGGATGGGCCCTTTCGAGCTGATCGACCTGATTGGACTCGACGTCAACCTCAGCGTCGCCCGATCCTTCTACGTCCAGGGAGGTAAGCCGGACCGCTGGCGCCCAAGCCCGATCCAGGCGGGTCTGGTCGCAGAAGGCCGGCTCGGTCGCAAGAGCGGCCAGGGCTTCTACAGCTACGGCGAGGGCTCCCGGCGCGCCCCCGACCCCGAACTGGGGATCAAGGCGCCGACGCTGGAGCCCGCCGCGCTGGCCAAGATCGATCCTGCTGGGCCACTGATTCTCCCCCGCCTGCTGGCCCAGATCGCCAACGAGGCTGCCTTCGCCCTCGCCGAGAAGATCGGCTCCCCCGCCGACATGGATACGGCGATGAGGCTCGGCTTCAACTGGCCGCTCGGCCCTCTCGAGTTCGCTGAGCTGATCGGCGCCGGCCCGGCGTTCTCGCTGCTGGAGGACCTGGAGCGCGCACGCGGCGGGGCATACCACCCGGCACCGCTGCTTCGCACTGCCGCCGAGAGGGGAGCTGCGCTGCGCTGCCCTCCCCCCTGAGCCCCCGGCGCCAACGGCGCCAAGAAGTTGATCGCGGCTCCGACAGAGCACCGCGATGCCGATCGCCCCAGACCCAACAGCCCCACCGGGCCGCCGCAGCAAAGGGGTCGGGCCGCGCACTCCCCCCTCTGCGATACCCCTCTTCAAAGGAGAGGCTGATCGCGCCTAGAAACCGCTCAAGGAGGCCAATCGTCGCGGGTCAGGTCCCTCTCGATAACCGGCTGGCCGCCAGTACCAGAACCGCGCTTTGGCCGCCAGCGCTGCTGATCGCCGTGCGCACCGGGAACGTCAGGCGCGAAGTTGGAACACCAGTTCATCGAGATAGCACCAACTCCAATCCTCACCCGGCTCCGCCGAGCGGACGATTGGATGTCCGCTCCCCTGATAATGGGCCGTGGCGTGCCTTCCCGATGAGCTATCGCAGCAGCCGATGTGCCCGCAGCTCTGGCACATCCGCAGGTGCACCCACTGCATCCCAAGGGCAAGGCACTCCTCGCACCCGAGCTCCCCTGGCGGGAGGTCGAAAAACTCAACCGAGTCGAGATGTGCGCAGGAATCGGCCGTCTGATGACCTTAGCCGATCGACGCTTCAGCTCCCAGGGGTCGGAGCGAGCTCAGCCGGCTCCCCGCCGGGCATCCAGTGGGCCTCCGCCAGCGGTGGGGTGTCGCGCAGATACCACTCGGCATCGAGGGCGCCCATACAGCCCGTACCAGCCGCGGTGACCGCCTGGCGATAGGTGTGGTCAACCACGTCGCCCACCGCGAAGACCCCGCCCAGCTTGGTGCGGGTCGAGCCGGCGACGGTCACGATGTAGCCGTTCTCGTCGGTGTCGAGCTGGCCCGCGACGATCTCCGATTTCGGGATGTGGCCGATGGCGACGAAGGCGCCGTCGGTCTCCAGATCCTCGCTCTCACCCGTGTCGGCGTTTCGCAGCCGCAGGTGGTCGAGCTTCCCGTCCTCGCCGGCGATGAACTCCTCCGGCACGAAGGGCGTCTTGAAGGCGATGTTGGGTCGTTCCCGGGCGCGCTCGAGCATGATCTTTGAGGCGCGAAACTCATCTCGCCTGTTCACCACCGTCAGCTCGCTCGCGTACTTGGAGATGAAGATCGAGTCCTCCATCGCCGAGTCCCCACCGCCGATAACGATCACCCGCTGGTCTTTGAAGAAGGCACCGTCGCATACGCCACAGGTGGAGACACCGCGGCCGCCCAGCTCCAACTCGCCCGGAATCCCAAGCCGGCGCGGCTCCGCGCCCATCGCCAGGATCACGGCTTTCGCGCGGTGCTCCTCCTCACCGAGGAACACCCTTTGGACGCCGCCGCCGGATAGCTCGATCCGATCGACGTCATCGGTCACGAACCGCGTGCCGAAGCGCTCCGCCTGGGCCCGGAACTGACCCATCATCTCCGGACCCATGATCCCCTCGGGGTATCCCGGGTAGTTCTCGACATCGGTCGTGTTCTGCAGCTGCCCGCCCCAGTGAAATCCCTCAAAGATAAGGGGCTCGAGGTTGGCGCGCGCGGTGTAGAGCGCCGCGCTGTAGCCCGCCGGGCCACCGCCGACGATGATCACGTTCTCGACTTTCTTTTCAGCCATTTTTCGCCGCCTGCAAGTCTATTACTTTACTTTGTATAGTACCGCTTCGGTCAATCGGCAGCCCCTCCACTTCCCACTCCTGAACCGTGTTGCGGAGCTGGAAGAAGGCGACGATGCCAAACGGAATCGGCATCCAGAAGGCGACGAGCCGGTAGATCAAGATCGCCGGGAAAATCGTGTCCTGCGGCAGGCCGAAGAGGACGAAGGCGCCGATCATCCCCGCGTCCACCGCGCCCACCCCCGCGGGGGCCAGCGGGAAGAGGTTGGCGACCATGCCGAGGAAGAACCCCTGGACCACAACCGCAAGTGGAACGTGGACGCCGAAAGCGTGGAAGGAGGCCCAGAGGATGCCGATATTGGCTGCCCAGAACCCCGCCGCGCCGACCACCGCAAGCCCCCCGCGCGAGGGATGGGTAAAGAGGCCGAGCGCGAACCTGAACCCCTCGCCGAGGGTCGCCGGCACGCGGGCCACCATGCGGGCGATGGAGCGGCCGCGCTCAGCGTGGACGAATGGCGCCACGCGACGTTCAAGGTCCGACGGGATCATCGCCACCAACACGCCCAAGACGAGCAGGAGGCCGGCGATCGACGCTGGGATCACGGTCAGCTCGACTGGGTGCTGGCCGTCGAGGTACGCCGGTCCGCAACAGCACCCCGAAAACGATCAACGCCAGCGGATAGAAGGCGTAGTGGAGGGTGAGGAAGGCGACCATGCGCCGACCCGCGTCGCGGCGCCCCATGCCCGCCTTGCGCAACGCCCAGAAGGTGAGGGCGATTCCGCCCGCCCCGCCAGCCGAGAAAAGCAGCGTCGCCGCCAGCCCGGCCATGTTGATCTGATAGGTCTCGGCCCAGGTGAAGCGCAGAACTCGACCGCCGACGACCGCCTTGAACAGCGCTGTGTAGGTGGCGAAGGCGGCTACGTTGAAGCAGATCGCCACCCCGATCCAGACCGGCTCCGCTTCGTCGAGCTTGCTCAGCGCGTCGCCCAAACCGACCAGCTTGGGGAAGAGAAAGTAGATTCCGATCAGCAGCGCGAGGACGACGATCGCCGTCTGCACCATCCGCCGAACGGTGAACAGCGGCAGCTCGACGGTCGCGTCACCGTTCGCCGAGTCCTCCTGAGACACCCCCGAGAAGCTACCCGCTAGCGAGGCGCTCCAGGCGCTGCAGGGCGCGGTTGAGCCTAACCAGCACCGGAGCGCCGAGCCGCTCGCCGCGCCTTACCGCGACGACGAGCACCGCGCCGGCGGCTAGATCGGTGACGTAGTGCTCCCCGAGGTAGACGAGGGCGAAGCCGAGAGCGAGCGCGTAAGCCCAGCCGGCTGCACCCTCCCCCGGCCCTGCTTCGGCCAGGGCAAGCGCCATCGTCAACGATGTCGCGAAGTGCAGGGAGGGCATCGCCGCCCAGGGGTTGCCGCCCAGCGCCCCGTACATACCCGGCCAGGCTGAACCCCAGGTCTCCTCGCCCACCTCAACCATGACCCGGCGCACTTCCTCCCCCGTCAACCCCTGTTCGGAGGACCACCACGGTGGGGCGGTCGGCGCCACGAAGTAGATCGCACAGCCGATGTCGAAGACGGCCGCTAGCTGGCGCGCGGCGCGCGGGAATCGCTCGTTGCGAGCGACGAGGATGAAGGCGAGGGCGCAATAGGGCTCAAGGAACCAGAGCCAGTGCACCCAGGCGAGAACCCGGTCGATCGCTTTCACCCTGCCGAGGCGGGCGAGACTGCGCTGCAGGCGGGCGTTTGGGAGGCTGCCGGCGCCGAGGAACCGGTCGATTGCGATCGGGTAGCCGACCCGCAGCCGACGGCGCAGGGCCTCCCGATCGTCATAGGGAATTTCATGAGCGATCGTGAAGGCCCACATCTGAATCGCGAACAGCGCCACGTCGCGCTTCTTTGAGCGGCGGGTCAGGATCGCCAGCCCCAGCGGTCCGCCGGCGCAGGCAGCCACCGTGACCGGGGCGGGGATGCGGAGGCGGCGGCGCGCCAGCGGAACCACAAAGGCTGACCCGAGGGCGGCGGCCGCCCCGGTCCGCACCGCCACGCGCAGCGCCCGAGATGGCCGAGACCGGGTCCGCATAGGGCCGGCGAGTATAGGTCGGTGACCGACACCGGGCGCGGCAGCGCTCCGCTGCGCGTGATTAGAATGGCCCCGCTTTGACGCCCCACTCCCCTGGCACCGACCAGATCCACACCCTGCTTTGGATCGGCTACCTGGCCGCCGCGATCGTCGTCGTCGCGGTCAACGTCGCGCTGATCTTCGCCGTGCGCCGCTACCGCGCCGAGCGGGGTGCCGAACCCCGCCAACTACGCGGTGGGCGGCGCATCCAGTTCCGGGTCGGTGCGGCGTTGACCGTTTTTGCCGCAGCAATCCTCGTGCTCAGCATCATCTTTACCGAAAAGGCTCGCGAGATCCCCAGAACCGGGCCCGCAGGGCTCGCTTCAGCCCGCTCCCAGCCGCTGACGATCCTGGCAACCGGCAGACAGTGGCTGTGGCGCTACAACTACCCCAACGGGGCCTTCTCCTACTACAAACTCGTGGTCCCCGTCGACACCGCGATCACCCTCAACCTGGCCTCGACCGACGTCATCCACACCTGGGACGTGCCCGAACTGGCCCCCAAGCGCGACGCGGTACCCGGTAAGGCCGACCAGGTGGTCTTCCGGGCTGACCGGGAAGGCACCTACCTGGGCCAATCCTCAACCTTCTCCGGCCAGGGCTACGCGGCGATGCGGACAGCGGTCGATGTCGTCTCACCCCAAGCCTATCTGGCCTTCATCATGCGACAGAAAGCCGAGGTTCAGGCGGCACAGAACCGTGTGGTCGGGCTGATCGACAGCGAGAAGGATTCCATGAGCTCACGCCCCCGCCCGGAGCTGGTCATCGACGGCTTCCCGCGCTGCCGCCCACGCTGGGTCGAGCTGGCCACCAGCGGCGACCACAAGGACGTCGGCCGGGTGATGATCGTCGGGGCGTTTGGCTTCCTTTTTCTCGCCGTGATCCAGATGCTGCTGATGCGCCTTCAGCTGGCGATCCCCGAAAACACCTTCCTCACCCCGGTCACCTTCAACCGACTCCTCTCCGTCTACGGAACGACGGCGATCTTTCTCTTCGCGATCCCATTCGCGCTCGGGCTCTTCTACTACGTCGCGCCACTTCAGATCGGCGCTCGCGGAACGGCGCTGCCGCGCCTCGGGCAGATCGGAATGTGGCTCTTCCTCGCGGGAGCGACGGTGCTCTACGCCAGCTTCATCTTTACCCCGACCGAGGCGGGGGTCAACCCTCTGGCGCCGCTTTCAGAACTCCGGTACCTCTCCAATAACGGCGTCAACGCCTGGGCAACGGCCACCGGCATGGTGACCCTGGGCTTCGTCTTCATCGCGATCAACCTGGTCGCGACGCTGCGCACCATGCGCGCCCCCGGGATGGCGTGGCGGCGGCTGCCGGTCTTCGCCTGGGCGGCGGCGATCTGTTCCTGGTTGATGCTGGTGATCGGCCCGGTGCTGATCGCGGCGATCGCGATGCTGCTTATCGACCGCAACTTCGGCGGCACATTCTTCGCGGGCAGCGCGGGCGGGTCAGCGCTGCTCTGGCAACACCTCAGCTGGATCTTCTTCACCGGCGCCTACATGCTGATCTTGATCGCGGCCTTCGGCGCGATTGGCGAGATCGTCCCCACTTTCGCCCGCAAGCCGCTTTTCAACCGCGGTGCGGTGATCGGCTCGCTGATCGCAATCGCGGTGATCGGGACCCTGGCCTGGATGCAGAATATGCTGACCGCCCCGATCGGAATCGGTTGGATGTACTTCGCGATGGTGATGTCGCTGGCGCTGATCGTTCCCTTCGGCCTTCTCGCCTTCAACCTGATCGCGACGATGGTGGGCGGGACGCTGAGATTGCGGGCGCCCCTCCTGTTTGCAGTCGGGGCGATCTCGGCGATCTCGATCGGCCTCGCCGCCGAGATCCAGCAATCCATGGTCGCGGCTGCCTGGGACATCAAGAACACGACAGCGGCCACCGCGGCAACCCATTTTGCTCTAATCGGTGGCAGTGTTTTCGGTGGCTTTGCCGCACTGCACCTCTGGTTCCCGAAGATGACCGGACGGACGATGGGCGAGAACCTTGCCCGGATCTCCTTCTGGACGATGGCGATCGGCATCGTCCTCGCCTTCGTGCCACTGTTCCTCGCAGGCGCCACGCACGGCGAGGTCGTCGATGCCTACAAGTATTTCGACCACACCGGCGTCAGCACCTACAACCTGATCGCTTCGATCGGAGCCTTCGTGCTGGCGATCGGCATCGTGCTCACGCTCGTCAATGCGATCCTCAGCCGCACGAGAGGCGCGGAGGCAGGGCATGACCCTTGGCGCGGGGACACGCTCGAGTGGCTGACCCTCTCGCCACCGGATCCCCATAACTTCGATCTCCTCCCCGACGTTCGCAGCGCCCGTCCGATGCGCGACATCCGGATCGCGATTGCCCACCGGGTCGATCGCGCCGAGTTGCCCGTGCATGAGTCCCAGCCGGTAGCCTGAGCGCTATGGCTGCCGGCGCCGGAGCGCAGACCATCCCGACCACGACCACGGCGGGAGCAGTCCGGAGCTCGCCCGCGCTCGCCGTCCTCCGCGATTACCTAACCCTGACCAAGCCGCGGGTGCAGTCGCTGCTGCTTTTCATCACGGTCACGACCATGTATGTGGCGGGCGACCCGTCGATCGGCCTGGTCCTTCTGACCTGCCTCGGCGGCGCCCTTTCGGCGGGCGGCGCGGGGGCGATCAACCACGCGATCGACCACGACATCGACCGCAAGATGGCCCGCACCGCCAACCGGCCGGTGGCCAGCGGGCGGGTCTCCCCCGCCGCCGCCACCGCCTTCGGCCTAACGCTCGGCTGCGCCTCCTTCGCTCTGCTGGCGCTGGCGGTCAACCCGCTGGCTGCGACGCTCTCGCTCTCGGGGCTGATCGGTTATGTCTGTGTCTACACCCTCTGGCTGAAGCGGGCCACGCCGCAGAACATCGTGATCGGCGGTGCCGCCGGAGCGGTGCCGCCGCTGGTCGCCTGGGCGGCCGTGACCGGCGGGCTCAGCGGCACCGCGCTTTACCTCTTCGCGATCGTCTTCTTTTGGACCCCACCCCACTTCTGGGCTCTCTCGCTGCTGATGAAGAACGACTACGAAAAGGCCGGCGTGCCGATGCTGCCGGTCGTACGGGGGGAGGCCGAGACCCGGCGCCAGATCCTCCTCTACACGGTGCTTCTGTATGCGGTGACCCAGTTACCCTTCTGTGCCGGCGGCTTCGGCCTTTCCTACTTGGCGGCCTCAATCACCCTGGGGGGAATCTTCATCTACTGCGCTGTGCGTCTCCTGCAAAGCGCCAATCGGCGCTGGGCGCTGCGAACTTACCTCTACTCCCTCTCCTACTTGGCGCTGCTCTTCCTCGCGATGGCCGTCGACGCCAGGCTCGCCTGATAGAAATCCAGCCGGTGGATCGCGAGAGCGCAAACCGCGGTATGAAAGCCGGACTTCTGGCCGGCGGTTTCGCCGCGGCGATCTTCGCCCTCTCCTTCATCGCCGCAATCCTCTACATAGCGTCATAGGCGAGCATGAATGAGCACCGCGACATCCCTGAGCCCGGCGAGATGATCTACCTGCCCCGTCCCTCCTGGGGGCCCGCTTTCTTCGCCGCAGGGATCGGCGCGATGCTCTGCGGAATCTACGCCAACGGCTTCATCTTCCCCTCCACGCTCTACGCGATCGTCGGCGTAATTTTCTTCCTCGCCGCGCTGCGCAACCTGATCAAGGGAGCCGTGCGCGATTACTACCGGCTGCCCCGCAAGCAGAAGGTGCGCGGCGCCGTGCTTCCGATTGAAACGGTCAGCCCTCCGCAGCAAAGCCGCTCACAGAGCTAAATCTGCACCTCACCGTTGTTGCGAGCGCCGGTGCTGAGCCGCTCGCCACTGGTCAACCAAGGCGATTTGGGGTTTGCAGTGGATAGGCCGCATGGGCTGAAAGTGGCGGGTCATCACTTCAACCCAGATCGCACGGGCGCGGTCGCGATGCCGTGCATTTTCGCGAGCCCTCGCTGGCGTTGACTTTCGTGTTTGCGCACCAGACCCGAGTCATTACCTCTAGTGGCAGCGCCCCGGCGAAGCCGCGGTTTTCCTCGTCGTGAGAGATCGTCACGACCGACGCGACCACAAACGCCAGGTAGACGGCCCAGATCGACGCAAGCCGACGTTCCATGTCAGGTGCCTAACCGCATTCTTCGGCTTGCCTGCCATCTACGCCGTTTCGCAGGCGCCAAGGCGGAGGGTAACTGCCCCGTCCCGCCCACCCGCCAGCCTCAGCTCTATGTAAGCGAAGCCCGTCGTCCCACAGTTCGCTTGATCGAAAGCGGCGACCCGGACTCGTGAGCGTCGGTGGCCCTCAGCATTAGCTGCGAACCCCGTAGCCAACGTCCTCCCAGATCCCCAGTGATGCCATCGCAGGTTCTTCAAGATGGCGAACCAGTGGACTCCTCCTTCTCCAAGACCGCTGCCGACGCACTTGCTTGGATGAATCCTCAGCCCTTTTCCGGGAGGCGTTCCGTTACACCTGATGAAGGTCGGGGACGCTGAGTTATCAGAGGCCGCGATGATAGAAACTGCCGCAAGACAAGCCGCGACGGCGAGGACCAGAGCCCAGCGAGGCACGATGGGCAGTCTAGGGGTCCGCCTTTATGGTTCCGTATAAGCCAACAGCGCCAGCGTCGCGACAACGTTTGCGTAAGTCAGTTTGCTTCGCAGCTTTTTGATGTGACCGCCGAGTCTGCGGAACACCTGACGGATCGACAGAGGGTCGAAGTCAAGGTCCGCGAGCGGTTCCTTGCGCCAAGGTGACCGAAGGAGCGGTCATTCAATGGCCGCTCCCGTCCGGGGTTCAGCGAACCAGAGGAAACACGCAGCGGTATTCCTTGGTGTCGGTCGGAGCGTCGAGGTTGACCTTGCCTTCCGGAGAGACCGTAATCACCGTGAAAACATTTTCAGCGGTGACGGAGTTGACTTCGCCGCTCCACTCGTCGCCTGCGCTGAGGGTGGCTACTTTTGAGAAGGCGACGAGATCGGAAGTCGAGGGAAGGGTTCCACCGGATCCCGTGCAGGTAGCGGCCGCAGCCGGCTGAGTTACGGCCGCTCGCGGTGCGCTTTCCCAGCAGCTTCCCGCAAAGGGCCGGGTGCCAGCCTTGCATTCAGCGGTGTGGCCGTTGACCGTGGTCGCGTTGGCGGCACTCGTCGCGGTCGCCGCCGAATTGGCCTGAACTGCGGAGGGGACCTGGCCAAGCGTGGACTCGTTGACCTGGGCCCCGGTCACCGTGTTGGGCTTCAAGCGGTTGCCCGGAATCGACTTGATCTTGATCGTCTTGCCGTTGATCTTGGAGGCCGCATAAGCGCTTCCGCCGAGCGCAATGAATACGGCGATTGTCGCCATGACGTTCGCGTAGCTCAGCCTGTCTCTGAGGCGTTTCATTATCCCTTCCTTCTGATTCGTGGAACGAGAGAAGCGACTCTAGGGCTTCACGGGCGCCGGGGCGAGGACCTTCGAACGCTCAATCAGTCGACCACGGGCAACCTCGGGCCGACTGCATGGGCGGCCGAGGAGGAGCGTCGTCTCACGGGATCGGACCTGAGAAGTGCCGTAACGAGACGCCGGCTGATTCTTCGAAGGACGGGAAGCCAGGTGAAAGGGTCCAATCGGAGCCCGCGGTGGCGCCCCCCCGGCGCCGCACACCTTCTGCTTGCGGGTTGCGATTACGGGCTGGCGTTTACTGCCGTCTGCGGCGCTTCGCCTGCAAATCGAATGAAAGCGCGAAAGCGTGAAAGCGGGCGATCTTCTCTGCCGGAGTCCGAGGGTGCTCTCCCGGTGGAAAAAATCTCTCCACCTCAGGCCTGACCGACGGGAGCGCCGTCAGTTGGGGGCCATGCCCGACGTCGCGCCCTCGGATGTCCAGACGCGGACTATGTCTCGCATCGAGAGGACGCCGACCAGATCACCGTCCTCGAAGACGACCAGGTGGCGGACACCGCGGTGGGACATCTCAGCGGCAGCGCGCTCGAGGCTCCAATCGGGTGCGGCGGCGATCACGCTTGCGCTCATGTGGTCGGCGACCAGCTCCGCGTCAGGGTCCTGACCGCCTCCGATCGAGACAAGGATGTCACGCTCGGTGACGATTCCAGGCACCGGAGACTCGGGGTCGGCGACCAGCGCGGCGCCGGTGCCCTTCTCCACCATCCTCTCGGCTGCTTCTCGCAAAGTGTGCGAGGTGCCGACGGTCAGAACCACCTCCGACATACCATCCCGTACCTGCATCGGACCTCTCCTTCCGGACTTTCGGAGATCGTGCGGATCGGTGCAAGATTACCCCACCGGCGTGCCTGTCAAACAGCTTGCGCCGTGGCCTTGGCATATAGAATCCCGCGCGCCTCGCGCCGCCATGTCCAAGCTTCCCAACCTCATCCGTGCGCTGCTCGCCCTGTCAGCCATCGCCGCAGTCGCGCTGGGCGCTTCCGGTTGCGGGACGACCACCGCAGACGTGACCCGCGGACGGGTGCTCTTCATCCAGAAATGCGGCGTCTGTCACACCCTCGCGCAGGCCGGCACAACGGCCCAGGTGGGCCCCAACCTCGACGATGCCTTCGCCGCGGCCCGGGCCGCCGGCGAGGGCGGCGACACGATCGAAGGGCTCGTCAAAGCGCAGGTCCAATTCCCCCGCCCCGGCAATGCCGACCCCAACATCTCGATGCCGCGTGACGTTGTCAGCGGGCAGGACCTCGACGACGTCGCCGCCTACGTGGGCAAGTACGCCGGGGTCCCGGGGGCGGCACCGCCCAGGGTGCCGGGGGGCCCAGGCGCCCAGGTCTTTGCCAACAACGGCTGCGGTGGCTGCCACACCCTGGCAGCGGCTAAATCAGGCGGCACCACAGGACCGGACTTCAACAAGGTCTTACCCGGCCAGACGGCGGCGATGATCAAAGAATCGATCGTCGTCCCCAACGCGAAAATCACTCCGGGCTACCCCGCCAACGTTATGCCTCAGGACTTCGGCACAATCCTTAAACCGAATGAAATCAACGAGCTTGTCGAATACCTGATCGCCTCGACCTCAAAGAGCAAGGGGGGCTGAGGTCGGCGGCCGGCCGGCCGTTGGCATGATCTTCAATTCGAAGATGCGCAAGGGTCTCCGAGACCGCCTCGAGATATCGCCGCGGCGCTACGCGCAGCTGACCGCCGTCGCGCTTATCGCGCTCTCGCTGATCGTCCTTACCGGCGCCGCCGTGCGCCTCACCGACTCCGGCCTCGGCTGCCCGGATTGGCCCAAGTGCTACGGCCAGACCGTCCCGCCGCTCGAATCCCATGCGGTGATCGAGTACAGCAACCGGATACTGACCGGATTCGTTGGCATTGCGGTGATCGCCGCCAGCGTGCTGGCCTTCTATCGCCGCCCATACCGCTCGCACCTCGCGCTGATCGGGGTACTGCTGCCGCTCGGGGTGCTCGCACAGGCGATCCTCGGGGCCCTGGTCGTCGAGGACCACCTCGCACCGGGCCTGGTGATGCTCCACTTCATCCTCTCGATGATGCTGCTCGACGCGGCTTTCGCCCTGGCCTGGTGTTCGCGATATGAGCCGTGGCAGCGACGCCGTTCCAGCGACCGGCTCGGCGTCTGGGCGGTACGGGGACTGATCCCGCTCGGCCAGCTGACAATCGCTGCCGGCACCGTCGCCACCGGCTCGGGGCCACACGCCGGGGCCCATGCGGGCCAGATTGTCCCCCGCTTCAGGTTCGAGGGCGCCCAGACGCTTGAATGGGTCGTCCAGCGCCATGCCGCGATCGCGGCGGTATTCGGTCTCGCCGCGATCGCCGTCTGGTTTGTCCTGCGCCGGGCGGGAGGCGATCGGCGCGCCCAGCGGCCTCTAGCCATCGTGATTGGCCTGCTCGCGCTGCAGGGAGTCGTCGGGGCGGTTCAGTGGTACTCGAAGCTTCCGACGGAGATCGTCTGGCTCCACGTCGCCCTCGCTACCTTCACCTGGCTCGCGATGCTGTGGACGGTCGCGGCCGCCGGGCGGCTTGAGCCGCAGGCTTCGAGCGCCGCAGCCACCACTGGCGAGCAAACAGAAAGCGAGCTGAGCGTGCGGGCATAGCCGGGTCAACCCCGCCGGCAGCCAACCGTAGACTCGGCGCCCGCTGGATTGCCCCGATGCTTCCCTTCGCGCTCTCGATCAGCATTCTCAGCCTCCTGCAGGCGGCACTGGTTGCGGCTCCCCGTCCCGCCCTGCAGCCGGTCCTGGCCGGCTTTCGAAACCGCTGGTGGGCGCTCGTCCCGCCAGCCTCGATCGTCGTGGTTATTGCTGGGGTGGCCCTTGACCGTGCCTCGGCGCAGGGGCTGACCTACCTCGCGCTACTCGGAGTCCCGCCCCTCGCGGCGCTCGCACTGGCAGCGATCGTCCGCGGCGGGAGCCCACCGCTCGCGGCGCTGGTCGTTCCCCTGTTTGGGCTCGCCTGGGCCTTCCAGGGCTCCCTCTCTGGGCAGGCGGCTGGGCTCGCGCTGGACGCGCTGGCGTGCCTCAGCCTCGGCTGGCTGCTCGCCTGCCTCGTCCCCGCCCGCTGGCTGGGACTTGGGATCTACGCGATGGCGGCGGTCGACACCTGGCTGGTCGCCGCAAACCTCCTCCAGGGCCCAAACGCAATTCTCAACGCCGTCTCTCCCGGCGGCCTGCCGAGGCTTCAGTTTGTTTCCTTCGGCTCTGCGGCGATGGGCTTCGGCGACCTCTTCATCGCCGCCACGCTGGGGGCGATGCTGGCCCGCAACCGCCGCCTTCAGCTCAGAGCCGCCGCCATCGCCGCCATCCTGGCGCTCGCCTTTGACCTCCTGTTTTTCGCGGTTAGCGAGCTGCCAGCGACCGTCCCGATCGCCCTTACCCTCGCGGTCACCGAACTCCGCAACCGTCGCTGGGTCAACGGGCGCTGATCGCGCCCAGCCCCACCCAGAACCTGTGAGAGCGACGGGGATGGCTTTGGGGACGCATGCCAAGACCAAGCCAACCGCCCTGCAGTGCCAGATCCGAGGCGCTGTGGCCTCGGGCGGATCTCCGCGCAGGGCCGGATCTTCGCTCCGGAAATTCAGCTCACACACCCCTTGACCCGAGGCTGACCTGGCCTCCACCCTCCGAGAACAACTGGGCCGAAATCTCCTGACTGACCGCGCAAACAACCAGAGGTTTTGCGCTGGGTTTGACGCTAGCGATTCACGAACCAGCGGTAGGCATGCACCCCGCCGGCGCCCACCAGGACCAACCCCCATATCGCCCCAAACAGCGCTCGTGTGAGCAGGGTCAGCGCGATGATTGAGGCCGCGGCGATCCCGACGATAATCACCCACCGGAAAACCGCCTCCTCAGAAATCCTCATCTCAATCCGGTTGTCGGTCGAAGGCCAGGGGATGCCCGGTATGGGGGCTTGGCCTCAGAGAACGTAGACCGCCGTAAAGACGATGAGCCACATGATGTCCACGAAGTGCCAGTAGATGCCCGGGATCTCAACTCCCATGTGGTCCTTGGCATCAGGGCCGAAATGGCCCCGAAAGGCGCGGATCGTCGCGAAGCTGAGCAGCATCAGGCCGACAAATACGTGGGCGCCGTGCAGGCCCGTGAGGCAGTAGAAGATCGTGCCAAAGGAAAGGTCGCGAGCGCTGAAGCCGAGATGGACGTACTCGTTGATCTGGATGAAGAGGAAGGTGGCGCCGAGCATCCAGGTGAGGGCGAGCCCCAGCTTCATCCCGTTGCGGTTGCCCCGCCGGATCGACTCGAGGGCGTAATGGACGGTGAAGCTGGAGGAGACGAGGATCGCGGTGTTGACCCCGGCGATGGCAACCGGCAGTTCATAGGGGTGCGGCGGCCAGGCGGGCGGGTTGACGACGATCCGCAAGAAGAAGTAGGAGGCGAAGAAGGCGCCGAAGAGCATCACCTCGGAGACGATGAAGAGCAAGATCCCAAGCGTCTGGCGATCGATGCGAGAGCTTTTGTTGGCCTCCGGTGGACCGTGGTGCTCCTCGCCGTGCCCGTGCTCCAGCGCTACAGTCGCGCTCTCCATCTAGCTTTCCTCCCCCTCGGCGACGGCGGCCGCGACCGCGGCCGCCGGTCGGCCCACCTCGATGTGCTCGACCGGCTTCTCGGTGATCTCGCGCACCCGGCCGATCAGGTCGCCGTCAAGCCAACGCGAATCCTCCCCGGCAAAAGTCGAGATCAGGATCTCATCGATCCGGTAATGCTCGATCGCGTTCCTGACAGCGTCAAATGGATCGGGGCTCATCGGTTGGCCGGTCGCGTCGACGTCGGCGCGGTACAGCTCGGCCATCGTCGAGGCGAGGTCACCGACCACCTGCGGCTCGGCGACCTCCTGAGAGCGCGGACAGATGATCGTGTAGCGGTGCGGGCGCTCGGTCGCGCGCTCCTTGAGGCGTTTGACGAGGTCCGGGGCGGCCACCGTCTTGGTCGCAACCACTAGCGTGTGGGTCACGTCCCAACGGATCGAGTCATCCTCGATCCGCACCGGTATATGGGTGACGGCGGTCTCTGGTTCAAAGCGCTCTCGCGCCCACTCGACCAGGTCCCTGCGGGTGAATCCGAAGCGCGTGCCAATCATGCAGGAGAGCAGTACCTCGGCGGGTTCGTGGGCGCGGACAGCGTCATCCAGCGCCAGCGCCGGGTCGCGATCCATCACCTCGCCGAGCGAGCTGATCCCGAACTCCGATAGAACCGCCATCGTCACCTCCACCCGGGCCCGAGCTGCGTCGCGCAGCTCGCCTGAGTCGATCAGCTGACCGACCGCCGGCTGATTCTGGGGGGCCGCAACGGCGACGTAGGGGACCCGATTGGTCCGCTCCCGCACAGCGGCCAGAAGCTTGCGCCCGCCGGCCACCTCGTTGAGGAAGACCAGCAGCGGCCGCTCCTTTACCCGCTCGCTCAAGTGCTCCCCACCACACTCGGCCGCGGTGCGGGAACCTCAGCTCCTTCGCCGCCCATGATCGCGTGGCGGGCGCCCGGTACACCGTACTCGTAGGGGCCGCCGACGACCCGCGGGATCTCGTCGAAATTGAAGATCGGCGGCGGCGAGGAGACCTGCCACTCGATCGAGTTCGCCCGCCAGGGGTTGCCCACGGCGCGTGGACCGAATCGCCAGCTGACGATCATGTTGTAGAGGAAGACGAGCTGGAAGATCCCGAGGAGGAAGGCAAAGACGCTGATCAGCAGGTTCCAGTCCCCAAACTGGGCGGCGTAGGTAGCGACCCGGCGCGGCATCCCGTCCATCCCGATCCAGTGCATCGGCAGGAACGTCCCCCAGGTGCAGATCAGCGTGCCCCAGAAGTGGACTCGGCCGAGCTTCTCGTCATACATTCGCCCCGTCATCTTGGGGAACCAGTGGTAGATACCGGCAAAGATCGTGAAGACCGAACCGCCGAACAGCACGAAGTGAATGTGGGCAACGATGAAGTACGTCTGGGAGACGTGGATGTCGATCGGGACCATGCCCAGCATCACGCCGCTGATCCCCCCGATCGTGAAAGTGACGATGAAGGCGAGCGCGAATAACATCGCCGTCGAGTAGGTGTGGATCTTGCCGAAATACAGCGTGCCGAGCCAGGAGAAGATCTTGATCCCGGTCGGCACCGCGATCAGCAGCGTCGTGAACATCATCGGCACGCGCAGCCAGCTGAACATCCCGGCGACAAACATGTGGTGTGCCCACACCGAGTAGCTGAGGACGACGATCCCAAGCAGCGCCAGCGCCATCAACCGGTAGCCGAAGATCGGCTTTCGGGCATGGGTCGATATGACCTCGCTAATGATCCCGAAGCCGGGCAGCATCATGATGTAGACGGCCGGGTGGGAGTAGAACCAGAAAATGTGCTGGTAGCTGATCACGTCGCCGCCGCCGGTGAACTGAAAGAAGTTGGTGTGGACGAGGCGATCGAGGAGGACCATGAACTGGGCGCCGGCGATGAACGGGGTCGCGGCGACGACCAGCAGCGAGGTCGAGAGGTTGGCCCAGACCAGCAACGGCATCCGCCAGAAGTTCATCCCCGGCGCCCGCATGGTGATGATCGTGACGAGGAAGTTGAGCGCGGTGGCGATCGAGGAGGCACCGGCGAACTGCACGCCGATGTTGAAGAACGACTGCCCGAGCGGTGCGCCGGTCGAGAGCGGCGCGTAGCCCGTCCAGCCGGCGTCAAAGGCGCCGCCGGGTGCCAGGAAGCTGCCGACAAAGAGCAGCCCGGCGATCGGCAGCAGCCAGAAGCTGAGCGCGTTGAGGCGCGGGAATGCCATGTCCGGTGCGCCGATCATCAGCGGCAGGACGTAGTTGGCGATCCCGGCGAAGATCGGGATCACGAAGACGAAGATCATCAGCACCGCGTGAGTCGAGAAGAGGCTGTTGTAGGTGCTGGGGTCGACAATCTGGTTGCCGGGCTGTGCCAGCTGAGCCCGCATCACCTCCGCCAGCAGCCCGCCGACGAAGAAGAAGAAGAAGCTGTTGCAGATGTACTGGATCCCGATCACCTTGTGATCGGTGTTGAAGCGGAAGTAATCGCGCCAGCTCTTGGCCCCGTGCTGGGAGTGATCGTCGGGGATCGTCGGCATCCCCACCGCCCAGCGCAGCCAGTAGTCAAAGCAGCCGAAGCCGGCGAGGAAGCCAAACGGCGTGGTGATCAGCGGCACGATCACCTGCGGATAGCCGTTCTGGGCGGTCTGGTAGATGGGCAGGTCGGAGATCGCCCGCAGCGAGATAACGAGGCCAAAGCCAAACGCTCCGGCCAGCACGGCGCCGATTGCCCCCCGAATCCATCCCGGTCGCTTGATCGCAGCCGCCATCAGATCGCCTCCATTATGCCCCTCCCGCCGTCAGCGGCGGCGGGTTCGTTTCGGTGTCCTGCCTGATTGATTCCTGGTAGGAAGACGGGACCTTCTCCTTCAGGCCCGAGACCCATTGCCTGAATTTCGCCGGTGACTCGACCACGACTTTCGCCCTCATCGTCGAGTGGCCGAAGCCGCAGAGCTGGGTGCAGATCACCTGGTAGGTCCCGATCCGGTCGGGGGTGATCACCGCGGTCGTCGTGATCCCCGGGACGTTGTCTTTCTTGATCCGCCACTCCGGCACCCAGAAGGAGTGGATCACGTCCTGGGAGTGCATCCTGAACACGATCTGGCGGTTGACCGGGACCCGCAGTTCGCCGGGCGACCAGACATCGCCCTTGCCCGGGTAGCCGAAGCTCCACGCGTACTGCTGGGAGAAGACGTCAACTGTCATCGGGTCCTTGCCCCGCTGTTCGATTTCGTTCAGCACTTTCCAGCTGTAGGCACCGCCGAAGAGGACGATGATCGTCGGGATCAGCGTCCAGGCGATCTCAAGCCGCGTGTTGCCGTGGATCGGCTCGCCGTCTGACTCGTCCCCTGGTTTGGCCCTGAATTTCCACAGCGCGTAGAACAACATCACGACGACGAGCGAGAAGACGATCGAGGAGAGCACGATCATGATGTTGAGGAGGTCATCGATCTTGGGAGCCGCGGTGGAAGCCTCCTCGCCGTTCCAGTTGATCGAGAGCATCACCGCCGAGATCGCGGCGGCCAGCGCGATGGTCGCGGCGAGCATCTTGACTATCGGCAGGCGGCCGTGCATGAGCGCGGCGGCATTCTATTGAAGCTTCGGCGGGAGGCTTGGAGGCTCAAATGACGCTCGGCACGAGCTAGTCGGGTGCCAGCAGCTCCTCCAACCTTCCGGCCGCAGCGGCGAGGACACCGCGGGCCACTCCCTCCCAGCTCCAGAGGCGCTGAACGGTCACAACCAGCGCCCGGCGGGCCGCCGCTTTCTCCTCCTCGGGGAGTCCCAACCAGCGATCGAGGCGCTCGGCGATCGCCTCGATCGCGCCCGTCCCCATCGGGAAGGAGACCAGATCGGCGGCCCGCTCCGGCAGCGCTGCAGCCAGCTCGCGCGAGACCTCCCGCATGCCCGAATGCCCCGCCGACAGCGGAAGGACGCCGCAGGCCGCCGCCTCGACGGCGACCATGCCGAAGGCCTCGGGGAAGGTGCTCGGCATCACCAGAGCTTCGGCTCCAGGCAGAAGCTCCGCGACCTCCTCGTGCTCAAGGCGGCCGATGAACCTGACCGAGCCGGCAGCGCCCTGGGCAGCCTCGGCGTAGCCGGATGGCGGTTCGCCCAGGAACTCCGCCAGGATCGGCAACGGCTCCTCCTTGCCACCTTCAAGAGCCCAGCCAGCTCCGGCGATCTCGCGGGCTGCCGGCAGATCCCCCGCTTCGAGCGCGCCCCAAAGGCCTCTCAGCCCCTCCTCATACTCCCCGAATCCCACAATTTCAAGGCAAACGTCGGGGTGGGCGAGTCTGACCAGCGGCCACGCCGCGAGCAGGAGGTCGACTCCCTTGGAGACGATCAGCTTGCCCACGAATACGACCCTCCGCGGCCCCCTCGAAGGGCCGCGAGGGCGGAACGCCTCGGTGTCGACCCCCGGCGGCCCAAGCCGCGTCTTCTCCCGCAGGCCGCGAACATCCGGAAGCGTCGCCCACAGCGACTTGGCCGTATGTTGGGAGCCAACGAGCACACCCGATGCGGCCCGCATGCCCTCACGGGCGTAGGGCACAAAGCGCGGGTCGGGCTTGACGGTGTACTCGAGGGCCGACCCGTGGACCTTGGCCGCAAACGGTGCAACGCGGGCACGGGCAAGGATCGCCGGCCCCATGATCAGGTGGTTGGCGAGGGCGGCGTCGATGCCGCCTGCCCGCTCGGCGACCTTCCTCACCGCCTTGAGGTTTGCCCCGATGTAGCGCCTGAGCTCTGCCTCTGTCAGCTCGGGAAATGCCTTGACCTCAAAGCCCTCGTAGGGGTCCTTCACATAGACCGGCAAAAGGCCGCCGATCTCGGGGTTGTGGATCTGCACGCCCTCGAGCTCCACCTCCCGCTCTTGGCAAAGGAGGTGCACCTCATGCCCAAGCCGGGCGAGCGCGCGGGCGAGGTTGGCGTTGTAGATGTTGCTGCCGGTGCCGCGCAGCATGTAGCCGTGAAAAATTAGGACGCGCATCGCTGCCGCCCAAGCTATTAGTCTTCGCGGCCGTGAATCCCAAACAGCTCTACCGAATGCGCGCCCCGGCCTCGGGCCGTGAGGCGCTCGCCTATGCCGAGCCCGATTCCGTTTACCTTGACCGCGACACCGGTGAGGAGATGCAGCCGGTGGCAATGGTGCTGCCGCTCGCTCCCTCGGCCTCGGCCCTGCCGCGTGCACCGGAGAACCTCCGCGCCTGTCGGCGCTGCGAGCAGCTGATCGGTCTGGACGTCAGCGATTGCCCCTATTGCGGCCTACGCCAAGGCGCCTTCTGATCGGCGCCTTTCGGCCCCTCTAAGCCTTCTGATCGGCGCCTTTCGGCCCCTCTAATCGTTTTCCCGGCACCGATCTCCCCTGGGTCCTTGAACCGCCGGCCCGACAGTTCTCAGGTTCTGACTAGGGCTTTTTGACGAGGGTCGCTGTGTAGAGCAGACGGGCGCTGGAGTAAAAGCAGCCGTAGGTCTTGGTCTTGCCCAGCACCTGTTGGGGGTGGCCGTTTTTGATGTCTTCTTTGGAGGAACAGCGCTTGGCCAGCCGGCTGCCGCGCCAGGTGTCAGTGGCCGACACGTTGAAGGCGAACATCGGTGCCCAGGTCGGCACGGTAAGGGCGACCGTCTGGCCCTGGAGGACTGTCAGCGGGCGTTCGAGGGCGAAGATCGCGGTCCCGCCGAAGTAAGGATTGAGCACTTGGATCGGGCTCTCCCGCACCAGCGTGTACTGCGGAGGACTTGTCCGCTTGACGGCCCGCAGGACACCGATCCGAGCCTCCGCCGGCTTGCCGAGGAATTCGTCAAAGAAGCCGACCTCGTTGGTGGTGGTGGCAGAAACCTTGGTCGAGGGCCTGGAAAGGGTGATCGACCAGGCGACAATCTTGCCTTCAAACGGCGCCACGTAGGGTTTTGCCACCCCGCCGGCGGCGGTCTGAAATCCGGTGATGTGGCCCTCCACCCGGCAGGGCGTGATCGCCACACCTTTGACGATCTTGCCGGGACAGGAGGGGGCGGGAGTCGATGGGGTCTGACCGAGGACGAGGACCCGAAGCGGGGCCGAATCGGCCGCACCAGGCAGGACCGCACCGACCAACGCCAGCAGCAGAGAAGCGGCGGCCGCGGCTCCCGCCAGCGCACGGGTCGCGGCGGATCTGTTTTTTGCTGCTTCGGAAGCCATCGACTACTAGGCAACACCGGGCGAGTTCCCTTTGTTGCGGCCGGGATTCTGCCGACCGCGCCGCAGGGATGCGGTGAAGAGAGCGCCCTTGCACGATCCCGGCCAGCTTGCCTCTGTAGGGTTGGCCACCGCCAGATGGAGGCCTCCAACCGTGCAGACGATTTCATCCCCGCCGGCCTCGCCTCACTCGGGATCGAGGCCGATGAGGTTGACCTGGCGGTGATCGCCGCCGCCCACCAGCTCTTCTGGGCGCCGATCCGCGAACTGCTCGCGCTCGACACGAGTGGGGTCAAGGCAGAGCGCTGCCCGGACCTCTCCAAGCCCCCGCTAGACGCGTGAGCGCCCTCGATCTGTCGCTGCGAGAGCAGGCCTCAGCGGTCGCGGCCGCTGAGGCTGATCCAGCTGAGCTGCTCGAGGAAGCCCTGGAGCGAATCAAGCAGCGCAACCCGGCGATCAATGCGGTCATCGAGACCTTCCCGGAGCGCTCGCGCGAGATGCTCGCCGAGGCGCCCGCAGGGCAGCTTTACGGAGTCCCCGTCGTGATCAAGGACGAGTGGCCGCTGCCCTGGCGTGCTCAGCGCTTCGGCGCCGCCGAAATGTTCGCCGCGACGGCCCCCGGCGAGTCTGGCCCCTACCGCGCTCTGCGCGACGCCGGAGCGGTAATCGTCGGCGTAGCCAACATGCACGAGCTGGGCGCCAGCAGCACCGGCAACACCTCCGTTTACGGACCTGCGCGCAACCCATGGGACACCGCGCGCTGTCCTGGCGGCTCCTCCAGCGGCCCCGCGGCGGCGGTTGCGGCGCGGCTCGTTGCGGGAGCAGTTGGCGCCGACGGGATCGGCTCGATCCGCTTTCCCGCCGCCTACTGCGGGCTGACTGGGCTGAAGCCGACCTTCGGCCGAGCGGCGATGTCCGGCCATCACATGGCCTCGGTCTCCACCACGATCGTCTCCGGCCCGCTCTGCGTCGATGCGGCAGACTGCCGCCTCCTGGGTTCGGTGCTGTTCGGCGAGGAGCTGGTGGCCGCGACGGCCGAGGGCCTGCGGATCGGGGTTGTCCAGGACGCCGTCGCCGATGACGTCGCGCCGGAAGTTAGGGAGGCCTGCGAGAAGGCGGTCGAGGCGCTGGGCGCCGAGAGCGGCGGTACGGTTCACGCTGTCGAGCTCGCCGGCATCGAGGTGGGGTCGCTGGCGACGGTTCTGATCGCCAACACCGAGGCCCTCGGCGAGATCTCGCCCGAGCGGCTCAACCATCTGAGCCCCGAACTCAGCCCGGTCGCCAGGGGCTTTGCCAAGTACCGGATGCTGCTACCGGCGGCCGCGAGCGTCAAGGCGCAGCGCCTTCGCACCTTGATGCGCCACCGCTTGGCCGCCGCCTTCCGGGAGGTCGACCTGCTCGCCTGGCCGACCGTTCCCGCCGTCGCACCGCCGTTGGATGCACCGCTGGTCGAGCTACCCTCCGGCACGCTCAGCGCCGACCAGGCAAACGTCCGCGGCGCCGGGCTTGCCAACCTAACCGGGATCCCGTCGATCAGCGTGCCGGTTGGGTTTGCGGGGGGATTACCGATCGGGCTTCAGCTCCAAGCCCCCTGGGGACGGGACGAGCTGCTGCTCGACGCCGCGGAGGCCCTTGAGCGTGGCAACGGGCGGCGTTGGGTCAAGGCGCTCCCGCCCATCGCCCGCGGTGAGTCTGCGGAGCTCTGAGGTGCCGGCGATCGTGGTCGAGAGGCTAGAGCGCGCCTTTGACGGGGTGCTCGCAGTGCAGGGAATCGACCTCGAGGTCGACGAGGGCGAAATCTACGGTTTCCTCGGGCCCAACGGGGCCGGCAAGACGACGACCGTGCGGGTGCTGACGACGCTTCTGCTGCCGAGCGCCGGGCGCGCAACCGTCGCCGGGCACGACGTGGTCGCAGAAGCCCGGGCGGTGCGGGGGTCGATCGGCGTCGCCCTGCAGGAAGCGGCGCTCGATCCGCTGATGACCGGTCGCGAGCTGATCCGCCTGCAGGCGACGCTCCAGGGCATCCCCACCGGCGAGGGCAGGACGCGCGCCGACGACCTGCTGGAGCGGGTCGACCTAGCCTCCGCCGCCGACCGCCGGGTAGGCACCTACTCAGGCGGGATGCAGCGGCGCCTTGACCTCGCCGCCGCACTGGTCCACGAGCCGCGCGTCCTCTTCCTCGACGAGCCAACCACCGGCCTTGACCCGGTCAGCCGCAAGACGATCTGGGAGGAGGTGAGGGGTCTGAACGAGGAAGGCACCACCGTCTTCCTCACCACCCAGTACCTGGAGGAGGCCGACCAGCTCGCCGACAATGTGGGAATCATCGACAGCGGCAAGATCGTCGCCGAAGGCACTCCCGAGTCCCTTAAGGCCGAGGTGGGCCACCCTCACATTCAGCTCCACCTGGCCGAGGGCTCAGTCGTGCAGGCGGAGGAGATCTGCGCTCGGGTAGGCAAGCTGCTGCCCCCCAAGGACGGCAAGGCGGTCTTGGTCGAGGTCAAGAACGGCGCCGCCGACATCCCGCATGTCGTGCGGGCCCTGGACGAGGCCGGGATCGCGGTCGAGTCGCTGGAGCTGGTCCGCCCCACGCTCGACGACGTCTTCGTCGAGAAGACCGGCTACCACCTCGCGCAGGAGAGCGAGGAGGCCGCCGAGAAGAAGCCGGTCGAGGCTTGAGCTCGCTGACGCTGAACCTGAGGGTGATCCGAGCGCTGGGGATGCGCTCGATTCGTCAAACGTTTCGCCGGCCGCAGCTGATGGCCCCGATCGTCGTCTTCCCCACCCTGCTTTTGGCGATCCAGACCGGGGGCGCCGGCGCCGCGGTAAACCTCCCCGGCTTCCCGCCGGTGCAGAGCTTTCTTCAGTTCATGTTGGCCGGGGCGATGATGCAGTCGCTGATGCTGGCCGGCAATAGCGGTGGCATTGCGCTCGCGGTCGACATCGAGATGGGGTTCACCGACCGCCTCTTCGCAGCGCCGATCTCCCGCTTCACGATCGTCCTCGGGCGCCTGGCCGGAACCGCGGCGCTGGGCCTGTTCTCGGCCCTCTGGTTTCTCGCGATCGGGCTGATCTTCGGCGCCGAAATCCAAAGCGGCATCCCCGGCGCGGCAATCGCGATCTTCCTGGTCACCGCGGCGGCCCTCGCAGTCGGCGGGATCGGCGCCGCGATCGCGTTGCGGACCGGCAGCGCCAGCGTCGTGCAAGGCCTCTTCCCGCTGGTCCTCGTCGTGCTCTTCCTCTCCTCCGCCTTCTTCCCCGTGCACCTGATGATCCAACCGGCCCAGACCATCGCCGAATACAACCCGCTGAGCCTCGTCGTCAACGGGATCCGCGGCCCGATGATCTCCAGGATCAGCGCAGCGGAAACGCTCTACGCGGTGGGGGCGATCGCCGGTATCGTGCTCGTCGGGCTGGTGCTGAGCGCGCGGGCGCTGCGCCACCGGCTGCGGGTCGGATGATGGAGGCAGCCGCACCGATACCCGCCTGGCGGACGAACCTGGCGACGATCGGGGCGCTGGTGGTGCGCGCCAAGAACGAGCTTCTGCGGGTGCCGGGGGCGGCGATCCCAGGCGTGCTTGCGCCGACCATCTTCTTCCTCGGGTTAAACGGCGTCTTCGGGGCGCTGACCCACCTCAAAGGCTTCACCACCGGCAGCTATGAGAGCTTCATCGTGCCGGTCAGCATGCTGCAGGGAGCGGGTTTCACCGGGGCGGCCGCCGGCGTCAACCTTGCCCGAGACATCGAGCAGGGCTGGCTGGACCGGCTGCTTGTCTCCCCGGCTCCCCGCTGGGTTCTGCTCGCCGGCACGGTGTTGGCTGCTAGCGCCCGGGCGCTGATCCCGGCGACCTTCGTGTTCGTCGTCGCGCTGCTGCTCGGCGCCAGTTTCCCCGGCCTCGCCGGGCTTCTTATCGCCTACTTCATGGTCGGCGCGATGGCAGCTGTCGCCGCATGCTGGGGCTCGACGCTGGCGCTCCACTTCAAGAGCCAATCGGCCGCCCCGCTGATGCAGGCCGGGATGATGGCGCTGATCCTCACGACCACCGCTTACGCGCCGATCGCCCTGCTGCAGGGCTGGCTGAAGAGCGTCGCGCAGGTGAACCCGGTCACCCGCGTGATCGGCGCAGCGCGACAGGGCTTCGTCGGTGGCGTCAGCTGGGCGGAAACCTGGCCCGGGCTGTTGGCGCTGATCGGTTTGCTCGCCATCCTCGGCACACTCGCATTGCGCGAGATGCGCCGCACGGCGCGTTGAGCGCAATGCCAACCAGCATCCATCTCTGACTTTGCGCGGTGAGTGAAGCGCGCAACAGCGGCGTGAGTCCCTCGCTGGGTCAGGTTGCCGAGGACGTGCTGCGGGGAAATTGGACCGCGGGGGAGCGCGATGGCGTGGGCTTTGCCTACACGCGTCCGAGTCCCCGCCGCTATCCGTGGCAGTGGTACTGGGACTCCTGCTTTGCGGCGATCGTCTGGCGGCGTTTTGACCCCACCCGCTCGCGGGCCGAGCTGGAGACCCTGCTCTCCGCGCAGCGGCCCGACGGCTTCCTCGGCCACACGATCTTCTGGCCCCGGCCGGTCTCCTTGACCCGGCTCCCCTTCTACAACGTCGCCTCGCGCGGCGCGCTGCAGACCGAGACGATCCAACCGCCGCTGCTGGCGTGGGCCTGGAGGATCGCGGTCGGCGAGCCCGCCATGGACCCACGGATCGCGGCCCAGGTGCAGTGGCTTGCCGACAACCGCGATCTCGACCGGGACGGGCTGCTGTGGATCGTCCAGCCCGATGAGTCCGGGCTTGACGCCTCGCCAAAGTTCGATCCGGTTTGGGGATGGCGCGCCAACTCCCGGATCGGCTTCCCCTGGCTTGTGCAGCACAACCGACGGCTCGGCTGGGACGCACGGCGGATCCGCGACCGCGGAGGTCCCGTCCTCTGCGAGACCCTGGTGAACACCTTCTGGTCGCTGACGCTGCAGGCGCTCGGACGTCCATCGGTGACCGGGGCGCTGGTGGACCGCCTCTGGGAGGAGGGGCGCGGTCTGTTCCTTGATGAGTCCCAGCCCGGCGGCAGCAGGCCCGACGTGCTCACCTGGGCCGCCCTCGCCCCCCTGGCCCTGCCCGACCTGCCGGAGGAGATCGGGCGTCGCCTGGTCGAGGAGCATCTGCTGAACGGGCGCGAGTTCCTCACCCCGGCGGCGCCGCCCTCGGTCGCGGCCTCAGAGTCCAGCTATGAGCCGGGCGGTGGCCGCGGCCCGATTCGTCGTTACTGGCGCGGCCCCACCTGGGTCAATTCTGCCTGGATGGTCTGGCTTGGGATGCGCCGGCTCGGCTACGCCGAGGAGGCGCGGCGAATGGCCGCGGGGCTGATCAACGCGGTTGCGCGCGAAGGCCTGCGCGAGTATTACGATCCTCGCACCGGCGTCGGGCTCGGCGCGCAACAGTTCGCCTGGTCGGCCCTGATCGCTGAGCTTCTGGAGCCGGACCGCGGCGCGGCGGCCAGCTATTTGTAGCGGTAGGTGATCCGGCCGCGATCGAGGTCATACGGGGAAAGCTCGATCTTGACGCGATCTCCGGGAAGGATGCGGATGTAGTGGCGGCGCATCTTGCCGGAGATGTGACCGAGCACGTCGTGGCCGTTGTCGAGCTTGACCCTGAACATCGTGTTGGGGAGAGCCTCGGTGATCTCACCCTCCATTTCGATCTTTTCCTCTTTGGCCATGCGGCGGGGAGCGTACCTGACCAAGTTTCGAGCGGACTACCGCCGCAGCCCCCGGGCAAGCTCGACCGCCCCTTCGCGGGTGATCACCTCGCCCGCGTACTGCGCCGCCTCCAGCTCGGCGAGCAGCTCGCCCAGTTCCGGCCCCGCCTCGATTCCCAGCGCGCTAGCCAGCTCGTCACCGCGCAGTAGCGGAGTGGGCGGGCCATCGCGGCGCCAGTCCAGCGCCGCAGCGAGCATCGCGCGGGCGAGGTCGAGGTGTGCCTCGATCGCTGCGGCGGTGGCGAAGGGGCCGCTGCCACGGGCGGCGAGGCGGTCGGCGACGGTGAGCAGCGTGACGTCGGCGGCAACCGGCTCGGTCGCGCGCAGGTATTCGTGGACCCGACGCGGGGGCAGCGGCGCCTCGTGGACCAGGAAGCCGAGACGCAGGTGATGGAGGGTGAGGGCCCGCAGGTGGTTCGTCAGCCGGCGGCTGGCCCGCAACCTTGCGCAGACCCCGCCGACGATCTCCGCCCCCTCGCTGTCGTGGCCGATGAAGGTGACGAAGCCGCCGCGCTCGCCGCGCGTCGCCGGCTTTCCGACGTCATGGAGGAGGGCGCCGAGACGAAGCGCCGTCCCCCGGGTCATCTCGTCGGCGAGGGGCTCGGCGAGCAGCGCCGCGGTCTCCGCCGCGCGCTCGCCGGCAAATCGCTCGAGGTCGGCCTCGATCTCGAGCGCGTGCCCAAGCACCGCGAGGGTGTGGCCGTGGACGTCGAGGTGGTGGTTGGGGCCTTGCCCGACGCCGCGCAGGGCCTCCAGCTCGGGCAACACGATTGAGGTCAGGCCCAGCTGATCGAGCAAGGTGAGGCCGCGCAGGGGGTCGGGCCCGCCGACCAGCAGCCGCAGCTCTGCGAGCTGGCGCTCCCCCGCCGACTCGGCGGCGCGGGGGGCTTCGCCGCGGGCCAGGGCGATTGTGCCGGGATCGATCGCTAGACCCAGCTCGGCCGCCAGCCGGGCGGCTCGAAGCAGGCGCAACGGGTCCGCGGCGAAGCTGCGGGGACCGACCGCCCGCAGGTAGCCCCCCTCGAGGTCGGCGAGACCGCCGAAGGGGTCGATCCGAGCGCCTCCACCGAGCGGAATCGCGACGGCCCCAACCGTGAAGTCCCGCTCGGCGAGGTCGGCCTCGATCGTCTCGCCACGCAGCGCCGTGGCGTCGACTTGCCAGGAGCCATCGTTTGCCACCACGCGCCAGTTTCCGAACTCGGCCGAGAGCTCGAAGGCATGACCGCCCCCCTCCCGGGCGATCGCCCTGGCCGCCACCGCCGGGTCAGCGGCGACGGCGAGATCGAGATCGTTAACCTCGCGGTCGAGCGCTGCGTCGCGGATCGCCCCGCCGACGATCCAAGCCCGCCCCTCGCCGGCCAGCGCCCGCCGCGCCACCGTAACCGGGGCTGAGGAGTCGAGGCGATCGGCGAGACTCACACGCTGGCCCGCGGGACCCGCGCCGAGATCCCGCAGGTGACCTCGTAGTTGATCGTGCCAAGGCGGGCGGCAACCTCCTCAGCGAGGATCGCATCCTCGCCCTGGGAGCCGATCACAACCGCCTCCTCACCGGGCTCAACCTCGGTCTCGGGGCCTAGGTCAACGGTCACGTTGTCCATCGAGACGGTGCCGACCAAGGGATAGCGGCGGCCACCGATCAGCACCTCGGCGTTGTTGGAGAGGCCGCGGCGAACCCCGTCGGCGTATCCGAGCGGTAGCACCCCGACCCAGGTGTCCACAGCTGCGCGCCAGGTCCGCCCGTAGCCGGCGCTGTCGCCTGGCCCGAACCGCTTCACGTCGGCCACGTAGGAGCGCAGCGACATCGCCGGCACCAGGCCGCGCTCGGCCGGGTCGCCCTGGAAAGGATCGAGCCCGTAAACGGCGACACCGCAGCGGGCCATGTCAAAGTGAGAGCGCGGATGGCGGAAGACAGCGGCGCTGTTGGCAGCGTGGACGGTGACCCCGCGGAACTGTGCCCGGACCGCAGCCGCGACGGCGGCGAAGCGGTCAAGCTGCTCGTCGAAGAACGCCGAGCCCGGCTCATCAGCAGTGGCGAGGTGCGTCCAAACCCCGGCCAGCTCGAGGTTGGGGTCCTCAGCACAGGCGCGAGCGAGCGCGAGCACCTCGGCCGGATCGGGATTGCCGAGGCGGCCCATGCCGCTGTCGTGCTTGACGTGGACCCGGGCAGGGCGCCCCTGGGCGCGGGCGCGGTCGGAGAGCAGACGGCGAAACCCCTCTCGCCAGACGGCAAGCTCGGAGCCCGCAGAAAGGGTCACGTCGAGCTCCTCAGGGGTCAGTGCGCCCATCGTCAGCAACCTGACGTGCTGGAATCGGCGACCGATCTGCGCGGCCTCAGTGGCGGTCGCGACCGCCAACCTTGTCGCCCCCCCGGCCAGCGCCGCCGAGGCGCAGGCGTCGGCGCCGTGGCCGTAGCCGTCGGCCTTGACCACCGCACACAGCTCGGCACCCCCGCTCAGCGCCGCCTTCAAGCGGGCGCAATTTGCCTGCACCGCGGCGAGGTCGATCTGGGCGAGCGCGCGCATCATCGCTGGGCCTCGGGGAGCATCCCCGCCGGGATCGAGGCGATCACGTCGGTGGCGATCACAGACTCGGCGGCGCCCAGCCGCCGGGCCGCGTCGCGCCCGGCGCGGGCGTGGGCGAGGACCGCCGCGCAGGCCGCGGCGAAGGGATCCAGACCACGGGCGAGCAGGGCAGCGGTGATCCCCGAAAGAACATCGCCAGTGCCGGCGGTGGCGAGGGCCGGCGCGGAGAGCAGATTGACGGCGACCCCCACCCCGTCGGTGACGATCGTGTCATCGCCCTTCAGAACCACGACCGCTCCAGCCAAGCGGGCGGCCTCGCGGGCCGCGGCGAGGCGGTGGGCGCCAACCTCCCCTGAGGTCCGCTCGAGCAGGCGACCAAGCTCGCCGGCGTGGGGAGTGAGAACGCTGGGCGCTTCCCGGGCGGCGATCAGCTCCAGCCTTCCGCTCAAGGCGTTGAGTCCGTCGGCATCGATCACCAGCGGTGCCTTGATCGCCGCCGCGGCCTCCTGCGCCAACTCGACCGAGCCCGGATCTCGTCCTAGTCCGGGCCCGAGCACCCCAGCTGCGGCGCGCTCAAAGACACCAAGCAGGGCCCGCAGCGATCCCGGCGCCAGGCAGCCGTCGCCGCCGGGGCAGCCGACCGACATCACCTCGGCCTGACCCTGCTCGAAAATCGCCTCCAGGTCGGCAGGGACGGCGACCGTCGCGTAGCCAGCGCCGGCGCGAATCGCCGCCAGCGAGGACATCCGCACCGCGCCTGTCAGGCCACGCGATCCGCCGGCAATCGCGACCTGACCTGAGGAGAACTTGGTCGACTGCGGCCCACGCTTCGGCGCCAGCTCCAGCACGGAGGAATCGATGATCCCGCCGGCGGGCTCACTCGGTGCTCCCTCTGGGATCCCGATTGAAGCGATCCGCAACTCCCCCGTGAGCCACTTGCCGGGAGCGATGCAATGCCCGAGCTTTGCCGTGTGGAAGCTGACCGTAACGTCGGCCCTGACCGCGACGCCGGCGGCTTCGCCACTGGAGGCATCGACTCCGGACGCAATGTCACAGGCGATGACCGGGGCACCGGCGCGGCCGATCGCCTTAATCGCCGCGGCGGCCGGCTCGCGCGGGGCACCGGAGAACCCGGTGCCGAAGATCGCGTCGATCACCGCCCCGGAGCCGGCGAGGCGCTCGCCCAGGCCGCCGGTCACCTGCTCCCCGTCAAATCGCTCCAGGTTGGCCGCCGCGTCTGCGCTCAGCTCCGCGGCGGGCCAGAGCAGCAGAGCCTCAACCCGATGCCCCATCCCGGCCAGGAGCCGGGCCGCGACCAGGCCGTCTCCGGCGTTGTTTCCCTTGCCGCAGACGACGCGCACGGGTCCGGTGGGCGCAAGCGCGGCGACCGCCTCAGCGACGGCACGCCCAGCGGCCTCCATCAGCTCCAGCGAGGGTACCCCGCTCTCCTCGATAGCCCAGCGATCGACCGCGCGCATCCCCTCCGCGTCATATAGCGGGCTGAGCCAGGTCTGCATCGACGCAGCCTAGCCAGGCGAGGCTTACTTGCCCAAGCCGACGATCAGCTTGGCGGTCGCCAGTTCCCCCGAACTCCCCCTGCCGACGGCGACGTAGGCAATCTTTGCCAGATAGGGCTTTGCTTCCTCAAAGCCCTGTTCAGAGGGCGGCACGAGTGATCCGACCAGCCGCAGCGCCGCCGGCCCGTCGACGAAGCCGCTGATCGGCGTTGCGCCGAGCGCCGCAACCGCTTCCTTGTAGTGCGGCGCGTCGGCGAGACTGTGCCCCGATTCCGGGGAGAGCCCCCGCAGGGTAGCCGGCAGCCCGTAGCCGATCGCGATCCGATCACCCTTGGTGGCGACGACGAGCGGCTTGTTGCCAAGTTCGGAGCTGTGGATGGAGAAACCGCTGGCCTTGCCGGTTAGGGCGGTGACGCCCGCCGTCCCTGCGCTGCGCAGCAGCAGGCCGACCCTGGTGACGGTTTCAGCCGCTGGCCCGGAGCCGTTGGTGGTCAACACCAGCGCCCCGCCGAGGTTGGACTTGCTCCCACCTTCGGCAAATAGGCCGGCATCTTCGATTGAGTTGGCGATCTTTTCGAGATCGATTCCCGCCGCAGCCATCGTCGACTTGAGCTGGTGCGGCGGGACGCTCGGGGGGATTCCGGAGGCGTCGAGTCGGTCAAAAGCCTTCTTCAGCTGGGTGCCGAAGCCCGAAGCTGCGAAGGCGGCCAGCGAGGTTGACGGGAGCGAGCCGAGCAGGCTCGCGGCAGTGCCGGTGGAGGCGCCGGCGGCGGCCGCGTTTGTGCTGAGGTCGACTTCGAGGTGTTCGGCGGCTGGCACGACGCTCGCCACCGCGGTCGCATCAGCGAGGTTGAGCCCAAGCGAGCTGAGGACCCCGAGGTCCCTTTCGCTGACCTGCGATCCGCTCTGCTGGATGAGGCTGCCGATGTCGGCGTAGACGTTTGCCAGACTTCCGCCCGGCTCGGCCGCGGTCGCACTCGAATAACGGCTGGCCCCGGCCAGCGATTCGCCCTGCGAGGCGTTCACCGCGTCTTTGAAGGCCCCTTCTTCTTGGCCGAAGACGAGGAAGTCGCCGATCACCCCGATCGAGGTGCCGATAGAGGTATCGACCTTGTACTGGACGCCTTTGTAGGAGGCCGACCTGACGGGATTCTTGCTGGAGGCGGCCAGCTTTTCGACAAATTCTTCGCTTGCGCCGGTATCGGTGCTCTGAAGAACGGCGCCCAGACCGCTGAAGTTCGCGCCGTCATAGTGCTCGAAGAAGATTCCCGCCCTTTCGCCGAGCCATGGCTCGATGTCCTTGGCGTAGCTCACCTTTTCGCCGTGTTCGGCAAGCGCATTTTCTAATTTGGAGACGATCGCCGCCCCCGGATCAGCGATTCCGGTGATTTTCTTGGCGAGCGCCGCGGTATTTGACTGCAGTTCGCCCTTGGGCCGAACCACGGCTTCGACGTAGAGCGGGGAGTTCGGGGGCGCGACCGTCGCCGGGCTGGGGTTGGCGCTACCGCCGCCGCAGCCGGCTAGCGCAGCCGCGACCGCAGTAGCGGCGACAACAAGGACGAGACCAGCCTTCACCAACGATACCCTACCCGCCGGGCTACTCGACGGTGACGGTCTTTGCCAGGTTGCGCGGTTGGTCGACGTTTAAACCGCGGGCGCGGGCGATGTCGTAGGCGAGCAGTTGGAGGGGAAGGATCGCGACGATCGGCTGCAAGATCCAGTCGGTGCGGGCAACTTCGATCGTCTGGTCGGCTACCTCTGCGACCCGCTCGCTGCCCTCGGTGGCGATCGCGATCGTCTCGGCGCCCCGCGCCCGCACCTCTTCGATGTTGGAGAGGACCTTGTCGAGCACCGGGCTGTCGGTGGCAACGCAAACGACCGGCGTCGACTCGTCGAGCAGTGCGATCGGTCCGTGCTTCATCTCGCCGGCGGCGTAGGCGTCGGTTGGGATGTAGGAGATCTCCTTCAGCTTTAGCGCGCCCTCCAGGCAGACAGGAAGGCCGATGTGGCGGCCGAGATAGAGGAAGAACTGCTGGGTGTGGTGATCGGCGGCAACCTCGAGCACGCGCTCGGCAACCGTGGCGATCGTCGTCTCGATCTTTGAGGGCAGCGCCTTCAGCTCCCCGACAAGCTCGGCGATCCTCTCCGCCGGAAGGGAACCGCGCAGCTCCGCCAACCGCAAGCCGACCAGGTACATCGCCGCGACCTGAGCGACGAACGTCTTGGTTGCCGCGACGCCAATCTCCAGACCGGCCCGGGTATAAAGGACCGCATCCGCGTCGCGGGTCGCCTGGCTGCCCATGATGTTGGTGATCGCCATGACTTTGGCGCCGGCTCCGCGGGCGAGCCGCATCGCCGCCAGGGTGTCCGCGGTCTCCCCCGATTGGGTTATCCCGATCACGAGGTCCTCGGCTCCGATCACGGGGTTGCGGTAGCGGTACTCAGAGGCGATGTCCATTTCGACCGGAACCCGCGCCCATTCCTCGATCGCGTAGCGGCCGACGAGGCCGGCATGGTAGGAGGTCCCGCAGGCGACGATCACGACGCGCCGCAGGCCACGAAGGAAGGCGTCGTCGAGCTCGACCTCGGAGAGGTCGACGCCGTCGTCGCTCGGCAGGCGGTCGGCGATCGTCTCCGCGACGGCGTCGGGCTGTTCATGGATCTCCTTCAGCATGAACGTCTCATAGCCGCCCTTCTCGGCGGCGTCCTCATCCCAGGCGATCTCCTCGGCCGCCCGCGCGACCGGCGCCCCCGTGGAGTCGAGAATCGAGATCCCGCCAGCCTCGATAGTGACTATCTCGTCATTTTCGATCTGGACCGCCTTGCGGGTCTCGGCAAGGAAGGCCGGAATCGCCGAGGCCAGGAAGGTCTCACCGTCGCCGATCCCGGCGACCAGCGGGCACTCCTTGCGGGCGCCAACCAGGCGCCCCGGCTCGCCGGCGTGCATGGCGACAAAGGCGTAGTGGCCACGCAGCTCGGCAAAGGAGGCGCGTACCGCGGCGCTCAGATCGCCATCGTAGTTGCGCTCGATCAGGTGAGCGACGATCTCGGCGTCGGTCTCTGAGCTAAAGCAGTGCCCTTCCTCCTGCAGTTCGCGCCGCAGCGTCGCGTGGTTCTCGACGATCCCGTTGAGGACGATGTGGATGCGATCGGAGCAGTCACCGTGGGGATGAGCGTTCTCCTCGGTGACCCGACCGTGGGTAGCCCAGCGGGTGTGGGCGACGCCGGTCATCGCCGGCGGGGCGGCGACCGCGACCCCACCGTTACCGTCGTGCTCGGCTACCGCGGCGCGCAGGTTGGCGAGATTGCCGACCGCGCGAACGCTTTCGATCCTGCCGTCCTCGATCACCGAGACACCAGCCGAGTCATAGCCGCGGTACTCGAGCTTCTCCAGCCCGGCGACAAGCAGGTCGCGGCAAGGACGGGCGCCCACGTATCCGACGATGCCGCACATGAACGAAGTAGGGTAATGCCCTAACCCAGGCGCCCCCTCTCGGGGCCTAGATCGAGGTCATTTCTGCTGGCTTCAAAACGCCGGCCTCAGCCCAGCTCCTTCTTGACAACGGCTACGAGGCGCCCGCAGACGGCCTCGGCCTCCGCGGCGGTGGGTGCCTCGACCATCACCCTGATCATCGGTTCGGTGCCTGAGGGGCGCAGCAGGACACGCCCGCGGCCCTGGAGAGCCCCACCTTCGCGCTCGACCGCCTCCCAGACAGCCCCAGCACCGGCCACCGCAGCGCGGTCGGCCACCGCGACGTTGACCAGGACCTGGGGAAGCTTTCGCATCGGGATCGCCTCAGCGAGATCACGCGAACCCAGCTCACGCATCGTGATCAGCGCCGCCGCGATTCCGTCGCCGGTAAGCGCGTATCCCGAGTAGATGATGTGGCCAGACTGCTCTCCGCCCAGAGCCCTGCCGCTGCGGCGCATCTCCTCGAGGACGTAGCGGTCGCCGACGCTCGTCACCTTGACATCGACCCCGGCCTGCTCCATCGCTTGGTGAAAGCCGAAGTTGCTCATCACGGTGACGGCGACGCCGGCGCCGAGTTCTCCACGGTCGGCCATCCCGAGTGCGGCAAGGGCGATCAGCTCATCGCCATCGTGGGGACGACCGGCGGCATCGACTGCCAAGACCCGGTCGCCGTCGCCGTCGAAGGCGAATCCGATCTCGGCATCTGAGGCAGCGAGCTGCTGGGCCAGGCTCTCGATGTGGGTCGAGCCGCAACCATCGTTGATGTTGCGCCCGTCGGGTTCGGCGGCGATCGCCTCAACCTCGGCTCCAAGCCGCCTGAAAATCGCCGGGGCGGCGCGATGGGTCGCCCCGTTGGCGCAATCGAGCATCACCCGGCGGCCGCAGAGGTCAAGGGGAAAGGCGGCCTCAAGCGCCCGCAGGTAATCCTCAAGCCCCCCATTCAGCTCGCGGATGCGGCCGGGAATGGCGCTCGTGCCACCGTCGGCCAGTAGCGCCTCGATCCGCACCTCTGCCTCGTCGTCGAGCTTCGTCCCGTTGGCTGAGAAGAACTTGATGCCGTTGTCGCGGTAGGGATTGTGAGAGGCAGAGACCACCGCCGCTAGGTCGAGCCCGAGCCGCTTAACGAGGATCGCTGCGGCTGGGGTCGGCAGCACCCCGGCGAGCAATGCGTCGCCGCCAGCGGCGGCGATCCCGGCGGCCAGGGCGGCCTCCAGCATCGGGCCGGACTCGCGCGTGTCGCGCACGATCAAGACCTGCGGTCGCGCGGTCTGCAACGAGGAGGTCGCCGCCCGTCCCAACGACATCGCCAGCTCGGCGCTAAGGAAGGTCCCCGCCTGCCCCCGGACCCCGTCGGTTCCAAAGAGCTTGCGCTCCCTCGTCACGAGGACCCGCTCAGCGCTTGCTGAACTGCGGCCGCTTGCGGGCCTTCTTCAGCCCTGCCTTGCGCCGCTCCTTGACCCGCGCATCGCGGGTGAGGAAGCCACGCCGCTTGAGGTCGCCGCGCAGCTCGGCGTCGATCTCGGTCAGCGCCCGGGCGATCCCGTGGCGTATCGCCCCAGCCTGGCCGCTGACACCACCACCGTGTACGAGCACGCGGACGTCGACGCTGGCCTCATAGCCGGTGGTGACCAGCGGCTGGCGGGCCATCGTCTGGTGGAGGGGGCGTGGGAAGAAGTCCTCGAGGGCGCGCTTGTTGACCTCGAACTTACCGTCGCCGGGAGTCAGGGTGACGCGGGCGATCGCGTTCTTGCGCTTGCCGGTGGCCAGGTAGCGCGCTCCGCTCTCCATCTTTGCCGGCGCGCGGCTGGCCGCCACCGGTTCTTCTCCTTCGCCGGCGAGTTCGGCCTCGCGCCGCGCCCGCTCTTCCTCCTCGGCTTCAAGCCGGGCCTGCTCCTCGGCGCTGAGCTGGGGGGCCTCCGGTTCAACCGCGATCGGCTCCAGGTCGGCGCCTGGAATTACCTCTTTCTTCTCGGCAGCCTTCGCGGGTGGCTCGGGCTCAGGAGCGGGGGCTTCGCTGGCCGCGCCAACTTCAGTCCCTGAACTGTGGCCCTCGGACTCCTCGGATGGCTCCTCGGGCGCTTGCTCTGCGGGTGGGGAACTTGACTCCGGGCTCGACCGTAGATCCTCCCCCCCCAGCGCCTCCCCATCTCCATCGGCAGGAGCCGCGCCTCCGGCGGCCGACCCTTCGTCGGCCTCGGGCTCAGGGATCTCGTCGTTCTTAGGTTCGTCTGTCATTTCTCGATTTCCATCGGCTTGGGCATTTGGGCGGCGTGGGGATGTTCCGGCCCGGCGTAGACCTTCAGCTTGGTTAGCTGCTGGCGGGCGAGGCGGTTGCGCGGGAGCATGCCCTTGACGGCCTTGCGGATGACCTCCTCCGGGCGGCGGTCAAGCATCTCCGCCAGGGTGCGGGACTTGATTCCCCCCGGATAGCCGCTATGGCGCCAGTAAACCTTCTGCGCCATCTTGTCGCCGGTGACCCGGATTTTCGCCGCGTTGACGACGACGATGAAGTCGCCGGTGTCGATGTGGGGGGTGTACTGCGGCTTGCGCTTCCCGCGCAGGGCATCGGCGATCCTGGTGGCCAGTCGCCCCAGGGTCTGCCCCTCGGCGTCGACCACGTACCAGTCGCGTTGGCGGTCGGCGGGTGTCGCAACATAGGTCTTCAAGAGCCCGCGGATGATAGGGAACCGGGCCTTTGGAGGCCGCCGCAGCGCTCGCAGAGGCCGCGAAGCACCACGTCGTGCTCGGTGACTTCGAAGCGGACCTGGCCCGAGACCCGGTCAATCGCCCGCTCCAAGGCGGAGTCCTCGAAGGTGACCACGCGGCCGCAACGACGGCAGATCGCGTGGTGGTGGTGGCCGCTGGGCTCGATCCGCTCGTAGCCCGCGGTGCCGTGGGCCACCTCAAGGCATTGAACCAGGCCAAGCTGCTCGAGCTGCTCGAGCTGCTCGAGGGCGCGATAGACGCTGGCTCGGCCGACCCCGGGACTGCGACGGCGCAGCTCAGCGTCGATCTTTGCGGATGAATTCGTGGCCGAGCATCAGGCAGGTGTCTCCGCCGACCGGGACCGAGCGCGACGGGCAGCACGGACGGCCAGCCCGACCGCAACGTAGAGGCCGAACGAGAGCGCCGTGACCCAGAAGCCAACCGGGTAGGGCGAGAAGTATGCGATCCCCAGACCAAGCCAGGTGACGGCCAGGGCGAGCGCCACCGAGAGCGCGACGCCAGCAGCGACAAATTACACGATAGTGAGACTCGTTATCACTCCCACTCGATCGTCGCCGGCGGCTTTGAGGAGATATCGAGGGCAACCCGGTTGACGTCGCGGATCTCGTTGATGATCCGGTTGGAGACCCGCTCCAGCAGGTCGTAGGGAAGTCGCGCCCAATCGGCGGTCATCGCGTCATCGGAGGTGACGGCGCGGATCACGATCGGATAGGCGTAGGTGCGCCCGTCGCCCTGGACGCCGACCGACCGCACGAGGGGGAGGACGCAGAAGGACTGCCAGAGCTGGCGGTAGAGCTCCGCTGCCCGAATCTCCTCCTGGAGGATCGCGTCAGCCGCCCGCAGGACGTCAAGCCGCTCCTCTGTCACCTCACCGCCGACGATGCGGATCGCCAGGCCGGGTCCGGGGAAGGGCTGGCGCCAGACCATCCGCTCCGGGAGACCCAGCTCGGCCCCCACCGCCCGCACCTCGTCCTTGAACAGCATCCGCAGTGGCTCGACCAGCTCGAACTCGAGGTCCTCGGGCAGACCGCCGACGTTGTGGTGGGACTTGATCGTCTCGGCGGCCTCGCTTCCGCCGGACTCGATCACGTCTGAATAGAGCGTGCCCTGGACCAGGAAGCGGACGTCCTCCAGCTTCGCCGCCTCCTCCTCGAAGACGCGGATGAACTCCTCGCCGATGATCTTGCGCTTGCGCTCGGGCTCCTCCACACCGGCCAGCCGAGCAAGAAAGCGCTCTTTCGCGTCGACCTGAACGAGCGGGATGCCGAACTGTTCGAATGCCCCGACTACCTGGTCGGCCTCGTTGATCCGCATCAGGCCGTGGTCGACGAAGACGCATGTCAACCTCTCCCCCACCGCCCGGTGTACGAGCAAGGCGGCGACCGCTGAGTCGACACCGCCTGAGAGGCCGCAGATCGCCCGCCCGTCGCTGATCTGAGCCCGCACCCTCGCCACCTGCTCGGCGATCACCGAGTGCGGTGACCATTGTTGCTCACAGCCGGCGACGTCGCGCAGAAAGCGGGTCAGGATCTCGGTCCCGTAGGGAGTGTGGACGACCTCGGGGTGGAACTGGATTCCGTAGAGCCCCCGATCTGCAAGTTCGCAGGCCGCAACCGGGGAGCCGGGCGTGCAGGCAAGCGCCCGGAAACCCTCGGGCGCCTCGAATACCGCGTCGCGGTGGCTCATCCAGCACTGTTGCTCTTCCGGCAGGCCACCGAGCAAGCTGCCGCCTCCGTCGCGCAGGACCAGCTCGGTGCGCCCGAACTCCCCCGCTTCGGCCGCCTCGACCCTCCCCCCCAGCGCCTTGACCATCGCCTGCATCCCGTAGCAGATACCCAGCATCGGGATCCCCAGGTCAAACAGCTCGGTGGGAAATGGTGGCGCCCCTGGCTCATACACCGAGGCGGGCCCGCCGGAGAGCACCAGCCCCTTGGGTTGGCGCTCGCGGATCTTCCGGACCGACGCCGTCGCGGGGAGCAGCTCGGCGAACACCCCGCACTCACGGATCCGCCGCGCGATCAGCTGGGAGTACTGCCCGCCGAAATCGAGGACGAGGACCTCCTCCAAAGCAGGTCTCCCGGGAGATGGCGCGCCCGGGGAGATCTCCGCCGCGGAGGCCTCAGCCCCCCCGGGGGGTGCTGGTTCCCCGGCAGCGACGGGACCCGCCGGCCCGACCGCGCTGGGACCGTCAGTCATCCGATACCGCAACCCCCGCGGACACCGCCGCCCTGCCGTTTGAGCCCATCCCGACCGACTGCTCGTTCTGCAGCTTCTTGCCCTCGCTCAGCAGGGCCGGCGCAACCATCACCTCGGCCCGCTGGAAGGAGCGGATGTCCTCGTATCCGCAGGTGGCCATCGAGGTCCGCAGCGCCCCCATCAGGTTGAAGGTGCCGTCGTTCTCCTGGGCTGGCCCGAGCAGGATCTCCTCCATCGTCCCGTCCTGCTTGGTGGAGACACGGGTACCGCGCGGCAGCGAGGGGTGGAAGGTTGCCATCCCCCAGTGGAATCCACGACCCGGTGCCTCCTTGGCGCGGGCCAGCGGCGAGCCAACCATGACCGCGTCGGCGCCGCAGGCGATCGCCTTGGAGACGTCACCACCGGTCCGCATACCGCCGTCGGCGATCACGTTCACGTACTCGCCGGTCTCCAGCATGTGCTGGGCACGAGCCGCGGCGACGTCGGCGATCGCGGTCGCCTGCGGCACGCCGATGCCCAGAACCCCGCGGGTCGTGCATGCCGCACCGGGGCCGACCCCGACCAAGACGCCGACGGCACCGGTGCGCATCAGGTGTAACCCAGTCGAGTAGGAGGCGCAGCCGCCGACCACCGTCGGCACCGGCACCTGGGTGATGAACTCCTTCAGGTTGAGCGGCTCGACCGTGGTCGAGACGTGTTCGGCGGAGATCACCGTGCCCTGGATGACCAGGATGTCGAGACCGGCCTCGACCGCGACCTCATAGTGCTCTCGCACCTTCTGCGGGGTCAGCGAGCCGCAGGCGACGGCGCCGCGCTCCTTGATCTCGGCCACGCGCCGCCTGATCAGCTCGGGCTTGACCGGCTCGGTGTAGATCTCCTGCATGATTGGCGTCGCGAGGTGCTTGGGGGCGGCGGCGATCTTCTCGAGCTGGCCCTCGGCGTCCTCAAAGCGAGTCCAGATCCCCTCCAGGTTGAGCACCCCCAGGCCGCCAAGCTCGTTGACGAGCACTGCGGTCTCGGGGCTGACGACGCCATCCATCGCCGAGGCGACAAGCGGCAGGTCGAAGCGATAGGGGCCGAGGGTCCAGCTGATGTCTATGTCGTCGGGATCGCGGGTGCGGCGCGACGGAACGATCGCGATGTCGTCGAATCCGTAGGCGCGCCGCCCCTTCTTGCCGCGACCGATGTCGATCTCCAATTAGGGTCCTCCAGGGTGGCGTTGGACAGCCAGCCTACACTTCCGCGGGGACCTCCAAATCGTTCACCACCACCTCGGCGAGCAGTCGCTCGACCTGGCGACGGTCTATCACCCCGGCGCCGAAATGTTGGGTCGACTCGGCGCCGCAGGCGACGCCGTAGGCAAGGCACTCGCTCGGCGGGAGCTCTTCATAGCGCGCCGCGACGTAGCCGGCCAGGAATGCGTCCCCGGAGCCGACCGTTGAAACCGGGTCCAAGGGCTCGGTGCGAACCTCAAGGAAGCGGCGTTCGGGACCCTCCCCGGCAACCGCGACACACCCATCCAGCCGAGTGATTGCTGCCTCGCCGGCACCGAGGCGAACAAGCTCAGCGAGGCCTTGGGCGAGGTCGCTGCGATCCGCGAACTCTTGACCGACAAGCTCCTCGGCCTCCCGCTCGTTCGGGGTGACGACCGAGGCGCCGGCCCGCAGACCGGCCATCATCGCCTCCCCCTCGGCGTCGAGGACGACGACGATGCCGCGGGCGCGCAGGTCCTTGACCAGACGCGCGTAAAGGTCGTCGCCCGCACCCGGCGGCAGGGTCCCAGCAAGCACGCAGATCTTCGCCCCGCCAGCGAGGTAGCCAATCCGCTCAGAGAACGCATCAACCTCCTCCGGGCTGACCGCCGGGCCGCGCTCGTTGATCTCGGTCTGCTCGCCGGAGGTGGGGTCGACCACGGCGAGGTTTATCCGCGTCTCACCGGCGATTCTGGTGAAATCGGTGAGCACCGACTCTTCGCTCAGCTGCTCGAGGACGCGCGCCCCGGTCGGGCCGCCGGCAAAGCCGGTCGCGATCACCGGCCGGCCAAGCAGGCTCAGCGCCCGCGCGACGTTGATCCCCTTGCCGCCCGCCACCGTGCGACTCTCGACCGCCCGATGGCGACGACCGAGGCGAAAGTTCGGCACCGCGACGGTGCGGTCGATCGCGGCGTTCAGCGTCACCGTCAGTATCACCCGGTCAACCTCCCCTTCGGCTTCGATCGCCGGCGGCAAGCATTTCCCCGCGACGCACCAGGATCCGCTCCTCTCGATCGCCGACGTGGCGCCGGCGGCGCCACCGATACGACGCTCCAATCAGTATCACGAACGCAACCAGCGCAAACGGGATCGCACCCGCTGAGGCCGAGCCGCGAGCCCGTTGGAGGGCGCTGGCCTGCGGCAGCGAGCGCGCGGCTCGCAGCGCGATGCTCGCCACCTTCACACCGTCAAGCAGCACCTTCGCCCTGCCAAGCACAGCGCCGCTGTGGATCGGCCCCTGCACTTCCTTCGGCGCCCTGACTTTCAGGCTCAACCGCTGGCCACTGCGGATCGCAACCTTGACGGTGCGCGGGGAGATGAGCGCCAGCTCCCCTCCCGCATAGCGGACCGCCGGATCGGCAAGGGTCTGGCCGGCGCGGACCGCCGCCTGCCTTCGGTAAAGGGAGAAGCCGTACTCAAGCAGCTTCAGGTTGTCGCTGAAGCGGTCTTCGTCGGTGGGAGCACCGATCGCGGCGGAGATCAACTCAACCCCCTTGCGATCGCCAGAGCCGACCAGGACGTAGCGCGCACCAGAGGTGTGGCCGGTCTTAACCCCGTTGACCCAGGGCGCCATCCGCAGCAGCTGATTGATGGAGACGATCCTGCGCGGCGGGTGCAGGCTGCGCAGCACCGCAGTGCGTGAGTCGGCGATCCGGGCGAATGCCGGTATGCGCAGCAGCCGCTGCGCCAACGTCGTCAGGTCGCGGGCGCTTGAGTAGTTGCCGCGCTGGTCGAGGCCGATCGGGTTCGCGAAGTGGGTGTTGTGCAGACCGAGCGCCGCTGCCTGCCGGTTCATCTGGCGCACGAAACGGCGCTCTGAGCCGGCCGCTGCCAGCGCCAGATCGTAGGCGGCATCGTTGCCGCTGACCAAGACCATCCCGTAGAGGAGGTCGCGGACGCTGATCCGCTGACCCGGCCGCAGACCCAAAAGGGACTCGCCGTAGGTGGCGTGGTAGGGCGCGGCCCGCACGATCCTGCCCAGCGGCAGCTCGTGCAAAACCACCCATGCAGTCATCAACTTGGTCGTGCTGGCGACAAGCAACGGCCGCCTGGCGGCGTGGGAGGTCAGCACTTCGCCGGTGCGGGCGTCGATCAGGGCCCAGGCGCGGGCCTCAACCGTCGGCGGCCCGGAGCGCGCCGCGCTCGCCGTGCCGAGACCGAGGAGGAGGAGCGCTAGCGGCGTCGCGACCCCCAAGGCGCCAAGCCGCAGCCCAATTCGCCGCCGCGGCCCTAGCGCAGCCTTAACCTTTCCCCGGAGATCAGGATCTGCGGGTCGACGTGGGGGTTCAGCGTCTGGATGCGGAGAACCGAGACGCCCGTCTTGTGGGCGATCGAGGTCAGGGTGTCGCCGTTCTTGACCACGTAGACCGCGGGGATGTGGGCGTTGCCTGAGCGCCCCGCCCTGCGGGCTGAGGCGGGGGTGTTCGGGCCTCCCGAACCCCCGCCGCCGAGCGAGGAGGAGAGCAACAGGATAAGGAAGAGGAGGGCGGCCGCCAGCGCGAGGGTCGCGAGGACCCGGGCTGGGGTTGATCTGTCTTTCTCCATGTAGACGGGCGGCGGATCGGATGAGCGCCGTTGATCGTATAACCGCTCAGGGCTCCTTTAAGCGGTCGAAACGTCCCAAACGGCGGCGCGGATACGCTCGGCGGCCGCGGCGGGATCGGGTTCGGAGGCGATCCCGCGCGAGACGGCCACCACTGCTGCCGCCGGGCCCGGCCCAAAGGCGGGACCCAGCGCCTCCGCCCGCCCACCTTGAGCCCCGACCCCGGGGATGAGAAAGATCGAGCGGGGCATCAGCTCTCGCAGGACGGCCAGGTGTTCTGGCTCAGTGGCGCCGACCACCGCTCCCATCCCGCTCAGCCCACTGTTCCCCAACAGCCGATCGGAGAGGCCGTCGACCATCGCCGCAATGCTCTCGTGCAGCGGCCGCTCGGGGGCCGGGAGGTCCTGGATGTCCGCGGCACCCGGGTTGCTGGTGCGAACCAGGGCGAAGACCCCCGCCCCGGTCGACGCGGCCGCCTCGATCAGCGGCTCGAGCGCATCGCGGCCGAGCAGTGAATTGGCAGTGAAAGCGTCGGCGCCCAGGCCGGCAACGCTCCCCCATGGGGTCGAGGTCGCGCCGACCAGGGCCTGGGCGTAGGCGGCGGCGCTGACGGGAACGTCGCCTCGCTTACCGTCTGCGACGAGGAGCAGGCCGGCGGCATGGGTCGCCTCACATACCTCCGCGAGCGCCGCCCACCCCGGAGCACCGAGCCGCTCAAAGCAGGCAAGCTGCGGCTTGACCGCAACGCAGGCTTTGCCGGCCCGCTCAATCAGGGAGCGGCAGTGGGCGGCCACGGCCCGCCCGGCGCGCTCCGCCGCGGGCATCTCAGCGCCTGCAGCCGCGGTCTCTCCCAGCGCTCCCAGCCTCGAGGGGTCCGGGTCCAGGCCGAGGCAGATCTGGCTGCGGCGCTCCTCGACAAGCGCCACCAGCCGATCAGCAAAGGGCTGTTTCAGAAATCAGCCGCCCTTGACCTTGGCCTTCAGCGCCGAGCCGGCGGAGAAGCGCGGAACCTTGCCGCCGGGGATCGTGATTCGCTCGCCGGTGCGCGGGTTAACCCCCTGGCGAGGGCCGCGCTCGGCGACGTGGAACTTGCCGAAGCCGGTGAAGCTGACCTCGCCACCCCCGCTCAGCGTGTCGGTTATCGCATCCAGCACGGCGTCCACGGCGTCGGCGGCGGCCTTCTTGCTGCCCACCCGCTCATCACCAGCCAGTTGATCGAGAAACTCAGCCTTGGTCACGTCGAAATTCCTCCTCGGGATTGAAGACGGCCGCAATCTAACAGTGGGCTCGGCGTAAGGCCGGGCGCGGGCGGGAGGATCGAAGCGAGATCAGGAGCCGCCGACCGTCATCTCGCCAATCAGCAGCGACGGCGTGCGCACAGAGCCCCCGAACGGGACCCAGCGCGAGTCAGTACCCGCGGCGCCAACGGCGCCGAGCATCGAGACGAGGTCGCCCGCGATCGTGAACTCACGCAGCGGCTCGGCCGGTTCCCCAGCGTGGATTGCCCGCCCCGAGGCACCCACCGAAAAAACCCCGGATACCGGGTTGACACCGGAGTGCAGGCCGGCGACGTCGGTCACGTAGACCCCCTCGCCCACCTCGCCGAACAGCTCCTCGAGGCTGAGCTGGCCGGCAGCGACGACCAGATTGGAGGTCGAGACTGAGGGCAGCGAACGGTAACCGCTCCGCCCGGCGTTGCCGGTCGAGGCCGCGCCCGCGCGCCTTGCGGTGTAGGTGTCGTAAAGGTAGGCGCGCAGCCGCCCCTCCTCAATCAAAGCGGTGCGGCGACGGGGGACGCCCTCGCCGTCAAACGGTGAGGAGGCGGGCCCCGTGGGATCGAGTCCGTCATCGTGCAGGGCAAGAGCCTTGCCGGCGACCTCCTCGCCGAGGCGCTCGGCGAACGGGGAGCGACCCCGCTGCACCGCGTCGGCAGCCAGGGTCATGCCGATTAGGGCAGCGAAGCTCGCGGCTACGGTCGGGTCGAGGACGACCGCGCATGTGCGCGAGACGGGCTTGGCGGCGCCGATCATCGAGGCAGCGCGCACAGCCCCCTCAGCGCCGATCGCAGCGGGCTCCAGAGCGGCGGGGCCGCGGGCCAGGCCGAAGCCGAGGCCGGTCTCGCGGCCGCCGTCACCCTCGGCGAGCGCCTGCAGGAAGGCGTAGGCGCTTGATGACTCGTACTCGCCCTCGAGGCCGACGGAGGAGAGGATCGCAACTCGCTCCGCGGAGTCCGCGTAGACCGCGCTCTCGACTCCAACGATCCGTGGATCAGCCGCCAGGGCAGCGCGCTCGACAGCGAGCGCCAGCTCGGCCACCCGCGTAGTCGGCCATTGGCTGACCGAAGGGTCGCGCAGACCCTCCAGCGGCCGCGACGCCGCCGCTTGGGGTGGACCCGCGAACTCGTCCTCGTCTGCCGCCCGCGCCGCTCCCGCGGCGCGGGCGGCCACTGCGGCTGCACCTCGCTCAGAAGAATCGGTTCCAAACGCGTAACCGACCCGCGCCCCGAGCCAGGCACGCACCCCGATCCCGCGCTGGGTCGCCGCGGTCAGGCTTTCCACCTCTCCCCCGTGAACCCGCACCTCGCGCCCGGCCTCTTCGCAGGCATAGGCTTCGGCATCCTCGGCCCCTGCCGCCAGGGCCGCCTCGACGGCGCGCCTTGCCGCAGCTCCGAGCTCGCTCAAACCTCGGTCCCCCCGACGGTCATTGCCCGGATGCGGACATGGCCCTGGCCGGTTCCCACCGGCACTTTCTGACCGCCCTTGCCGCAGAATCCCGTCTTCATTTCGAAGTCATCTCCGACCGCCTCGATCCCCATCAGCGCCTCCAGACAGTTGCCGATCAGGGTCGCCCCCCGGCAGGGCCTCGTCGCCCTACCTCCCTCGATCAGGTAGCCCTCAGAGACGCCGAAGACGAAGTCTCCTGTCGCCGGGTCCACCTGACCACCGGCAAAGGAGACTGCGTAGAACCCCTTCTGGACCTCGGCGATGATCGCTTCGGGATCCTCCTCACCGGGGGCGATGTAGGTGTTGGTCATGCGCGGGATCGGCAGGTGGCGGAAGCTCTCGCGACGCCCGTTGCCGGTCGAGGGCAGCCCGTCGCGATCGGCGCGCAGGCGGTCGTAGAGGAAGGAGATGAGCCGGCCGTCCTCGATGACCATGGTTTTCTGGGTCGGGGTGCCCTCGTCATCGATCCCGTCGGTGCCCCACTCGCCGGGCAGGCGGCCGTCGTCGTAGGCGTTCAGCAGAGGCTGGGCGACCGTCTCGCCGAGCTTGCCGGCGTAGACGCTCGCCCCCTTTTGCACGTGGTCGGCCTCGAGGCCGTGGCCGGTCATCTCGTGGAAGAGGACCCCGCCGAAACCACCGCCGACCACGACTGGCATCGAGCCCGCCGGCGCCGGATCGGCGTCGAGCAGGGTCAGCGCCTTGCGGGCGGCCTGCTCAGCTATGCGCGCGGGGTCGCCGTCGAAAAGCTCGAAGCCGCGATGTGCCCCGAGCGTCTCAAAACCGGTCTGGACCACTTCGTCGCGGCGTGCCACCGCCTGGGCCCCAAGCCGGACACGGATGCGGTCATCGCCGCTGAACAGGCCCTCGGAGTTGGCAACCGCGACCTCCCTGCGAGCGTCCCCGTAGGATGCCGAGAACTGGGTGATCTCACCGCCGGCGGCCCGACCGCGGTCATCCAGCTCCCGCAGAAGCTCCGCCTTGCGCTCGGCTGGGACCTCTTCGGGGGGTCGCTCGATCAGCTGTGGGGTCGCCCAGCGCGCCGCCCCCAGCCCGGATGGCTCGGTGCGCTCGCCCCGCAGGGCCGACGCGGCCTCCCCCGCCGCACGTTCCACGTCGCTCGGATCGAGCCCGTCGACGTGGGCAAAGTAGGTGGTGGTGCCGGCGATCACCCGCACCCCAGCCCCCTCCTCGGCACCTGCTTGGACCGACTCGATCCGCGACTCGTCGATCGACATCGAGAAGCCGCTGCGGCGTTCGGCGAAAACCTCGGCGAAGTCGCCCCCGGCCGACAGGGCCCGGGCGAGGGCGCGCTCGGCGACTCCGGGATCGAGTAGTTCGCTCACGGCTTCAGCCGCTTTCCCGCCACCTCGATCAGGCGCCCGGCGGCGACAAACAGCTCACCCCCGGCAACGGAGTCGGCGGCGTGATCGCGGCTGCGCCCACCGCTGTAATAGAGGCGGGCGAAGGGACGGCGCGCGATGCGACGGCGGCGAATGTAGGCGGCGGCCTCGTCGGCGTAGCCGGAAACGCGATCGAGGATGACGCGGTGGGGCTTGGGACTCATGCAGCCCTCCTCCCTCGCCCGGGGGCCAGATCACGCAGGATCGAGCGCAGATCGAAGAGCATCAGCGAGGCCAGCGCGAAGCGCTCGGTGACCGCGATCGCGGCCAGCCCCTCGCTACGCACCGCGAAAACCTCCCCCTGCTCTGTCGCGATGTGGAGTTGCTGGACCGGCTCGCCGCCGGCATCATCGGCAACCTCGAGCAGCGCCAGCCCGCCCTCACCCCAGCGATCGGCGCTCCCCGTGGCCGCGAGCACCTCACCGGAGTCGAGGATCACGGCACCACGCAGATCGGGCGACATCTCGGCGAGGTAGGCGAGCGCCTGTTCGGCGCCCTCGCCGGAGCGGGCATCTGTGGCGGCGTCAGGCATCTCGGCCAAAATACCGGGACCGTGTCCCTGGCTCGAGGTTCCTGGATCATCGTCGTGGCGATCTGCGCGATCGCCGTGGTCCTGTTCGCAATCGGCGGTTACACCGGCTACTCGATCACGGTCGGCGCCGTCGGCCTCGCCGCCGCCGTCAACCTTCTTCCGTCCCCCTAAGCAACCGCTCCCTGCTTCGCGTCCGCAGAGAGCCGACGCCGTATCGCGCCCGCTTGCCTGAGATCGACGCGAGGCTCCCGAATGGCGCTTGGAACGCTAGCCGGAGCGGTATGGACCACCGGCAGCCTCATCGGACTCGCGCACAGAGGTCTCGGGCTCGACGTGGATCAGCACCTCGGCGCCGGGTACCTTTCCCTCGATCTCGGCGCGCATCTTGTGGGCCAGCTCGTGGGCGCGCTCGAGGCTGGTGCCCGTGCGGTACTGGACGTGGAGGTCGATGTAGCGGCGACTTCCGGCGCGGCGAGCACGGAGCTTGTGGTAACCGGCCACCTCGACTGACCGCGACGACGCGATCGCCGCCTCGATCCGGTCCATCTCGCGGCTGGGTAGCGCTTCGTCGACGAGCACGCCAGAGGATCGCCTGATGATCCTCAGGCCGGCGGTGACTATTGTCGCCGCGACCACCAGCGCCGTGATCGAATCGAAGGCCGCCTCGCCGGTGACCTTGACGAGAGCGAGACCTACCAGTACTCCGATCGAGGTGAACGCGTCGGCTCGCAAGTGTGCCGCGTCTCCGTAAAGCGCCGGCGATTCGTGTGCGCGCGCCTGGCGCGAGAGGACCTCTGAAACGCCCAGGTTTGCCAGGACCGAGAACCCCATCACCGCCATGCCGACCCCGAGAGACTGCACGCTCGAACCCACGACCAACCGGTGGGTCGCCTCATAGACGATGATCCCTGCACCGACCAGGATCAGCATCCCCTCGATCGTTGCGGCAAGGCTCTCGACCTTCTCATGGCCGTAGGGGTGACCGGCATCGGCCGGTTCATCTGCTTTGCGCACCGAAACGAAGGCAACGACCGATGCGACCAGGTCGATCAGCGAATGGACAGCCTCGGTGAGGATCGCGATCGAACCCGTGATCGCCCCGGCGGCAAGCTTGATCGCGATCAACACTGCGTTGGAACCGATCGAAAGTCCCGCCGCTCCGCTCTTTGTCTTGATCACCTCGACCCTTCCCGCGCGGGCACCCCGAGATGTTCGGCGAGCAGGAGCGCGGCCCTGCCGCGGTGGCTGATCGCATGCTTCTCGGCGGGGCTCAGCTCGGCCATCGTCCTCTCGTCGCTCGGGCCAGTCTCGTCGGGGACGAAGGCCGGGTCATAGCCGAAGCCGCCCGCCCCTCGCGGCCTCCGCGTCAGCCGCCCCGCACAGCGTCCCTCGAAAGTGCGCTCCGCGCCCTGCTCGTCAACGAGGGCGATAACGCAGACGTAAATGGCGCGACGTTCATCCCCGGCAGCGGCGACCTCGCGCAGCAGCTTCGCCAGATTCTCCTCGTCACTCGCGCCCTCTCCGGCATAGCGGGCCGAGTAGATCCCCGGTCGGCCGCCGAGCGCCGCCACTTCGATTCCCGAGTCATCAGCCACCGCCGCCTCGCCGCTGGCCGCGTGGGCGGCGCGTGCCTTGATCAGCGCATTTGCAGCAAAGCTATCGCCATCCTCAGGCGGGATCTCGACCCCAAGTGGGAGGGCCTGCAACTCCACCCCCGGCAGAATCTCGGTCAGCTCCCGCAGCTTGTGCGCGTTGCGGGTAGCGAAGATCAAAGGACCCGCTCCTGCACCTCCCGCAGGCGGGCGATCCCGCCCTCGGCAAGGGCCAGCAGCTCGTCAAGAGATGCGCGCGAGAGCGGCGTGCGCTCCGCCGTCGCCTGCACCTCGACCAGGCCACCATCCCCGGTCATCACGACGTTCGCGTCGACCTCGGCGGCCGAGTCCTCGGAGTAGTCAAGGTCACAGATCGCCCGCCCGTCGACCATTCCGACGCTGATCGCGGCGACCGAACCGCTCAGCGGCATCGTCGCGATCGCGTGGTTGTCGAGCAGTTTCTGAAACGCCTGGCGCAGCGCCACGTAGCCGCCGGTGATCGCCGCGCACCGAGTGCCGCCGTCGGCCTGCACCACGTCGCAGTCGACGTAGACGCTGCGCTCCCCCATCGCCTCGAAGTTGACCACGACCCGCAGGGAGCGGCCGATCAGCCGTTGGATCTCCACCCCTCGGCCATCCTGCTTACCGCGGGAGATGTCGCGGGCCTTTCGGTCTCCGGTGGAGGCCGGCAGCATCGCGTACTCAGCGGTGACCCAACCGCGACCGCCCCCCTGCATCCAGCGCGGCACAGAGTCGCTGATCGAGGCCGTGCAAATCACCCTCGTCTTGCCCACTGAAATCAGCGCCGACCCGTCGGCGGTAGCAACGAACCCTGGGTCGATCGTCACCGGCCGGACCTCAGAGGGCGCGCGGTCATAGCTACGGGAAGCGGGCATCGCCGCGAGTCTCCCTCATTTGAGGGTTGCTGTCTTGCCCTCCTCGACCTTTTGTCAAATCCCGCCGGCCGGCCAGCGCCGGGGACGGGGGCCTTCGCCAAGCCTGCGGCAATAAGCCCGACGCCTGCCGCTTGGCACTGCCACCGCATGCCCGGCTCCCAAGGGGTCGCCTTGTCTTCCGGCCGGGCCTCCACTGTCCGCTTGACGACCTCCGTCCCAGCTGCATCGCATCGGGGGTAGCGGCGGCGAGCCCGTTGGGCGGGGATCTGCAGTCCAAACGAACCTCGCGCCCGCCCCTCTGTTTGGGAAGATCTGCGCCGATTCGCTGTGGTGCGCATTCGTACTCGCCAGGGAGAATCCTCGCCGACTGTTAGTCCGATCAAAGCCGTCGGGCTTGAGCGTGAACTTCATTGTGCCGCAGGGCTGGTCAGCCCATAGCTGCAAATTCGGAGAACTCGGGATCACCTTGTCGAGTGACTCGCCACCCGTCCCGGTGATGAAAACTCCATAATCCGGAGCGGAGGTCATTCTGACCAGCGGAATCCACTGGCGGGAGACGGGCGAAAAGACATGGTCATGATGCTTTGAGGTTCAGCCTTGGCTGCTGAGCGTGGGGCAGCTTCCACCAGGGATTGACCGCTTCGCCCTCAGCACTACCTGAGGTAAATGGGCTGGGGTGCAGCTGGGCGTCGGCTGGTGCCATGCCCTCATAAAACTCGTGATACCAGGCGCGGATTCGAGGAACCCAGATGCTCCCCAGTAGCCGTGAAAACCGTGAAAACGAATTCCCGAATTTCGAATAGTAACGGTTCTTATAGTGCTCGGCACCGAGTAAACCCCCGCTTTCCCGCCCGCGGGTGGTCTCCTGCGCTGCTCGCTGAGTGGCTGCCTGCGCGCGGCGACAAGCACTCATCGGCCCTCGCGCGATTCGAGGCCGGTGCCGGGCCAAAGAAGCCACCCTCGCCCAGCCATTGCGATGGGTTGGCGCTAAGTCGCGCTGGCGGTGGCGCTTCTCTCTATCCTTTTGGAAGTGGCCGAGGAGCAGGCTCCTCATCCCAGTTCGTCGAACGGGCCAAGCTCAGGTTGGCGCCGTCGCTGGCTGCTGGTACTTGCCGGCGCGGCGGTCGTCGTCATCGGTCTCGCTATCGGCGCCGTCTCGATGTCCGGCGCCGCGCTCAGCACAGACTCTGCCGCGCTCGCGCGCTATGAAGTGGGTGAGTTCGGGGGGACCGTGGAGCAGATACATGCCGTCGGCCCCGGCGGCCGGCCGATCCCGGTCACCGTTCGTTCCGGCCGGCTGGAACCGAAGACGCGGATCGCCCCCGGCGAGCAGGTCTCGGTTGACCTCGTCGTCCGCCGCCCCGGCTGGCTGAGCTGGCTGTTAGGTAGCGAAGACCACCAACAGCTGACCTTCCGGGCCCCGACTGCGAAAGTCCAAACCCGCTGGGTGACAGTCCATTCCGCGGTTCCCCGCGTCTCCTTCAACCAACCGGTCAGCGAGGTCGCCTACGGCATCTCGGGGCACCTGCACCGCGAGAGCTTCCGCCAGCCGCGCAGCTCGATCAGCCTCGGCCCCCGCGAGGCGGCCGGGACCGTCCTGATTGCCAGCGCCCCTCGTTCATGGGAGCGGTTGAGCCAGCCAGAGCCCGTCACCTGGTTCCCAGCGAGCAGCTCGCCGAGCGTCGCCGCCAACCCGCCCCCGGGCGCCACCGTCTCACCCGCAACCCCGCTGCAACTGACCTTCTCAGAGCCCGTCGCGAACGTGCTCGGCGCGAGCCGCCCCACCCTCTCCTCCAGCCCATCAGGTGCCTGGCAGCAGACCAACAGCCATACGCTCACCTTCACCCCCAGTGGTTACGGAGCCGGCCTCGCAACCACCCTGCAGGCTGAGCTGCCGCGGCGAGTCGAGATCATCCAGGCGAACGGCTCCTTGCGGGCAGGTCGAGATATCGGCTGGACAATTCCGCCAGGCTCGACTCTGCGGCTGCAACAGCTCCTCGCGCAGGCGGGTTACCTTCCGCTGAAGTGGGCACCGACCGGATCCAGCGTGCCACGTACGCCGTCAGGAGAGCTGCGCGCCGCTGTCGAACCCCCGCGGGGAAAGTTCACCTGGCTCTACCCCAACACCCCCGCTGGATTGCGCACAGACTGGTCGCCCGGTCAGCCAAACACGATCACCCGCGGGGCTGTGATGGCCTTCGAGAACGACCACGAAATGGAAACGGACGGTGAAGCGGGTTCGGCTGTCTGGTCGGCGCTGCTGCGCGACGCGATCGCAGGCAAGCGAAATCCCGAACCGGGCTACAGCTATGTCTATGTGAGTGAGACGGTCCCCGAGACGGTGACCCTCTGGCACAACGGCCACCAGATCCTCACCACGGCCGCCAACACTGGGATCCCGGGCGCCGAAACCGAACTTGGCACCTTCCCGGTCTTCGAGCACCTCTCCGAAACGACGATGAGTGGTACCAACCCCGATGGCTCCCATTACAGCGACCCCGGGATCAAATGGGTCAGCTACTTCAACGGGGGAGATGCCCTACACGCCTTCGACCGCGCCTCCTATGGCACCCCACAGAGCCTCGGCTGTGTCGAGATGCCGCTCGAAGATGCCGCAAAGGTCTGGCCCTACACGCCGGTCGGGACCCTGGTCACGGTCGCGCAATAACCCGAAATGAGCCGCTGGCTCCGCGTCCCCCCTAGCCCCCGGGATCGCCGGGCCCTCGCCGCCTTGTGCTTCGCACTCGCACTCGCGCTGATGACCCTGAGCGCACCGATCGCCGCGGCGACGCCGGGTGCACCCGCTGTCAATCCGAACGGGATGCGCGGCCTGGGCCTAGCCAGGCAGGTCATCGAGATCGCCACCAGGGGGACGGGGACCACCTATGCGACCGCCCGGACCTACCGATTGCAGGGAAGCAGATGGCAGGTCGTTCGGGGGGCGATGCCAGCCAGGATCGGGTTCAACGGCCTCTCTGACCCGGCGCGACGGCACTCCGGCGACGGCACCACCCCGATCGGCGATTACGGCTTCGTCTATGACTTCGGCTCCCGCCCGGACCCTGGCGTGACCGGCTTCCGGTGGCGTCGGCTGGTGCCCGGTTCGTGTTGGTCGGGGACGCGGGCCGACTACAACCGCTGGGTGGTGCGCCGTCCTTGCGCGCCCGCCGACGAGGACCTCTGGATTAACCACGAGCTCGCCTACCGCTACGCCGCCGTGATCGACTTCAACTACAACCACCCCGTCTACGGACGGGGGTCGGGGATCTTCCTGCACGTGCAGACCGGCGGACCGACGGCCGGCTGCGTCTCCCTACGCCAGCCAGAACTGCTCTCGGTGCTGCGTTGGATGCGGCCGGAGGCCCGCATTCTGATCGGCCCGAGCAGCTGGCTGCGATCGCTGAAGCGATGAGATAGGGGCTCCCGGTTCCTCGCTGCGGGGATACGCTCGGATGATGCGGGTTCTCCTCGTCACCAACTTCGTCCCCGACCCCGGGGCACCCCAGCGGGGGCAGTGGGTGCGCGACCAGATCGATGCGGTGCGCCGTCTTGGCGTCGAGGTCGATGTCTTCGCCTTCCCCCGGGGCAGAGGCGAGTACCTGCCCGCGACGCGGCGGCTGCGCACACAGCTTCGCCGTGAAAGCTTTGACCTAGTCCACGCCCACTACGGGTTAGCGGGCTGGTGCGCGCGGCTGGCTGGGGCGCGTCCACTGGTGGTCACCTTTCACGGCACCGACGTCCGCCACGGCCTTGTCGGCCCGCTCTCGAGGCGGTTGGCATGGCGGGCGGACCTGGTCTCCGCCGTCTCACGGGCTCTGTTTTGGCCCGAGGACGGCAGGCCGGGATTGCCCCCCGTACCGGGGGCGGCGGTGCTGCCCTGCGGAGCAGACCTAGGTCGGTTTGGGCCTGCGCCGCGCAGCCAGGCGCGGGCGGCGCTCGGCCTTGATCCGGGCGGCCGCTATCTGCTCTTCCCCGCCAACCCGGCTCGGCCCGAGAAGCGCCACGATCGGGCGGCGGCCGTGGCGCTCGCATGCGGGGTGCAGCTGCTCACCGGCGGCGCGATCGACCCCGCCCGCATGCAGCTTTGGATCAACGCCGCCAACGCGGTCCTGGTCACCTCCGAGTATGAGGGCTTCGGCCTTGCCTGCGTCGAGGCGCTCGCCTGCAATGTTCCGGTGCTCTCGACTCCAGTCGGGATCGCCCCCTACGCGCTGGGCGGGATCGCGGGCTGCCTCTGCGCGCCCTTCGAGACGACAGCCTGGAGCGCCGCCGTCCGCCCGCACCTTGAGGCTGAGCCGACCCCCGCGTCGCCGGGTCCGTTCGCGCCGCATCGCTTTCCGCCGCGCGGATGGCCGAGCGGGTTGTCGAGGCCTACCGCGACGTCCTCGCCCGCCCGTAATAGATTGATCCGGCGACGATGGCGAGCGAGAGGACGAGCGGAGCGAGCGGTGAAAGCCTTGACGCGCAGGTAGCGGAGGCCGAGCGGCGGCTGCGGGAGGCGATGGAGGCGGCCGAGGCGGCCGAGCAGCGGGCGATCGCCGAGGTGCGGGCTCTGGAAGCCAACCTCGAGAAGGAGCGACTGAGCGCCGCGGAGGCAGCGGGTGAGCTGCGCCGCGAGCGCGAGGCCAAGCGAGAGGCGATCGCCGCCGCCGAAGGCCGCCTCGCTGAAATCGAGGCCCAGGCCGAGGCGGCTGAGAAGCGCGTCGAGGCGGCGGAGCGGCGTGCCGCCGAGGCCGAGAAGACGATCGGCGAGGGCCAGGCTCGCGCAAGGGAGGCGGCGGCCGCCTGGCTTCGCGACCAGGTCGAGTCGATCCGCCGAGAGGCGGGGCGGCGATAGCCGAAACGACCGAGTTCGACGTCGCCGTGATCGGCGGCGGCGCGGCCGGACTCTGGACGGCGCTGCGCGCCGCCGAGCTCGGCGGCTCCGTCTGCCTTATCTCCCGAACGCCGCTCTCCCAGAGCGCCAGCTTCTGGGCCCAGGGCGGCCTCGCCGCGGCGCTTGAGCCGGGCGACTCCCCAGCCCAGCACGCCGTCGACACGATCGCGGCGGGGCGCGGGCTGTGCCGGCCCGCCGCCGTTCAGGTTTTGGTCCAGGAGGCCCCGGCGGCGGTGTGGGATCTGCGCGAGCGCGGCGTCGGCTTTGACCTCGAGCAGGACGGGGAGCTTGCCCTTGCTCTGGAGGGCGGCCACACGCGGCGGCGCATCGTCCATTCCGGCGGCAGCCAGACCGGACATGAGATCACCTCAAAGCTTGCCGCGATGGTCGCCGCCGATCCGCGGATAGAGGTGCGCGAGCGGACCTCGGCGACGGCGCTTTGGAGCGACGGCGAGCGCTGCTTCGGGGTGCTGAGCGAGGCGCAACCGATCGCCGCCAGCGCGACCGTGCTGGCAACCGGCGGGGCCGCCGCCCTGTGGCGACGGACAACCAATCCGCGCGGCGCGATCGGCGCTGGCCCGGTCCTGGGCCAGGCGGCGGGCGCGGAGCTGGCCGACCTCGAGTTCTGCCAGTTCCACCCGACCGCGCTGGCGTTGCCCGGAACCCGTTTTGACGGAATGCTGATCACCGAGGCGGTGCGCGGTGAGGGCGCGACCCTGCTGGACGCCGCGGGTCAGCGTTTCACCGACGAGCTGGCACCGCGGGACGCTGTGACCGCCGCCATCCTCGAGCGCACCGAGGCAGACGGCAGCGACCCAGGTCAGCCTTGATCTGCGCGGAGTTGACCCGGCCCGCTTCCCCAGCGTTTTCAAGATCCTGGCCGAAGCGGGGCTGGAGCCTCGCTCATCGCCCGTGCCGGTCGCACCGGCCGCCCACTACGTGATGGGTGGGATCGCGGTCGACCTCGAGGGGCGCTCCTCGCTGCCCGGGCTGTACGCGGTCGGCGAGTGTTCTTGCACCGGGCTGCACGGTGCCAACCGGCTCGCTTCCAACTCGCTAAGCGAGTGTTTCGTGTTCGGCAGCCGAACTGCGCTGGCGGCCCTGGGCGAGGTGGCGATCACCCGGCGTCCGCCGATTCCCGAGTGGCGCTTTACGCCGCCCACCGACGAGACGCGCGACGCTGTGTGGCGACTCGCCGGCCCGTTGCGGCGGGCGCCGGGTCTGCGCGAGCTGGCCGGCTGACGCCTACCCGCTCGCCCGGGGGATCGCCGCCGCGGCGCTGGAGCGGCGGGAGTCCCGCGGCGGTCACCTGCGAACCGACTTTCCGGCCCTCGACCATGAGCTCGACGGGGTCCACCTCCTCCTCTCCGCTACCGGCGAGATCCGCCGGGAGCGATGGGATTGAGGGTCCGCCTTGATCTGGCATGTTTAAGAAGGATTAATTTGGCGATTGGACCGGGCTGGTCTAAAATGCCCAGCTCCGGGCGGATCGACCGTCCAGACAGGGGCAGAGGCGCCTCTCTCAGTCACTGATTTTCACGACCTTCTCAGGTACAGCTTCCAAATGCCGATCGCTTTCAAGGAATGGGCCGTAACGGTGCGTGCACTGGCCGAGGGTGAGCAGCTGCTCACCCTCCGCAAGGGCGGCATCCGCGAGGAGAACAAGCACTTTGAGCTGGAGCACGAGCGCTTCTTCCTCTACCCAACCTTCGATCACCAGCAAAACGACTTGGTGCGTGAGTCCCACCACCCCGAGCTGCGCCGGGCGCTTGAAGAGGGGGTCTGGCCCGACGAGGAGCCCCCGCCGAGGGCGCTGATCCAAGACGGCGGCATCTCCCAACCCGAACGGGTGCGGCTGCGCGCCTGGGCCGAGGTGACCGACCACTTCACGATCACCGACCGCCGCGCCCTCGACAGCCTCTCGCCCTTCTACGTCTGGACCCCTGATTACGCCGAGAAGCGGCTCAACTGGAAGCGGCGCCATCCGCTTCACGTCCTGCTGCTGCGGGTCCACCGCATCCCCCGCCCGGTCACGGTGCGAGTCCGTGACGAGTACCACGGCTGTCGCTCCTGGGTGGAGATCGACCGCGATCTACCCTTTGAGGGTACCCCCGTGATGGCTGAGGAGGAGTTCGACCGCGCCCGCCAGGAGATCCAGTCAGTCTGCGCGGGCGACGCAGAAGCCCTCCTGGTCTAAGTTCGTCTTGAATAACGGCTAGTACGTCTCGGCCCATGCCCTGGGTCGAGACGCAGATCCCTTAGCTTTACCGCCCGCCATGACAGTGGCGATACGGCTTTCGCGGAGCGCACGCTCGACCGGATGGAGGACCTGCGGTTGCGGCTGGAGGACGGCTTTGAGCTGGTGCCCGGCGACGTCACCGTTGTCGTCCACACCAACCCGGCCTGGCTGGCGATGGCACACCCCTTCCTGCCGGCGGCGCGCTGGTCTGCGGCGCCGGCTGGGAGGCGCTACCTGGCCGGCTGGGCGATGGCGACCGAGGTGCACGTGTTGAACGACCCCCATATGGAGCGCCGCGCCGCGGGGGAGGACTCGCGCGAGGCGCTGCGCGGCACCGCCGAGCGGCTCTACGCACAGCTGGTGATCGCGGCCAACAACCCCGACCTCCCTCCCTCCTGGACGCCGCGTCGCTTTGCCCGCTACCTGAGCTGGGCCTGGCTGGCGGAGGGCGGCGCCCAGTACTTCGCCCGCCAGGTCGAGCCTCTACAGGGCGGCGGTGATCCGCCGCCTCCGGGAGAGCGCCCGCCCTTCCTTTCCCCCCTCCCGCCGAGACGCGGTGATCCTCGGCGGCACGATCTTCGACCTGCTCGAGCAAGAACGCGGACCGGATGCCTGTCGAGCGCTCGCCCTGCGGTTGCTTCCCGGCGGTGCAAAGCCGACCTTGGAAGCCGCTTTCGAGGCCCGGGTCGGCGAGATTGAGAACGCTTGGCGTGATTACCTGCGCGCAATCGCCCGACCCAGCGTCGGCTAGCTGGCGCCGGGAGTTCCCTCGAGCACCTCGCGCGCCTTCGCCGCCGATGCCTCGGTCGACGAAAACCTGGCGAGGACCGACCGGCATGAACTCCGGCACGTCAAAGCCGGGGCCGCGCTTGAGCATGCTGGGGATGCCGTGCTCGGAGAGCAGGCCCTGGATCATCTCGGCCTCGACCAGGCTGGGCGCGAAGGCGACTTTGACAAGCTTGCCGCCGCCCCCGCCGCCACCACCACCCTCGCCCTCCGCGTCGCCCCCGCCGCCACCGGCGCCCCCGGCAGGGGTCCCGTGGCTTTGGCTATGAGATAGTGACCTCGGCATCGGCGATCCTCAGATCCCTTAGAAGGTAGCCCTTCAGCTCCGGCGCGTCCTCGTCGGCCAGCGAGACGATCAGATAGATCTGGTCGGGCCAGGCTGCTGCCAGGTTAACGTCGGTCTGCGAGGGGTAAGCGGCGCTCTTGGTGTGGGAGTGGTAGATCGCCAGAAGCTCACCACCGTCGTCTTCGATCGCCTTCAGCGCGTCGTACTGCTCTTGTGGGTCCATCTCGTAGCGCAGCGGGCTGGCGGCCGCGTTGGTGACGCGGACGATGGTAGCCGCCTCGCCATCCCTACCGCCGACCAAACCACAGCACTCGTTGGGAAGATCTTGCCGCGCATGGCCAATCATCTCCTCGACCAACCGCTGGGAGATCCGCACCGATGCCTCGATTACCACCAGACCGTGGAATCGAGGTTCTCGATGTCCTCGATCGGTTTGGTGTAGACGCCCGAGGAGAGGTACTTCCAACCGTCGTCGGGAATCAGGAAGACGACGTTGCCACCCTCCAGCTCGCCGGCGATCCGCACCGCGATCGCAGCTATGGCCCCGGAGGAGACGCCGGCAAAGACCCCTTCCTCGTCGAGCAACCGCCTCGTCCAAACGACGCATCGCGGTTGGAGACCATGATCTTGCGGTCGAGGATGGAGAGGTCGATGATCGGCGGGATGAAGCCGTCTTCGAGCGAGCGAAGGCCGTGGACCATCTCCCCCTGCATCGGCTCGGCAGCGACGATCAGGGTCGCGGGGTTCCTCTCCTTTAGGCGCCGCCCGTTGCCCATCAGGGTTCCACCTGTACCCAGGCCGCCGACGAAGGCGGTCACCTCGTCTAGCTCTTCGAGGATCTCGACGGCGGTGCCCTCATAGTGAGCACGCGGATTGGCCTCGTTGCCGTACTGGTAGGGCATGTAGAAGGCGGGGTCCTTGGCCATCTCAAGCGCCACCTCCACCGCACCGTTGGAGCCCTTGGCGCCCTCTGAGTAAACGATCTCAGCCCCGTACATCCGCAGCAATTGGGTGCGCTCCTCGGTGACGTTGTCAGGCATCACCACCTTCAGCGGGTAGCCCTTGCGCCTGCAGATCATCGCCAGCGAGATGCCGGTGTTGCCCGAGGTCGGCTCAAGGATCGTCTGCCCCGGCTCGATCAACCCGTCGGCCTCGGCCGACTCGATCATCGCCTTGGCGACGCGGTCCTTGACCGAACCGGTCGGGTTGCGGCCCTCGAGCTTGGCGAAAATCCGCACCTCCGGCTTGGGAGAAAGTCGCGGCAACTCGACCAGCGGGGTATTGCCGATCGACTCGACGATGTTGCCAAAGCGCCCCCCACAGGGTCGTTTCTGAAGGCCCTCCACCGTCACTTCAAAAAGTATAGCCCGGTGCGCGACCCCGATCCGTCGCGCACCACGACTAGCGATCTCGAGCACCAGAAGCTGACCATGCAAACGCAAATGCGAAAGCTGCCAGCACCGAAGCTCCAGACTGACCGCCTACCCCGCTCAATCTGGCGCAGTGGCGGTCGCCAAAGCGCAACTCATCTAGGCCCAAGGAGCCAAACCGGGATCTAGTGAGCTCCCGAATTCGCGATCAGGAGTTGGGCTAGGAAGGCCAGCACCAAGACCAAGACACCAGGCCCCCAAAGCCAGTAATCAACCAGCCGACGATCCCGATTCCCAGCCACCGCCACTTACCGACACCTTCGCCGTTTGCTTCGGGAATCGGGTTCTGAGCGCGTTTGGCGGCGGCATCATCCCCCGGTAGCTGGGGCGGCAGGCGTCGCTCGTCCTCCATCTTTGGCATTTACCCCGAGGAGCCCAGAGGATCAGACAGACGCACTACCCCGCCCAGGCGGTCTATCCCCAGCTTCTTCTGAAGACCAAGGACAGGCAGCATGCGATCCAGGCGAGCAAGGAAGACGGCGGCGGGCGCCTCAGCCCCCGGCCATGGCCGGGAGAATCACGACCGTGTCAGCCTCGGTGACCGCGGTGTCGAGGCCGTCGAGGACCCGCACATCCTCGTCGTTGAGGTAAACGTTGACGTAGCGGTTGAGATCACCGTCGGCGCCGAAGAGTTGATCCTCGGTCTTGGGATGCTCGGCGATCAGAGCCCGGAGAACCTCGCCCACGTTGGAGCCGAACGCGTCAACCTCGGACTGGCCGCCGGTTTGAGCGCCGCAGAACCGGGGGGATGCGAACCGTTGCCATCTGAGCCGGAAACCTACCGGCTAACCGGCGCAGAAGAGCTCATAGTCTGGGAACTTGCCCAGCTCGGACTCCGGGATTTCCGCTGCGTTCTCACCGCAGATTGGGCACTGCGGGTCGCGCCGGACCTTGAGCTCGGTGAAGCGGGTGCTGAGCGCCTCGTAGAGGAGGAGGCGGCCGACCAGCGGCTCGCCGACCCCGAGGACAAGCTTGATCACCTCGTTGGCCTGCAGGGTTCCCATCGTCCCAGCCATCACCCCGAGCACGCCGTTGGCAGAGCAGCTTGGCGCCAGCTCGGCCGGTGGCGGGGTCGGGAACAGGCAGCGGTAGCAGGGTCCCTCGAAGGGGACAAAGGTGGAGATCTGCCCGTCAAAGCCGAGGATCGAGGCAGAGACGACGGGCTTTCGCAGGCGTACCGAAGCGTCGTTTAGCAGATAGCGGGTGGGGAAGTTGTCCGCCCCGTCGACGATCAGGTCATAGCCCTCGATCGTCTCGATGATGTTGGAGGAGTCAAGGCGCATCTGGTGCTCGATGACCTCGACGTCGGGATTGAGCGCCTCGATCGTGAGACGGGCGGAGCGGGTCTTCGGCATCCCGATCCGCTCGGTGTTGTGGATCACCTGACGCTGCAGGTTGGAAGCATCCACCGCGTCGTCATCGACGAGGCCGACCGTGCCGACCCCAGCCGCCGCCAGATAGAGCGCAGTGGGGGCGCCGAGGCCACCAGCGCCGACCAGCAGGACCTTCGCGTTCAAAAGCTTCAGCTGTCCGTCAACGCCGACCTCAGGGAGAAGGGTGTGACGGGAGTAGCGGTCGCGCTGCTCGGCACTCATCCCCTCTGCGGCGATCACCGGCAGCCCCTGCTCCTGCCAGCGCACGATCCCGCCGGCCATCGAGGCAACGTCCTCGTAGCCCATCTCCTGCATCTGGGCGGCCGCGATCGCGGAGCGATTGCCGGTGCGGCAATACAGGATCGTGCGAGCCGACTTCTGCGGAGCAGCGGCTGCGATCTGCTCGGCAAGCAAAGCGGGCGGCACAAGCTTCCCGTCCTCGAGGTGAGCCTCCTGGTACTCGTGCGGCTCGCGGGTGTCGATCAGGACGACCTCGCCGCCCCTGATCTCCTCGGCAGCCTCGAACGGCTCCACCTCCTCGATCTGAGTCTGGGTGCTCACCTCGGCGCTAGTCGCCATTGAATCTCCTAAATCCGGATCAGCTTTACTTCAAAAAGTATAGTAACAATGTCCCGCGAGCTCGGGCCCTGGCGCCCCAACGGCGCCCTAGAGGGAGGGGCGCATCTGACGAAGGCGGCGGACGCGCTCCTCGATCGGCGGATGCGTGGAGAAGAGGCCGGCGAGGCCCTTGCTGGCGAAGGGCTTGACGATGTAGAGCGGCTCGGCGGCCTGGTTGACCTGCATCGGCATCGCCGTCGCACCCTGCTCGAGCCGCAACAGGGCGCTTGCCAGCGCCTCCGGATTGCCGCTGATTTCCGCCCCACCGGCGTCGGCTGCGTACTCGCGCTGTCGCGAGATCGCCAGCTGGATGATCGAAGCGGCGATCGGCGCCAGGAGGAAGATCGCGAATCGGCCGACGAGCGCAAGCGGCGAGTTGTCTTCATCGCCGAACCAAAGCAGCATGTAGGCGAGGTAGGTGATCGCGGCACCGATGCTTGAGGCGACCGACTGAATCAGGATGTCGCGGTGGCGGATGTGGGTCAGCTCGTGCCCGAGCACCCCGCGCAGCTCTTCGTCGGGGAGAAGATTGAGGATGCCGCGGGTGACGGCAACCGCCGAGTGCTCAGGATTGCGGCCGGTGGCGAAGGCGTTGGGCTGGTCGGCGGGAATCAGGTAAAGGCGCGGCATCGGCAGGCCCGCGCGGGTCGTCAGTTCGCGCACGGTTGCGTAGAGCTTCGGCGCTTCCTCTTCGCTGACCGGCTTCGCGCGGCTCATCGCCAGCGCCATCTTGTCGCTGAAGAAATAGGAGAAGAAGTTGATCAGCACCGCGAAACCAAGGAACAGGAGTGCGGTGCTGGCGCCGCCGATCAGGGCCCCGATCACGACGAGGAGCCCCGAGAGCGAGGCCATCAGGATCGTGGTGCGGATCGTCGCACCGAAGTTTGACTGCTTGGTTGTGCTCATCGCTGCTGGAATCCTCCTCGGGTAGTGGCTTCGATTATGACGCAGCCCTTGACGCGGCCAATAACCGACCCCTTCAGTAGGATTTAAGGCGATGTTGTTCTCGACCAAAGCCGAGTACGGCGTCCGACTGATGGTCGAGCTGGGCCGCCAGCCGGGCTCGGTGCCGATCTCCCTCAGCGCCGTCGCCGAGGCGGAGCGGCTGCCGCTCTCCTACCTCGAGCACCTCGTCGCGAAGCTGCGCAAGGCAGGCCTCGTCATCTCCACCCGCGGCGCCCACGGCGGCTACTGGCTGGCCAGGCCGGCGGAGGAGATCACGATGGACGAGGTGGTGCAGGCGCTCGAGGGGCAGATCGCCCCGATGGAGTGCTTCCACGACCGCACCGAGCGCAAGGTGCTGTGCTCGCACGAGACCGACGCCGACCGCGGCTGCGCGACGAAGCTGCTGTGGACGCGCGTGCAGGGCGGGATCACCAAGGCGCTGGCCGGCGACGACGCTGGCCGAGCTGGTCGAGTTCGCCGGCCCAGCCGGGCGCCAGCGAAGTCGCGGCGCTGGCAGCGCCGCCTGACCCTCTCAACACCAGGAACGGAGTGAAATTGGCTGAGCTAGAGATCCGAAACCTCCACGTCAGCGCCGGGGAAAGGAGATCCTGCGCGGCGCTCGACCTGACGTCGAGAAGGGCGAGATCCACGCGCTGATGGGACCCAACGGGTCCGGCAAGTCGACCCTCGCCAACGCGATCATGGGCCACCCGGGGCTCGAGGTGACCGAGGGGAAGATCTTCTTCAGGGGGGAGGACATCACCGAGGCCGACCCCGACGAGCGCTCGCAGGCGGGGCTCTTCATGGCCTTCCAGTACCCGGTCGCGATCCCGGGGTCACGGTCACCAAGTACCTGCGGACTGGTGATGAACGCCCACCGCGAGGCGCGCGGCGAGGAGCCGATCAAGCTCAAGGATTCCGCCAGACGGTCGCCAGGCGGCGATGGAGCTGACCAACATCCCGAAGGACTTCTCCACCCGCTACCTCAACGAGGGCTTCTCCGGCGGCGAGAAGAAGCGGATGGAGATCCTGCAGCTGGCGCTGCAGCAGCCCGAGATCGCGATCCTCGACGAGACCGACTCGGGGCTCGACATCGACGCGCTGCGCATGGTCGCCGACGGCGTCAACACGGTTCGCCGGCCCCGACATGGGCGTGCTGATCATCACCCACTACCAGCGCATCCTGCACCTGGTCAAGCCGGACTACGTGCACGTCATGTACCAGGGCCGGATCGTCAGGGAGGGCGGCCCGGAGCTGGTCGGCGAGCTCGAGGCGAAGGGCTACGGCTGGATCCGCGAGGAGGTCGGAGGCGGCGGCGTGAACGTCTCGACCCGACCGCGGTTCCCGATCTGAGAAGGTCCGCGCCGACTTCCCGGCCCTGGAGCGCGAGGTGCACGGGCGGCCGGTCGCCTACCTGGACAGCGGCGCCAGCGCCCAGCGAGTGCTGGCCTCGATCAGGCTGTCGATCGCTACGAGCGCCGTCATCACGCCAACGTCCACCGCGGCTCCCACACGCTCGCGGCGGAGGCGACCGAAGCTTTCGAGGGCGCACGGGCGACGGTCGCCGACCACATCGGCGCCGCCGACGGCGGGAGGTCGTCTTCACCGCAACGCGACCGGAGGCGATCAACCTGGTCGCGCGAGCCTGGGGTGACGCCAACGTCGGCGCCGGGCGACCGGATCGTCCTCACCGAGATGGAGCACCACTCGAACATCGTCCCCTGGCAGCAGCTCGCCGAGCGCAGCGGGGCGGAGATCGACTAGGTCGCCGGTCGACGGCGACGGCCTGCTCGACCTCGAGGCGCTCGAGCGCGCTGCTGGCGCGCGGGCCGAAGCTGGTCGCGGTCGCCCACGTCTCCAACGTGCTTGGGACCGAGAACCCGGTGGCGGAGATCGCGCGGCGGCGCACGAGGCCGGCGCGCTGGTGCTCGCCGACGGCGCGCAGGCGGCGCCGAAGCTGCCGCTCGACCTGGCGCGCTCGGCGTCGACTTCTACGCCTGACCGGACACAAGCCCTACGGGCCGACCGGGATCGGGGCGCTGTGGGCGCGGCTGGAGCTGCTGCGCGAGATGCCGCCGTTCATGGGCGGCGGCTCGATGATCCGCAAGGTCACCCGCGAGAGAACGACCTACGCGGACCCTCCCGCCCGCTTCGAGGCGGGCACGCCGGCTATCGCGCAGGCGATCGGGATGGCCTCGGCGCTGCGCTGGCTCGACGGACTGGGGATGAGCAGCGTGCTCGAGCACGAGCGTGAGATCGCCGGCTACGCGCTGGCGCGGCTGGCCGAGGTGCCCGGGCCTGCGGGTCTTCGGCCCGCCCGCCGGCGAGCGGGGCGGATCGGTCCGGTCTCCTTCGAGCTTGAGGGCATCCACGCCCACGACGTCTCCGAGATCCTCGACCGCCACGGCATCGCGGTCCGCGCCGGCCACCACTGCGCCCAGCCGCTGATGGACCGCCTCGGCGTCGCCGCCACCGCCCGCGCCAGCTTCGGCGCCTACACGACCACCGAGGAGATCGACCGCCTGGTCGAGGGCTTGCGCGACGCCAGGAGGGTCTTCAACCTGATGGATGAGCTGTACCGCGATCAGATCCTCGAGCACTACAAGCGGCCGCACAACTTCGGGCGGCTTGATAACCCCGATCTGGAGTTCGAGGACACCAACCCCTTCTGCGGCGACGAGCAACATGTGACGATCCGCCTCGACGGTGAGGGAAGGGTCGCCGAGGTCGCCTTCGAGGGGAAAGGATGCGCGATCTCCACCGCTGCGACCTCGCTGCTCACCGAGGAGCTGATTGGCAAGAGGCGGGAGGAGCTTTTGCGGCTGCCGAAGGACCTCGTCCTCGACCTGCTCGGGATTGAGATCTCGGCGACCCGGATGAAGTGCGCGATGCTTGGCCTCAAGGTGGTCAAGAGCGCCAGTCTCGGCAGAGCCGCCGAATGGGAGGACGAGGGCGAGGCCGGCAACCCGGCCGAGGCGACGACGAGCTGAACTCGCGGCACCGCTCGCGACCCCGATCGTGCGCTACTGCGCGGCACCCTGCTCGGCCATCTTGATCACGGCGAAGGTCGCGCCGTGGGGGTCGTGGACCACGGCGAAACGGCCGGCCATGATGTCGATCGGGCCGAAGGCGACGCCGCCGCCCAGCTCCTTCACCCTCGCCACCGCCGCGTCGGTGTCCTCGACCGCGAAGTAGGTGAGCCAGTGGGCGGGCACCTCGTCGGGGACCCTGCCACGCATGTCCATCATCCCGCCGATCGAGTCCTCACCTTGCTTCCACTCAACGTAGGAGCCCATCTCACCCATGTCGTGCTCGGTCACCTCCCAGCCAAAGACGGCTGTGTAGAACGCCTTGGCTGCATCGGGGTCACGGGTGTTGAGCTCGTTCCAGGTGAAGGCGCCCGGCTCGTTGACGAGGCCCGCTCCGACGAAGGCGCGCGGCTGCCAGATGCCGAAGACGGCTCCGGTCGGATCGGCGAATACCGCCATGCGACCGATTTCAAGAACGTCCATCGGCCCCACCATCACGTTGCCTCCGGCCGCGCGGACCTCGTCCGCGATCTCCTCGGCGTCGGTGACCGAGACGTAGGTCATCCAGGCCGGCGGCTGGCCCTCCTGCATCAGTTTCATCAGGCCGCCGATCGCCTTCCCGCGCAGCGTCGCCATCCGGTAACCGCCGGTCTGCTCGGGGTTCTCGCTCTCCTCCACCTCCCAACCGAAAAGTGCGCTGTAAAATCCGACCGCCTGGTCTTGGTCAGGGGTCCCGAGATCAACCCACGACGGGGTGCCAGGTCGGTAGCTGGTCCGCTCGCTCATCGCTTTCCTCTCCTCGAAGTTCTCCCGCTTTGGGGGCCTGATCTGCGAAACATATGCCCGTACTCGCCCCGTTTGGCGAAATCTCCGTCCGATACTCGCATCTGCGGTGAGGACAAAGGTCAAGCGGTTGTTAGGAAGGCGGCGAATCCGCGCCGGCCGCTAAAATCCGACTGTGGAAGTAGGATTAGTCTCAACCCGCACTATCGCGCCTTGAGGAGCGCCCAACCCTTGCCAGATACCACCCGAACATCCATCCCCGTCTGCCCTGTCGATGAGCTGGCGCCCGGCGAGATGCGCCTGGTCGAGCACGATGGGCGCAAGATCGGGGTGTTCAACTGCGACGGTAGGCTGCACGCGATTGAGGACCGCTGCTCCCACGACGACGGGCCGCTCGCCGAGGGCGAGTTCGACGCCGCGGCCTGCACGGTCGAGTGCCCCCGCCACGGCTCCCTCTTCGACCTGACCACCGGCAGGCCCAAGACGCTGCCCGCCTATGCTCCGGTGCAGACGTTCCCGATAGCCGTCGCGGACGACACCATCATCTTGGAGGTAGATTGACCATGGCAACGCCAGAGGTACTCGCGGAGAAAAGAGAGCTCGCCGGCATCAACGCCGACTACAAGGAGAAGTTCGGCTTCCACGACCCCGAGACCGGCTACGCCTACAAGGCCCCGAAGGGGCTTTCGCGCGAGGTGGTCGAATCGATTTCCGAGTACAAGGACGAGCCGCAGTGGATGCGGGACTTCCGCTTGAAGGCCCTTGATCACTTCATCGCGCGTCCGACGCCGACCTGGGGCGGGGACCTCGGCCAGATCGACTTCGACTGACATCCACTACTTCGTCCGCGCCTCCGAGAAGAACAGCCGCGACTGGAGCGAGGTCCCCGAGGACATCAAAAACACCTTCGACCGACTCGGCATCCCCGAGGCGGAGCGCAAATTCCTCGCCGGAGTCGGTGCCCAGTATGAGTCCGAGGTTGTCTACCACCAGGTCAACGAGAAGCTCGAGGCCCAGGGCGTGATCTTCACCGACATGGACACGGCTTTGCGCGAGCACGAGGACCTGGTCCGCGAGCACTGGGCGACGGTTATCCCGCCAACGACAACAAGCTCGCGGCGCTCAACTCCGCCGTCTGGTCGGGCGGCTCCTTTGTCTACGTGCCGGCCGGGGTCAAGGTCGAGATGCCGCTGCAGGCCTACTTCCGGATCAACACCGAGAACATGGGCCAGTTCGAGCGGACGCTGATCATCGCCGAGGAGGGCGCCGAGGTCCACTACATCGAGGGCTGCACCGCGCCGGTCTACTCAACTGACTCGCTGCACTCGGCGGTGGTGGAGATCATCGCCAAACCCGACGCTCCAGAGTCCGCTACACGACCGTGCAGAACTGGTCGCAAAACGTCTACAACCTCGTCACCAAGCGGGCGATAGCCCAGGCAGGCGCGACGATGGAGTGGGTCGACTGCAACCTTGGCTCGAAGCTGACGATGAAGTACCCGTCGATCTACCTGCTCGGGCCAGAGGCCCACGGCGAGATCCTCTCGATCGCCTTCGCCGGCGAGGGCCAGCACCAAGACGCCGGCGGCAAGATCATCCACGCGGCGCCCCGCACCTCCTCCTCGATCTTTTCCAAGTCGATCTCAAAGGACGGCGGCCGGGCTACCTATCGAGGGCTGCTCGAGGTCGCCGACGGGGCAAAAGAAGCGCGCTCGAAGGTCGTCTGCGACGCGCTGCTGCTCGACGAGGACTCGCGCTCAGATACCTACCCGACGATCCGGATCGACGAGAACGACGCCGACGTCGGCCACGAGGCCACCGTCTCCAAGATCGGCGACGAGCAGCTCTTTTACCTGCAGAGCCGCGGGTCTGAGCGAGGAGGAGGCCTCGAAGATGATCGTCAACGGCTTCATCGAGCCGGTCACCAAGGAGCTGCCGATGGAGTACGCGGTCGAGCTGAACCGGCTGATCGAACTGCAGATGGAGGGCTCGATTGGCTGAGGTCGCGACTGAACCTGCCTGGCTTTCAGAGAGGCGCCAGCAAGGCGCCTCTCTCGCGCGGGAGCTTCCGCTGCCCGATCAGCAGACGAAGGGGTGGGAATTCACCGACCTCTCAGGCCTTGACCTGGACTCCTATGAGGCGGGCGCTGGGAAGACCGAATTCACGGCGCCCGATGGCGCCAGGGTGCTGTCGCTGGCCGCGGCGATTGAGACTGACGGGGAGCTGATCCGACCAGCGGCTCGGCTCGCTTGTACCGATCGAGGATCCCTTTGTCGCCCGCAACGAGGCTGCCTGGCGCGACGGCGTACTCGTCCACGTGGCCGCCGGGGTGAGGGTCACGGAGCCGATCCGGATCGAGGTCGGGGTCGACGAGACAGGCGTGGCGTTCAGCCAGCGCACCCTGATCGTGCTCGAGGAGGGTGCCGAGGCCGAGGTCTGGGAGCACTCCTGCTCAGCCAACGACGGCATCGACGCGCTGGTCAACTCGGTGGTCGAGCTCGTGATCGGTAGCGGAGCGACGCTCCGCTACCTCAACACCCAGGACATCTCTGAGTCGGCCTGGATCTTCTCCTCCCAGCGGGCGCAGGTGGAGCGCGATGGGAGGCTCGAGTGGACCGCACTGGGCCTCGGCTCGGCGCGCGGCAAGGTGCGGATGGAGACGAAGCTGGCGGGGCCTGGCGCCGAGGCGCGGGTCACCGGCGGCTACGCGGGCGGCTTCGGCCAGCACCTCGACTACGACACGACGCAGGAGCACGCGGCGCCTAACACCAACTCCGACCTCGCCTTCCGCGGGGTCCTCGCCGCCGGTGCAACCGCGGTCTGGCGGGGAATGATCAAGGTCGACCCGGGCGCCCAGCGGACCGACGCCTTCCAGGAGAGCCGCAACCTGCTGCTCTCCACCGACGCCCACGCCGACGCGATACCGGGTCTGGAGATCCTCGCCGACGACGTCCGCTGCACCCATGCCGCTGCGATCGCCCAAATCGATCGCGACCAGCTCTTCTACCTGAGCTCGCGGGGGCTGGGTCCGGCGACGGCGAAGGGGCTGATCGTCGAGGGGTTCTTGGAGTCACTCGCCGAGCGGCTGGCCGACGGGCCGGTGCGGGACGAGGTATCTACCGCGCTGGAGCGGCGGCTCGCCGAGATCCTCTAGCCGGCGGGTGCGCCCACAACGGGACAACATCGCAGCGCCTGAACTGCCGCCGGAGATCGAGTGGGTTGGGGAGCGCCAAGGGTCAATGTCGGCGCTGACGGCGGGGGGGCCGGTGCTGGTCCATTTCATCGACTTCTCCCAGATCAACAGCGTGCGAACGCTCCCCTACCTGGCCGAGTGGGACCGACGCTACCGCGAGGTCGGACTCAAGACGATCGCGGTCCAGACCCATCGCTTCCCCTTCGGCGCCGACCCCGCAGTCGTCGCGGTGGGTCTGGGGCGCCTCGGAGTCAAGTTCCCCGTCGCGCTCGACGCCGAGCGCCTCCTCTGGCACGCCTACGGCTGCAATGGCTGGCCGTCTCTCTTCCTCTGGAGCCTCGGCGGCGCCCTCGCCTGGTACCACTTCGGCGAGGGCGAATACCTGGGAACCGAGGAGGCGATCCAGGCCGAGCTGCGCGGCATCGATGCCCTCCGCGAGCTGCCGGCGCCCTGGGCGGCCCTGCGCGACAGCGACCAACCGGGAGTCCGCGTCCTCACCCCAACCCCTGAGATCCTTCCCGGGGGATCATGGGAGCGCCCGTGGATCGCCGGTGAGGATGGCGAGGAGCTGGTGATCGAGTACGAGTCGGGGGGCGCCTACGCGACAGTCGAGGGGAAGGGTGCGATCACGATCGAGATTGACGGGGCAAGCAGGAGGAGGATCGAGGTCGACACCCCGGCGCTTTACCCACTGCTCGAGCACCGCTGCCACCAGCACCACGCGATCATCTTGCGCCCGACGACCGGTATGCGGATCTGGTCGATCGGCTTCGCCGCGGGCCTGCCGGACCGCTGAGGCGACCAGTGCCTGGCGCCAGGGCGCTCGGGTGTATTCGAGGCGGCAAGCTTGCCTGAGAGGTCCACCACCCTGTTGGGGCCTTCGCAGCAGGTGAAATTCTGCTTCCGCAGGCCCCCGTGTGCGGACCCCTCGCGCCGCGCTCGGCGAGGCGAGCGATCAGCGCAGCGTCGGGCGGGCCGCCGTCTCCCAGCCCCGACAGGAACGGCACCATTTAGCCCTCATTCACCCCCGCCGCGCGGCAGTGGATCACCTTCACAGCCAACCCCAGACAAGGAAAATCGCCAGCGCCAGGGCCACGCCGGCTAGCCCCCGACCGGCGCGAGATCGGCCCCTCGCCCCTAGATGACTGATTCCGTTGCGAACACCAGCTCAGTGGTCGTAGGCGATCAGGCTGCGGCCGGCGGTGTCGATTACGCCTTCCTCCCAGAGCTGCCAGTTGTGCCAGATCCCGGTGGCGAGGGCGAGCAGACGCTGGGCGACGCGGCTGAAGAGGCCGGGCATGGTGTGGGCGCCGTGGCGCTCCAGGGAGAGCTGTCCCTTGGTCGTGTCGATGATCGACTCGACCCACTGGCTGCACGCCGCCGAGCTTGCCGAACCGCGGCTTCTCGCCCTTTCGGTCGGGGCGGAGGAAGACCGCGCCCAGCTCGCGCATGAGCGCCTCAAAGTCCGCACCGGCGAAGCCCTTGTCGGCGATCACCGTGTAGCCCTCCAGCTCGACCCGGGCAAGCATCTCGGCCGCGACCTCGCGCTCGGGGGTGTTTGCTGGCGCCAGCTCGAAGGCAATCGGCATCCCGTCGGCCGCGCAGAGCAGATAGAGCCGAAAACCCCAGAAGTAGCGACTGTGGCTGGCGCAATATCCGTAGGCGGCGTGGCCGGCGAACTCGCTTCGCTTCACGGTCTCCCGCGAGGCGCCGACCGGGACAGGAGTGGAGTCAAGCAGTCTGATGCTGTCGCACCACGACGGCGAGGCGAAGGCGATCGCGTTCAAGAGCCTGACGATCTGCGGCGCCAATGCCCGCATCCGCTTGTTGTAGCCGGGCTGCTTGGGCAGGTAGGGGAACAGGTGCGAGAGGTGGGCGTTGGCGAAGCGCAGGAAGCGCCGCTCGGAGGGGATGTCGAGCAGCACCTGGGCGACGGCCAGGCAGGCCAGCTCGGAGTCGGTGATCCGCGGGTTTCTCCGTGCGCGCGGCCGGCGTGGCAGGAGTTCGTCCGCGAAGACGTAAAGTGCGGTCAGAAGGGTGTCAAGGTCGGCGGTCACGAGGCCACCTCCGTGGTCGACGTTGGCGATAGCAACGCCGACCTTCGACGCCCCTTCTACGTCCCCTCGGCCGGTTCCGCGCATAAGCGCGGAACGGAATCAGTCATCTAGCCTCCGCTCGGGATGACCAATCAGTGCCCTATTGACGAGCGATGGCTCCGCCGCCGAGGACCGTGCAGCCCCTCACACGGGACCACGCGGCCATCCGCATCAGCGGATTTTCACATTCACCGTGGTGCCGGCCGGCAGAATCCTGCCCGGACTGGGGCTCTGCCTGGCCACCTTGGCAGAGCCGCGCCGGCGGGGCCCCGTAACCTTGCCAAGCTTGCAGCCGGCTCCAACCAGGGCTCGGCGAGCGGGGGTCAGACGCTTGCCTTTCAGACTGGGGACGACGCAGGCCGTGTAGGTGAACCTGTCTTCTTCCCTCACGATCGGGCTGCTCCCGGCCAGAGAGCTGACGCTGACGTCCACTGTGCCAGGCGCGGAGTTGGCTGGTGCAATCGCGTTGATTTTGGAGTCGGATTCAACCGTAAAGCTCGACGCCGGCGTGGATCCGAATTTCACCGCGCTGGCCCCGGTGAAGTTGGTGCCGGTGATCGTAACCGTCGTGCCACCGGCGATCGAGCCGACGTCGGGAGCAACCGAGGAGATCGTGGGGGCCGGCTGAACTTCGGCGCTGAGCTCGATCTCTTCACCTGACTGAGTCGGCCGGGGCGGCACGGTCGCGCCGTCGAACGGGGTCGGGAAGATCGAGGCGAAGGCCGAGCCCCCAACCGTCGCGAATCCAATTTCGTCGGTGGCGTTGGTCGGATCGACACCGATCAGATCTCCGGCTTTAATTGGCAGATTCGCGGTGAAGGTCTGCAGCCCGGTGCCGGAAACGGTGGCGGCGCCACTGGTGCCTTCTGCCGTGTAGGCGCCCGAGCCGTTGGGGCGCAGAACCCGCAGATAGAAGGGCCCGCCGGAGGCGCCCTGGATGCGCCAGCGAACGATCGCGCCACTGACCGGCGAGGTGAGGTTGGCGCCTTTCTCCGGCAGGGTCGTATTGAAGAGAGTCATCACTTCTTTGAACGGTTTCGAGGAGGTCACCGGAGGCAAAACGCTGCCGACCGTGAGTGTCGACGCCTGCGCGCTCGCGCTGACAAGGAGCGCCAAGGCGCCTGCCGTGGCAGCGGCCAAAGCAGCCAACCACCGCGAGCGGCTGCCCTTGCAGAACTCGGCGCTTGGATTGTCTCGCGGTGGCATCGGCATTCCCCCCTGTTAGCTTGGTTTCCAGCGCTCGGCGACGGGCAGGATCAGACTAGCTTCTCAGAGCGCTAAACACACGCCACTCCAAAGGTTGCGGGGTTTTTCCCTTCCTTTCCCTCTTGGGCGTTATCGGTTTCTCAACTTCCACCCCGAGCCGCGGAGCAGCAGGGTCGATGTTTTGTGACCTGTGCGTCCGTCCGCTCGGCGGCTCAGCTTCAACGGCCAGCGAGCGGACCTGCTTTCGAGAATCGGGCGGACAGAAGGGGCAGCGACAGGCTCAGCCACGCGGAGCGTTTGGGGCTCGATCGCCAACCGCACCGCCGGCGGGCGGGTGATCAGCGGGCCGCTGCGCTGATTCTTACCCGCCTTTGCGAGGAGCCGCGGCCGCCAACCAGACTGTAGCCGTGGGCGGCATCGGAGCCGACCTTTCCCCCAACCACGGGGTAGCGGTGGCGGCGATCGGCGGGGCGATGGGGGCGACCTCGCCGAAACCTCACCCGCGGACTCCTGGCGGGAGCCGGCAGCTGGGGGGAGACCCCGACGCCTGGGAGGAAGACCCCGGCACCGCCTGCTCCTTCGCCGAACAGACTCAGCCGCGCGTGGCGAGCTCCGCGCGTATCTCCCGAGGGAGCATGAAGCGGACGTCCTCGTCGACGGTGCGCAGCTCTGAGATCTCACCAGCGCCGCGCTCGCGAAAGAAGGAGACGAGGCTTGCGACCAACTCCTCGGGGGCGCTGGCACCGGAGGTAATGCCGACGGTCTGCACCCCCTCCAGCCATTTCTCCTCGACCTGGTCGTGATTGTCGATCAGATGGGAGGCGGCGCCGTGCTCGCGTGCGACCTCGACCAGGCGGTTGGAGTTAGAGGAATTGGTAGAGCCGATCACCAGGACCAACTCGCACTCGCTGGCAAGCTGCTTGACGGCGATCTGGCGGTTGGTCGTCGCGTAACAGATGTCGTCTGACTTGGAGCTGACGATCGCCGGGAACCTCGCGCGCAGGGCGGCGATGATCTCGGCGGTCTCATCGACCGAGAGGGTCGTCTGGGTGATGAAGGCGACCCGCTCAGGGTCGGCCACCTCCAGGCCGGCCACCTCCTCCACCGTCTGCACCAAGACGATGCTCTCCGGCGCCTCGCCGGTAGTTCCCTCCACCTCCTCGTGTCCCGCGTGGCCGATCATCACGATCGTGTAGCCCTGGGCGGCGAAGCGGCGGGCCTCGACGTGGACCTTGGTCACCAGTGGGCAAGTGGCGTCGATCGTGCGCAGGTGGCGAGCGGAGGCATTGTCGTGAACAGCGGGGGCGACCCCGTGGGCCGAGAAGACGACCATTTCCCCCTCCGGCACTTCGGTCTCCTCCTCGACGAAGACCGCGCCGCGCTCGGCGAGCTCCTCGACCACATGCTTGTTGTGGACGATCTCCTTGCGAACGTAGACCGGTGCACCGTAGAGGTCAAGCGCGCGCTCCACCGTCTGCACGGCGCGATCGACCCCCGCACAGTAGCCGCGCGGGGCGGCGAGCAGGACCTTGCGGGGCGCTGTTGCGGTCGCGGGGGTCATCGAGGACAGGGTACCGTTGGCAGGTGTTCGCCAACGGAGCCCACCTCGACCGGCTGACCGCCATAGACGCCTCATTTCTGACCAACGAGAGCGCCACCAGCCACATGCACGTCGGGGCGATCCTGATCTTCGAGGGCCCCCCTCCCCGCTATCTCGACCTGGTCGAGCACGTGCGTGGCCGGCTGAGTCAGGTGCCCCGCTTCCGCCAGCGACTTGTCGTGCCACCGCTGGAGGCGGGTAGGCCGCTGTGGGCCGACGACGTCAACTTCAACCTCACCTACCACATCCGCCACACGGCGCTTCCCACGCCCGGCGGCGAGGAGGAGCTGCGACGGCTAGCTGGCCGTATTTTCTCCCAGCAGCTCGACCGCTCTAAGCCGCTCTGGGAGATGTGGCTGGCGCAGGGATTGGAGCGCGACCGCTTCGCGATCCTGACCAAGACCCACCACGCGATGGTCGACGGAATCTCCGGCGTCGACATCGGCACGGTGCTGTTCGACCTCGAGCCCGTGCCGCAGCCGGCGTCAGTCGAGGAGGACTGGGTGCCACGCGCCCGCTCCGAGCACCGTCGAGCTAGTCGGGCGCGGGGCGGTCGACCTCGCGGTAGCGCCGGTGAGACTGGCGGAACGCGCGATGGGGGCGGTTCTGCACCCCGAGACGGCGACCAAACGGGTGATCGAGGCGCTGGAGGGGGTGAGCGAGGTCGTCGGGGCGTTCGCCGACCCAGCCCCCGCCGTGCCGCTCAACCAACCGATCGGGCCGCATCGGCGCTTTGTCTGGGCACGCTCGGAGCTAGCGACCTTCAAGCAGATCAAGGATGGATTGGGCGGGACCGTGAACGACGTCGTCCTCGCCGTAGTGACTGGGGCGCTGCGCGAGTGGTTGCACGGGCGCGGCATCCGCACCGAGGGGCTTGAGCTGCGGGCCCTCGTCCCGGTCTCAATCCGCGCCGAGGACGAACACGGAGAGCTCGGCAACCGGATCGCTGCGATGCGGGGACCGCTACCCGTCTACGTCGAGGACCCGGTGCGGCGCCTGCGCATCGTCAGCGAGGAGATGGAGGGGCTGAAGCGCTCCAAGCAGGCGCTTGGAGCGGAAGTGATTTCCCGACTTCAATGACTTCGCCCCCCCGACCCTGCTGGCCCAGGCCGCGCGGATCAACTTCTCCACCCGCCTTTTCAACCTGATCGTGACCAACGTGCCGGGGCCGCAGATCCCCCTCTATGTGCTTGGGCGAGAACTGCAGGAGGTCTTCCCCGTCGCATTTCTGCCGCAAAGTCACGCCCTGGCGATCGCGATCATGAGCTACAACGGGCGCATCGGCTTCGGTCTTCTGGCCGACTATGACTCGATGGAGGACGTCGAGGAGATCTGCCGCGGCATTGACGGGTCGCTGGCGCAACTCAAGGCCGCGGCTGTCGCTGCTCTGGCAGCCTGAGCCCCCGACCCGGCTAAACGCCGTGGCTAGTCTTGGTCGGTGGCGTTGCTGATCATCCTCTGTATTGCCCTGCCGTTCGCGGAGCTGTACGTGATCGTCAGGGTCGGCGAGCTGATCGGGGTGGGGCCGCTGCTCGCGCTGCTGCTCGCGGGCTCGATCCTCGGAGTGTTGGTGCTGCGCCACCAGGGGCGCGGCGCCTGGCGGCGCTTCAACGCGGCCCTCCTCGAGCGCCGCTTCCCCGGCCGCGAGATCGCCGACGGCATGATGACCGCGGCCGGGGCCACGCTGCTGGTGATCCCGGGCTTCATCACCGACATCTTCGGGTTGATCCTCTTGATCCCGCCGACGCGGGCGATCGCCAGGCGCCTGCTGCGCGGCTACTTCGTGCGGCGATTCGTGGTGGTCGGCATGACCGATCGAAGCACCCCCAGCCCCGGCGGCGGCTGGGACGGCGGCCGGGCCTATGACTTCGACGCGACTGCCGAGGAGGTCCAGCCCGACGACCGCCAGCTGCCGCGATAGCGCTACGCACCCGGTTGGCGCTGGGCACGCTCAGGAGAGGACCCGGCGGCGAAAGTTGCGCAGGCCGAGCGAAAGGAACACCGCGCAGAAGCCGATCAGCACCGGGTAGACGACGTAAAGGGGCATGTGGGAAGCTTCGGTCAACCCCGCCCGCATGCCCTCGGCGACGTAGATCAGAGGGTTGATAAGAACCAGGATCTGCAGCCAGTGGATGCCGTGCACCTGGACCGGCGAAAGTTTGGTCCACTGGTAGTAAGTGCCGCCAAGGAAGGTCAGCGGCAGTACGACGAACCCGAACATGAGCCCGATGTTGCGCGGCTCGAAGGTCGTCCCCAGCAGCAGGCCGAGCGAGGTCATCGCGACGCAGGCGAGCGGGATCAGGGTAACGACGATCCACCAGTGAAAGGAGAGATGGGCTTCCACGCCGGGGGCATGGACAACCGCCGCCATCGGGAAGACGACGGCCGCCGCGAGGATTCCCTGGACTGACCCGGAGAGAACCTTCGCCACGGCGACGAGCCAGATCGGACAAGGTGCCTGGACGCGGTCCTCGATCTCGCGGGTGTAGCCGAACTCGGTGGAGAGCTGTAGGGCAACTGCCTGGATTCCCTGGAACATGATCGAGATCGCGACTACACCGGGGACCAGCACGGTCGCAAAGGCCGACTCGGCGGCTGGCCCGCCGCCCCCGCCGACCCCTTGGCCGATCGACGGAAAGACGTAGAGGAAGACGAAGACCAGGAGGAAGGGCTGGATCAGGGTGCGGACCAAGAACTCGGCGAAGTTCTTCCTCAGCACCAGTAGGTCGCGCAGGATCAGCGCCCGCAGCGCCAGGCGGCTTGCCTGAGTGGCGGAGCGGGTCGGCTGCAGCGCGAGCTCGACACCGGCGGCGTTTGCCTCGGCGACGGTGGCCATCAGTCGCGCAGCGCCTTCCCGGTGAGGTTGATGAAGACCGTCTCCAGGCTTGGCTTGGACGACCGAGAGGTCGGCGAGATCAAAGCCACCGCTCTCGGCGGCACCGACGACGCTGGGAACCAGCCGCTCGCCTCCCTGAACGTGCAGCTCGACACCGCCGTCGACGACGCGGGTGCGGGTCACCCCCTCGACCTCAGCAGCCAATCGCTCGGCGAGGGCGTTCCCGTCGCCGTCGGCCTTCACCGTGACGATCTCCTCGGCACCCACCGATTGCTTGAGCGCCGCCGGGGTATCGAGGGCGAGGATCTGGCCGTGGTCCATGATCGCCACCCGGTCGCAGAGTTTGTCGGCCTCCTCCATGTAGTGGGTAGTGAGGAGGATCGTCTGTCCCTCGCGGTTGAGTTCGCCGAGAATCTCCCACAGCGCGAGGCGGCTCTGCGGGTCAAGGCCCGCGGTCGGCTCGTCCATGAACAGCACCGCGGGGCGGTGGAAGATCGCCCTCGCCACCATCAGCCGCTGCGCCATTCCGCCGGAGAGCGCGAAGACCGAGGCCTTCGCCCACTTGGAGAGGTGGAACTGCTCGAGCAGCTCGTCGGCGGTGCGGCGCGACTCCAAGGCAGCCATCCCGAACAGGCGGCCGTGAAAGTAGAGGTTCTCCCAGACCGTCAGCTGGCGGTCGAGGGTGTTCGGTCTGTGAGACGGTGCCGATCAGCTGCTTGGCCAGCGCGGGATGGGCGACGACGTCGATCGCACCCACGTAAGCGGACCCCGAGGTCGGGACCACCCGCGTAGTCAGCATCCCGGCGGTCGTCGTCTTGCCCGCGCCATTGGGTCCCAGTAGACCGAATATCTCGCCGCCGCGGACGCTCAGGTCGAGCCTGTCGACCGCGGCGAAGTCGGTGCCGGGATAGACCTTTGTCAGCCCCACGGTGCGGATCACCTCGCGACCGTCGTGGCCCCGATCCCCGATCTCAATTGACGCCGCCACCGGCCGGACCGGCAGCCCATCGGCTGGCCCGCTCGCTCCCATGCGAGCCTAGAAACCCAACGCGAACTTGGCGTCCTCGGTCATCATTTCCGGGGACCAGGCCGGGTCGAAGACCATCTTCGGGTGAACGGCGGTAACTCCCTCGAGCTCGCCGACAAACTCCTTCATCTGCTCGGAGACCTGCGGACCGATCGGGCAGGCCGGGGTGGTGAGGGTGAAGGTGACGTAGACCTCCGAACCCTCAATCTCAACCTCGTAGACGAGGCCGAGGGAGACGAAGTCAAGGCCCAGCTCTGGGTCGATTACCTCCTCTAGCGCCTCCAGGACGTGATCCTCGGTCAGCGCCGCACTATCGCCCTCGGCCATGGAGTCATGGTAGCCAAGCTCCGCTGCTAATTTGGCTCGCTACTCGCGGCAAACGGCCAGCGCGGCGCTGACTCGACTCATTAGGCTGGCGAACCTATGCGCGAGCCGGATCAATGTCTGCGTCGGTCGATCGGGATCGTCTTCTCCGACGGCGGCCTGCTAGCGCTGACCGCGGTGTGTCCTGCCGAGGCCGCTGGGCATGGCGAAGAGGAGGTTGCCGCCGTGATCTGCGGGCCCGATGGAGCCCCGGCCGAGATTGCTGAGACGCTGCTCTCGACCGAGTATGGGCCCGACGGTGTCCAGCGTCGCGCGACGCTGGAGCTTTGGCCAGAGGGCGAGGAAGGGCACCCGCTGCGGGGGGCCGGCACGCTGATCAGCTCGATTGCGGTACGCCGGCCCGGCCTCAGTTCGGAGGTCGCATTTTTCCGCTGGTCGGTCGAGGGGCGCGAGGGACTCGGACATTACGAGGTGCTACGCGCCGATGGCTGACCCTGAGATCGAGGTCATCGTCTCCGACTTCGGGGGGGTGCTGACGACACCATTGCTCGGCTCCTTCATGGCCTTCCAGAACGAAACCGGAATCTCGACTGAGGCGCTCGGCAAGGCGATGCAGGCGATCACCGAGCAGGATGGGGAGAACCCCCTCTACCAACTGGAGCGAGGTGAGATCCCAGAGCTCGCTTTCTTGGAGCGGCTCGCCGAAGGCTTGGAACCGCTGCTTGGCCATCGCCCCCAAATGCATCGCTTCAAAGAGATCTATTTTGAGGCGCTGGATCCGAACCCGCCGATGATTGAGCTGATGCGGGAGCTAAAGGCAGCCGGGCACCGAATGGCAATGCTGACCAATAACGTGCGCGAGTGGGAGCCACTGTGGCGCTCGATGTTGCCGGTCGACGAGATCTTCGAGGCCGTGATCGACTCCGGCTTCGTCGGCTGCAGAAAGCCGGAAGCGCGGATTTATGAGTTGACATTGGCGCGGCTCGGCGCGCCCGCCGAGGCCTGCCTCTTCGTCGACGACGTCGCCGTCAACTGCGACGGGGCTCGCCGGGCCGGAATGAGTGCGATCCACTTCCGTGAAAACGAACAAGCAATCGCCGCGATCAGAGCGAGACTCGGGAAGGGGGCGGGTCGGGGGACGAAGAAGTGAGTGGGGTGAGGAGGGCGCCCTCAGTGGGCGACCAGACCGGCGAGACCGAGGACGCCGGATCGGTCCACCCGGATGCCGATGATTCTAGTTGTCTGAGCCGGCCCGGTCCCAGACGTAAAGGTCGACTGCCTCCACGGCCAGCTCCATCAGACGGGGCGGGGAAAGGAGGCTGAGGACCAGCTCCAATGCGTCATCTTCTGTGACGCCCGCGTCGACAGCTTCCTCGCCACGAAATCCAGCGGCGAGCTTGAGCGCCTCACGGCGGTACTCGCCGAGCGAGCCGAAAGCGCCCATCAGGAAGTCGCGGTTTGGAAGCGGGTGACCAACTTCAAGCGACCCGTGCCAGGCCGCCAGCATCGAGAGATCGTGCTCGTCCAGCTCCGAGAGGGCCTTCGCGTAGTGGACCTCCAGCTCGGCGTCGGGGATCTCATCGACCCAAGAGCGGACGGCCTCCCCGAGCAGTTGGCGGCGCGCCTCACGGCCGACCGAGTCGGAGATCGCCCGGATTGCGTCGGCTGGATCTACGAAGCAGAGGCCCATCGGTAGGGCCAATCTAGACAGGCCGGAAGACGGCAAAGCTGGGCGTAGGGGGCGCAATTTGCGGCCGGTCGGCGCCGGGGGCGCGCATAAGCTGGGAAGGTGCCCCTGAACCTGATCCACGGTCCTCCCAACTCCGGTCGCGCCGGCCTGATCAGCGCGCCGATTCGCGGCTGCGCTGGAGCGCGACCCGGTGCTCGTCGTGCCCAACGCAGACGACGTCTTCGCATTCGAGCGGGAGCTTTGCGAGGGCGGTGCAGCGCTCGGTGGTGCGGTGATGACCTTCAGCGGCCTGTTCGGAGAGGTGGCAAGGACGGGCGGCTGGCCACCGGCAGTGGAGCTGACGCGAACCCAGCGGCGACGAGTCGTATCGATTGCGATCCAAGAGCAGAAGGGACGGTTGGGAGCGCTGCGGCGCTCGGCCGCACACCCCGGCTTCGCACTCGTCTTCGAGCGGCTGCTCGATGAGCTGCAGGCTGCTGGGCTGGACCCCGAGGCGGTTGAGGCCGGTGCCGGGACGCTGGAGAGCTCGGCCTATTTGGGTGACCTCGCCATCCTGTTCGCCGGCTATGAGGAGGTGCGGGAGCGGCTCGGCTTGGTCGACTCTTATCAGATCGCCCGCGAGGCGATCTCATTGCTGCGCCGCTCGGGCGAACTCTGGGGGCGGCGCCCTGTCTTCCTCTACGGGCTCGACGACCTCACGCCGATTCAGCTTGAGCTGGTTGAGGCCCTCTCGCAGGTTGCAGAGCTGACCGCGGCCCTACCCCACGAGGAGAATAGGTCAGCGCTTTTCGCCCGCAGCGCACTGCTCGGCAAGCTGCGTGAGCGGGTCGGGGTCGCCACCGAGACCCGCACGGAGTCAGACCCAAAGAACACCGCAAGTGCGCTGCTCTTTCACCTCGAGCGCGGATTTGGCTCAATCAACGGTGAGCGACGTCCGCCGGACGGTGATCTGAGGCTGCTGCGCTCGGCCGGCGAGCGGGGCGAGGCAGAGGCGATCGGTACCGAGGTGGCAAAGCTGATCGCCTCCGGCGTGGAGCCGGATGAGGTTGCGGTCGCCCTGCGGGACCCGGCGCGGCGCGGGCCGCTGATCGCCTCGGTGCTGGAGTCCTATGGGATCGCAACTGCACTGGAGGCCGACCTGCCAGTTTCGAGCACCGCGGTCGGCGGCGGGCTGATCGCCCTGCTTGAGACCGAGTTCGGCGCGGCCCGCGCAAGCGATTTGCTGCGCTTCTTGCGCGGCCCCTCGGGGGTGTCGCTGCGGCGCGTCGACTGGCTGGAGCGCGCGGTGCGCCGCGGCAGGGTGGACGGTGCCGCAGCGGCGCTGGAGCTCTGGGACGGAGAGGTTCCCCACGATCTGACCCGAGTCCGGGAGGCGGCCGCTCAATCGCCCGCAGCGCTTCTGGAAGAGGCCGAGCGCCTTGTGATGACGTTTGCAGCCCGCCACCTGCGTGGGCGTGGGGACGGGCCGCACCTTGGCCCCGGCGACCGGCACGAGCTGCGCGCCGCGGCGGCGATCTCGGGTGCGCTGGTCGAGCTTCGCAAGTTGGACGGTGCCAAGCTCCGCCCAGCGGATCTCAAGGCGACCATCGAGAGCGTCGAGTTCCGCGCCTGGAGTGGTCCGCTCGAGGGGCGGGTGAGGATCGCCAGCCCGTATCGGCTGCGGGCGGGGCGCTTCGATCACGTCTTCGTCGGCTCCCTCCAAGATGGGGAGTTCCCCCGCCGCGGCGGCGCCCGGGACCCGTTCCTCTCGGAGGGACAGCGGGCCGCGCTCGGACTGCAGCCGCGGCGCGACCCTGAGGCCGAGGAGCGCTACCTGTTCTACGTCTGCATCTCCCTCCCTCGTCGGCGGCTCTTCCTCTCCTACCGAGACAGCGACGAAAGCGGCGTCGCCGAGGCACGCTCGCCGTTTCTCGACGACGTGCGCCGCCTGCTCGATCCCCCGCCGGGGCGAACGGCACCCGATCCGGTGGAGGAGGCAATCACCCACAGCCGCGAGTTGGCGCAGGTCACCCACCCCCTGGCCGAATCCCCCTCCGAGGACGCGCTGGCGCGGGCGGTCGCGGTCCGCGGAGAGAGGGCGGACTCCACCACCCTGCTGATCGACGCCGGGGTCAGCGAGGACGTCAGCCGACGGGTTGCGGATCGAATCAAGCTCGCACGGGCGGCCGCCGCTAGCTCTCATGCACCGGGCCCGCTGTCCAATCGGGCGGTGATCGGGTCACTGGCCGCCACTCCCGCCTTCGGCGGAACGACACTTGAGGAGTTCGACCGCTGCTCTTACCGCTGGTTTGCCGGGCACGAGCTCGACCCCCAGCCGCTGGGCCCAAAGCCCGATCCGCTGGTCCAGGGGGGACTGATCCACACCGCGCTCGAGCGCCTCTACAAGGAGCGCCCGATGGGCGACCCTCTCCCCCGCCCCGGGTCACTTGCCGCCTGGACCGCTCGCGGGCGCGAGCTGGTTGCCGAGATCGCCGCCCAACGCGGGCTGGGCCATCACCCTGCAGAGCGGGCGATGGCGCGCCGAGTCGAGCGGCTGCTGAGCCGCTTCCTGGCGGAGGAGTCTCGCCGCGATACCGGCGGGTTTGAGCCCTGGCTACTTGAGGCGGAGTTCGGCGAGGGCGAGTCCAGCGAGCGCCCGGCGCTGGAGATCGACGGCTGGCGCCTGCACGGAGCAATCGACCGAGTCGACCGCGACGGCGGGGACCGTGCTCTGGTGGTCGACTACAAGCTCTCCAGCAGGGTCAGCCCTCGCAATAAGTTTGAGGAGGAGGCCAAGCTGCAGCTGCAGCTTTACTTGATCGCGGTCGACAGGCTCTGGGGAGCGAGAGCGATCGGCGGCCTCTACCATCCGCTACGCGGCAGCTCGACGCGGCGGCCGCGGGGCGTGGTCTCCGAGCAAGCGGCCGAGAGCCTCGCCTCCTATGAGCTCTACAGCAACGATCTTCTCGACGCCAGCGGCCTCGCGGAACTACTCGCCGACGCCCGTCGGCGGGCGCTGCAGATAGTCGCCCGAATGCGAACCGGCGACATCCGCCGTGACCCCGGGCCCCGCACCGGCCTGCGTGGTCATGACGTCTGCCCGACCTTCTGCGAGTTCGCTCCGATCTGTCGGCGCGACCGAGCACCCGCGGGCGAGGAGAACGGCGAAGGTGAGCGCTGAGGTGAGTCGGCGCACGCCCACTCCCGAACAGAAGACGGCAATTCGCGCCGTCGGAGGAGACATCCTCCTCGAGGCGGGAGCGGGAACCGGCAAGACCGGGGTGATGGTCGACCGCTACTGCCACCTGGTCTGCGACGCGGGCATCTCGCCTGGCGCGATCCTTGCCTTCACCTTCACCGACAGAGCGGCGACCGAGCTGCGCCAACGGATCGTGGCGGAGCTGGCGGTGCGGGCGCAGGCCGGCTCCGAGCGGGCGCAGGCTCTGCTGGGTGGAATCGGTGGCGCCTGGGTGACGACGATCCACGGCTTTTGCAACCGCCTCCTTACCGGCCACCCGGTCGCCGCCGGAATCGACCCGCACTTCCGCGTGCTCGACGCGCCGGAGACCCAGCGAGCGACCCGCGAAGCCTTCGACGATGCCCTCGAGGGCTTCCTGACGGAGGGGGACGAGGCGCGCGAGGAGACGGTCGCCGCCTTTGAGATCGACGGCCTGCGAGCGATGATCGCTGGCGCCCACGCGGAGCTGCGAAGCCGCGGCATCGCCGAGCCACGGCTAGCCGATCCCCCGCAGCCGGAAACCGGGGAGGACAGGGAGGGAATCGAGGCCTTCGGGCACATCGCAATCCTGCTCGAGCTGTTCTCGGCCCACTTCCAAGCGGCCAAGGAGCGTCGCTCGGGGCTCGACTTCGAGGACCTCCAGATCCTCGCCGCAGGTCTGCTTGAGCGGGCTGAGATCGGCGCCGTCTACCGCTCGCGGTTCAGCCACCTGATGGTCGACGAGTTCCAGGACACCAACCGCCTCCAGCTGCGCCTGATCCAAGCGCTGCGCGGACCCGGCACCGAGCTGATGAGCGTCGGCGACGAGCTGCAGTCGATCTACGGGTTCCGCCACGCCAACCTGCAGGTCTTCCGCGAGCATCGGCGGGCGATCGAGGCGCGTTCCGGCGCCGAGGTGATGGAGCTAAGCGGCAATTTTCGCTCCCGTCCGGAGCTGATCGGGGCACTCAATGCGCTTGGTGTGACGCTTCTCCGAGACTCCTACAGGCCGCTTAAGGTCGGCGCCATCCCGCGGCTGACCGACCCGCCAGGCGGGGGTCCGGCGGTGGAGCTGCTACTCACCGCTCGCGACGGTTGGGACGCCGAGGGCATCGACCTGGAGCCGAGCACCGACGGGCGCACCTACCCTAACTGCCTGGCGGAGGCCCGTTTCCTCGCCGCGCGGCTGCGCGAGCTGGCCGACGCGGAGGTGCCGCGCGGCGAGATGGTCGTGTTGCTGCGCGCCTTCACCCACCTAGATGCATACGAGGACTCGCTGGAGAGAGCCGGGCTGCGACCCTACGTCGTCGGCGGCCGCGGTTACTGGTCTCACCAACAGGTCGCCGACGTCTGCGCTCTGCTGGCGGTGATTGCCAATCCGCTCGACGACCAGGCGCTGTTCGGTGCCCTCGCCTCCCCCGCCTGCGGGATCGCCCCCGACACCCTGTGGCTCTTGCGGGCGGCAGCCGGCAAGGGCCGTCAGATCTGGCCCGCGCTGGAAGACGTTGCCGCCCAGGGAAGGGCGGAGCTCAGCGAGCCACAGCGTCTGGCCGAGATCCCGCCCGCGGAGCTCGCGTTGCTGCGCCACTTCGCGGAGAAGTTGATCGGGCTGCGTGAGCGCCGCACGCGCATCCCCCTCGCGGGCCTGATCGAGGCCGCGGTGACCGAGACCGGCTATGACCTCGCGGTCCTGATGCGTCCTTCGGGCGCGGCGCGCTACGCAAACGTACGCAAGCTAATGCGCCTTGCCTTTGAGTTTGAGGCGCGCGAGGGGCGGGACCTGCGCGGCCTCCTCGACTTTCTCTCCGCTCGAGCCGAAGACGGTGCCGAGGCACAGGCAGCGACCGCGATTGAGGGCCACGACGGGGTGCGCATCATGACCGTCCACAATGCAAAGGGGCTTGAGTTCGGTGTCGTCGCAGTCCCAGACCTCTCCCGCAACCTGCTGGCCGGCGCCCGCCAGCCGCTGCTGGCGATCGGCGAGGGAACCGAGGCGCCGCGGGTAGGGATGCGGCTGCGCCGCCTCGGTGCCCCACCGGTCGACCTCTACGACTACGCGGAACTCTGCGAGGAGGCGAAGGAGCGAGACGCCGAGGAGGGGCTGCGGCTCTTTCATGTCGCCGCCAGCCGAGCCCGCGAACGGCTGATCCTAAGCGGCGTGGTGAAGCCAGAGCCCGGGGGGGAAACGAAACCGGGGACAGCAGTGATCGAGCGGATCGTCGAAGGCCTGGCGATAGACCGTGACCTGGACTCTACGGTCCCTGTGCCGGCTCCGGCTCCGCGCGAGGGCCTCACCGCGACCTTCAAACCCTCAGAGATCGTTGTCCGCGTCAACCTCCCTTCTCCCGCTCGGGCGGCCGAACTGAGCGCAAAGCGCGCGGAGGGGGAAACCGCGCAGCACCTCGGCCAGGGTCCGCCGCCGCTGGTTGAGCGGCAACTCCCGGCGCTGGGGAGCCGGCCGCTCTCCTACACGGCAATCGCCGCCTATGAGGAATGTGCCTACCGCTTCCAGGTGGAGCGGGTTCTCGGCCTCGGCGATCGCGGCACTCCGGCCCGCATGTCCGACGGAAGCGAAGCCCCGCGCGAGGATGCAGCGGTGCGCGAACGGGGAACCGCACGCGGCGCGGCGGTGCATGCGCTGCTGGAGTGGAGCCAGGCAAACGGGTGGCGGGAACCGCCAGCGGAGCTGGCGCGACGCCAGGCCCTCGCTCAGGGCATCGACCCGGGCAACGGCGACCCTGCCGAGAACCTGCTGGCAGCGGTGCGCGGCTGGCTTGGATCCCCCCTGCTGCGCGGGCGAATCGCTGCGGCGGGGACGAGCGTCCGCGCCGAGGTGCCGATCCTGCTAGGCGTCGCCGGGACAGTCCTACGCGGTTCGATCGACCTTCTGGTCGAGCGCGAGGGCTCGGCGCCGCTGGTCGTCGACTACAAGACCGACCGCCTCGACGGCTCCAGCCCCGCTGAGCACCTGGCCCGTTATGAGATCCAGCGCACGATCTACGCCCTCGCCGTCGCCGAGTCGCGCGGCGTGGCAGAGGTGGAGCTCGCCTACGTCTTCCTCGAGCGCCCCGAGCATCCGGTCATCTCGCGACTGGGCCCAGCCGAGATGAAGGCCGGGCGGGAGCGGCTCGCCGCCGCCATCTCCCCGATCGGCAGGGGACAGTTTCCGGTCGCCGTGCCGCGGAAGCGCAGCTGGGCGTTGTGTAACGGCTGCCCTGCGCTCAAGCGGCTGTGCTCGGGCCCTGCTCCAGCTTCGACGCCAGCTCGTCCAACCTCAGTTCCCTGAGCCCTGCGCCGACGGAATCCAGCTCCCCGGCACAGTAGGCCACCAGCTCGCGACCCTCGCGGCAGAGATCGAGGGTCTCCCGCAAGCCCGCCTGGCCGGAGTCGAGGCGATCGATGATCTGCTCCAAGCGGTCCACCGCGACCTCATAGGACTCGACCTCAACCGTCTTGTTTGGGTCTCGCTCTGACTCGCCCATCGGCAAAGCGCAGACTAATCTCCTCCGCGGCGCGGACCGCCGCCGCAGTGGTCAGGGGCTCGCCCTCGATGGTCTCCGCCAAAGCGTAGCCACGCTCGAGGGTCCGCTCGGGCTCGTGGGCGCGAAGCGCGATCTCGGCTGCTCGTAGCGCCTCGCGCCGACCGCTTATTTCCGGTCCGACCGCGCGCCGCAGGGCCCGCTCGAGCACGACAAAGGCGAGCCGGCGCTGGTAGGAGAGGCGCTCGGCCAGGCCGCGCTCGGACGCGGCGCGAAGCTCGCGCGTCCTTTGGTTTAGGGCGAGCCGCTCGCGGCTGAGTGCCCGACCCGGGCCGCGTGCCAGCGAGGCGAGATGGGGAGCCCGCAACGGCACTGCGGCAGCCGCCGCGCGGGTTAGCGAGGCAATCGCGCGATCCAGATCCTCGCGGGCGGCGACGCAATCAAGGGGAACTACCGCCTCGGCGGCGTGGGTCGGGGTCGAACAGCAGACCGCGGCGACGTCATCGAGCAGGGTCGAGTCTCGCTCATGACCGATCGCGCTGACCACAGGCACCCGCAACATCGCCACGGTTCGACAGAGGGTCTCGTCACAGAAGGCCCAGAGGTCGGCGAGGCTGCCGCCCCCCCTGGTGATCACGATCGCTTCCACCTCGGGCCGTGCCGCCAGGTCCTGGATCGCCGCGGAGATCGCCGCTGCCGCGTGGCGATCTTGCACGGGCGCGAAGGCCCAGACCACGGTCCCGGCCCAGCCGCGGCGCCCCAGGCCGGCCAGAAGGTCACGCCGGGCGGCCCCGGACTCCGCGGTCACCACGCCGATTGTCTTCGGCAGCAGCGCCCGTGCGAGCTGCTTTTGCAGCTTGAACAGCCCCTCGGCGCGCAGCTGCCTGCGCAGCGCCTCCAAGCGAGCGAGCAGGTCCCCCTCCCCGGCGAGGCGCAGGTGGGTGGCACGAAAGGCAAAGCTTGGGGAGGCCTGGCCACCGCCCGGGTAGTAGTCGGGCCCGCCTGCGATCACTACCTCAGCGCCCTCACGCAGCGCTCCCGCTTCGAGCCCGGATCCTTCTAGGTCCGTGAGCCAGATCGCGCACGGCAGCGCCCCCTCGGCGTCGCGCAGCTCGAAATAGGCCTGGACCTTGCTGCGGCCGATGCCGGTGACCTCGCCGATCAGTAACACCCGCGCCCGCTTGCGCATCTCCTCCCGCAACCTGCGCGCGTAGCGACCGACGGCGAAGGGTCCCGGGAGCTGTGGCACCGATCCCTCAGCCCCCCCGGGCGCAGATATCGGCTCCCCCTCCACGCAGCTGGAGGCTAGCCGGCGTGCTTCCAGCGACGTGCCCAGATGCGCAGCTCGCGGATCGCCGCGCGCAAATCGGCTCCCTTCTCAGTCAGCGAGTAGGTGACGCGAACCGGCGTCCCGGGCTCGACCTCCCGTTCGACCAAGCCCGCGTCCTCCAGCTCGCGCAAGCGCTGCGAGAGCAGCCGGTCCGAGAGCCCTGGAACGGCCTTCGCCAGCTCGCCGAAACGCAGCGACCGCTCGGTCAGGGCGCAGACGATCGCCCCGGTCCAGCGCTTGCCAATCAGCTCAATCGCAGCGTGGAAGTGGGGGCACACTCCCTGCACAGCCTGGTCTTCCCTGGTGGCGGCGGCACCCACGTCATAGCCAGCTTACTGAACGTAAGTGACGGGCTCTCTTCCCTGTCCCCCGATTGCTCTAGGAGATCTGAGAACTCTCCCCATTCGACTGCCGGCGAAGAGCGCGGTCCCCACCCGACCTTCAGAGTCGATCACGAAACCCGGATCAGTGAGCACCCCAACGAACTCCGCGCGACCTTAAGCTCCCTCAGCGCGCACAGGGACCGGTTTGGACCGAGGGGGCCGTTTCCCTCAAGCGCGCCGCGCACAAGGTAGTCGGGGACCGCGAATCCGCCTGGGGGGCCGCTTGTCGTCGCGGCGAAGACGGTGCCGAGAACACGGCCCTGGGAGTCGACGACCGGGCCGCCGGAGTTACCGCTGCGGACCGAGCCGCGCAACGAGCTGATCGTGCGGTGGATCGGTCCGTCGCCGTAGGAGTCCTCGCTGATCACTTCGCGGGTGTCGCCGAAGCGGGCCGGCGCGACCGTGTAGGGGCCGTTCTCTGGATAGCCGAGGACGGCTCCGGCGGCGCCTAACCGCGGGCCGGGGGCGATTTGCAGGGGCGGAATGGCCGCGCCGATGCGCAGCAGAGCGAGATCGTTGTGGGGGTCATAGAGGACGGGGCTGGCGTTTAGCGAGGCGCCACTCGGGGGTGATCACGGTGGTGTCGCTCTCACCGGCGATCACGTGGGCGTTGGTGACGATCAGGTTCGGCCTCACCGCCCAACCCGAACCCTCGATCCCGAGTCCGCAAGCTGTACCGAGTACCCGCACCACCGATCGACTGGCAGCCCGCACGCCCGCGTCGGAGGTAATCGCCCGGTTCGGCGGCCCCACCGCGGTCGTCGGGCCCGAGACAGAGGAGGCCGGATCGACCCGGTCGAGCGCGTTTAGCACCGGCCCCGAGGGCGGCAGCACCTCGTCGAGGCTGCGCAGGATCACGGAGCCTTGGACGTCGGCCCGCAGCCGAGCCGTCCCCGGAGCATGCAGGGCGACGGCGCCGAACACCCAGACGAGGCCGAGCGCGACCGAGGCGATCAGCGCCGCTCCCCCCGCACCGTCGGCGAGGTGCAGCGCCCTGCGGCGGACCAGCCTTCGCGCGCAATCCCAGGGCGAAGCTCTCCAAGACCACCGCCACCACCGCCCCGACGAGAAGCGCCCCCAGTGCGGCGAACAACGGCGCGTAAGGGGAATCTGCCCCCTGGCGCAAGACGAGGGGCCCGATCTGGCTCCCCAGGAAGGCCCCCAGAGGCGAACCCAACCAAAGTCAGGGCACCGACGATCAGGCCCTGCCGGTAACCCCAAAGACCCAGGGCCACGGTGAAGGCAACTATCCCCCAATCCAGCATGCTCACAACCCAAATAGAAGCAGGCAGGAGTCTCCTCGACTACCTTTCATCAAAATGAATCGCCTCTCCCCTGAGGTGGAACGGCGCCGTCGCCTCGCCACTCGTGCGCTCCCACTCGCGGTCCTTGCCGTGGTCGCCTTCGCCCTGGGGGCCTCGGCGGGAGCGCCGGGAGAATCGCCTGAGAGGGGCGCCGCGGAGCGGTTTGCCGAAGCCTGGTCCCACCACGAATTAGCCGCGATGTACGGGGAGCTGAACCCAGCCTCCAAACGGGCGATTGGGGTGCACGCCTTCGCCCGGGCCTACCGCGAAGCCGAAGGCACCGCGACGCTGCGTTCGCTGAAGCCCGGTTCCGTCAGCGAACCGATCTCGCTCGACGGCGCAACGATCCTAACGGTGGCCATCGCGGCGAAGACCGTCGCTTTTGGCCCCCTCGACGCCGATCTAAACCTCCCCTTCGCTGAAGGCGGGGTCGCCTGGAACCGAAGCCTTCTCTTCCCGGGACTGCGCCGCGGCGAGCATCTGCAAAGCAGGATCGAGCTGGCGCCGCGGGCGCCAATCCTCGCCGCTGACGGACAACCACTTGCCGAGGGGCCCGCCGACGCGCGCTCGCACCCAATCGGCAGCGCTGCGATTGACGTTACCGGCGAAGTCGGCCCCCCCGAAGCGGCCGCCCTCCCAGGCCTGGAGCGCCAGGGCTTTGCCCCCTACACGCCGGTGGGAATCAGCGGGCTCGAGCTGGCATTCAATTCCCGCCTGGCGGGCAAGCCCGGGGGCTCGCTCCTCGCCGTATCAAATTCGGGCGCCAGCTCCCGAACGCTCGCCCAGTCCCCTCCCAAGCCCGGCGCACCGGTAAAGACGACGATCGACCCCCGTCTGCAGTCCGCTGCTGTCGCGGCGCTGGGCGGTCGCTCCGGTGGAATCGCGGTCCTCGATGCCGTCAGCGGGGACGTCCGCGCCCTGGCCGGCCAGGCATTCTCCGCACCCCAACCCCCCGGTTCGACGTTCAAGATAATCACCACCACCGCAGCGTTGGAAAAGGGCATCGTCTCCCTGAACGACGAATTCCCCGTGCTCAACGGTGTGGACGTCGGCGGGCGGTTCATCAACAACGCCAACGGCGAGTACTGCGGGGGCACCTTCCGCCAGGCGTTTGCTGTCTCCTGCAACGCCGACTTCGTGCCACTGGGGCCGAAGATCGGAAGCGCCGACCTCGTGGGAACCGCAGAACGATTCGGCTTTAACTCCTACCCCACCCTCTACGCGCCGCAGATCGTGCGGGAGATCGACCCACCCAAACCCAGCCTCCCGAAGAAAATCGGCGACGAACTCGAACTCGGGGTCAGCGCGATCGGGCAAGGCGAAGTGCTGGCCACCCCGCTGGAGATGGCGAGCGTCGCGCAGACGATCGCTGACGGGGGCATCCGCGAGCCGACCTCGGTCATCAGCGAAAGGAGCCTGCGCCCGCGCGCCAAGCCCGTGCGGGTGATGAAAAAGAAGACCGCCGCCGAGCTGACCGACCTGATGATCGGAGTGGTTCAAAACGGGACCGGAACCGCCGCCGCGATCCCCCAGGGCCAGGTTGCGGGCAAGACGGGGACGGCCGAGCTCGGTCCCAAGCCCGGCCAACAGAACTCCTCCAACCCGATCCAGTACAAGGACGGCTGGTTCTCTGCCTTCGTCCCTGCCGACAAGCCGAAACTGGCAATCGGCGTCCTCTTCATCGACGCCGAAGCCGCCGGCGGCGAAGTCGCCGCCCCGGCGGCGGCCAAGGTCCTCTCCGCCGGTCTCTAGGAAAGTGAGCTAGAGGTCGAGCGTGACCTTGGCGGGGCCTTCGGGCCCGGGTATTGAGAGCGTCAGCGGCCGGTTGGAGGAGACTTCGGCAGGAAGTCGGAAGAGGACGAGGGAGCCCTGGATCGGCCCCAGCTGCGCTGGGGAATCGAGCACCGGCACCTGTTCTTCGGCTTCAACCGTGCCGCCCAGCGGCATTGCGAAGACGCTCTTACTCGGGATCGCGTTGAAGACGTGGCCGGTGACGTCGGTGATTTTCAGAGACCTGGGCAGCCTGTGGGGGCTGCTGTCTTCGTTTTGGACCTGGAGGAACACGCCGAAATAGCTGCTGGCGGGGGGAGGCGCCGGCTGGCCAGCGAGATAAGAGGCATCCTCGTTGTCGCTGGGGTTGAGGTAGCGAGAAAAGAGGACCGTGTACTGGAGCTTGCCCAGCGAGACGGTTTCACCCTCCACGACGTCCTTGGAGCTGCTCGAGTAACCGCAACCGGAGAGCCCGAGCGCGAGCGCGCCCAATAGGGATGCGGCGAGCAGCAGCAGGACGAATCTGCGGTGGGCGGGCATGAGCGCGCGAGAGTCTATTAAGGGATGCCGGTCGCGTAGCGGTTGCCCCCGGCGACCGCGATCCCCTCGGCGGGAGCCCGCTCGGACTCAAGCAAAACGCGCAGCCGCCGTAGCGCCTCGCGCCAGCTTCGCTCTGACCAAAACGATGCGGCGGTGAACACCTCCCTGGCCCTCTCCAGGGAGTGCGGGGGCTCAGTCCAGTGGGATAGGCGGACGGTGCTCAGCGAGCCGGGCCCATCAGTCAACTCCCAGAGGGTTACCGCGCTAACGCGGTTGCCGCGCCCGCCGCAACCGTGCTCAACGATGCGGTAAGGCTCCTGCAGTTCTGCAATCGTCGTCTCCATCCAGGTCGAGTTGAGCGGCAGGTGGAGCCGAAAGCGCGCCCCCGCTCCGACCCCGCTGGGCTGGATCCGGGTCAGGTGGAAGTCGGAGACGAAGTGATCGGTGAAGGACGGGCGACGGGAGAGGTCGCCGATCAGCTCGAAGGCCTCCTCGCGGGGCGCATCGACTTCAACTTCGGCGCTGACGGGACCCATTAGCCGGCGCGATTGTAGAGATTGCTCCCCCGGTGGGATCGAATGGCGCTAGGATGGGTGGCGGAGGCGCCGGGAAGGAGCATCTCATCTTCACCAGTCTCAGCAGTTCGACCAGTGGCCGCTTGGAGACCGGAGCATCCCCGGGCTCGGGTACCTTTTTTTGCCTCGACTGCGGCTCCCAGCTCTCACTGCGGGAGACCGACAGGCTCCCCAAGTGTCCTCGTTGCGGTGGCTCTGGCTTCCGGCGCGACTCGATCTTCGAGCCCATGCAAGAGCACGGGCATCAAACCGCGGAGTTCCCCGCCCATCAGCCGAGCGAACCACCCGGGTGGCTCTCCCAGGCGCGCGACCAGCTGCCGGGCCCGGGCCGCTACCTTGCCTGTCGCGAGGATGGCGAGGCCATTCAGATTTTCGCCATCGGGGAGGGTTGGACGCGGATCGGCCGCAGCGTCACCGCGGACGTCCGACTCGATGACCCCAGCGTATCCCGACGCCACGCCCTGATCGTCTGCGAGCCCGGCCGCAATGCCCGCGTGCTCGACGACCGCAGCCTCAACGGGGTACTCCTCAACGGCGAGCTGGTCGAGTGGAGCCCGCTGTCAGACGGCGACGAGCTGACGATCGGCCGCTACCGCCTCTACGCGCTCGAGCGCTGAGCAAGTCGGCATCTGCAGCGGCGGTTCCGGCCACCCTCCGCCCTAGGATTGTGGTGATGAATCCTGCCCCGGATCCGGTCGACCCCTCGCTCCCGTCGGGCGCCGGAATCTCCGCCGCAGCTGACCGGGCGCGCGAACGTCTGCATGAGGAAATTGAGCGGGTGCGGGTGGGGGTCGAGGAGATGCTGGCCGAGCAGGGGGAGGACGGTGACACCCAGCTTCGCAAGGAACTCGCCGAAATCCGCGCTGAGACCAGGCGCTTTGTCAAGCGGCGCATACGCAAGAGCGAGGCTCGCAGCGAGAAGCGCCTGACGAAGCTGGAGCGCCGGATCGATGAGGTGGAGAACAATCGTCGCTACGCCGAGTGGCGCATCCACACCAACACCGAGGCGATGCTAGACGGCCTCCTCCGCGAGGTCCGCGCCATCGCCGACCTGCTGACGGGGGTCCGCTAGGCCGCCCCTCGGGAGCGCCTACTCGGTCGAGATGCTCGGGTCCGCCTGGACTTTGTGCGGGACGACCATGAGAAAGTTGCTCGCCGCGTCAGCCGCCAACGCGAGCACCCGGTCTGCCTCCTCGTCCTGGCCGGTCGCCCGCAGCTCGGTGGCGTAAGCGTTCAGCAGATCGTCGAGGTCGAGCAGGCCTTCGGCGTCGAGGTCTTTGAGCTCGACCTTGGCCCCCCTGCCGAGGCGGCGCTCGATCGCCGCCCGGTCGATGGCGAAGGCGTTCTGGCGAACGTAGACGCGCCCGCCGGTCATGCCGGCGCAGGCCCAGGGGCCGATATCGCCGAGAACGACCGCCCGCCCTGAGGTCATGTACTCGAAGGCAAACCCCTTGGCGTTGGCACGGTCGACGATGCAGCCACGGCTGTCGTCGAGGTCGTGTTCGGGCTCGCCGCCAAGGACGACATCTGCGCCGGAGAGGCGAATGCAGAATCGCGAGTCGGCAGAACCCTGGACGAAGAGGCGGCCCCGCTGGGCACCGTAGGCGAAGGACTTGCCGACCGAGCCATTGAGACGCGTCCCCCTTGCGCCCTTGCCCTTCAGCACGGCGACGCTTCCACCCAGCATCGCCTTGCCGACGCCGTCCTGGGCGCCGCCCTCGACCCGGATCGACACCCCATATGCGTTGAAGGCACCGAGCCCCTGGCCGGCGACCGAGCCGCCGTTGAACTCAAGGCTGGCGAGAATCTCGTCGTTGGACTCCGGGCCGTCCCCAAAGATGCGGGAGCGGGCGATCGCCCCTGCCAGCTCGGCACCGAGGACGCGGTCGTTTGCATCAGTCGGACGTGGGAACTCGTTGCGGACCGTCCGCCCGGGCCGGATCTCGGCGGCGAGAGCAGCGATCTGTGCCGAGGCCTGCTTTGCCTGCATCCTGATTGGCCGGGCCGCGACCAGGCCAGCCTCGGCGCGGGACTCGGCAGACTCCTCCGCGACCGGCAGGTCGAGGGGCTCAAGGTCAAGGAACTCCTCAAGCGGAGTGATCAAGGGCGCCAGGTCAAGCCTGTCGTGAGCGGCGATCTGCTCGAGCAGATCGTAACGACCGACAAGGTCCTGGGCACGCTCGTAGCCAAGCGAGGCGACTACCTCTTTGACCTCTTCACCCATCGCCCCGAAGAAGCGTGCACAGCTCTCGGCGGCGCGGTCCACCTCCTGGGGTGTGAACTTCTTCAGCCCGTGCTCCTGGGCCTGCTCGACCGTCTCAATCTGGGTCGCAATCCCAACGTGGCAGGTGTCGAGCTGGCAGCCGCGACAGATCGTGCAGCCGAGGCTGACCATCGCCAGGGTGCCGAAGCCGACCCGGTTTGCGCCGAGGCAGTGCAACTTGACGATGTCGTGGCCGTGGCGGTAACCGCCATCGGCCCAGATCTCCACCCGGTTGCGAATGCCGGCCTCCATCAGTGCCCGATGCACCGCGCGGGTACCGATGTCCGAGGGCAGCCCAACGTGGCGCAGTGCGTGCTGGCGCGCTGCGCCGGTGCCACCCTCAAAGCCCGACAGGGTGATGATGTCGGCGCCGGCCTTGGCGATCCCCAGACCGATCGTGCCGATGTTGGGGACCACCGGCACCTTGACCGAGACGCGCACGTCGGGGTTGACCGTCTTCAGCTCGTCGATCAGCTCGGCGAGGTCCTCGATCGAGTAGAGGTCGTGGTTGTTTGAGGGCGAGATCAGATCGGTGCCCGGCGCCGCGTTGCGCGCCGCAGCGACCTTCTCGGAGACCTTCTTGCCCGGCAGGTGGCCCCCCTCTCCAGGCTTTGCTCCCTGGCCGATCTTGATCTCCGCGACGTAGGAGGAATTGATCATCTCCGCCGAGACGCCGAAGCGCCCCGAAGCGACCTGCTGTCCGCGCCACTTGCGGTAGCGGCCGTACATGTCCCGAATCTCGCCGCCCTCGCCGTTGACGCAGAGGACGTTGATCGCTTTCGCCGCCTCGGCATAGGCGCGGAAGGCCGGCTCAGACTGGGAGCCGAAGCTCATCGAGGAGATCACAACCGGATAGTCATGGTGGCCTACCCGGGCGTCGACCGACGCGGGATCAACCGGGTCGCGATCGCCCTTGAGGCCCATCACATGCCGCATTGAGATCGGGCTCTGGCGCTCCAGCTCGCGGACTTTCTCGGAGTACTCAGCGTAGGAGCCCGAGCCATTGGCGGTGGCAATCGCCGCCTTGTAGACCTTCGGATAGAAGCGGAAAGTCTTCGCCGGCTTGGCGTCCTCGTCCCCCGACAGCGCCCGCGCGCGCGCGTTGCTGTCCTCATCTAGTCCGGCGAAGCCCACGCCGCCGGCCTCGGAGGCGACAAAGGCCTCGGTCTGGAGGATCTCAGCCAGCTCTGGCTTGACCCCGAGCGAAGAAAACTGGCGGGAATAGCCCCGCACCTCGTGGATTCCGATGGTCGAGATGACTTTCTCTATCCCCTTGGTGAGGGCAGCACAGAGGTTGGACACGTCGGTCTCGTAGTCCTCGACGCAGACCACCTCGACCATCGTGTATGGGCAGACTCCGTTGGCTCCGAGACCCAGCGCCAGCATCGTGTCGTGGACGTTTCGGATCGCCGCCGAGCGCAGCACGATGCCGCAGCGACGACGCAGGTTCTCCTCGCCGGGCTCGACCCGGAACTGCTTCAGCGCCTGGTCGACGGCGGAGGTGGCAAGGTGCGGATCGAGATAGCGGCGGTCGCCTTCATAGACAGTGCGGTCGGTGAGGACAAGTAGCTCGGCGCCGTCGCGGACCTTCTTCACCGCCTCCTGCTTGATTCGCTCGACCGCCCCCTTTGTCGTCTCTGACTCAAGCAGGGAGATGTCGACCGCGTCGGCCCTGCCGCGGAACTCCTCCCAGAGGTCCTCCAGAAGGTAGGTGCGGTGTTCGCTGGCGATTCTGCGGTAGGTCCGGTCCGAGAGCGGCGCTAACCCGTGATGGCCACCGAGGATCACCGGCAGCGCAGCCTCGACCGTTCCGGTGTCCTGCCCCGCGGAGTCGATCGAAGGACGGCGGCCGAAAACGGCACGAGTGGAGAAGTGCTCGACCTCGCGCTCCCGGTCGATCGCCGGGTTGGTGACTACAGCGACCGTCTCCTTGAAGTAGTCGGCGAGGTTCTGCCGCTCGGGGGAGAGAGCGGCTAGCGGCCCGTCGTAGCCGAGCGAACCGATCGGCTCAGCCCCGTTAGACGCCATCTGCTGGACCAATTTGACGTCGTCGCGCTGCCAGCCGAAGCCGACGAGGATGCGATCGGCAACCTTGACCGGCTCCTCGGGACCGGCGTCAGAGTAGCCGGGGACGTCCTCACCTTCCAGCGGGCCGCCGGGATCCAGAGCGCGGTCATATGGGCCCGCGTCCGCGGAACCGTTGCGCCGCAGCCAGGTCCCACGAACGAGCGCCAACATCTCATCGTGGGGGTGCAGTGTCGAGCGCTTTCGAACTCGGTCGATCTTCACCAGGGCCTTCTCCCCGGGCGCCAGCGGCTTCGGCTCGGAAACCATCGAGTTGACGGAGACGACTCCCGGCTCGGAGCTGAAGACAAAGTCCTCGTCAGTCTCCACCTGCCAGAGCGGCCGCAGGCCGAGAGCATCGGCAGAGAACACGCATTCGTCGCCTTGGCGGGCTATTAGCGCCACCGGTCCCTGCGCGAACGGTCCCATCGCTTGGTGCAGGTACATATAGAAGGGGCGCAACGGAGCGGGAAGCGATCGAATCTCCTTGACGATCGGAGGCAATATCATCTCCATCGCCTCCGCCAGGCTGAGGCCGTGGCGGCTTACCAGGGTCTCGATCGTGCGATTGAGATCCTGGGAATCCGAAGAGCCCGGCTGAATCGGGACGCCGAGCATCAGCGCCTCCTGGCGCAACTGAGCGATCGTGTTGATCTCGCCGTTGTGGCCGAGCACCGAGAAGGGCTGAACCCGCTTGAAGGAGGGCCAGGTGTTGGTCGAGTAGCGGTTATGGCCGAAACAGCCGACCGTCTCGAAGCGCTCGTCGCGGAGGTCGGGGTAGTAGGCGGCGAGTACCTGCGGGGCGCCCATCACCTTGTAGACGCAGGTAGTCGCCGAGAAGGAGGGGACGTGCACGTCGAGGCGCAGCTCGAGCTCAATCAGCAGCTCAAAGAGGGCGCGCTCGCGGCTGGACGCGGCGGCGAGCAGGCCGGCCACCTGCCAGAAGTGCGGCTCTTCCTCGCGCGCGGTGGGGCCGAGCGCGGTCGAGTCGACGACGCCGATCCGCTCGGCCAGGATGCGGAAGCCGCCCCGACCGAACAGCTCGCGAGCGTCGTGCTGGGTCTGCTCAAGGTCGTGGGAGCGCTCGATGAATATATGGGCGACGGCGAAGGCATCGTCGAGGGTGAGCGAGGGATCGTGTCCGCCGGCGCGCACCTCCTCGGCCCAGATCCGGCGCGGCAGGTCGACCAGCAACCCACAGCCGTCTCCCTCCCCGTCGACGTTGCCGGCGCGATGCAGCATTTTCTCTAGGGCCGGGACGGCGAGCTTGATCGGTGCGTGGCTCGGGGCGGCATCCTTGCGAACCGAGGCATAGATCGCGCAGGCATCCTTGTCCTCGACGCTTGGGGGAGGGACGAGCGGCCGGTAGGGGCGCTCCGGCGAGTAACGGCTAGGACCGCCCTCTCCGCGAGGCTCACGGGACTGGGGTGCAGACAAGGTTGACCTCCCGGGTTCCACGCCTTCTCCGAGTGGGCGCGCGACGGGTTGACGAGAGAGCCGCATTATAGGACCCAGATCACGCCCCGGAAAATCTAGGCAAAGGACGGCGGCCTGTATTCCCCGGAAGGGTGCACGCCGATCAGCATCGCGGCCACCTTCTCCGGCGAGCGGTTGAGGATCGTTCGACTGACCGGGGGCTCGATTGAAGCAAAGGTCCCGGCCGGCGCCGGATGATCCTCGCCATCGATCCGCAGGACCGCCTCGCCCTCGAGGATCACGTAGAGCTCAAGCTGGCCGCTGGCCGCCTCATCGTGCTCGGGGATCTGGCCGCCCGGGTCGATTTCGACCAGGTTAAATCCAAACGCGGAGGTTCCCAGCGCCTTGCGAGCGAGCCTCCAAGTCGAGTCCCCCGATCCCTCCAGCACCTCGAACTCGTCGCGGTGCTTGATCGTGTAGCCCTCAGCCATCTCGATCCTCCTGGTGAGCTGCTTCTCGGTTGGTGCGACCATACATCGGCCTGACCCCGCGTCCAGGGACGCCGGATGAGGACCGATCCGAAGGAATCGGGGCAGGCGCTGCCCCCGGCCACCCCCCAGGCTGTGACCGCCCAGGCGGGCACGCCATCTCGATCTGCGCCAGATCACCTGCTGGGTAGATCAAAGCTCGGGGACGTCGGCCCCGTGGGGAGAGAAGGGGAGGCGGCGTACCTCCGCCCAGCCCTCACAGCGACGCTCAAGCTCGGCAGCCACCTTGCCGGTGTCCTGCCAGGTGGTCCAGACCAAAACTGTGGGACCGGCGCCGGAGATCGTCGCGCCGAGCGCGCCGAGCTCGCGGGCAGACTCGACCAGCTCCATCGAGCGCGGGTAGAGACTGCGGCGGCGGACTTGGTGAATGCGGTCGGCGAGGCCGCGGGCGACGAGGTCAAGGTCGCCGGTCCCGAGGCCGAGTACCAACTGAGAAGCGGCCGAGACGTTGGCGACCGCATCACTCAGCGGGACCTCAGCGGGGATAGCCATGCGAGCGCGCTCGGTCGAGACCCCCTCCGCGGGGATCACGGCGACGCCCTCGAGGCCGCCCGGCGGATCGAAGCGGGCAGCGCGAGGGGCGCCCCCCTCGCCGACTCCGCAGATCACGAAGCCGCCGTAGATTGCGGCGGCGACGTTGTCAGGATGGCCCTCCAGCTCCGTCGCCCGGGCCAGCATCTCCTCCCTGGAGAGCGCCAACTCAAAGAGGTGGTCGGCGGCGAAGAGACCGGCGACGATCGCCGCAGCGCTGGAGCCGAGTCCGCGCGAGAGCGGGATCTCGCTACGCATCCGGAAGGCGATACCTTCCGCGGGATGCAGGCTCTCGAAAGCCCGCACGATGAGGTTGTCGGGACCGGTTGAGACCTCAAGGCCGCCGGGGTCCAACGAGAAACTGCCTGCCTCCTCGACCTCAAGCTCCAGGTACATGGACAGCGCAGCTGCCATCACGTCATAGCCAGGCCCCAGGTTGGCTGAGGAGGCGGGAACTCGGATCAGTCGACGGCGAGCGGTCACCCCGGTGGCAGCCTAAGGTGCTGGGGGGCGGCGCGCGGTCAATCGAACACGGCCCGCTCAACCGCGCCAAGGTCATTGCGGCAGTTGATTACCGCCGGCGCCTTGCCCAGCGCGGTGTCGGGATCCTTGAGTCCGTGGCCGGTGAGGACGCAGACGACCGTCTCTGGGGGAGATGAGCCCTCAATTAGCGGAAAGCCATGGGCGAACAGACCCGCAACCGAAGCAGCCGACGCGGGCTCGCAAAAGACACCTTCGGTTGTCGCTAGCCAGCGGTAGGCGTCAAGGATCTGCTCGTCTGAGACGGCGGCGACGCGCCCACGTGAAGCGGCAAATGCTCCCATCGCCTCCTCCCAGCGGGCAGGATTGCCGATCCGAATCGCCGACGCCACGGTCTCGGGGTTGGCGACCGGCGTCCCGAGTACCAGCGGCGCCGCCCCATCTGCCTGAAACCCGTAGAGCAGCGGCGCGGTGCCCAGCTCCTGAAAACCGCGCCAATAGGCGGTTACGTTGCCGGCGTTGCCCACCGGGATTGCAAGTGACCCTGGCGCCTGCCCCAGCTCTTCCACCACCTCAAAGGCGGCGGTCTTCTGCCCTTCGATTCGGTGGGGATTAACCGAGTTGACCAATTCGATCGGGTGCTTGTCCGCCAGCGCCCGCACAATCCGCAGCGCGTCATCGAAGTTCCCTTGCAGCGCGATCACCCTTGCCCCGTGCATCAGCGCCTGGGCAAGCTTGCCGATCGCAATCTTCCCCTCGGGGACGATCACCGCCCCCCGCAGCCCCGCGCGCGCCGCGTAGGCGGCGGCGCTGGCCGCGGTGTTCCCGGTCGAGGCGCAGATGACCGCCTCCGCGCCGCGCCCCTTCGCGCGCGAAACGGCAACGGTCATCCCCCGGTCCTTGAAGCTCCCGGTCGGATTCGCGCCCTCAAACTTCAGGTAGGCCCTGACGCCGATTCGCTCCGAAAGCCGCGGTGCCTCGATCAGCGGGGTCGAGCCCTCATTCAGGGTGACGACGGGGTCCTCGGCCTGCAACGAAAGGCGGTCCCTGTATCTCTCGATCAGGGGAACCGGCGTCAAACGAACTCCTCCTCGATCACTCGGATCGAGCGCGGCGGCGAGCGCAGATCACCCAGTTCGGCGATCTCCTCCACCGCGGCGGCAAATCGCGACTCCAGACATTCGTGGACAACCATCACCAAACGCGCATCCTCGCCGATCCCCCGCTGCACGACGCTCTTCACCGAGATCGCGTTGTCGCCTAGGACCCTTGCGATTTGGGCGAGAACCCCGGGTCGATCGGCGACCTCGAGGTGCAGGTAGAAGGAGGACGTGATATCAGCGACGATCGGCAACCGCTCGAGCGGCTGAGGGACCGGTGCATCGCCGGCGAGGATCGAGACAACGTCGCCGAGTACCGCCGAGGCGGTCTGCACGCCGCCCGCACCTGGACCCGACATAGTGACCTCAGTGATCGCCGGCGCCTCGACCATCACCGCGTTGAAGGGGCCCGCCACCGGGGCAAGCGGGTGGCCGCCGTACAGGAAACAGGGAAAGACGCGTACGCTGACCCCCCCCTCGCGGCGTTCGGCCACGCCGAGCAGCTTCAGCGAGAGTCCCAGCTCCTTGGCGTATGCGAGGTCATCGGGCTGGATCGCCTCGATTCCCTCGTAGACGACCTCCGAAAGGCTCACTGGCGTGTGGAATGCGAGGCGTGCGAGGATCGCCATCTTGGCCGCGGCGTCGGCGCCGCCGACGTCATCGCTGGGGTCGGCCTCGGCGTAGCCCAGCATCTGGGCGCGCGCCAGCACTTCGCCGTAGGCGGCGCCGCTGGTGGCCATCTCGCTGAGGATGAAGTTGGTCGTGCCATTGACGATGCCAAAGACCTTGGCGATCTCGGTGACGCCGAAGCTCTCCTGGATCGTGCGGACGATCGGGATCACTCCCGCCACCGCAGCCTCGAAACGAAGTTGCACGCCGGCCTCGCGAGCCTCTCCGAAGAGCTCGTCGCCGTACTGGGCGAGCAGCTGCTTGTTGGCAGTGACAACCGGGCGACCGGCGCGCAGCGCGTCGAGCACGTACTGGCGAGCGGGGTCGGTGCCGCCGAGCAGCTCGACAACCAGGTCCGAACGCTCCAGGATCGCGCTGAAATCTCCCTCAGATCGCGTCAGGACACCGGCGATCTCGGGCCGGCGCTCGGTGAGTGCCTCGACCGCCGCCGCCCGCTCGCCGAGCAGGGTCTCGAAGGCGCCGCCGACCGTGCCGCGTCCCAGCAGCCCGATGCGCACTGGCTCAGACATCGCGGGAGGTGAGGTCCTCGTAGGTCTCGCGGCGCACGACAACTCGAGCATCGCCGTCGTGGCAAAAGATGACCGCTGGGCGGGGAACGCCGTTGTAGTTGCTCGCCATCGCGTATCCGTATGCACCCGTTGCGGGGGTGATGAGGACGTCGCCGACAGCGGGCGCGGCCAGCATCGCATCACGGACGAGGATGTCGCCCGACTCACAATGCATGCCCGCGATCGTCGCCGTCGTCTCGGCGGCAGCGCCAGCCCGGTCGGCGATGATCGCCTCATACCGCGAGCCATAGAGCATCGGCCGCATGTTGTCTGACATCCCGCCGTCGACCGCAACGTAGGTGCGTACGCCGGGGATCTCCTTGACGGTTCCGACACGGTAGGCGGTTACCCCGGCGTTGCCGACCAGGGAGCGCCCGGGCTCAATCAGAATCCGCACCCCGGCGCCGAAGACCTCGGTGACGCCACGAACCTTGACGTCGACGTAGGAATCGATCGACGGCGGCTCATCCTCGGCGGTGTAGGCGATGCCGAGGCCGCCACCAACGTTGACTACGCGGCACCACTCGCCGGCCAGCTCGCCGATTGCTCGAATTGCCACCGCGTAGGGCTCCAGCTCGAAGATCTGTGAACCGATGTGGGCGTGCAGACCGACGAGGTCGAGTCGGTCGGAAGCGAGCACCCTCTTGATCGCCCGCGCCGCCAGCCCGTCCTCAAGCCCGAATCCGAACTTTGAGTCGAGCTGACCGGTCTGCACGAAGTCATGGGTGGAAGGCTTGATCCCCGGCGTTACCCGGATCAGCACCTTCTGGGGGGACTCAAGCAGCCGCTCGCAGCGCTCGATCTCATCGAAGGAGTCGAGGATCAGGTGGCCGACGCCGGCGCGCGCTGCGAAGAGGATCTCCTCGTCGGTCTTGTTGTTGCCGTGCACGTGGATGCGAGCCGGATCGAAGCCGGCCTTCAGCGCCATGTGCAGCTCCCCACCGGAGGCAACGTCAACCGACAGGCTCTCCTCGGCGAAGAGCCGGTAGGCGGCGGTGCAGGGCAGCGACTTGCTGGCAAAGAGGACCTCGAAATCGTCGGTGCGCTGCTCGAAGGCATCACGGTAAGCACGGGCGCGGGCGCGCATGTCCTGTTCGGCATATATGTAGGTCGGGGTGCCAAACTCAGCGGCCAGCTCGACCGCGTCGCAACCGGCGATCTCCAGGTGTCCGCGCTCGTTCACGCGGCTTTCCACCGGGTAGACCGGCGATCCGGAAATGGGATCAGCCAATGCGCGCTCCGCCATAGGACGGGCATTGTGACGGTTGCCGGGCAGCCGCCGATCAGCGATCGAGGTGAAGCAAGCCGTCGACCGCGCCGACCATGCGGCCAACGGTCGATTCGATCCCGGCGCTGGTGTTGGCTGCGCCTTCGGCAGCCTTGGGAACGCCGGTGTCGCCCAGCGTCCCGCCCACTGCATCTTGGACTTTGGAGACTGCGCTGCCGACTGTCCCAGCGATACTTGCGCCGGGACTTACCTCCCTGCCCCCGGGAGCGGCGCCTGAGATTCGTTCCGGCGGTGCCCGCCCATCATCCGGGATGGGAGCGGGCGAAGGTGCGGTAGGAGATGATCCGCCACCCGAGCGCGACGGGGATTCGCCGTGCGAGGCCCTGTTGCCCGGCAAGGTGGCGCGGGGGTTCTCGCTACTGAGGCCGCCGAGCTGCCCAAGCGTGCCCGATCTGCCCGCCCGGGCTGCGCCGCCGTGGCGAGAAGGGTGAGCGAATGCACCCCCGCCTGGCCCCACCCCGAGGGCATTCCTGGCCGGCTCTCTGTCGCTCACCGCGTGCTTTCGGGAAACCGAGACGACACCGCCACCTCCCACCCCAAGGCCGGAGACAGGCAAGCCCCTAAAGACCTGGACCGAGACAAGCACGACAAAGGCGAGAACCGCCGCAGCAACCAGCGCTGTGCTCGAAACGGCGCCAGCGAGATATGAGCGCGTTTGACGAACCAACCAAGCCTCCCTTGCTGGTTCCAGGTTCCCCTACCAGGTTAATCGCACCGATTCCAGTTGGCATACCTATTATTAGGTATTCAGCTCCATTTGGCCGAATCCGCTCCGCCTGCATCCGGGGCATTTTCGACCCGTAGCAGCCCATCCCCAGCCTCCTCCTCGATCTGCAAGGTGGTGTGGTCGATACCGAATCGCTCGGCGAGTAACACCTCCAGCCGGCGTCGGATCAGGTCTCGATCTGCACCCCGGACGACAACGACGTGGGCGGCGATCGCGCCGAAGCCGGTGGTGACGGTCCAGACGTGGAGGTCATGGACCGAGCGCACCCCCTCCACGGAGCACACTGCGGCGCCGAGCCCTTCGACGTCGACCCCGGGGGGTGCTGACTCCATCAGCACGTCAAACGGCTCTGCGATCAGCCGCCAGGATGAAGCGAGAATCAGTAAGGAGATCAACAAACCGACGATTGGATCGATGATTGGGGAGCCGCCGGCAAGGATGACCAAACCGGCGAGGATGACGCCAAGGGAACCAAGCGCATCGGCAGCGCTGTGGCGCAGCAGCGCCTCTAGGTTGAGGTCCTGACGCTGCCCGCGGGCGAGAACCAACGTCGCGCCGAGGTTGCCGGCGAGGCCGATGGCGCCCAGCGCCAGGACTCCGGCGCCGTTGATCGCCGGTGGATCGCTGATTCGACCGACGGCTGAGACCGCGATGCCGAGCCCGACCGCGACCAGCAACAGCCCGTTGAGCAGCGCCGCGAGCACCTCTGAGCGCTGGTAGCCGAACGTGCGGCGGACCCCCGCCGAGTGCGAGGCGAGATGGGCGGCGGCCAGCGCAAGAAGAATCGAACCTACATCGGAGAGGAGGTGGCCAGCGTCGGCCAGGACCGCTAGGGAGCCGGTGAGGACGCCGCCAATCGTCTCCGCCGCGAGCAGCCCTACGTTGATCGCCAGCGCGACCCGCATGCGGTGGCGGCTATCGCCGCGCCGCGCCTCAAGCGCGTGGGCGTGGTGGTCCACACGTCGAGCTTAGACCGGCGTCAGCTCCCTGTCGGGCTTCATCGCCGCGGCGGCGACCTCGGCGCCATAGGCGAGGCGCTCGGCGTACTCCCGGGCCTGCATGCGGGAGATCACCAGGCGCTGGATCTCGGCTGTACCCTCGAACAGCTGGTAAATCTTCGCGTCACGGAAGAACTTCTCCAGCGGGCACTCCTTGCTCCAAGCGTAGGGACCGACCAGGTCCATCAGCGTCGTCGTGGCCCACATCGTCACGTCGCCGGCCTTCAGCTTCGACATCGAACCCTGGCCGCCGGTCATCGGAACCCCGTTTCGGCCCATCCAGGCAGCGCGCTGGACCAGCAGCCGCGCGGCTTCGATCTCGGTCGCGACATCGGCGAGCGTCTGCTGAATGCGCTGCGTCTGCAGCAGGGGGGTTCCGCCCTCGGAGCGACCGTCGAGGTACTCGAGGGTCCACTCGTAGGCCGCCTGGGCGATGCCTAGCGCCGAGGCTCCGACCAGCGGTCGAGTCACCTCGAATGTTGCAAGGGCATCGGCACCTCGAGATTTCTTCCCTTCGCGCCCGCGCTGGAGCTTCTTTTCCAGCTTCTCCTCGCCACCGAGCAGGTTCTCGGCCGGGATCCGGCAGTCCTCGAGCACCACCTCGGCAGTGTGGGAGGCGCGGATGCCGAGCTTTGACTCCTTCTTGCCCTGGCCGAGGCCGGGGGTGCCCTTGCCAACGACAAAGGAGGCCTGACCACGGGTACCAAGCTCGGGATCGACGGTGGCGACAACGACATGGACGTCGGCGATGCCGCCGTTGGTGATGAAGACCTTGCTCCCGTTGAGGACCCATTCTTCGCCGTCGCGCCTTGCGGTCGTCTTCAGGCTCTTGACGTCCGAGCCAGCCTGCGGCTCGGTGACCGCGTAGGCGCCGAGGTTGATCTCCTCACCGGTTCCAAAGCACTCGGGGACCCACCGGGCGATTTGCTCGGGCGTGCCGGACGCGACGATGCCCGCGGCAGCGAGCCCGGACCCGGCGATTGCAAGCGCGATCCCAGCGCAGCCCCAGTGCATCTCCTCAGCAGAGATCACCTGCATCTGACCCTCCGAGTCGCCGACCGAACGCCGAATCGCCTCGAGTCCCTGAAAACCCTGCCGACGCGCCTCCTTGATCACCTCCCAGGGGATGCTCTCCTCTTCGTCGTGCTTGCGCGCCGCGGGACGAATTACCTCCCGTGCGAAGGTCCTGCAGCGGTTCTTGAACTCAAGCTGCTCCTCGTTCAGTCTGAAATCCATGGGTCCCCTTAGAGTCAAGGCCCGCCCCGGCGAGCTGATCGGCCACTGATTGACTGGTCAGTCAACCAGTCCTCGCGAAAGGTTAACTGACTGGCCAGCCAGCACCCCGCGTGTAGCTTTCGCCCGTGGCCAAACATCGCCCGATCAACGCCGAGGTGTCGGTGGACCCCGAGGTTGCCGCGCCAGCGCCCCAGGCAAAACGGCGCCGATCATTCCCCTTCGCGCTGAGGGCGATCGTCGGCCTGATCGTGGTTGCCGTGGCCTTCATCGGCGCCGCGGTCCTCGGCGGTGGTGGCTCCGGCACCTCCGGGCCGATCCCCGGGACCTCGGCCCCTAGCAGCGCTGGGGGAGCCCCGGCGGCCTCAGAGACCGCCGCCAGGCTCGGCTATCCAGAGTTCGCTACTGACAACACGACCCGGATCGGAGGCGATAGCCCGACTGCCAATGCCGCCGGGGTCGCGCTTGCGACCTATCCCTCGACCGAACCTTCGCTGCGACCCGCCGCCGTCACCCTGATCGGCGAAGACGACTGGCAGGGAGGCATCGCAGCCTCGGTGCTGATGGCCGCTCCAGTTAAAGCACCGCTCCTGATCTCCGCGCCCGAAGAAGTCCCCGGCCCGACCGCGACCGCACTCGCGGCTCTGCTGCCTGGCGGCAGCGCGGCCACCGACGGGGCACAGGCATTTGCGATCGGCAAGGTGACGGCACCCGGCGATCTGGCCCGCGTGACCCGGCTCAAGGCCAGCGGAGCAGCCGGGACCGCGGCCGCCATCGAGCAACTGCGCGACAGACTGTTGGGCACTGCGCCCAGCCACGTGATAGTCACCTCATCTGAACAGCCGGGCTTCGCGATGCCGGCTGCCGCCTGGGCTGCGCGATCTGGAGACCCGGTCCTCTTCACAACCCACAACGAGTTGCCGGCCGCCACTGCAACCGCCTTGAAGGCGCACCCGAAAGTGCCCGTCTTCGTGCTCGGACCAGCCTCGGCGATCTCCCCTGGCGTGGTGCGCCAGATCGCAAAGATCGACGGCCACGTTCGTCGCGTCTCTGGGCCGAACCCGGCGAGCAATGCGATCGCCCTGGCACGATTCTCTGAAGGAAGCTTTGGCTGGAACGTGAACGACCCCGGTCACGGCTTCGTCATCGCCCGCAGCGACTCGCCGCTGGACGCGGCGGCGGCCGCGCCGCTTTCGGCCTCCGGCACCTGGGGGCCGCTGCTGCTCACCGACAGCGCCGCTAGGCTGCCGTCGGCAACGCGCGGGTACCTTCTCGACGTCAAGCCGGGCTACACCACTGACCCGACGCGCGCGTTTTATAACCACGTGTGGGTGATCGGAGACGAAGGGGCAATCGACGTGAAACAACAGGGCGAAATCGACAACCTGGCAGCGCTGGCCAAGATCGGAGGAGAACCGTGAGCGAGACCGAGCGGCCGCAGTTGCTCTCCCCCGAACACGAGCTAACCGCCGAGGACATCCGAGCCCTGGTCGGGGCCTCGACTCCCCACTTCGCGCTCCAGGTCCGCAACCGAATCCGACGGCTGATCGACCCCCTTCCCCCCGGTCATCCCGCGCGGGTCGAAGGGGAACGGAAGATCGTCGAGCTGGAGAGCCTGGCCGAGCACAGCGGCGATCCACGCGGAACGCTGGGGATCTCCTCGCACTGAACGTGGTGGGAGGCGCCGTAGAGCGGCTCGGGCTGAGCGGCTAACCTTGGCCAGTTGAACGGGACCGCGCGGGAATTCAAGGAGGGCGACAAGGTCTGGGTCGAGGACGGCGATGGAAAGCACCACCCCGGAGTTTTTGTCGGCAACAACGAAGCCTCCGGCTGGTTCGGCGGCGGGCCCAGCGCCTACGTGGTCCACCCCGAGGCCCACCAGGCCGAGGTCGTCTCTGTCTTCCGGATCACACCACGCGACGAGTAGGCCGGGAGACCGCCGGCTCAGACCGCGAGCGGCATGGCGGCCCTGGCGAGGACCCCGTCGGCTACCCGCTCGCGATGCCACCTGGCATCGCCAAACATCGCCGCATTTGCACGGCCGCGCTTGAGGAAGAAGTGGAGGTCGTGCTCCCAGGTGAAGCCGATCCCGCCGTGGACCTGGATCGAGGCGTCTGGCACCCGCCAGCCGGCGTCTGAGGCATATGCCTTCGCCATCGAGGCGGCGAGGGGCAGCGACTCCGGCTCGGAGTCGGCGGCCCAGGCGGCACCATAGACCGCCGAGCGGGAATTCTCGGTCTCGAGCAGCATCTGCGCACAGCGGTGGGAGACGGCCTGGTAGGAGCCGATCGGGCGGCCGAACTGTTGACGATCCTTGGCGTAGGCGACCGCCATCTCCATCGTCCGCTGGGCGACGCCGGTTACTCGGCAGCGAGCGCCACGCAGACGCGTGAGAAGAGGGGGAGGTAATCGCTTCCCGCGGCGGGAAGCGTCTCGCTGGAACCGACGCGGACGCCGTCGAAGCGAACTGAGTAAAGGCGCCTCGTGAGGTCGATCCAGGGCTCCGCGGTAACCGTCACCCCGTCGGCGCCGCGCTCGACCAGGTGGCGCCGGCCGTCCGCGGTCGCAACGAGGATGAAGTCCGCGCTCGCCGCATCCATCACCAAGACCTTTTCGCCGTCAAGAACGACGGCGCCTCCCTCCTTCGGCTCCCGGAAGCTCCCCGGCGTCGCGGGCGAGCCGCGCGTCCCATACCGCCGCGTGCCGCGCTCCTCGCCCGCGGCCAGCGGCCCGAGCCAGCGCTCGCGCTGCTCATCGGTGCCGGAGAGGGCGAGCGCCAGCGCGGCGCTCGTGTTCGAGAACAGCGGGCTGGGCGCGAGCGCGTAGCCCATCTCCTCGACGATCACCACCAGCTCGACGACCCCGAGCCCCAGCCCGCCGCAGTCCTCTGGCAGGACCACCCCGGGCCACCCGAGCTCGGCCATCTCTGCCCTGTCGTCGGGTTCAAGCCCTCGCTCGTCGGCGAGCTCGCGGATCCGCTCGGATTTTAGCGCGCGGCCAGGAAGTCGCGCGCCGTCGCTTGATCGCCTGCTGGTCGTCGGTGAATCGAAGTTCATCGTCCTCCTCAGCGCTTCGGGGAGGCCGAGCACCCGCTCGGCGACGATGTTCTTGAGGATCTCGGTCGTGCCGCCCTCGATCGAGTTGGCCCGCGAGCGCAGGAAGCCGGTAGGTCCAGTGCGTCGTCGGCGCAGCATCGCCCGCGGCCCGCGATGTCCATCGCGAGCTCGGTCAGCGACTGGTTGACCTCGGACCAGTGCCACTTGCCGAGCGAGCCCTCCGGGCCGGGGACGCCTGAGCGCATGATCGCGCTCAGGCCGCGGTAGGCGTTCAGGCGAAGCACCTCGGACTCGATCAGCAGCTGGGCGAGGCGCTGGCGGATCACCGGGTCCTCGGTGGCGACGCCGCCGTTCTCGCCGCGGCTTTCCTGCGCGCGTGCTCGATCAGCTCGCGCAGCGCGATCTGCACGCTCGACCTGAAGGCCGAAGGCCAGCGTGGCGCGCTCGTGCATCAGCGTCGTGATCGCCACCCCCCAGCCCTCGCCCTCGCCGCCGACCATGTTCGCGTCCGGGATCCGCGCCTCCTCGATGAACAGCTCGTTGAACTCGCGACTCGCCGGTGATCTGGCGCAGCGGGCGGACCTGCACCGCGTCCTGCTCCATGTCCATCAGGAAGTAGGTGAGGCCCTTGTGCTTGGGCGCCTCGGGATCGGTGCGGGCCACCAGCATGCACCACTTGGCGTGGTGCGCGAACGTCGTCCACACCTTCTGCCCGGTCACGACCCACTCGTCGCCGTCGCGCGACGGCGCGCGTCTTCAGCGACGCCAGGTCCGAGCCCGACTCCGGCTCGGAGAATCCCTGGCACCAGATCTCGTCGGCGGACAGGATCGGCGGCAGGAAGCGCTTTCGCTGCTCCTCGGTCCCGTGCGCGATCACGGTCGGGCCGCCCATCGCGAGGCCGAGGACGTTGGCCACCGACGGGCGCTCCTGCGCGCGCACCACCTCCTCGATGAAGATCGCCTGCTCGACCAGCGTCGCGCCGCGACCGCCGTACTCCTTGGGCCAGGAGACCCCGGCCCAGCCGGCTGTCGTGCAGCTTGCGCTGCCAGTCGCGCCGGAAGCTCGAAGGCGACCTCGTCGCCGCCCTCGGCTCCGGCCCGGGGTGGTTGTCCGCGAGCCAGGCGCGCACCTCGTCGCGGAACGCCTCCTCGGCGGGTGACAGCGTCAGGTCCATCCGGTTGCAGACTAGCTGGCCGGCTGACCAGGGCGATCGCCGGGCTCAGATCCGCTGGATCAGGGTCCCGGTGCCAAGGCCCCCACCGCAGCACATCGTCACCAGCCCCATCTCCTTGTCGGAGCGCTCCATCTCATGGAGGAGGGTGGTGATCAGCCTCGCCCCGGTCGATCCGAGCGGGTGGCCCAGCGCGATCGCACCGCCATTGACGTTGACCCGGTCCATGTCTGGGTCAAGTTCGCGCCGCCAGGCACCTAGCACCGAAGCGAATGCCTCGTTGATCTCGACCAGATCGATGTCGCCGATCACCATTCCGTTGCGCTGAAGCAGCTTGCGGGTGGCCGGGATCGGGCCGGTCAGCATGATCACCGGGTCGACTCCGACTGTCGTTTGGTCATAGATTCGCGCCCGCGGCTTGAGGCCGAGGGCGTCGGCCTTCTCGCGAGCCATCAGCAAGACGGCGGCCGCGCCGTCAGAAACCTGTGAAGAGTTGCCCGCGGTGATCTTGCCGTCCTCCTTGAAGGCCGGCTTCAGCTGGGCAAGCACCTCCAAAGACGTGTCAGGGCGGATGCCCTGGTCGGCGACGTAGGTGTCGCCGTTGACAGAAAACGGGATGATCTCACGCTCAAAGCGGCCCTCCTCGGTCGCCTTGGCCGCACGCTGCTGGGAACGCAGACCGATCTCGTCCAGCTCGGAGCGCGGGATCTCCCACTTGTCGGCGATCATCTCCGCGGAGATGCCCTGCGGGACAAGGTCGTAGCGCTCGATCAGCTGTGGGGAGAAGGGCATTCCATGCTCCTCCATCACCGAGTAGCCGTCTGCAAAGGAGATGTGGCCCATGTGCTCGACGCCGGAGCCGATCGCAACGTCGTGGACGCCGGTGGCGATCAGCGCCGCTGCGAAGTTAACGGCTTGCTGAGCTGAGCCGCACTGGCGATCGATCGTCGTTGCCGGAGTCTCGACCGGGAGGCCGGCCTCCAGCCATGCGTTGCGGCCAATATTGACCCCCTGCTCACCGAACTGCTGGGCGCAACCGGCGACCACGTCGCCAACCTCTGCCGGGTCGATCCCGGCCCGGCCGATCACCTCGGAGTAGGTCTTTGCCAAAAGGTTGGAGGGATGAAGATCCTTGTAATACCCCTTCTCTGGATGACCCCGCCCGATCGGCGTGCGCGCCGCCTCGACGATGACGACCTCGCGGCCCCCGAAACCACCCTTGCCGTTGCCTGCCATGGATGCCCTCCGTTCAGTCGACTGGAAATCCAACTGTACCCGAGTTGACTGGCGGGTCAGCCAGGACGCGGTGTGATAGGAACCCCGATCCAATGAACCCTGGCAAGGGATACGAGAGTCCCGGTATCGCCGGTAGCGGGGCCATCGCCACCGGCCTTGCCGCCGTCTCGACGACCACCGCGGACACGATCCTGCTGGCCCGCAGCGAGGCGTCGGCCTGGCGTGCAGAGGAGAGGGTTGTCGCCGCCTGCGCGAAGACCGAGGGGGCAGATCCATCGCGGCTGCGAGTCACGACCGACCCAGCAGACCTCTCCGCCTGCGATGTCGTCGTCGAGGCGATCGTTGAGGAAATCGAGCCCAAGGGTGAGCTGATCGGAACGATCGCGGAAGCGTGTGCGGACGCCAACCTGGCAACGACCACATCGTCTTTGAGCATCGCTGCGATCGCCGAGGCCGCCGGCGTGGATCGGCTCTTCGGCCTCCACGTGTTTAACCCGGTACCGCGGATGAAGCTCGTCGAGGTCTGCTTCCCAGATGGTGCCGAAGGGGCCCGCGAGAGGGCGCTGGCGTGGTGCGCGGCGCTCGGAAAGACTGCGGTCGAGGTCCCCGACCAGGCGGGTTTCGTCGTCAACCGGTTGCTCTTCCCCTACCTCTTCGACGCGGTGCGACTGATCGAGCGCACCGGGATGGAGGCTGGTGAGGTCGACACCTGTATGAAGCTTGGCGCCGGGCACCCGATGGGCCCGCTTGCCCTGCTCGACTTCGTCGGCCTCGACGTCGCCGAGGCGATCGGTGATGCTCTGTACGCCGACTCCTCAGAGGCAGCACACAAGCCTCCGGGGCTGCTGGTCGAGATGGTCGGCGAAGAGAAGCTGGGCCGCAAGAGCGGCGCCGGCTTCTACGAATACGACTAGCGCCTGCCGCTCAGGTCCCAGATCACGTCGGCCTCGGAGATGCCCTGTCGGCGGGCGATGATCTCAACCTGCTCCCAGGGCAGCTCGGCCTCCGGCAGGTCGTCCCAGCGGGCTAGGTCGAGGGCCTCAAGCGCCCCCTGAAGCGCCGGTCCGAGATGATCCTCGGAGCGAAGCAACGCTCTCAGAACCTCAAGCTGCTTGTCGCTTAGGCGAACAACCCACATAGGAAACCTCCAACGTTCGGCGGGAATGCGGGTTGGCCGTAGAAGCTAGGCGGCAGGACGGACGGAACGGCTGATCCGCACCGCCTCGATCCGGTTCTCGCGCACTGACTCGACTCTGATCGTGTAACCGTTGGCGACGATCGAGTCGCCGCGCTTGGGCAGCCTGCCGAGCTCGCCAAAGACGTAACCGCCGACGGAATTGTATGCGTCGGTGTCGACCGGCAGCTCGATCCCCGCGTCGGCGAGGTCGCCGAGGGAGACGTGTCCTCGCACGAACCACTCGCCGCCGGCGAGGCGGCGCAATGCGGCGGCACGGGGGTCTGTCTCATCTTCGATCTCCCCCACCACCTCCTCGAGGATGTCCTCGACGCTGACGATTCCTACGGTCCGTCCGTACTCATCAACGACAACGGCCATCGAAGTGCGCTGGACTTGAAGGTCATGCAGAAGGTCATCGAGCGGCCTTGTCTCGGGAACGATCAGTGCGTCGCGGGTGACCGGCTCAATCGATGCCTCCGGCCCCTCGCTCATGTAGAGCCTGGCGAGGCTGTTGTTGTGGGCGATCCCCTTCACCCGGTCGGGATTTTCGTCTTCGATCACGACCAGCCGGGTGTGGCCCGAGGTGACGCAGCGCCGCAGCGCCGTCTCGACTGTCTCGGAGGCATCGACGGTGACCACGGCCGGGATCGGCGTCATCACCTCGCGCGCCTCCTGCTCATGTAGGTGGAATACCCCGCCGAGCATCCCGGCCTCACCGGGGTCGAGCGTCCCTCCCAGTCTCGAACTGTCGATGATCTGCTTCAGGTCCTCGGCCGTGTGGCGCTCTCCGAGATCGCCGGGATTCACGCCGAAGAGGCGGACGATCCAGTTGGAGAGACCGCTCAGGCCTAAGACCACAGGTGCGGTGGCGGCGCGAAACCAGTTGAGTGGGCGCGCAACGCGGCGGGCAGTGCTCTCGGCGTGGCTGATCGCCAGCATCTTCGGCACCTGCTCGCCGACGACGATGTGGATTGCGGTGATCAGCGAGAAAGCGATCACCAGCGAGATCCCGGCGGCGACCTCGTGTGATAGGCCGCCGAAGGCCGGCTCCAGGAGCTTGGCCAGCGAGGGCTCGCCGAGAAAGCCGATTCCAATCGAGGCCATCGTCACCCCAACCTGGCAGGCAGACAGTGAGTCTTCGATCTTGTCGAGTTGCTCGATCACGGCATCTGCGCCGCTCTCCCCCTCCTTGGCAAGCTGCTCGATCTTGCCTCGCCGACTGCGAACCAGCGCAAACTCGGCCGCGACGAAGAAGCCGTTGATGAGGACCAGAACGAGCAGCAGGACGAGCAGCAGCGCGGTCATCGGCTATGTCGCCCAGTACTTCGGGGGAGGTCGTCCTCAGCCATTCGGCGCACGCAATATAGCTTCCCCCCGCGCGCTCACCGGGAGAAGTGCCATATTGATCGCTGGATGCGCATCGCGAGCCTCGTCCCATCGGCAACCGAGATGCTCTTCGCCCTCGGGCTGGGCGAGGAGGTGGTCGCGGTCACCCATGAGTGCGACCACCCGTCGGAAGCCCGCTCGCTGCCCCACCTGACCCGCTCGGTGCTACCGGAGGTTCTCAGCGCCGGGGAGGTCGATGCGGCCGTGAAGGCGATCGTCGGCGAGGGCAGGGCACTCTACGCGCTGGATGAGGAGCGACTGGCCAAGCTGGCACCTGACCTGATCATCACCCAGGCGGTGTGCGAGGTCTGTGCGGTCTCCTTTGAGGAGGTGGTCGAGGCCGCCAACCGCTTGCCGAATCGTCCACGGGTAATCCAGCAGGACCCGAGCACGCTGGGAGAGATGCTCGATGACATCGTCCGACTCGGCGAGACAGCCGAGGTTGTGGCGCAGGCGCATGAACTGCGCGGCGAGCTGGAGGGACGACTGGCGGCCGTCGGTGCCGCGGTCTCTGGGGCGACCCTGCCGCGGGTGATCGCCCTGGAGTGGCTCGACCCTCCCTACGTCGGCGGCCACTGGATCCCGGAGATGATCTCGATCGCCGGCGGTGAGGATGTCGCTGGACCCCCGGGACTGAAGTCGCCCGAGGTCGGTTGGGGAGAGCTGGCGGGGCTGAATCCCGATGTAGTGATAGCGATGCCTTGCGGCTGGTACCTGGAGGATTCGCGCGCGCAGGCCGAGGAGCAGTGGGAGCGAATCGAGGCGCTGGGCGCGGCCCACGTCTTTGCGGTCGACGGAGCCTCAACCTTCTCGCGTCCCGGCCCCCGGCTGGTCGACGGTGTGGATCTCCTCGGCCACCTTCTTCATCCCGACCTGATCGATCCACCGGGCAACATCGATTTCGCCGAGCTACGCGCCCCGTCGCGGCGCGCGCACCGCGCCCCCTAATCATCGCCGCCAGCGTTTCAGGCGATCGCGATCGCGGCAACGATGGACAGGGCCGCGATCGAGGTCATCATCGCCAGCTCCGCCGGTAGATGCCGCTGCCCCAACCTTCCGCGCTCACCGGCGAGGATTGCGAACCCGCAAAGAACCCCTGCGACAAGGCCGCCGAGGTGGCCGCCGAGGCTGACATGTGGATCACTGATGCTGAAGGCAAGGTTGAAAAGCAAGATCACGCCGATAATCCGCGCAACCGAGTCAAGGCCCCGCCCACGGGCGATGATGAACGCTGCCCCGAAGATGCCGAAGATAGCTCCCGACGCACCGAGCGTGAGGGCATCCGGGCCGCTCAGCAAGAGCGCCCCGAGGGAGCCTGCAAACAGTGACGCGAAGTAGACAAAGAGGAAGCGTGTGGCGCCGATAGCAGGCTCCAACAGCCGGCCGAGGAAGTAGAGGGCGAGCATGTTGAAGCCGATATGGACGAGGCTTTCGTGGAGAAAGGCTCCAGTTAGGAGTCGATACCACTGACCCGACGCCACCGAGGTTCCGATCAGGCTGTAGTGGATGACAAAGGCCGCACCGGGACTGTTGAGCCCTCCGGGCCCAGAAGCAATCTCGGCCAGGTAGACGGCGACGTTGATCGCGATCAGCGCATAGGTGGCAGGCGCATGGACGGAGCCGCCGAATGCGGCCGCGCCGTGGGTGACTCGTGTTCGCTCACGCATGCACTCCGGGCAGCGCATCCCGACCGGCGTCGGTGTCATGCAATCGGGACAGATCGGCCGGCCGCAGGAGGAACAGGAGACGCGGGTCTCCCGGCTTGGGTGTCGGTAGCAGGTCTGGTTCACGGGGTCAGCAGCCTACAATCGCCGCCGATGGACCCTCCCAGCCCAGCCCGCCTCTACGCCAGCGCCGGTGGCGCCTTCCTCGTCGTGCTCGGGATCTTCGGCTTCTTCTACAGCGCTTCATTCGGGAATCCGGGGAAGGTCAGCGACATGCTCGGAGCCTTCCCCGTCAACGGCTGGGAGAACTTTCTCCACATCGCCACCGGGGCGATCGGCTTACTTGTAGCGGGCTATGCGGCACGCCAATACGCGCTCTGCGCCGGCGCCATCTACGCGGCGCTCGCTATTTGGGGTTTCGCACTGGGCAGCGGCCACTCGGTACTCGGCCTGTTGCCGATTAACTCAGCTGACAACTTTCTCCACCTGGCCTTCGGGCTGATCGGAATCGCCGCGGGGTTGGCGACACCGGCGCCCAAGCTAAAGCCGCGAGCGAAGCCCGCCGGCTAGGGAACGCAAGCCGCGGTCGGTCCGCTGTCTGCTGCGGCGCCGGGCCTCCAATAGGACTAGCGCACCCGTCGCGATGCCCCCGGCCGTCAGCGCCACCACCGGGCGAACCCAGTTGCGCGGGTCGCGCAGCGCCCGCAGCTCGCTCTCTGAGAGCTCCTCGGCCCAATCCGATAGCTCCTCCGCGGCGGCTTGCGTGACGGCGGAGAGGGTGTCCTCGACCCGACCCGAGAGGCGCTCGGGAGGCTCGATCGGCCGCAGCGCGTCGGCGAGCAGCCGCTCGACGTCCCAGGTGCTGCCGGTCAGCCGTTCGCTGGCGTCACTCATCGCTCATCCTCTCCTCAAGCTGCTTAATCGCACGATGAATCAGCACCTTGGTGGCGCCGTCGGTGCGGCCTAGGGCTCGGGCGATCTCGCGGTTGTCCATGCCAAGCGCAAAACGCATAATCAGCGCCTCGCGGCGGTCCTCCGGCAGGTGCCCAAGATTCTTCATTACCTGACGCAGCTCCTCCCGTCCCTCGGCGATCGCCTCCGTTCCATGGCGTGCCGCGATCGGGTCGGCACTGTCTAGGGGGGTCTGCGGTCGGCGGGAGCGATCCCGGTAATAGTTGGAGGCAAGGTTGTGGGCGATCCGGATCAACCACGGCCGCAGCGGACGTCCATCGGACTCGCGGCGGGCGCGGTCGAAATGCCGGTAGGCCTGGAGGAATGCCTGCTCGGTGAGATCCTCGGCGTCGTGGTGGTTTCCGACCCGGTAGTAGGCGTAGGAGTAGACGTCGCGCAGGTGGGCCCTGTAGAGGTCCTCGAAAGCTCGGTCCAGCTTCGCCTTCGCGGCCGGGTCGAGACTCGCCGGCTCGAAGTTCTCCTTGGCGTCGCTCACGGATCAAGCCTAGTGGCGTACTCATGCGGCTCGCCTTGACCGCTCCACCCGACGCAGACCCGCAACCCAGGCCTCGGCGTCGATCTCGCCGCGGATCAGCGCCGCCAGCCCGTTCAATGCTTCCGCTGGGCTCCCCGCGGCTGAGATAGCCGCAGCGAGCAGCGGCGCCGTGTCGAGGCCCTCCGATGCCTGACCAATGAGTTGGGGAATCTCGGTCGCTGGCGTTCCGGTACCCAGCAGCTCGCCAGCGCGACGATTGCGCCCGGTCGGTGCCATCATCGTCGCGGTCAGGTCGCCGACACCGGCGAGGCCGGAGAAGGTCTCAAGCTGCGCGCCGCGCCCAATCGCGTATCCGATGCACTCCCGCCAGATCTCGGCGGCGGCGATCCCCGCTGCGTTGAGGCCATGCGGCTCCGCCGCTGCGGCGGCGAGCGCCGCGGCGTTCTTAGCCGCTCCCGCCATCTCGACGCCGGTCACGTCAGCGGATCGCTCGCAAAACAGCCCGGCTTCGTCGAAGACCTCGCCCAGCTGATCGCGCAGGTCGCTGTCGGCGGAGCCAAGGACAAGCGCTGCGGACCCGGAAACGGCCTCACGGGCATGGGCCGGTCCACCGAGGCACGCGATCGCGCGGGCCCTCACCCTCGCCCCCACGTATTCGGCCGGGAGCTGGCCCTGGGGTCCGACCAGCCCCTTGGTCAGCAGAAGCACAGTCGAGCGCTCGCCAACCCGATCGGATATCGCCCCCACCGCCTGGGGCAATGACTTCGATGGGATCGCTAGACAGATCAGGTCTAGCCCCGCCAGCTCGATCCTCGACGCCGGGCGAACGTCGATCGACTCGGGCAGGGCAACGCCCTCGAGGTAACGGCGATTTTCCCCTGACTCCGACAGCTCCGCCGCCTGCGCCGGAGTGCGGGTCCCGAGCTGAACCTCAAGACCACCGCGCGCCAGCAAGACGGCGACCGCGGTGCCCCAGGAGCCGGCGCCGATAACGGCGGCCCGGCGCATCGGCGGCAGACCGCCAAGGTCTTCCCACTGCAGCAAGACATTGGGCCAGATCCGCGCCGTCACGGTTTCGGCCAACGCGGGTGAGGGACGCGGGGCGCGGGGAAAGGTCATCGCTCGCCCGAGGCGGACCTTGACCTTGCGTGGCCGGATGCGCCATCCGCGCCTCACGTCTTCGGTACCGAGCACAGCCGCCGGAATCACCGAGGCGCCGGTCTGCAGGGCGAGCCTGCCCACCCCCCGCCGCGGCGCCACCAGCGATCCGCTGCGGATCCGGGTCCCCTCGGGGAAAATGCAGACGGCGCCGCCCCGCTCGACCACGAGCCGGGCAGTCTCCATCGCGTCCTCATCGGACTCGCTGCGGCGGATCGGGAAGGCACCGAGCCGCGAAAGGAGCCAGCCCTGCCAGCGGCGATCGAAGAGCTCCACCTTGGCGACGTAGTTCATCGGCCGCCGCCAGGGTAGGCAGCCACCGATCGCGAAGGGGTCGAGGAAGCTGCGATGGTTGGAGGCGACGATTAGACCGCCCTTTATACGGGCGTGTTCGCGGCCGTTGCGCACGTAGCGGAAGTAGACGAGGAAGAACGGCGTCAGCAGCGCACGCGCCGCCAAGTACATGGGAAGGTTGACGCCGTGGACGCGGGTATAGGCGTGGTAGCGCGCGAGTCGCTCTGGGGTCACCCTGAGCGCTACACAGTTTGGAGGGAGCGGTTACCAGGCGCGCAGGATCAAACCCTTGAGCTCATCGCGACTGGGCGGCTGGGGGGTAAACGCCAGCTCCGGGCGCATCAGGATCGCTTCGAGGGCTTGATCGATCATCGATGGATCCGCGCCGACGCTGCCCAGGCCAGGCGGGTGGCCGCCAAGCTCGAGAATGCGGGGTTCGATTGCGGCGGAGTGGGTGCCGATCGCCGTTGCGAGGGCCGAGAGCTGCTTGGGCGCCCGGGGGACCATCAAGGCCATCGCCCTTGGCAGGATCGCTGCGTTGGTCTCAGCGTGCGGGCTGCCGCAGATGCGGACAAGGGTCTGGCAGACCACGTGGTGAAGGGCAAACAACCCGGAGTCGATCGCGTAACCGCAGAGGATCGAGCCGAGGGCGAGCGCGGCCCGGTCGCGTTCGGCGGGTCTTTCGCCGAGGGAGTTGGCGATCAACTCGACGCCGCGAAGCGCGGCCATCCGGGAGACCGGGTTTGCGAACGGTGTGTAGAGGGAGTCCGCGCCGTGGGCGAGGGCGTTCATCGAGCTGAAGCGGAGCGCCCGCTCGGGCTGAGTGGTCATCACCGACTCGTCCGCGATCACCAGCAGCGGGCGGACCAACCCCTTCACACCTCCCTCAGCGCCGGCTGGCAGGCGGTGGATGCCGGTCATCTCGGCGCCCGACATCGTGGTCGGGATCGCGGCGACGCTGGCGCCGGTTACCGACGCAATCGCCTTCGCGGAATCGATGACGCGGCCCCCACCGAAGGCGACCAAACGAGGAGAGCGAGCCGAGCCCAGGAGAGCGGCGGCAGCCTCGGGGACCCCGCCTGGCGCGACCAGGTGGACGGCGCTCGCGGCGGCCGCCAGCTGCGGCGCGAGCGCCAGCGCTCGGCGGGTCGACAGCAGCTCAAATGAGGCGAAACCGTGCTCCTGTAGCAGCTGCGGCCCCTCGGCCACCCCCTGACGGCGGAAGAGGACCGTCCGACCCGCGTCACGCCAGATGAAGCTCTCGCTCACCCGGCGGAGAGGGTCCGCGGATTCCTAACCGGCCGCAGGCTGGTCTCAAGCTCGGCCCGCAGGTGCTCGTAGTCAGGCGGCAGCGAAAGCTTCTCTCCGAGATGATCCAAGTGCTCATCGACCGTGAAGCCGGGACCAAGCGTTGCGACCTCAAAGAGCACGCCGCTGGGCTCGCGGAAATAAATTGAGCGAAAGTAAAAGCGATCGATCACAGGGGTCGGCTCGGCACCCGCGCCGGCCGCCTTCTCCCGCCACGCAAGATGATCGTCGAGGTTTGAGGCCCAGGCGACGTGGTGAACGCTACCCGCACCCTGCAGCCCGCGCTCACCGGTTGGCTCGTCAAATAGATACAGGCCGCCGCGCTTCTCACCACGCGCCTGCCAGCCCTCACCAGCAGGCTCAAACTCAAGTGCCTCGAGCAGGCCACGACTGGCATCCGGCGCGACGCTGTAAGCACGGACAGCGTGAAAGCCGCGCAACGCCAGCTCCGCCGGAACGTCGGGGTGATCGGCGATTAACGGCGCGTCGGGGGTCTCGATGATCGCCAGCTCGTGCTCGAGGCCCTCGGGATCGCAGAAGCGCAGGGCCCCGTCGAGCCGCTCCGACGCGATCCCATTGGCCTCCAATCTCTCCCCCCAAAAGGCTAGTGATTCCTCCGAGCCAACCCGCCATACGATCCGGTGGACCATGCCTGCGCCGGCCCGCCCCGGCGGCACCCCGGGGTACTCGAAGAAGGTCAGGTCAGAGCCAGCGCTGCCCTTCTCGTCGGCGAAGAAGAGGTGGTAGACGGACGGGTTGTCCTGGTTGACGGTCTTCTTGACCAAGCGCAGCCCGAGTACTCCCGCGTAGAAGTCGACGTTGCGCTGGGCGTCCGCGGTGATCGCAGTGATGTGGTGGATGCCCTCGAGCTTCACCTTGTGACGTATAGCATCCCCGCATGAATCGCGGTCGACGACGCACGGTGAAGGCGCTGGTGGCCCTCGGCTCGGTCCTCGCCTTCCTCAGCGTCTTCTCTATCTGGGTGGAACGTCAGGCGCTCAACACCAGCGACTGGGTCAGCACCAGCGACCAGCTCCTGCAGAACGCGACGATCCGCACCACGCTCTCCAACTACCTGGTCAACCAGGTGTATGAAAACGTCAACGTTGAGAAGGAACTGAAGAGCATCCTGCCTGGCGAAACCAAGCGTCTTGCCGGACCCGCTGCCGGCGGTCTACGGACGGTGGCCGGCAACGGCGCCGAACAGCTCCTCAAGACATCGGTCGCGCAGAACCTCTGGCAGAACGCCAACCGGACCGCCCACGAACAGCTCGTCAATGTCTTGGAAGAAAAGAGCGGCACCCTCTCGACCGAAAACGGGACGGTGACGTTGAGCCTCGGCAGCCTGGTGACAAACCTCGCCAACCAAGTCGGGATCGGAGCCAGCCTGGCGGAAAAGCTTCCACCCAATGCCGGCCAGATCCAAATCCTGCACTCCAACCAGCTGAAGACCGCCCAGAACATCGCCGCAGCCGTGAAGGGGCTTGCGCTACTTCTCTCTCTCCTCACCTTCGCCGCCTTCGCCGGAGCGATCTACTTGGCTCGCGATCAACGCTGGGTGACGATCCTCTTCTCGGGAATCGGCCTAATCGCGGCAGGCTTCGCGGTGATCGTCGCCCGCCACGTGGCCGGGGGCATAGTGGTCGGACAACTGGTGACGAACGACAGCGTGAAGCCTGCGGCGGAAGCGACCTGGACGATCGCCACCTCACTGATGACGAGCATTGCGACCACGGTGATAGTGATCGGCGTCCTGTTTGCGATCGCCGGCTGGCTGGGCTCACCAACCCGCTCGGCCAAGGCCTCCCGCCGGGCGATCGCGCCTGCCCTTCGCGAATACCGACCCTTCGTCTACACAGGCCTCGCGATCATCGTCGGCATCTACTTCCTCTCGGCTCCGACGCAGGGCCTGCGCTCCTTCCTCACAACTCTGGTGGTCGCTGCGATGGCCGCGTTCGGAATTCGCGAGCTGGGCCGGCAGACGGCTACTGAGTTCCCCGACATCCACTTCGGCGAATTGATCGGCCCCACTCGCGACCGCGTGGTCGACGCTGTCAAAGGGGCCAACCTCGGCGAGCGTGCCTCGAAACTCCGGCTGCCGGAGATGAGGAAATCGGGCGTCGGGGCCGCTGCGTCGGGGCCGCCGAGCGCGACCGCCCAGGCCAGCCCTCCAGAGGAGTCGCGTCTCGCTCAGCTCGAGCGCCTCGGCGATCTGCACGAGAGGGGCGTACTCACCGACGAGGAGTTCGCCGCTGAGAAGTCGCGTGTCCTCAATGCAAGCCCCTGAGGGGCCCGACCGACTAGCCCAACGCCGCCAAATCAACAACATCAAACAGAAGCCCGCCTCCGGGATCGAACCGGAAACCTCCGCTTTACAAGAGCGGTGCTCTGCCAGTTGAGCTAGGCGGGCGCGCTGCCGAATATAGACGCCGTAGCCGGGCGGGTCGTGGTCGCGCTCTTGGCTCGGCACCACGGCTCGACCACTTTGGCCCTGGAGCGTTCCTCGGGTGTGCTTCGAATGCGGTCATATTCATACGGTGGATGCGGACCGGCAACGATCTCAGCGGATCCCTCGATGAGGCGACCACAAGACGTCCTGCGGGTTCGGGAGTGTCGAACAACGACCAATCATTTAGTGGCGCAACCGAAGGAAACGGCCTGAGTTTGCAAGCCCAAAACGGCACATGGCTCCTAGGCCAGTTCAATCGAGAAAACAAGTTCACACTCAGCCTTCCCGGTAACGAAGGTGGTCTGATTTCAGTCAGCTTCTCACCCGCACACGTACGTCAATACAACCATGCCGTCGAAAATCAAGATCTCTCAGAGTATTCATCGCCTTGCGACTTGTATATCGAAGGCCACAACGCGATGCTCGAAATCAGTAGTGCCGAAATCCAAATGCGATGTGCTGAGTCCATGCGCCGGATTGCGCGAGAAGGGTGGACACCGAAGAACAAGTGCCAGAAGACACGGAATCCTACCTCACGCAAACCGAAGCTTCGCGACCGAAACCCCGAGAAGAAGTCTGCAAACTGACCAACGAAAATCGCGAACCCGCGGTTGTCACCGACACAGGTGGACGGGAACATGGGGAAGAAGCCAATAGAGCGCTTTCGGAAGAGGGATGGGGACGAGCGAGCGTCCTCGCAACTTAAATAGGCGTCTGATCGTCGGGATGATGGCGTGAGGCGTGCTCGCTGCTGGGGTTGGGGGCGGTCACCTGGGCCTTGGACGTCAAGCTCCGCGGGGCTCGACGATCGTCTCCATCTGAACCTCCTTGAACGTGATCGACGGGATAGTCGCTCTGGGGCCTCCGAGAACTGGCGGGTCTGACAGTCGTGCTCATGGCAACAGTCCGGAGATCGGGGGAGGCCCGCTCAAACTAAACTCGGGCTCAGCGGCACCAAGAAGAAATCGGCGTCGCGAGCGACGGCGTCAAGCATCGCCGATATTCATCAGCCCCCGTGGGCCCGCGGCGACCACCACGACGGCGGGTCGTGGCTGCAGCCGAGATCGCCTGGGAGGTCGGTGAAGAGGACAACCTGCATCAGGTGAATCAGCTCGTGGTGCTATCAGCAGAACCCTGATGTTCCTTCATCGCCGCGTACCTGAGAATTGTGGTCACCCAGCGGCATCGCGTTCGGAGGACTCGCGGAGTATCTGACGACAGATGAGCTCGGTCCCGAACGCGAACAGCACCGCGAAGAGGATGATCCCCAGGAGCGTGCCGAAAGCGTGGATTGGCGCCCACGCGATCAGCGCCAGAAAGACAAGTCCGGCAACGGTGTAAGCGCCGCCGCGATGCTCCTTGACGTAGGGTGCAGCCTGGCGGCGGAGCTGGGCGGCTATGCGAGTGGGCCCAACCAGCCAGGCAGCGGCAATCAGCAGGATCGCGAAGGCAATCACCGACGTCGCCACGGTGACCAGCAGCGAGGTGCCGATGCTCCAGACCGCTTCCACCGCCGGCTTGACGGATTCGGACTTGGCCAGCGCATCCACCACTTCCTTGCCAACGAAGCCGCGAAGGATCAGGGTCAGTACCCCGGCTATCAGAAGACAGATGCCCACCGACCTCAGGGCCTCGCGCCGGCGGGAACCGGCATAGTAGATCGCCAGTCCATAGAGCAGAATCATCAGAATCGCCAAGACGATCGGCAGGCGCCTAATCAGCTTGGCGATGCTTTGTATTGTCGATAGCTGGCTCGACTTCAGCACGGTGATCTGACCGGCTTCGGGTGGGAGCTTTTCGGCAATCTTGCCGCCAACGCCGAGTTTTTCGCTGATCTGGCCAAGCAGCGCGCCGAGGTTCAGAGTGACCTCACCGCCGCTGGTGGACAGAGCGCGACCGCCGCCGTCGATGACTTTCAGCAGGGCTTCATGGGCGGCACGGTTCGCGCTTGCCCAGAGTTCCTGGACCTTCGGCCTTTCCAGCGCCTTTTCGGCGATCTGCGGCGCCAGCTGCTCCAAGGCTCCAGCGGCGGGGCCGGCGAGTGGAGCCAGTTTAGGCGGCAGCGCCTTCTGGAGTTCTTCTTTGATGTTGACGTTTTCAGTGAGCTGATTGGAGAGGTAGATCGCCAGCTGCCCCTGAATATCCTTGTTCTGCAGCAGCTTGGTACTGGTATTCACCCAGTTGTCAGTGTTGAGCGCCTGGCGATTGATCCAGACCGAGAAGATCCCGACCACGCTCAGCAGCGTGGCGACAATCAGCAGGGCGACGACCAGGCGCGGATGGCCACGCTTTGGATTTGGAGAAGCGGACCCGCCCTCCTTCCCGCCGCTTGGTGGCGTGCTCTCAGCTTCCATCAGGCATCAGTGCTCCCTGGCCATCTGCTCGACGCAGACAGTTGCGGCGAGAATCAGCGGGTCCTCTTGGCCAGGTGCGATCTGGATCCCGTAGGTGTCGCGAATCCGAAACCAGCGCTTTGAGACCTCCGCCACCTTGTCCCCGCCGCGCTTGAACTCGTACTCGTGGTCGACGATGTTGCCCTTCACCTCGATGTCCTCGCCACCCTCGACCTCAACCGAAAAGCGGTCGCGAAGCGGGCTGACCAGGGCCTTGTGGACGGTCGCGACCGTGTCGCCGCCGCGCTCGACCTCCATCGTGTCGCGCACCCTCAGCTTTCTCTCCTGGATCTTGAAGAGTTCCTCCCCTGAGGGTCTTTCGAGGACGAGGGAATCTCGAAGGCGCAGGGCCTTGCCGTTGACCTTGAAGGCGCGCTCCCCGGAGTCGGTCTCGACCCAGTAGTCATCACCGATCGAGAAAATCTTCTCCCGCATTCGGTAGGTGGTGCCGCCAAGGTCATCGCGATTGCGGGGGCCCATCAGGAGTCTCTCCTTGGGAGTAGTGACCGAAACTGCAGGAATCTATTGAGTCGACCGAAACTACAGGAATCTATTGAGTCCAACCTAAGGTCGACCTGGCGTGGGGTTCATCGGCATCAAGCCGCAGGAAATCCTGCGGCTTTCTACGGACCAGGTTTTGCTGGCTGGCCAAGGCGGCGAGTGGGCACCTGGAGCAAGTTCGATCCCGAGGCCCTTGCACACACCATCTACCGGCAGAGCTTGCTGATGAAAATCACGATCGATCCGCGAGCACTTTGGCTGGGGACCATCCCCGCTACGGTCAATTCCAATTGCCATAGCAACCACAATCAGTGCAGCCAGAGTCCAACGCTGTCAGGTTCGCCCGGGGTCTGTGGAGGCCCTTCCTCAATGACGGTGGCGATGCCTCAGCGGCGTCGGATGATCCGGTGCCCTCAGCAATTTGCGAGCCAACCGCTCCGCATGTGCGGCCCGACCGCGTCACGCAAGGGTCCCGAGTACTGACCCAGCTCCCGAGCAACGCTCGACCCCAGCCCGCGGACGCCTGTTTTGACGACGTTGCGGCGGCCGAGCTTCCGACCTTTGGGCAGCTCGATCGCGATCCCGATCAACACTGGTCAGATCGGCCCGATCAGCGGCGCCGAATGTCCAGGGCGCTAGCGCCACCACCGCCGGGAGCCGCCGATAGACGGACGCTGGGAGTTCGTCCGGCTGCGTACATTGCCGTCCTCGTTGGATGGAACCCACCACGATCGCCCATCTCAGAAGGCGAGCCCAAACGTGCGGATGATGAACGCATTCCAGGCTTTCATCGGTGCCAAGCACGGCCGACCGACCCCTCGGATTGGTCGGGCACTTTACCGCCGGACGCGCTTGTCGCAGACCACTTGGAGCGACTCGGCCTCGCCTACGCGGGGATCTTCCCCAACAGCCGCACCGACGGCGACGTGCTCCGGATGCAGTCGCTGCACCGCGTCCGGGTCAAAGCCGACGACATCGCCGTGGCATTAGACCATGGCCGCGAGCTGCTCGACCACGGACTCACCGATCTTCCACAGCCCGCTGACTAAAGCGCCACCTCGCGAGAGGCGAGGTGGGAGCCCACCTTCCGCTTGACTCGCTGCAGGGCGTTGTCGACCGTCTTGGTGTCGCACTCCAGCCGCTCGGCAACGATCTCATAGGAGTGGCCGTCGAGGTAGAGGGAGAGGACCCGGCTCTCCAAGTCAGAGAGCACGCCCGAAACGCCGGATAGGCAGGCAACGAGGCTCTTGAGCTCTTCGGCCGCTATCACCTGGTTGACCGGATCGAGGACGGTCGGGCCCGAGAGGATCTCATCCAGCGTCGTTTCTGAGTCGCCGGCTGCAGCAGGCGTCTGGCTGAATGAGACGTACTGGTTGAGCGGGGTGTGCTTGTTGCGCGTCGCGGTCTTCACCGCAGTGATGATCTGACGGGTGATGCAGAGCTCAGCGAAGTTGCGAAAGCTCGACTCGCGATCTGTCCGGTAATCGCGAATCGCCTTGTAGAGGCCGAGCAGGCCCTCCTGGATCAGGTCGTCGGACTCTCCGCCAAGCAGAAAGTAAGAGGAGGCCTTGAGGCGAACGAAACCGCGGTAGCGACGGACGATCGCGTCGTAGGCATCGGTCTTTCCTTCCTTCGCGAGAGCGACCAGATAATGATCATCAAGCTCAGGTTGAGGGTTAGTCTGATGGGCTTGGCGGGGGGGAGCCGGGCGGCGTCCCGAAGGAAGCCGCATTTCCTGCGTAGGCGTAGATAGAGCCACAGATCCTTCTCCTTATGAAGGGTCGTGGCGCCGTTTACCTCCCCTGAGGCGCCCTATGGACTGGGAGATCTCAGACTCAAGCTGAGGTTCACCCTTTATTCGCGCGTTAGTTTACGTGCGCGCGGAGTTCTGTCAACCCCAAACTTCGTTTCGTGCAAGTACCGTTGCATCTCTAACGCTGGCGCAGTGCCTCGAAGAGCAGCGCCGCAGCGGCCGCCGAGACGTTCAAAGAGCTCACCTCTCCGCGCTTGGGGAGGGCGATCAGGGCATCGCAGGCGGCTGCCACGCGGGGGCGGATTCCACTTCCCTCTCCACCTAAGACAAGTACCGTCGGGCCTCGCAAATCCACGTCCCAGGGAGCCCGATCGGCCCCGGCCTCAGCGCCCCAGATCCAATATCCCGCTTCCTTTGCCTGTCTGAGCCAATCCGCCAAGTTGCGCACGCGGGCGATCGCGAGGTGCTCGACCGCGCCCGCGGATGCCTTGCAGGCGGCGGCCGTGACCTCGACCGATCGGCGGTCGAGGATTGTCAGGCCATCGGCCCCCGCGAACTCGGCGGAGCGGGCGACGGCGCCGAGATTGCGGGGATCCTGAACCTGGTCGAGGGCAACGATCAGGCCAGCCGCGGCTCCCAGCAACGCATTCGGATCTGCATAAGGGTAGGGATCGACCTCGGCGACGACGCCCTGGTGGTCGGGCGACCCGCAGATTCGCTCCAGCTCGGCCGCGGGGGTCTGCGGCGCATCCCATACGCGCAGAACCCGACGCCTGCCCCGCTTGGCCTCGGCAACCGACCGCCGGCCGTAGATGATCTGGCTCGCCATCTAGCCCCTCCGAACCAGACGTGGGCCATCGGCAGAGTCCCTGACCTCCCACCCAAGCTCAGCCAGCTCGTTGCGAATTGCGTCGGCGCGCTCGAAGTCCCTTGCCTTTCTCGCAGCCTCACGCTCAGCCAGCAGGTGCCCTGCATCCTCGCCGGGCTCGGGCTCGGCGCTTGCAAGCGAACCGAGCCCCAACAGCTCCACCATCTCGCGCACGGTCTCCGCCGCCCCCCCAACAACCTGCCGATTCGCTTCCCCGACCAAATCAAAAACCTCAGCCAGCGCCCGCGGCGTATTGAAATCGTCGGCGAGGGCATCGCGAAACGCTTCGAGCCGGGCCTGCGTTGAGGTTTTTGGGGAATCTGCCCCCGGCCGATCTAGCGCAGCCCCCTCAGGACCCCGGCTCGCGGGACGTTCGCGAAAGAAATTTCTCAGCCGCTGGACGCGCGCAGCTGCCTGTTCCATCTCCTGCCGCCCAAACGTCAACGGCTGTCGATAGTGCCCGGAAATCAAGTAGGCGATCACGGCCTCGCGCCCGTAGCGGTCAAGTGCCTCGGAGAGCTGGAAGATGTTGCCCTCCGACTTCGACATCTTCGCGGCGCCAGTCTCGACCATCCCGTTGTGCATCCAGACGCGGGCAAACGGCCGCCCGGCTGCCTCGGACTGGGCGATCTCGTTCTCATGGTGGGGGAAGACGAGATCGGTGCCGCCGCCGTGGATCGCGAACGAGGGGCCAAGCTCGGCCTCGGCCATCGCCGAGCACTCGATGTGCCAACCAGGGCGACCTCGGCCCCACGGGGATTCCCAGGAGGTGTCCTCCGCTTCCTTGTGTGCCTTCCACAGCGCGAAGTCGAGCCGATCCTCCTTGAGCGAGGCTGAGCCGGCCTCCTCCCCCTGGTCCATGTCCTCCGGATTGCGGTTTGAGAGCTTTCCGTAGCGGGCAAAGCTGCGCACCCGGAAGTAGACATCCCCGCCGGACTCATACGCGTGCCCGGACTTGATCAGCTCCGCGATCAGCGCGACGATCCCGGTGATCGTCTCGGTGGCAAGCGGCTCTGCGTCGGGCCGGCCGATCCCAAGCCGGTCGGTGTCTTTGAAGTAGGCCCTCCTCATCCGGGCGGCAAACTCTCCCGAGGGCTCCCCGACCGCTCGCGCCGCAGCGTAGATCTTGTCGTTGATGTCGGTGACGTTGATGACCAGCCTCGCCGCAAAGCCCTCCGACCTGAGGAAGCGAGCCAGCAGGGAGAAGACCACGAACGGCCGGGCATTGCCGATGTGAATTCTGCTGTAAACGGTCGGCCCGCAGGCGTAGATGCCGACCTCGCGGCTGGGGTCGATCGCCTGGAGCTCCCCGGTCAGGGTGTCCTTGATCCTCACCTCGCGCATCGCGAGGCCGAGCCTAGAAGGTCCGGTACCCGGCGGTTGAAGCCGCCGAATCAGACCGCGCCCAACCAGGCGCCGTCTCCTCCGCGGCAGCGAGGGCCTCGCGCCTCGCCTTATTGGCGCTTGCCTCGATCTCCTCCTCGGCGGCCTGTCGAGCGCGCTCCGCCCGCCGCTCGACCTGCACCCGGATCCGGTCTGACTCGGCTTGCAGCTGGTCCTCCGCCCGTGCCCGGGCCCCCTCCGCCGCCTCGCGCTCGACCTTCTCGATCAACTTCTGCACTCGATCCTCGGCCTCGCGCCGCACCTCCTCGGTCCCCTCCATCACCCGCTGCTCGATCTCAGTCTCGATCCGGATTGCGGTCTCGTGTGCCTCAGCAGCCCTCGCCTCCGCATCGGCAGCCCGCTGCTCAGCGGCGGCGACCTTGCGGTCTGCCTCCAGCTGAAGCTCCTCACGAGCCTCGCGCTCGCGTCGCTCTGCCTCCTCCCCGAGCCGAGCAACCCTCTCGGCGAGTGCGTTCCCAGCCTCGACGCGGCTGGCCGCTAACTCATCGGCGAGTGCCTTGCGCTCACGCTCAGCCCGCTGCCTTGCCTCCTCGAGGGCTTTCTCGACTCGGTTCCTGGCGTCCTCCGCCCGTTCAGCTCGCGCCTCGGCCTCCCGGCGGCGGCCGCGTTCTGCGGCAATGCGCTGGCGTCCCTCCTCTCCGAGCTTGCGCAGGGCCCCCATCGCTCGCTCCTTCATCTCAGCACGAGCCTCCGCTACGCTTGCCTCCGCGCGCGCCTCGGCTTCACCGACGCGCGCCTCACTGACCCGGACCCAGGCAAGGGCCTGCTCGGCGATACCCCGCACGGACTCCCTCGCCTCGCCGACTCCCTCAAGCTCAACCGCGGGTTCTCCCATTGAGCGGCAAACTACTATGAGCTCCGGAAGCTGCGCCACCCCCACAGCGACCAAAAAGGCGCAATTTGCGCCCGCTCAGGGCGACTTCTGGGTCTCGCGCTCGCGTAGCTCGCGCTTGAGGATCTTGCCAGTCGCGTTGCGCGGCAGCTCGGCGAGGAACTCAACCTCGCGTGGAGCCTTGTAGGAGGCGAGGTTGGCCTTGACGTGGGCCTTCAGATCCATCTCGGAGAGCTTCTCCTTGTGGGCGAGCACGACGTAGGCCTTCAGTCGCTGGCCGAACTCCTCATCCTCGACGCCGATGACGGCCACCTCGACCACGGCCGGGTGGTCGGCGAGCAGGTCCTCAACCTCCCGCGGGAAGACGTTCTCCCCCCCCGAAACGATCATCTCGTCATCGCGGCCATCGATGAAGAGCCGGCCGGCGGAATCGATGTGACCGACGTCGCCGCTGGCGAGCAGGCCGTCGATAGCCTCCTTTCCGCCGCCGCCGGTGTAACCCTCGAACGACATCTCGTTGCCGACGAAGATCCGGCCCACCTCGCCCTCCGGCACCTCACGTCCCCCCTCGTCGTAGAGCCGCACAACGGTGCCGCGGGGCGGGCGGCCAGCTGTACCGGGCGCGGCGCGCAGGTCCGCTGGGGTTGCGACGGTCGCGTAGGCGACCTCGGTCGAGCCGTAGAGGTTGTAGACGGTATCGCCGAAACGGTCCATCCACGCAGTCGCCAGCTCGCCCGGAAGGGCCGAGCCCGAGAGCGCGGTGATCCTCAGCGAGGAGAGGTCATAGCCGGCGAGCGTCTCCTCGGGGAGCTGGAGGATGCGTTGAATCATCACCGGAACCACGGCTAGCACCTGGGCGCGGCTTTCCTGGACGGCGAGCAGTGTGTCAGCGGGGTCAAAGCGTCGACGCAGCACGATCGTCGATGCGGTCGGCAGGCTGATCACGAAGTGGAAAAAGCCCCAGGAGTGAAACAGCGGGGCTGCGATCACCATCGTCTCGCGGGCGCGGTAGGGGATCCTCTCGATCAGCGCCGCCATCGCAAGCAGGCCGTCCGGGCTGGAGCGCTGAGCGCCCTTCGGCGTCCCGGTGGTCCCAGAGGTGAGAATCACGAAACGGGGCTTGTCGGGCGGCGGCTTGAGGTCCGAGGTGTCCCCGCCGGCGATCAGCTGCTCGAGCGTTGTCTCTCCTGGCCCCCCGTCCTCACACCAACCGACGACGCGGCTGACGCCGTCATCGACTCCCTCCAGCAGTCCGGCGAACTCCTCGTCATAGACGAGGACCTTGGGACCCTCGCGCCTGGTCACCTCGGTGAGCTGGGGACCGGCGAACATCGTGTTGAGGTAGAGGGCGCTGGCACCGAGCTTGGCGGCGGCGAGGGTCGTCTCGATAAAGCCGCGATGGTTGCGGCACATGATCCCCACCCCGTCGCCGTAGCCGATCCCCATCTCAGCAAAGGCATGGGCGAGAGCATTGGAGCGGTGGTGGACCCGTTCAAAGCTGAGTGAGCCGCGCTCGTCGATCAGGGCGATCTCATGCGGGTAGTGAATTGCTGCGGTGGCGATGCCGGTCGCCGGCGAGGCCCCCCAACGGATGAAGGTGGCGCCAATTTTGCCCGCCCGGTCAGGACGCATCGGCCGCACGATTCCCGCCTCCCGCAGGACCTTCAGCTCGAAGACGGCGTCGGAGATCGACCCGCCGACGTTTGAGACGATCGAGCTGAGATTCCCCATCGGAGCGGGAAGCCTAGTGGTTAAGCGCCCTCGACCGAGGCGACCGCGATGCAGGCGATTCCCTCGCCGCGACCCACCCACCCCATGCCCTCGTTGGTCGTCGCCTTGACGCTGACGCGAGCGGAGGTGGCCGCGGCAAGGATCCGCTCCATCTCGGCCCGATGGCCTGCCAGCCGCGGCTGCTCGCAGACGAGAGTGGCGTCGACGTTGACGATGCGACCGGGCACGATTCCAACCACGGTGCGGAGCAGATCGATCGAGTCCGCGTCCTTCCACAACGCCTCCCCGTCGGGAAATAGCGTCCCGATGTCGCCCATTCCCCCGGCCCCGAGCAGAGCGTCGATGACAGCGTGGGTCAACACGTCGGCATCGGAGTGACCGGCCAGACCACGATCGTGCTCGATCTCGACGCCGCCGAGAACCAGGCGCCGACCCTTGGCGAAGCGGTGGCAGTCGTAGCCAATCCCAACGCTCATTTGTCGAAATCCTCGCTCACGGCGCGCCGAGGGCCTCGAGTCGGCGCTGGCGGCCCTCGAAGACGCAGATCTTGGCGACGCCAAGGGCCCCGAGGAACTCGATCGCGCGCTCGTAGCCGAAGCCGACCTGCTCGGGAAGGTGGGCGTCGGATGAGAGAGCAAACACGGCGCCCGCCTCAGCACACATCTCAGCGAAGGCCGGGGCGGGGTAGATCTCCCCGACGGGCTTGCGCAGTCCCGCGGTCGATACCTCCACCGCGATCCCGCTCTCGGCGATCGCTTCGACCGCCGGCTCATAGAAGAAGCGGAGGTCGCGCTCTGGCAGGGACCGGGCGCCGCCCCACACCTTGACCAGGTCGGGGTGGGCGAGGATGTCGAACAGGCCAGAGCGGGCGCACTCGGCAAGCAGAGCGAAGTAGCGACGCCAAACCTCATCGGGGTCGCGTCCTCCCATCCAGACGTCCCAGCCGGGGTGGTCTACCGCACGATCACCGAGAAAGTGAACCGAGCCGACTACGTAGTCGAAATCGCGAGCCCCAATCAGAGACGCGGTGCGATCCTCGGTCCCGGGGACGAAATCGCACTCCAGGCCGAGCTTCAACGGTGTCCCGCGAACGAATTCGCAGTAGGCGTCAAGGTCATCGCGGGCGTTTTGCTCCCAGAACGGGTGGCGCCAGAGCTCGAGCGCCTGGGTAAAGCGGTAGACGTGTTCTGAGACACCGAGCTCCTCCACTCCCACCGCCGTCGCCGCCGCCAGGTAGCGGTCGACGTTCTCACCGGTAAAGAAGCCCACCGCTGGCGAGTCGTCCTCGTCGGGGCGCAGGTGCAGGTGGTAATCGGTGAGCACGCTGGCGCACGCTACCGCCGTGCCCGGGCCGGCGCTATGCCGCGCCGCTGAGCAGCAGCTTCGCGAGCTCGAGGTCAAGCGGCGTCGTCACCTTGAGGTTCTCAGGTGGAGAGCGATGAATCAGGACCCTTCCCCCCACCTCCTCGATCAGCATCGCCTCGTCGGTCGCAATGGCGGCACCGCGCGGGCTCTCGGCAAGCGCCTTGCGCAGGGCGTCGACGCGGAATACCTGCGGCGTTTGCGCCGCCCACAGTCGACCACGATCAAGGGTCCGCAAGACAACGAGATCCTCTGGCGGGGAGCTGGAAACGGCTTGCACGGGCCCGCCTTCGGCCGGTCGGCTGCACTGGGTCTGCTTGATCGTGTCCGTGACAGGCGCGGCGGCTATGGCGCCGTCGGCGTCTGCGTTCGCTGTGAGCGCGGCGACCAGGTTCTCGATCAGCTCTGGCGTAACAAGCGGCCGCGCCGCGTCGTGGACGGCGACCAAATCGGTTCCGACCGCCGCAATCGCGTTCGACACCGATTCCGCCCTGGTTTTGCCCCCGGAAACCACGCCGAGGTCGCCCCCGGCAAGGTCGTGCACGTGGCCGGGCGGAGCGGCCACAACAATGGCACGCACTGACTTGGCCGCGCGGAAGGCCGCGATCGACCACTCGACCATCGGCCTGCCCGCCAACTCTACGAAGGCCTTCGGGCCGCCGGCTCCGAGCCTGTCCCCGGAGCCGGCGGCCGCGATGACCGCGGTAACGGACGCTGCGCTGCTACGCCGTGGTGGCGAAGCGCTCCTCCAGCAGCCCGTCGAGGTATTCCTCCGCGCCCTCCTCGTCCTTGTCGAGCGCGTACATGAACTCGGACGCGAGAATTTTCTTCGCCCGCGTGTACATTTGCTTCTCGCCGGTGGAGAGACCCTTCTCCATCTCGCGAATCGCGAGGTTGCGGACGACCTCGGCGAGCTCGAACACGTCGCCGGTTTTGATCTTCTCGCGGTTGTACTTGAAGCGCCGGTTCCAGTTCTTGGGCATCTCCGACACGTCGTCGGTAAGGACGTCGGTCACTTTTTTGATCTCTTCCTCATCGATCACGCGCCGCAGCCCCGCCAGACCAGCGTTCTCGCAAGGGACCATCACGGTTAGCTCATTGTGGAGGATTTTGATCGTGAGGTACTCACGCTCAGAACCCATCAGCTCCCGGGTCTCTTTCTTCAGCACGAGGCCTGCTCCGTGGTGGGGGTAGACGACCTTGTCCCCCTCCTCGAAGTCGCAGACGTAAACCACGTCCTCCTCGAAGCCCGGCTCCATGGCCTCCTCTAGCTCGGGAATCGCTTGCTCCTTTCTGTTTGCGACGGCGCTCATCGCCATCAACTCTGTAAGTACCGTTCGACCAGGTCGACCTCCTGAAGCCTCCGCAGGCCCTCGCGGATGTCCTTGGCCCGCGTAGGGCCAACACCGTCGACAGCCTCGAGATCGGCATCAGAGGCCGCCAGGACCTCCTCCAACCTGCCGAGCTCGTGGATGATCTTCTGGACGACAAGCTTGGGGATCCTTGGAATGCGTCCCAGGACGCGGTAGCCGCGCGGTGCAACCGGGAAATCCAGGGTGTTCAGCTTTCGGTCATAGCCAAGCAGCTCGGCTAGCCGGCCGAAGTCAAGTACGTCTTGGTGGGGCATCCGCGCCAGCGCTTGGAGGACCGCGGCGAGGTCCTGCTCGGAGTCCTCAACCGAGTAATCGCGGACGAGCGCCATCTTGTCCGCGGCGACGCCGACCATCGTCTCCTCCAGCTGCATCTCGATCAGGCGGCCCTCCGTGCCGAGCTCGACGATGTAGCGCTCGACCTCGACCGCCATCCGGGTCACCAGCTCAGCCCGCTGTAGGACGGCAAGCACGTCATAGAGGACGCCTCCGCCCTCGAACTCGAGCACCATCAAGCGAGCAGAGACCTGGTCAAGCCGGTCGCGGTACTTGTCGAGGGTCGCAAGTCCTTGGTTTGCCTTGGCGAGCACCGCGGGAATGTCCTGGAGGATGTACTTGGTTCCTTCGACGTAGAGGGAAACGACGTCCCGCCGCTGGGAAATCGCGATCACAAGGGCATCGGTCTGTTTGGAGACCCGCTCGGCGGTGCGGTGGCGGGTTCCCGTCTCCGAGGAGAGGATGGTGGGGTCCGGCATCAGCTGAACGTTCGCCCAGGCGATGTTGGTCGCTTGGGCGTTGAGGACGATCGCACCATCCATCTTCGCCACCTGGTAGAGCATCGCCGGGGTGTAGTCGATATCAAGCTTGATTCCACCGGAGAGCAGGTGCGAGACCTCCTCCAGGTCGCCGACCACGATCAATCCGCCGGTCCGCGAGTGGACGATGTTGTCGATCCCCTCGCGCAAAGCGCTGCCCGGGGCGACGACGTCAAGGGCCCTTACTAGCCGGGGATCCTGCCGTTCAGACAGCTCATGCAGCTCATCCCCGGACAAAGAAGGCATCGAGGTTCAGGATGCCAAAAAGCGCTCTGGAATGCGGCCCGGTGATATCCGTGTGGAAAGGTCGGGATTGACTTTGTCAAGCCGCCAGGCGACCGTTGCCCCGGAAGCGCCCAAATTCTCCCCTGTTCTGGAAGCGTGGGACGCGCCTGCAGCCTCAGACCTGAGCGAGATCGCGTCGCGGGTCGATGCCCCAGCGCCCGCCGACTTCGGCGAGGTCCTGGCTCAGCGACCAGCGGTCGGGGCGCTCGTCCCCCTCATGCTCGGGGCTGGCGCCCTTCAGTGCCATACAGCCGGTGTTATCGCCAACCGCTCGGATCTCCGCGACATCCTCTGGGCCGAGCCGTAGCTCAGCAGGCAATGCCGCCAGCTCTGCCCGCTTCTCCTCGATCGGCCGTGCGCCGACCGCCCGCCTCCTGAATCAGGGTGGGGACAACGCACTCGACCGCCGGATGGGCAAGATTCCACTGGCAGGCGAGCTGGATCGGCGTGAGGCCAGCGCGCTCGCCGATCGGCAGCACTCGGTCAAGCTTGCCCAGACCTGCCTCGAGCCAGCCAGCGGGACGGAATGCGCGATGGTCAGCCTTGGGCAGCTCCATCCCCGGGACGTAGGTCACCCCAGAAAAGACCGCCGTAGTCGACCACGCGGGTGATCATCCGAACCTCGTGGCGGACGGCGGCCTCAAGGCACAGCTCCCCCGGCCAGGGCTCGAACGGGTTGAGGATGATCATCGCCCAATCGATCCGATCACCGAAGCGCTCCAGGCAGGAGATCAGGTCGAGCGTGAAGCCGTTGGCTGGCCCGGGTGCGATACCGATCTGAGCCGTAACCCAGCCTCCCGCAGCTTCTCCATCCCATCCCAAACTGCCGCGCTTGAGTAGCCGATGCGGTCGGGATTGTGCAAGAGGAGCAGGTCAAAGGATGAAGCGCCGAGTCGTTCGAGGCTGCGCTCGGCTGCCATCTGCAGGTACCCGGCATACTCGGCGGCCGGGCGCCGGGTCGGGTCGGTGAAGCGGGGGAACCCCCGCGGGCCGTCGCGCTCGCCCGTGTAGAAGTCATGGCCAATCGCGCCGATCAGGCAGTAGGAGCTACGCTCCGCCCCGGCGAGGGCCCGGCCGAGCAAGCGATCGGCCTCACCTTGCCCGTAGGCGTCGGCGGTCAGGACAGTGTCGATTCCCCCACCAGGACGAAGCAGTGCCGCAAGCCTGTCGGCGTCGATCGCCTCGCCGAAATGCAGGTACCTGCCACCGCTCCAGGTCCCGATCGCGCTGCGGCCCGGCTCAGGCACTGGCGCGGCCGCTCAGGATTCGGCGTCGCCGGAGGCTTGGCCCTCGCCGCCTTCGGGCTCCTGCTCGGGGTCGCTTTCCTTCTTGGCGCCGACTCCGACCTTCTCGGGCTCGGGCGCAGGCGGCAGTTTCTCCGGCGGCTTCGCCGGCTCGATGATCGTCAGGCTGAGCGGGCGGTCCTCCTCATCACCGGTGGGGTCGCGGGCGACCATGACCGTCGAGCCGGGGGTCATTGGCCCCTGGCGCAAGACTTCGTCAGCAAGCGGATCCTCGATGTAGCGCTGGATCGCCCGGCGCAGCGGCCGCGCGCCCATCGAAGGATCCCAGCCCTTCTCGACCAGTAGGTCTTTTGCTTCCTCGGTCAGCTCAAGTTGCAGTTCGTGCTCGGCGACCTGCACGCGGACGCGGGCGATCATCAGCTCGATGATCTCTTTCACCTCCTCCTTGGCCAGCTTGTGGAAGACGATCACCTCGTCGATCCGGTTGAGGAACTCAGGCCGGAAGACCTTTTTCAGGTCGCCCATGATCCGGTTTTTCATGTCGTCGTAGGACATGCCGGTCTCGTCAGAAACGGTGAAGCCGATCGAAGTGTTCTTGGCGATCTCCGAAGCCCCGATGTTTGACGTCATGATCACGATCGCGTTGCGGAAATCGACCGTGCGGCCCTGGGCGTCGGTCAGCCTGCCGTCCTCGAGGATCTGCAGCAGGATGTTGAAGACGTCGGGGTGGGCCTTCTCGATCTCGTCGAGAAGCAGAACACTGTATGGCTTGCGCCGCACCGCCTCGGTCAGCTGACCGCCCTCGTCGTATCCGATATAGCCGGGCGGTGAGCCGACCAGGCGGCTGACCGCGTGTTTCTCCATGTACTCGGACATGTCGATCCGGATCATCGCCTCCTCGTCGCCGAAGAGGAACTCGGCGAGGGTCCGGGCCAGCTCGGTCTTGCCGACCCCGGAGGGACCGAGGAAGATGAACGAGCCAGCGGGACGCTTTGGATCCTTGATCCCGGCACGCGAGCGGCGGATCGCCTTGGAGACAGCGGTGATCGCGACCTGCTGGCCGATCACCCGCTTGTGCAGTTCCTCCTCCATCCGGATCAGCTTCTTGGTCTCGGCCTCAGTCAGCTTGAAGACCGGGATCCCGGTCCACATCGAGACGATGTCGGCGATCTCCTCCTCGCCGACCTCGGGACGCTCGCCGTTCTCGCCCTCAGCCCACTCGTCCTCGAGCTGGCGCTTGCGCGTCGTCAGCTGGCGCTCGGCGTCGCGCAGACTGGCGGCTCTTTCGAACTCCTGGGCCTCGATCGCGGCCTCCTTATCGCGCCGCGTCGTCTCGATTTCCTCCTCGAGGTCGCGGTAGACCGGCGGCGCGCTCATCGACTTGATCCGCATCCGCGAAGCGGCCTCATCGATCAGGTCAATCGCCTTGTCAGGCAGGAAACGGTCGGAGATGTAGCGGTCGGCGAGTTCGGCAGCCGCGGCAAGCGCGCCGTCGTTGATCGTCACCCGATGGTGCTGTTCGTAGCGCTCGCGCAGCCCTTCGAGGATTCTCACAGTGTCCTCGGCTGAGGGCTGGTCGACTCTGATCTGGGCGAAGCGACGCTCGAGCGCCGAGTCGCGCTCCAGGTACTTACGGTACTCATCGAGGGTTGTGGCGCCGATCGTCTGGATCTCGCCCCGAGCCAGGGCAGGCTTCAAGATCGACGCGGCGTCGATGGCGCCCTCCGCCGCTCCGGCGCCGACAAGGTTGTGCAGCTCATCGATGAAGAGAATGATGTCGCCGCGCTGGGTGATCTCCTTCATCACCTTCTTGAGGCGCTCCTCGAACTCGCCACGGTACTTGGAGCCGGCGACCAGAGCCGCTAGGTCGAGCGTGTAGATCTGCTTGTTCTTAAGCAGCTCTGGCACTTCGCCCTTGTTGATCCGGGCGGCCAGACCCTCGACCACCGCGGTCTTGCCGACGCCGGGCTCTCCGAGGAGAACCGGATTGTTCTTGGTCCGCCGGGAAAGGATCTGCATAATTCGCTCGATCTCGGTCTCGCGGCCAATCACCGGGTCGAGCTTGCCCTCCTCGGCGAGCTTGGTCAGGTTGCGACCGAACTGGTCAAGCAGCTTCGAAGACTTCTTCCCCTCGCCCTGGCCGGCGCCGGCGCCGGCGCCTTGACGGCGGCCACCGGGTCCGGACAGCATCCGGATCACCTCGTTGCGGATCTTGTCGGAGTCGGCGTCGAAATCGAGCAGGATGCGGGCGGCGACGCCCTCGTTCTCGCGCACCAAGCCGAGCAGGATGTGCTCGGTGCCGATGTAGTTGTGACCGAGGGAGAGCGCCTCGCGCAGGGCCAGCTCCAGGACCTTCTTTGCGCGCGGAGTGAAGGGGATCTGTCCGGATGTGACCTCCTCACCGGAACCGACGATCCGCACCACCTGGGAGCGGACGCGTTCGACGGTGATGTCGAGCGACTCGAGGACGCGGGCTGCCAGCCCCTCCTCCTCGCGCAGCAGTCCGAGCAGGATGTGCTCGGTGCCGATGTAGTTGTGCTTGAGCGTGCGCGCCTCCTCCTGAGCTAGGACGACTACCTGACGGGCTCGCTCTGTGAATCGCTCGAACAAATGAACCTCTCTACCTAGTCCAACGCCGCTCGGTCGGGGAAGTAGCGCAGGGTCCCTCCGGATATCGGAGGGTGCCCATGTGCTCCTTAAACGATACCGACAGCACCCAACCGGGTTTGGGCGCCGAATTTCCGCTCTAAGCGGCCTTTTGGGCCGAGATCAGGACCGCATCGCCGGGAAAAGCAGCACCTCGCGCAGGTTAGGGGCCCCAGTCATCATCATCACCAGGCGGTCGATCCCAAGGCCAACGCCCCCCGTTGGCGGCATCCCCTGTTCGAGTGCCTCGATAAATGCCTCGTCGTAGGGCTGGGCCTCCTCGTCGCCGCGCCGCAGCTCCGCCTGCTGCTGCTCAAAGCGCCGGCGCTGCTCATCGGGGTCGTTGAGCTCGCTGAATGAGTTGGCGATCTCGACCCCACCGGCGAACGCCTCCCAACGCTCGACCAGTCCCTCCTTCGATCGATGGGCCTTGGCGAACGGGGAAAGCTCGACCGGGTAGTCGAAGACGATGGTCGGCTGAATCAGGTGCGGCTCGACCTCCTTGGAGAGCAGACCGTCGACCACCTTGCCCCAACCCTCGGCGGAGTCGGGCTCGCTGCCCATCGCCGCCGCCAGAGCTTCGCGGGTCGGGTGCTCGGCGATGTCGACCCCGGTTCGCTCGGCGATCACCTCGCGCAGTGCCACCCGCCGCCACGGCGGGGCGAACTCGAGCTCCACCTCCCCTCGAGCCACCCTGGTGGTTCCCAGCACGCGCTCCAAGACCTCGGCGACCAGCAACTCCAGGTCATGCGCCGTCTTCTCGTAGTCGGCGTAGGCCTCATACCACTCGAGCATCGTGAACTCGGGGTTGTGCTTGTGGGAAACACCCTCGTTGCGGAAGTCCTTGCCCAACTCGTAGACGCGGTCAAATCCACCCACGATCAGGCGCTTGAGATACAGCTCGGTGGCGATCCGGAGGTAGAGGTCGCGGTTCAGCGCGTTGTGGTGGGTGCGGAAAGGCCGAGCGAGGGCGCCGCCATAGAGGGGCTGCAGGATCGGCGTTTCAACCTCAAGATAACCGTGCTCATCGAGCCAGCGCCGGACCTCACTCACCGTGCGGGTGCGAAGCCTGAAGAGACGGCGAGTGTCCTCGTTGGCGATCAGGTCCAGCTCGCGCCTGCGGTAGCGGGTCTCGATGTCCTCAAGTCCATAGAAGTTGCCAGGCGGCGGCCGCAGGCTCTTGGCGAGCAGCCGCCAACGGGTCAGCGCCAGGGTTATCTCGCCGCCGCTGCGGGTCGCCATCGCCGTCCCCTCGACGCCAACGATGTCGCCGAGGTCGAGGTGGACGAGCAACTCGAACGCCTCCGGCCCAAGCAGGTCCTCGCGCGCGTGGAGCTGGATTTGGCCGCTGCCGTCGCGGAGATCGAGAAAGGCGGCCTTGCCATGTCCACGCCGGGCAACGATGCGCCCGGCGATGCGGTGGGCGGACTCGGTCTCGATCCCCGCCGCCAGCCCTTCGTGGGCTGCCCGCACCTCGGCGATGTCCTCCCGCTCGGCGAACTCGTGGGGGAAGGGATCGATCCCCGCCTCACGGATCCGCTCCAGCTTCTGCCGCCGGTCGGCGAGGACGTCGGAGGTCTCGGGCTCGCTCATCGGTGACGGCGAGCCTATCTACCGCTAGGCCGTCTCGATCTTGGTGATTTTCAGCTTCTTCTTGGGACCCCGCGGTACCTCGACGGTGACCACGTCGTTGCGCTTGCGGCCAACCAGTGCTTTGCCAATCGGGGATTCGTTGGAAAGCTTGTGCTCAAGGGGGTTGGCCTCAGTCGAACCGACTATCTGGAATTTCTGCGAGTCGCCGGTCTTCTGGTCTTTGACGTGGACGACGGAGCCGAACTTCACCTCGTCGGTGCCGAGCGCCTTCTCGTCGATCACCGTGGCGCGGCGAAGTCGCTCTTCGAGCTGGGCGATCCGGCCCTCCAGCAGCGCCTGTTCGTTCTTGGCATCGTCGTACTCGGCGTTCTCGGAGATGTCGCCGAACTCGCGTGCTTCTTTAATCCGCTCCGCGACCTCGCGGCGTTTTGTCGTTGAGAGGTGCTCGATCTCCTCTTTCAGTTTCTCGAGGCCTTCTGGGGTGATGACGGCCTGGCGACTCACGGTGTCAAACCTCGCTTCTGTTTGCGGGGGAGCCGGGAATTGGCTCCCAGACCCAAAAAACCCGGATGCGGCGGATTTCGCTCGCCGCACCTGGGCACGAAGTCGCGGGATTATAGCGAGGGGGCGGGCCCGGCTATCGAGGCTGCTATGCGACCGCGACAGGCTCGGCGAGGCAGGCAATCAGAGTCCGTGACCGCTGCAGATCGGCGCTTCGCTGAAGCTCTTCAGCGAGGGGAGTCGGCGCTTTGAGGAGGGGCAGATACCAGGGGTAGAACTTGCGCAGGTAGCGCTCCGCCCGCTTCGCGCCCAAGGTGCTCCTCGGCCCGATCGATCACCCAGAGCAGCTCGGCGACGACCTCCTCGCGGCTCGGCGGTACCGAGCGACGCCCGGTCAGCTCTTCGAACACCCACGGATTGCCTAGTCCGCCGCGGGCGATCATCACCGCATCAGCGCCGGACTCCCTGTAGGCGCGCCGCGCCGCCTCGGCGCTCCTCAGGCCACCGGAGACAATCACCGGAACCGTCAACGCTCTCGGCAAGCTCACGGGCGAGCTCGTAGTCCGGCCTTCCCTTGTGGCCGATCGTCGCGGCGCGGGGATGAAAGGCGATGGCCGCGACCCCGGCCTCGGCGACAAGCCGCAGGGCAAGCTCGAAGCCGGAGCGATCGCCGGCCTCGATCCCCGAACGCAGCTTCACGGTCACCGGCAAGCCGCTGCCCTTGGCCGCCGCGCGGGCGAGCGCCAGGGCGAGCTCGGGGTCGCGCAGCAGCTCGGCGCCGGCTCCCGTACGGCGCACCTTCCGCACCGGACAACCCATGTTGATGTCGATCAGATCGGCGCCCGCCTGCGGCGGCGATCGCGGCAGCCGAGCGCATCACCATCGGGATCGTGGCCGAACAGCTGGACCGAGACCGGATGCTCTTCGGGATGGATCCGCATCAGCTCGCGCAGGGTGCGCTCGTTGCGATGGTGCAGACCGCGAAGCTGGAGACCATCTCCGAGACCGCCAGCCCTGCCCCGTGGCGCTTTGCCTGCAGCCGCACGAACCAGTTGCCGATCCCCGCCAGCGGCGCGAGCACGACCCGGTTGGGGATCTCAACGTCGGCGATCCAGAACGGGTCAGTCAGCAGATGCTGTTGATTTGTTTCGCTCATAAATGAGGCGCAACCCTTTCAGGGTAAGCATGTCGTCGACCTCTTCGATTGTCTCGGTGAAGGGGACGACAACGTGGGCAAGCCCACCGGTGGCGAGCAGCTTCGCCTCGCCCAGCTCCCCTTTGATCCGTCCTACCACGCCGTCGATTAGTCCGGCGAACCCAAAGACGAAGCCCGACTGGATCGCGGCGCGGCTGGAGCGACCGATCGCCGTCTGTGGTGCGGCCAGGTCGATGCGGGTGATGCGCGCCGCGCGTTCGATGAGGGCGCTCAGGGAAATCTCCAAACCCGGGCCGATCGCACCACCCAGGTATTCGCCCTCGGCGGAGACCACGTCGATGTTGATCCCGGTGCCGAAGTCGACGACGACGCAAGCGCTGCGAAAGCGCTCATAGGCGGCGATCGAGTTGACAAGGCGGTCCGCCCCAACCTCCAGCGGATTCTCGATGCGGATTGGCATCCCGGTCTTGACGCCGGGGCCGATTGTCAGGCACTCCGCCTCAAGGTAGCGCTTCACCAGCTGCTCGTACTGGACCCCGAGCGGCGGTACCACCGAGGAGACACATACGGCGTCAAGGTCGGCAAGGGTCATGCCGCTGAGGGCTAGGAGCCCGGCAATCCGCTCGGCCAGCTCGTCTCCGGTCGCACCCGAGCGAGTCTGAAAGCGCCAGTGCTCGACGAGGCGATCATTCTCAAAAGCGCCGAGGTGTGTTTGGGTATTGCCGACGTCGACTGCGAGCAGCACGGTCGCTGATTATGCTGCCTCGCCAGTGGACGCAAGGCTCTACGTGATCCCCGCCTCACACCCGAGCATCGCCGCGGGACTGATGCTCGACCACAAGAAGATCGCCTACAAGCGGACCGACCTACTACCGGTGATCTCCAAGCTGGTCCTGCGAGCGGTCGGCTTCCCAGGCATCACGGTACCCGCCCTTAAGGTCGATGGCCGCAGGTTGCAGGGCTCACGGGAGATCGCTCGCGAGCTCGACCGGCTGCGGCCCGAGCCGCCACTGTTTCCCGCTGACCCCGAGAAGCGCCAGCGGGTCGAGGAGGCGGAGCGCTTCGGAGACGACGTTCTCCAAGCGCCGCTGCGCCAGATTCTCTGGTGGGTGATCAAGCGCGACAAGGCGCCGCTGCGCAGCTACTCGGAGGGTGCGAGGCTCGGGGTTCCGATCGACCTGGCAATGTTGACGGCGGCGCCGATCGTCGCCCTCTCGGCTCACTTCAACCAAGCCGACGACGAGCACGTGCGGCGCAGCCTCGCCGAAATGCCGGGGATGTTGGAGAAGATCGACGGCTGGATCGCCGCCGGAGTGCTCAATGGAGAGCAGCTGAACGCCGCCGATTTCCAGATCGCCCCCAGCCTGGGGCTGGCGATGACCCTCGAGGACTTGCGGCCGGCGATCGAGGGGCGGCCAGCTGGCTCAGCTGGCCAAGCGCGTTGTCCCGAAATATCCCGGTCACACGCCGCCGATCCTGCCGCCGGCCTGGCTGGCCCCGCTGCGACCTGAGACCGCCGCAGCTTCCTAATCAGAGGGCCCACCCTGATGGGGAAACAGCGCCTGATTCGCGCAAACTGCGCATTTTCATCGGCCCACGGGTGGCCCGCCGGGCGATGACAACTAATCGAGAGGGCCCACCACCCTCACCCGTTGGCCGGGACCGAGGCTGGCGAGCGTGTCCGCCAGGCGCGAACCGTCGGGCATGGTCAACCCCGGGTCAATCTCAAGCAGGGGTGTCAGTACGAAACGGCGGCTGGTGATCTCGGGGTGAGGCAGCTTGAGCCGATCGTTGGAAAGCTCGAGGTCGCCAAGTAAGAGCAGATCGACGTCGAGCGGGCGCGGGCTGTGGCGAGGTGCCTCAGGTTTGCGGCCGCGCCTGAGCTCGATCTCCTTGCAGCGGTCAAGCAGGGTTTCGGGATCAAGATCTGTGCGGATGCGAACCGCGGCGTTGAGGAAGTCGGCCTGGTCGAGTACATCTCCCACCGGCTCGGTCTCATAGGCCGAGGAGAGCGCCTCGACCTCGATCCCGAACTCGCGCAGAGCCTCGACCCCGGCCCGCAGGTGCCCCTCTCGGTCGCCGACGTTTGACCCCAACCCAAGGTAGCCGGTGCGCACCGTCCTATTCGCCCTCGCCACCCTCGTCGCCGTCCTCCTCCACCGCGCGCTCATGGGTGACCTCGACGGCGACCTCCTGGATCGCGAGGGGTAGCGGGGGCTCGGGCTTCGCCGCACGCACCCGAACTGACTCGCATCCGTAGCGCTCCATCAGCCGCTCTCCGATTACCTGGGCAAGCCGCTCCAGCGTCTTGTAGCTGCGCTCGGTCGCGGCAAGGGCGACGATGTCGCAGACCTGGGAATAGTCGACCGTGTCCTCGAGCCGGTCGGTCAGCACCGCGTCGCAATCGGGCACGTCAAAGGAGACGTCGAACTCGAGGCGCTGTCCGACCTCCTGCTCTGCGTCGCTGATGCCGTGGTGGGTGTAAATCGAGAGCCCCCGCAGCTCCACCTCGACACCCGACTCGATCCCGTTGCCATGAGCCTCCATGCGATCGTCAACCTATCCAAGGATCGCTGTCGCCACCCTCATCGCCTGCCGAGCCTCGGCCACATCGTGGACGCGGAGAACCTCGGCCCCGCCCGCGACGGCGAGGACAGAGGAGGCGATCGTTCCGCCGAGACGCTCGCCAGGTCCAGAGTCTTCGACCATCCCGATGAAGCTCTTTCGCGAGGTTCCGACCACCAGTGGTCGACCTAAAGAGCGCAGCTCATCGAGCCGCCGCAACAGCTCGAGGTTGTGCTCCAGTGCCTTGCCGAAGCCGATCCCGGGATCGAGCCAGATCTTCCCCTCCTCGAGCCCGGCGGCCATCGCCACCTCGATCCGCCCGGCGAGGAACGCCTTTACCTCATCGACCACGTCGTCATAGACAGGATTCTCCTGCATCGTGCGCGGGGTCCCCTGCGTGTGCATCAGCACCAACCCGGCGTCCCGCTCCGCACACAGGTCGGCGATCTCAGGATCGTGGCGCAGCGCCGTCACGTCGTTGACGATCTTGGCCCCCGCCTCCAATACCGCCTCGGCGACCGACAGCTTCGAGGTATCGACGGAGATGACCACGTCAGTTTCGGCCAGCCCTTCGACCACCGGCTGAACTCGCCCGAGCTCCCGCTCAGGGCTCACTTCCTCAGCTCCTGGTCGAGTCGATTCGCCTCCCACATCCAGAATCGCTGCTCCATCCCTGACAAGCTTTTCTCCATGCCCGATCGCCGCCTTGGGATCGAGATACAGGCCCCCGTCTGAAAATGAGTCGGGGGTCACATTGACGACCCCCATCAACTTCACGGCGGGGCTCAGCTTGCGTCGCCGGAGGCGTAACCGGGTCTCGGCCGTGGCATCGGTCGAGCCCCCTCGCGCTGGGCCCGCTCGGGCGACGGCGTCGGCGCCGCCGGCTTGGCCGGCTCCTCGTCCTCGGCGAACACTTCTTCCTCGGACTTGCCGTCGATCAGCGCCTCGAATTGATCAGCGTCGATCGTCTCCCGCTCGAGCAGAATCTTGGAGACCCTGTCGAGGGCCTCTCGTTTGTCGTTCAACAGGTCCTTAGCGGTCTGATGTGCGCCCCCTCGACGATGCGGCGGATCTCGTCGTCGATCTCGCGGGCGATCTCGTCGGAGTAGTCGGGCTCGGCGGAGAACTCGCGGCCGAGGAACGGCTGGCCGTGGTCGTGGCCGAACACGCGCGGGCCGAGCTTCTCGGACATCCCGAAGCGCATCACCATCTGCTTGGCGGTCTCCGTCACCTTCTCGAGGTCGTTGGAGGCGCCGGTCGTGATCTCGCCGAAGACGATCTCCTCGGCGGCGCGGCCGCCGAGCGTCATCGCCATCGTGTCGCTGCAGCTCGGCGCGCGTGGTCAGGAACTTGTCCTCGGTCGGCAGCGAGATCGTGTAGCCGAGCGCCTGGCCGCGGAGATCATCGAGATCTTGTGGATCGGGTCGGAGTTCGGCAGCAGTGGCCGACGATCGCGTGGCCCATCTCGTGGTAGGCGGTGATCTTGCGCTCCTTCTCGCTCATCACGCGGGTCTTCTTCTCCGGGCCCGCGATCACCCGCATGATCCCCTCCTCGAGCTCTTGCACTGGATGATCTCGCGGCTTGCCGCTGGCGGGCGGCTAGCAGAGCGGCCTCGTTGACCAGGTTGGCGAGGTCGGCGCCGGTGAAGCCCGGCGTCTGGCCCGCCAGCGCATCGAGCGTCGATCTCCTGCGCCAGCGGCTTGCCTCGGGTGTGGACCTCGAGGATCCGTTTGCGTCCCTTGCGATCCGGGCGGTCGACGACGATCTGGCGGTCGAAGCGGCCCGGGACGCAGCAGCGCAGGATCGAGGATGTCGGGCCGGTTGGTGGCGGCGATCAGGATGATGTTGTCCTTCATCTCGAAGCCGTCCATCTCCACCAGAAGCTGGTTGAGCGTCTGCTCGCGCTCGTCGTGGCCACCGCCCAGTCCGGCGCCGCGATGGCGGCCGACGGCGTCGATCTCGTCCATGAAGATGATGCAGGGGGAGTTCTGCTTGGCCTGCTCGAAGAGGTCGCGGACGCGGCTGGCGCCGACCCCGACGAACATCTCGACGAAGTCCGAGCCGGAGATCGAGAAGAACGGGCACCCCCGCCTCGCCGGCGACTGCGCGGGCCAGTAGCGTCTTGCCGGTTCCGGGCGGCCCGTAGAGCAGGACGCCCTTGGGGATGCGCGCGCCGAGCGCCTGGAACTTCTTTGGGTTCTCGAGGAATTCCTTGATCTCCTCCAGCTCCTCGACCGCCTCGTCGACCCCCGCGACGTCGCGGAAGGTGATCTTCGGCGAGTCGACCGACATCCGCTTCGCTTCGGATTTGCCGAAGTTCATCACCTTCGAGCCGCCGCCCTGCATCTGGTTCATCAGGAAGATCCAGAAGCCGAAGAAGAGGATGAACGGCAAGATGTAGGTGAGCAGCGAGAGCAGGCTCGACCCGCCGGTCCCGTGCACGATGGTCTTCACTTCGGCGCTGTCGAGCAGATTGACGAGACTCTGCTCGGTGTTGGGCGGGTAGCCGGTCGAAAAGCTCTGGCCGCCTGCCTTCTTCGTCTCCTTGACGGAGAGCGTGTTTTCCTTCGTGTTGACCGATACTTCTTCGACCTGCCCGCTCGCGATCAGACCGGTCTTCGGCTTGACCAGTTCGTTGTAGGACGGCGCTTCGGGGCCCGACGAGGTGCTGATGAATCTCTGGGCAACAAAAGCCAGGATCACCACCAGCAGGATCGGGAAAGCTGCGCTTTTGAAGAAACGCCTCACGGGCAGGAGAAATCAGCGTACCAGGGCGGTTTTGCCCTTCATCCCCGTAACGCGGCAACGTAGTCGAGGTTGCGGTAGTGCTGGGCGTGGTCGAGGCCGTAACCGACCGCGAAGCGATCGGGAATCTCGAACCCAATGTAACGCGGCGAGAGGTCGACGCGCAGGCGCTCCGGCTTGGTCAGCAGGGCGCAGACCTCGAGCGACGCGGGGTTGCGCGCCCTTAGGTTGCGCATCAGATAGTGGAGGGTCAGACCGGAGTCGATGATGTCCTCGACGATCAGCACGTGGCGGCCCTCGATCGGGGCGTCGAGGTCCTTGAGGATCCGCACCACCCCTGAAGAGTCAGTCTGGGAGCCGTAACTGGATACCGCCATGAAGTCGACCTCACACGGAACGCTGAGGTTGCGCATCAGGTCGGCGAGGAAAAGCACAGCGCCCTTGAGCACGCCGATCATGAAAAGGTCACGCCCCCGGTAGTCGCGACTGACCTCCTCGCCTAGCTCTGCAACCCGCCGTTGCAGCTCCTCACTGGAGACCAGGGTCTCACCGATCGCTGAATCGCCCATTGCGCGCAGTCTAGATACGCCCCCGCCAAGGAGTCCCATCGGCTCCTATCATCCAACCCTAGGAAGTCCGCGAGGGGTCGGCCGGTACTCCGCACGCAAGACGCCACGCTCGGTGATGGCCCGAACACCGCCGCCCAAGTCGAGCATCGCGATCCCAGTGCGACGCAGTCCCGCGACCTCGTCGGCGTGGCGGGCCGCCCCCGCGACGGGGCGACCGGCGGCGGAATCCGCCAGCCGCTGCACGACCAGGCGGCGCAACGCCGGTGGCAGAGCGGCGAGCCGCTCCAGCTTGATTTTTCCCCCCGTGCCCCTTTCGATCCGCCGAGCTCGGCCGCGACAAGCCCGTCGAGCACCTCAGCCTCGTCGCGCAACAGCTCCGCGGTGCAAAGCACGTTCGCCATCGCTGCCGGGTGGATTGCGGCGAGCGCTGGGATCAGCCCGTTCCGCACGCGATTGCGGGCATAGGTCGGCTGGGCGTTGGTTGAATCGTCGCGCCAGGCGAGCTCCCGCTGCTCGCAGTAGGCGGTTGTCTGGGCGCGGGTAAAGGAGAGCAGCGGGCGGGCAAGCCGACCGTGATAAGGGCGCATGCCCAACAGCGCGCGGCGGCTTGGCGAGGAGGCGAGGCGGTAGAGGATCGTCTCGACCTGGTCGTCGGCGGTGTGTCCGGTTGCGATCCTCGCTTCGTCTGGCAGCGCCAGTCGGGCGGCCGCCGCGTAGCGGGTGTCGCGTGCCCAGGACTGCAGATTGCCTGACCCCGCGGGGCGCTTCGGTCGCTCGATCTCAAGCCTTACCCCAAGGCCTGCACAGAGCTCGGCGCAGTGGCGCTCGTCCTCGGCGGCGGCGGCGCGCAAGCTGTAGTTGACATGCAGAGCGGTGACCCAATCGGTGCCGAGCGCTCGCGTCACGAGGTCAAGCAAGCAGACCGAGTCCCGCCCTCCAGAGAGCAGGACGACCACCGGTGTCCCGGCAGGCAGAAGCCCACCGGCTCGCACCTCCTCCAGCATGCGGTCGCTGTCCATCGGTTGAGTCTAGGCGCGCCCCTGCCGACACCGAGGCAGAAATTCAGGCGATCGCGCCGACCACGAACAATGGGGTCGGAGTCGGAAATCCCTTCAGGCTCACCTCGCCGATCGGCTCAAACTCCAGCCCCTCGCGATCTAGGATCGTGTCAGCCACCCGATCGGTTACCAAGACCTCGCCTGCCTGGGCGCGGCTGACAACCCGATGGGCGAGGTTGACCTGACCCCCAAAGTAGTCCCCGTCGCGGTAGACGGCCTCGCCGAGATGAATGCCGACCCGTGGCTGCGGGCGCTCGGGGAAGCGTTGGAGGAACCCAACCGCCCACTCAGTCAGCGAAGCGGCGTCTGGTGATACGACCATCACCTCGTCGCCGATCGTCTTCACGATCGTCGCCTCCGGCGGCAGCGTCGACTCAACGGCCTCGATGAAGCGCTCGACCAGGTCCAATGCCTCTAGGTCACCCTCCTCCTCCGTGTAGCGGGTGAAGCCGGTGATGTCGATGAAACAAAGGGCGACGGTGACCCGCCCAAGCTCAGCCGCGACCTCGCCCGAGCCGCGCTCCATGTGGCCGACCACATCCTGTTCGAGGAAGAAACGCAAGTAGCGGGTGTGCAGGTACTCGGTGAGCGGTGCCGCCAAAGGGAGGATGTCGCCGGCGAGCTCCCCCATCTCCTCGGCCATCTCCAACTCCGGCACCGCGTCGCGGATCATCGGTTCGTGGACGTAGAGGTGAAACAAGCGCACCTCGGCGTCGGCGATGCGGCGCAGCGACTGGACGTAAACCCGGACCAATTGGAGGAAGGCAACGAGGGGAAAGCCGGCGGCGAGCACGCGGGCGCAGTGGCGCAGCGCGGCGACGTCGCTGGGGTTCAGCGCGCGCTCGCGTCCGAGCGGCGTGCCGAGGATGACAAGGATGCGCTCGATCAGCTCGGGCTCAAGGCCTGTCTCCTGCGATACCTGCTCGACCGTGACCCGCTCCTCGGGTTCAGAGAACAGCTCCTCGGCGAAGCCGAAGGCAAGCCTGCCCTCGCGCCCAGCCCGTTTGAGGTCCTCAAGCGAGTGTCCCCGCTCGCGCATCCGCGCCACAACCCGCGCCTGCGCGGCGGCGGCTGCCGTCCAGCGGCCTCGCCTCACCGGGATCACCTTCTCAGCCGCCCAGCGCTGCAATGTCCTGGCCGGAACGCCGGAGCGGCGGGAGGCCTCGCCGAGGGAGATGCGCTGGTCGGCTGCCATCCGGGTCGAGGCTAACCGGACGCAGACATGAAGGAGTTGACGGGAGCGGAGGCATGCGCCGGGGGTTGTCAAGATGGTCGGCCGGCGTGCCCCAGCGACTTCGCCCCACAGCCCCGATCGCCGCTGACGCGGTGTTGGTCGGAGACCCCGGCCGCGCCCTGCTGCTCGCCCAGGAGCTTTTGGAGGAACCGAAAATGAGCAACCACGCGCGCGGCTTGTGGGGGTACACAGGGTCGACGGCGGCGGGACGGGAGCTGACAATTCAGGCGACCGGGATGGGCGGCCCCAGCGCGTCAATCGTGCTCAAGGACCTTGCCGAGCTGGGACTGAGACGGGCGGTCCGGGTCGGGACCTGCGTTGCGATCGATCCGGCCCGCCACACCGGCGAGCTACTCGAGGTCGCCGCGGCCATAACCGGCGAGGGAGAGGCGATCCTGCCCAACCCCGCCCTCAGCGCTTGGCTGCGGCGTGAGGTGAACGGGGATGCAACGACGGTGACCATCGCCAGCCTTGATAGCCATCCAGCAGATCGCGCGGTCCTCGGAGCCGGGATCGCGGCTGCCGACCTGCAGACCGCGACCGTGCTGAGATGCGCCGGCGCCCGGGAAATCGCCGCGGCCGCGATCCTGATCGTCGAGGAGACAGCGGCGGGCGGGCGGATCGCCGACGCAGAGCTCGAGGAGGCAGCAAAGCGCGCCGGGTTTGCCGCTGCGGCCACACTCTCAAGCTAAAGTTTAGACTTAGTCTTTGCCCGATTTAGGCAGCCGGCGACGGAGCTCGGCGACATCACCGGAAACGCGGTCGATTTGCTCCTCGACCTCCTCAAGGCGCTGGGAGATCGAGCGCAGGCGGCGCTCGAGACGCTCGACGTCACCCGCCGAGGGCAGGTTGAGGGCGCTCATCGCCGCGTGCTGTGCCTCCAGCGCCTTCTCACGAGCGCCGAAAGCGGCGGCGAGGGCGTTCTCGAGCACCTGACTGTCGAAGAGAGCCTGGGCGAGGTCGCCGATCGCCTGCTCGCCGCGCGCCCTAATGCCCTCCTGGTCCTCCCGTTCCTCGTCGGCGCTCGCGCTCATTGACCTGAGCTTAACGAGCGCATCCGGCAGGGCTGAAATCCTGGCCGTAGCTAGATGGGACAAGCGTTGATTAAGGGCTTGTTGGGGGCGGCGTGATCCGTTGCATGCCCGCATGCCAGCAAGTAGCGTGGTCGAGCCTGTTGCGCGGGGACGGAGCGGACGCGGGTCTGGCGACCCGTGGCAGCAGGTACATAGGCGCCATGGTATGAGACACAAGCTCGCACTGACCATCTCTTTGGCCGGCTTCTGCGTCGTGACGGCGCTCGGGGTGGGCCTGGCGGGCGCGGCTCCCCTGGGCGCCTCGCCGCGCACGACGCCGCTCGAATCCACGACCCCTCAATCGACTCCCACGACGACAGTCGCGAACCAGCCTAGCTGCCCCAAAACCGCCGGCCGCCACCGCGAGAGCTCCTCCTCAGAATCCGCACGCAGCGAATCCCATTGCCAGCCGCGAGCAGAAAGCGAAGAAGAAAACCCCGCGGCGCCATCCGGAGGCGTCAAGCATGGAGCGACGATCAGCCCCCCTACATCGGCGCCGAAAAGCGGGAGCCAAGCGAGAACGGGCCCTACGGACAACAGGGGCTCTGCCGGCAAGGCGAAGGGCGCGAGTAACGGCGGTCTCAGCGCCCCCGCCGCCAAGCCCTCAGCGCACTCCACGAAGAAGAAGAAGAAGAAGAGCAACGGCGCCGAAGTTGGCAACGGGGGCTCATCGGTGGGTTCGGGCTCAGCCGAAGAAGGCTCCTTTGACTCGGTGATCGGAGTCTCTGACTTCGGCATCGGCTCCTTCGAAATCCCACCCCTTCTGCTTCCCGTCTACCAGGCCTGCGGCACCCAATATGGAATTCCCTGGGAGGTACTTGCCGCGATCAACAAAGTCGAGACCGACTTCGGCTCCGATCTCGGCCCGTCCAGTTCCGGGGCGGAGGGGTGGATGCAGTTCCTTCCCTCTACCTGGGCGACGTGGGGCGTTGACGCCAACGGCGACGGCCGCAAGGATCCCGACAATCCGGTCGACGCGATTTGCGCTGCGGCTCGCTACCTCGCAGCCGCCGGCGGACACACGAACCTCTACAGGGCGATTTTCGCCTACAACCACGCCGGCTGGTACGTGCGCGAGGTACTGGGAGACGCAGCGAACTACGAGAGCCTCCCCGCCAACCTGATCAGTGCACTGAGCCAGCTAGCCGAGGGATCAGAGTTCCCGGTTCGCGGCAAGGTCAGCTACACCGACGACGCGGGCGTCACCGAAGCCCTCCAGCGCAACTGGCTGAGCGATGCGACTGCCTCGAGGGCGACCAAGCGCGCCCATCCCGGTGCCGCCGGAGTCGACATTTTCGCGACGGCCGGCTCGCCCGTCGTCGCGGTGGCCAACGGAACGATCGTCAAGGTCGGCCACAGCGCCCGACTCGGCAACTACATGGTCCTCCGCGACCCCTACGGCAGTCTTTACACATACGCCGACCTCGGGCAAATCCGCAGCCGCTACCGAACCCCGAAGCTACGTCAGCCCTCGCTTCCGGCCGCGGAGCTGGCGGCGATGAGGGCCACCACTTCAGAGGTGGCGGCGAACGGCGAGAGGAGTTCGCGGCGCCGTCTCTACGCGCTCCCGGACCGCCCCGCCAACCGGGCTCGGGCCACCGCCCTTGGACAGACCGGCGCCTCGCTGGCGACCAGGGAGCAGCGGCTGGGCAGGGGCGCCCGGGTCGTGGCAGGCACTGTGCTCGCCCAGGTCGGCGGCTCCGGCGCGGGGGCCCACATCGACTTCTCGATCCAGCCCGACGGATCTCCGAAGATTGACCCGAGCGCAATCCTTGATGACTGGAAACAGGGCGGAGCGGGAAAGATCTTCCACATCTCCCGGCCGCTCTCGACAAGCGCGAGCCCCGCCCAAGTGCTGCTTCTCTCCGCAGAGAGCCTCAAGCGCCGCTCCCTCGCCGACGCCCGCCTCTCCCTGCCGCCCTGCGAGCAGGGCGCGATCCGTGCCGGCGAGGTCGAACCGCGGGTTCTAGCTGGCATTGAGTACATCACTGCACGCGGCTTCAAGCTCGGGGTCTCCCCCTCGACCTGTGTCCACCAGAACGGTTTCGCGGTGAGGATCGACCAGGTCGACGGTGCCCCGGTACCGGGTGAGGGGGCGAGAGGGAAGCCCTCCTCGTCCTCTCACGCGTTGGTGCAGACGACACTGCAGATGCAGGGGTCGACGGGGCCACAGAAGGTCGTCTCCACGATGAGCCTTGGCGGCGTGAGCGTCGCCAGCGACGCCCAACCCGGGCTTATCGACCTTGACTTCAACCCTCCACAGGCCGCCACGCTCGTCAACGGCCGCGCGATCGCGCCGGTTGACGCTCCGCCCGCCGTCCAGGCGATGATCGCCGCCGCCAACCACATCTCGACCACCCCCTATATCTGGGGCGGTGGGCACGGGTCCTGGACCTCTCCGGGATATGACTGCTCGGGCTCGGTCAGCTACGTGCTCCACGCCGCCCGCCTGCTCTCGACCCCGCTCACCTCGGGCGCACTTGAGGGCTGGGGCGAGCCGGGTGCTGGGCGCTGGGTGACGATCTACGCCAACGCCACCCACACCTACGCCGAGATCGCTGGATTGCGCTGGGACACGGTCGGCGACGCCCGCGGAACCGGACCTCGCTGGCATACCGAACCGCCCTACCCGGCGGGCTTCGTCGTCCGTCATCCAGCCGGCCTCTGACCAGCCGACAGCAAGACTCGGGTCAACGTAGATAATCCGCCCGTTGGCCCGGCTCTTCGGATTCGTGCAGTTTGACCTCCCCGGCACGCTCGCGATCGCCGACGGTCGCTACCTAGCCCGCGACAACGGCGATCGAAGCCTTGAGCGGGTACTGGTTGTCGAGACGCTCGCAGCGCCAGCGCCGCCCCCGCGACGCAGGCGACGGCCACGCCCGGCCGACCCCGACGGGCTCCTCGCCCAGCTACCACTGGCCCGCGCCACGGCGGTTCGGGCATTCGAACCGTTCGAGCAAGAGCGCGATGCAACCGAGTGGCTGGATCGAGCCGTCGAGAAGGGTTCGATTGAAGCGCTGATCGCCGAGGGCATCGACCTCCTGAACCGGGCCCTCCACGCACATATGACAGCGAGCGCCGACCCGAGTGGCCAGGAATTGCGTCCTGAGCGAGCCGTCGCGGTACGGATCGGTTACGGCAGCGGCGAGGAAGTTGCTGCCGGAAATTTCCTCGCCGCCCGGGAGGTCGACGTCTGGACGAACCGGGCCTCGCGGAGGCGGCAGCGCTCGGAGTCCCTGCGCCCGCAGGAGCGGGTGGCGGCGGTGCTTCTTGGACGCGAGAAGATCGACGCCTGCGAAACGCTATTGCTGCGCGCTCGCGCCGATCTCGACGCGGGGCGCCGCCGGGAGGCGGCGCTGCAACTGCGGATCGGACTGGAGGCACTGCTCGCCGAGCTGCCCGGGGCGGTGACAGACCCCAGACACGACGAGGACATGAGAGCGCTGACAGCGCGGCGCAGGGAGATCTGTGAGGCGGCGCAGGTGGCGCTGCGGGGGGACCTCGACCCCGATGCCGAGAGGAGCGTTCGCGGTCTGCTTGAGCTCTGTGAGCGGGTTCTCCGCCGACGCCGCATCCTCCGCGGTTCCAATCCCTAAGTCTCAACTTGAGGTCTAGATTTGAGCTCGAGGGAGAGTCGGCGAGCGATCACATCGTCGAGCAAAGACCCCGCCAGGTGGTGGGCTTCCTCGAGGGCGATTCCCTCGATCGAGGGCACCCCGATCACAGTCAGACCGGCAGCTCGTGCCGCGGCGACCCCGGTCGGCGAATCCTCCAGCGCGACGACCGAAGGCCCCGCCCCCACCCCGAGTCGGCGACAGGCCTCCAGGTAAGCGTCGGCCGCGGGCTTGGGCGCCGCCACTTCGTGCGCGCTGACCACCGCGTCGAAGTGGTCCTCGAAGCCGACGATCTCCAGGGACCGGCGGATGAAGCGCAGCGGCGAATTGGATACGAGACCGATCGGTGTCCCTCGCGTTCTCAGCGAGTGCAGCAGCTCCCGCGCCCCCACCATCGCCTCCACCCCGTGCTCAAGCTCGGCGACGACCAGCCCGTTCAGCTCCTCGATCAGTTCCGCAGCTCGGCCCGGTTGCCCCAGTCGGCGTTCGAGGATTGCTCCTGCTACTTCGGCGGAGGTGCCGACGAGCTCGCGCTTGTCGGCCGGGGCGAAGTCGGCCCCCCGCCGCTCGAACAGGTCCCGCTCGGCCCTCGTCCATACGGACTCGGTGTCCAGCAGCAGGCCATCGTTGTCGAAGATGACGGCGTCGGTTGGCAGCCCCTGCATGACGTGTGAGCATATGGTTTGCGCGATGCCGTTCCACGTCCAGGTCAGCTCATCCCTACACCGCGCCCGGGTTTTCAACCTCGACGAGGTGGAGCTGCGCCGGACGGTTCTCGAGCCGTGGGTCGGCGGGCGGCCATTCGTGTTCGGCGAACGGGAGTGGGAGCCCCGGGAGAGCAAGCTGACCGTCCTCGAAGGTCCAACCCTGGACCCCCCCGACCTGTCCTTCGGACAGGGATGGTCAAACGCGCTGCGCGGCGCCGAGGACGTGACACAGCAGATGATCGGGGTGGCGATCAAAAGCGTTCCGCTGCCGGTTGCCGCCGTAATCGAGGCCGATTGCCTTGACGCCGCCCTAGCCAGCCTCAGCGCCGGCATCGAGCCGCAGCCGCTTGGCTGGCCTGCCGCGCTGGAGCGGATCGACGGCCGCGACCCCGCGGTCGCGGCCGTGATCCTCGTCGTCAGGCAGCCGGGGTCTGGGCCAGCGCAAAGTTGATCGCAGCCCCGCGCCGGGTGACCAGCACCGGGCAGCTCGCGGTCTCGACCACATAGTCGCTGGCGGCGCTGAGCGTGACCTTCCCCTGCGGGGACTCGGGGCGGGAGCCGACCACAAGCAGATCGACTGGGCCGCTGCCATGCTCGGCGACACTCGCACCCAGCGCGGCGGCGAGGCTGCTCGCCGTCTCCCTAGCGCTGACGTCCCCTTCGTCGATGATCCCGATCGTATTGACGCTGATCGACGGGGTGGAGTGCAGCCCGACGGGAGCGACCGCGATCGCCGCAGGTCCCCCGAGCAGCAGTTTGTGAGCCGGAATCCCGGGTTTGACCGTGCCGGGTGCGGTGCGGTACTCAGAACCGAAGACGATGACGTCGGCGTTTTCGCGTTCAGCGAGCTCGGCCAGTCCGACGCTGGTCCCGGGGTTAACCACAACGTGGCGGGGCATGTCGGGAGCCCCGACAGAAGCGGCGCCACGGGCGAGCATCTCCTCCGCCTCCTCCTCCTCGAGCGCACCGCTTAGGGAGTGGCGGACGTAGGCAAGCGAAAGCTCAGCGCCCGAGTAGGCAAGCAGACGGCCTAGGGCCAGAGCGTCTCGGTCGTTGTCAGTGTCGTCATAGGAAACGATGATCTTCAGGGCCATGGTGCCTCCTCAGAAGTGGTTGCTCAGGCGATCTTGGCACCGGCGATCCATTAGTACAACTGTTAATACCTATTGTTAGAATCAGTTTCGCTTATGTTAAATGCAAACCGTCTGAAGGTCTTCCGTGAGGTGGTCGCGCGAGGCTCCTTCTCGGCGGCCGCTGACGCTCTCTCCTACTCCCAATCCGCGGTCTCACAGGCGATCTCCACCTTGGAGGGGGAGGTCGGGGCGCCATTGATCGAGCGCACCCGCGGGGGGGTGCGACCGACCGCCGCCGGTGCCGCCCTGACCGGCCACGTCAGCGGGATCCTGGCGCAGATGGAGACGGCCGAGGCGGAGATCGCGGCGATCGCCGCCGGCCGGGGTGGACGTCTGCGGACGGCATCCTTCCCGACCGCAGGGGCGACGCTAATGCCCCACGCGATCGCCGGATTCCTTGCCTCCCACCCTGGAGTCGAGGTGACCCTGGCCGAGGGTGAGCCGGAGGAGATCGCACCCCGGCTACGGGCCGGCGAGTTCGACTTCGTCCTGCTCTATGAGTTCGAAGGTGTCGGCGAGAAGCTCGGCGCCGGCATCCGGCGATTCGAGCTTCTCGACGACCCGCTGCACCTCGCCCTTCGCCCCGACCACCCGCTGGCGGCCCGCGAGCAGCTGCGGCTCGAGGATCTGCGCGAAGAGTCCTGGATCCAGACCTCGGCCCCCAGCCCCTGCGCCAAACACGTGGTCCGCTCCTGCCACGCGGCGGGGTTTGAGCCCAGAGTGTCCTTCGAAAGCGACGACTATCAGACCGTGCAGGGTCTGGTCGCCGCCGGGGTGGGAGTGGCTCTGATCCCCCAATTGGCGCTATCCACGGTTCGCCCGGACATCCGGGTCCGGCCTCTACACCCGCTAAGCCCGGTACGGAAGGTGCTCGCAGCCACTCCCCGCGCCGCCGCGGTAACCCCCGCTGTGGCGACGATGCTCGACGTGACGCGGGAGATCTCCCGGGCCCAGGCCCTGGTGGCCCCATCGCCCCAAACACCGAGTCGGCACCCGCAACGGAACCGCCCCCGGGAAAGTGGCGAGGGCGGTTCCTGCGGTATCTAGCGGCAGCGGGGCGCGTTGGCTGGCCCCGCCTCTCGTCCTACGCGGTGCCTCCCGCCGGAGCAGGCGGGGTTGGAGCCGCCGCCGGGACGCCGTCGGGGTACCCGAGCGACGGAACGTCGGACGGGTACACCTCGTGCCCGTGGACGGCGACGTCGCCGATCTCCATGTCCTCGTCGCGTCATCCGCAGCGGTACGAACAGGCCCACCAGCTTGAGCAGGATGAAGTGGCGATCGCGCAGAAGACGATCACCCAGAGCCCCGCGAACAGCTGCCACTTGAGCAGGTGCAAGCCACCGCCAGACGACCAGGCCGTTGAGGATCGAGTCCGCTGTCCATTGCCTTGTTGGCGAATATTCCCACCAGCAGGCCGCCGGCGAGGCCGGCGAACCCGTGGGTGTAGACGACGCCGAGCGTGTCGTCGACGTTCCGGAACGGCCGCACGCGGCTCAGGTAGTTGAGCGCGAAGTAGACGACCGTCGAGGCGATCACGCCGATCGCGATCGCGCCCCAGCCGTTCACGTAGCCGGCCGCGGGCGTGATCGCGACCAGGCCGACGATCATGCCGTTGACGCTGCCGATCAGCGACGGCTTGCGCCCTGGTCGCGTAGTCCCAGCCGACCCAGGCCAGGAACGCGACCGCGGTGCAGAGGTTCGTGTTGAGCACCGCCGCCGAGGCGTCCGGGCTGACGTGGTACGGGTCGCCGCCGTTGAAGCCGTTCCAGCCGAGCCAGAGCAGACCGGCCCCGACCGCGACCATCGCCAGGTTGTTCGGCGCGTCGATCTCGCGGTCGCGCTGCAGGCGCGGTCCGATCACCCAGCGGCGACGAAGCCCGACACGCCGGCGGCGAGATGGATCACGTAGCCGCCGGAGAAGTCGACAGCGCCCGTGCTGGGCAAAGTAGCCGCCGCCCCAGAGCAGGAACGCGTTGACCGGTGTAGACGACAGCTCGCCCAGATCAACACGAACGGGATCCATGCCTTGAAGTTGATCCGGCCGAGCACCGACCCGAGGATCAGGATCGGCGTGATCGCCGCGAACACGAACTGGAAGTAGACGAGCGTCGAGGTGCGGGAAGTGCAGTTCTCCGGCTTCACCCAGCAGCGGGATGTTCCCTTGCCTAGCAGTCCCTGGCTACTCAGAATCGAGCCCGGCTTTCCCCATGAAGTTCCCGAAGAAGCCTTGCCACTTGCACCGAAGATGTGCATCGGTGCTCCCGAAGCCCATCTTGAAGGCCCACAGCACCCAGACGACGAGCACGAGCGCGAACGCGATGAAGGTCAGCATCATGCTGTTCACCGACCAGCGCTTCTGCATCACGCCGCCGTACAGAACGACGAGGCCCGGGACGCTCATCAGGCCGACCAGGGTCGCCGCAGTCATCTGCCAGGAGTTGTCTCCTGTGTCAAGCCAATTCATCGATCCACTGCTTCCTTTCTGATGGAGGGCACCGCCGAACGCATAGAAAACCCCCACCGGACTCGGCCGGCGAGACTGCTCCAACCCTGCCGGAGCCCGACGGCGCCCACTACGTACAAGCGTCTAAAGATCGGCGCGACCTATTCGCCCAATTGTCAGAGACAGCATCCAGGCCTGCGTGACTCGCTAACCTGCGCCGCCATGCCGATGGAGGGCCACTGGGAGCGCGTCAACACGCCATTGCGAGGGCTCACGGCACGCGAGCGCAATGTGGCGATAGCTGCGGTCACGACCATCGCCGTCGCGATGATCGTGCTGATAGTGGTGACGGCGGGAAATTCCAGACCGCCACTGTCACGGGGCTGCGTCTCGGCAATCGTCCCGGGCATCATGGGAGGGGTATCAGTCGAAGCCTGTGGAGCCCAGGCGAAGAGCCTTTGTGCCGCCCATGCGAGGCGTGAAGACCCGGGGTCGATTGCGATCGAGGAAAGCTGCCGACGCTACGGAATCAACTAGCAGCGTCAAACCCCGCGATCCCGTCGCCTCACCGTCCTATTTTCCGCTCCACCTCGGGGTGCGCTTGCCGAGAAAGGCGGCGATCCCCTCCCTTGCATCCTCGCTGCCAAAAGCGGTGGCGAAGCCCCGCTTCTCGGCCTCGATTCCCTCCTCGAGGTCGCCGTTGTCGGAGACGCACTTGATCTGCTCAACCGCGATCGGCGCTTGGGAAGCCAGCTTGCGGCCCCACATTAGAGCCGTCTCGAACAGCTCTTGGTCGGGAACGACGCGGTTGACGAGGCCGAAATCGAGCGCCTCGTCGGAGGGGATCGCATCGCCGATCAGGTTCATCTCCAGCGCCTTGCTGGGACCGACGAGGCGCGGCAATCGTTGGGTGCCGCCGAAGCCGGGGATGATCCCCAGCTTGACCTCCGGCTGGCCGAAGACCGCCGACTCGGCGGCAATCCGCACATCACAGGCCATCGCCAGCTCACAACCGCCGCCGAACGCGAGCGCGTTGACGGCCGCGATCGTAGCCACCCGCGCCTGGCCGAAGTCGCGCAACAGGGCATGGGCCGTGTCGACCAGCTCCCTGCCCGTCGACTCGTCCATCTCGGTGAAAGCCTTGATGTCGGCACCGGCTGAGAAGACCACCGGGACCGAGGAGGCAATCACCATCGCGCCGACCTCACCGGAACCCTTGATCTTCTCCCAGACCGTCTTCAGATCGTGGATCACACCCGGTGAGACGGCATTCATCGGCGGGTTGGCGAGCCATGCAACAGCGAAGCTGCCGCGGGACTCCAACTTCACTGTCTCGGGCTGATCGCCCTCGTCGGGCCGCGGGTAGGGGTAAAAGCCTTGGCCGGAGGTCATCCCGAGCCTGCCTTGGGCTACCAGGCGCCTGAGGAGGACCGGGGCCCTGAAGCGCTCACCGAACTTCGCCTCGAGCTGCTCGATGCGCTCCAGAACCTTGTCGAGCCCTTCGACGTCAGCTTTCCAGAACGGCGGCAGCAAACCGCGGCGGGGATCTAACCCGGCGCCCGCCATCATCCCCACGTCGATGTCGCGGAGCGAACAGACCCCCTCCTCGACCAGCTTGCAAGCCTCGATCAGCGCCCGGCTGGTGAACAGCGCCACCAGCTCCGCTGCGTCGGGAGCGGCCTCACCGGGGATCGTCTGCTCGCCGTCGGCGAAGAACCCTTCGCCGCCGCTCTTCGCGCCGAGCTTACCCTCGGCGACGAGCCGCTTCAGGCCCTGGTGGACGTAGAAGGTCTCCCCGTAGGATTTGCTGAGGTGCTCGGCGACGTGTAGGACGGTGTCAAGACCGAGCAGGTCAGTGAGGAAGAACGGCCCCATTGGCGCCACCTGGGCAGCGGCGATCGCCTCGTCGATCGCCTTCAGGGAGAGTCCCTGCTCCTCCTGGGCGCGCCAGATCTCGCCGATCGTCGCCATCAGGATCCTGTTGACGACGAAGCCCGGGACCTCACCGCAGACGATCGGCTGCTTCTTGATCGCCTGGGCGAAGTTGTAGGCGGCGGTGGCGGTCTCGGGCGCGGTGTCCTCGCCAACGATCACCTCGACGAGCGGCATCACCGAGGCCGGGTAAAAGAAATGGAAGCCGACCACCTTCTCGGGACGCAGCGTCCCTTCCCCCATCTCGGTGATTGAGAGCGAGGAGGTGTTGGAGGCAAGGATCGCCTGTCCGGGGGTAGCCGCGTCGAGCTCAGCGAAGACGGCCTGCTTGATCTCCATCCGCTCCGGCACCGCCTCGACGACGAAGTCGACATCGCCGAACTCCTCATAGGTTGTGGTCGCGGTGATCAAGCCCATCACCTCGGCTAGGCGGGCGTCGGCCTGCTCCTGCGTCAGTTTCTCCTTCTTGACCAGTCGAGCGAGCTGGCCCTCGGTGACAGAACGCGCCTTCTCAACCGCGGCATCGACGAACTTGCGGTCGATGTCTTTGACAACGACGGGGATATCGGCGGCGGCGATCGCCTGAGCGATCTCACCTCCCATTGTGCCGCCGCCGACGACGGCGGCCTTGGAAACGAACATTAAGGCTGAGTCCTCCAGGTTTCTGGCTTGGCGATGCGGCGCCACGGCCGCGGAGACCAGCAGGCTATCGGTAATCCTCCGGCCGCCACCCGGGACAAGGGTCCGGCGCGAACGTTGTACCGCCGTACAAGTCGCAAAGCTCGCCCGGCCATTAGGCTGCTCTGGCTCTTCTTATGGGAAATTAGACCGGTAAAACAAGAGCGCCCCAATTTCGGGCGTGCCGCCAAGTGAGGACCAGCCAAGCGATGACCCGTATCCGCCAGCAGAACGTGACCGCCGCGCAATGGAGTGCTAATGGACAGGCGCTCGGCGCACTCGACTTAACTCAACCTGAGAACGACCCCTTCGGCGTCAATGTCTTCTCCGTCTCGGTCCAGCGCGATCGCCTCCCCAGCGACGTCTTCGAAAAGCTGCAGGCCACACTCGCCGGCGGCGAGGCCCTTGACCCAACGCTCGCCGACGAGGTCGCGGAGGCGATGAAGCAGTGGGCGCTGGAGAACGGCGCCACCCACTTCACCCACATGTTCCAGCCGCTGACCGGCTCGACTGCAGAGAAGCACGACTCCTTCTTTGAGCCGGGTGCCGAGGGCAGGGCGCTGGCTGGATTCTCCGGCAAGGAGCTGATCCAAGGAGAGCCTGACGCTTCCTCATTCCCTACAGGAGGGGTCCGAGCAACTTTTGAGGCCCGCGGCTACACGGCCTGGGACCCGACCAGCCCCGCCTTCATCCTTGAGAACCCGAACGGAGCGCTGCTCTGCATCCCGACCGCCTTTGCCTCCTGGACCGGCGAGGCTCTCGACATGAAGATCCCCCTGCTGCGCTCGATGGACGCACTCTCGCGCTCGGCAATCAAGGCGCTGCGCCTGCTCGGCGACGAGCAGTCCCAGCGCGTCTTCACCACGGTCGGCCCCGAGCAGGAGTACTTCCTGATCGACGAGCAGTACTTCTTCGAGCGGCCTGACCTGATCTCGACTGGCCGCACGCTGTTCGGCGCAAAGCCCCCCAAGGGCCACGAGCTCGACGACCACTACTTCGGCTCGATTCCCGAGCGCGTGCTCGCCTGCATGTTGGAGACCGAGCTGGAGCTGCGCAAGCTCGGCATCCCCGTCAAGACCCGCCACAACGAGGTGGCGCCAGCGCAGTACGAGATCGCGCCTGTATTCGAGAACTCCAACGTCGGCTCTGACCACCAGCAGTTGCTGATGCGAACCATGGAAAACGTGGCGCGCCGCTACGGCTTGGTCTGCCTGCTGCACGAGAAGCCGTTCGCCGGCGTCAACGGTTCGGGCAAGCACAACAACTGGTCGATGGGCACCGATACCGGCAGCAACCTGCTCGACCCCGGCGATACCCCGGCGGAGAACATCCACTTCCTGCTCTTCTGCGCGGCGGTGATCCAGGCCGTGAACAAGCATCAGGGTCTGCTGCGCGCTTCGGTCGCAAACATCGGCCAGGACCACCGCCTCGGCGCCAATGAGGCACCTCCGGCGATCATCTCGATCTTTCTCGGCGCCGAGCTGGAGAAGGTATTCGAGGCGATCGCAACTGGCGCGGGCGACCCCAACACGCCGGCCTCCTTCCTCGAGTTGGGGGCGACGGTGCTGCCGGCGCTGCCGATGCACGGCGGCGATCGCAACCGGACCTCGCCTTTTGCCTTCACCGGCAACAAATTCGAGTTCAGGGCGCTGGGGTCGAGCATGTCGCTCGCCTTCCCAAACACCGTCCTCAACACGATCGTCGCCGAGGCGATCGACGAGCTGGCCAGCAAGCTCGAAGGGAAGCTGTCTGAAGGGCAGCCGATGCCCGAGGCGGTAATTGAGATCGTCAAGGACGCCTACCTAGCCAACAAACAGGTCTGCTTCGGCGGCGACAACTACTCAGCTGAGTGGCACGCTGAGGCCGAGGAGCGAGGGCTCAAGAACCTGCGCACGACGCCCGACGCCCTCCCTGAGGTGATCAGCGAGCCGACGATCGCTGCCTTCGAGAAATATGGCGTCCTCTCCAAACGGGAGCTGGAGTCCCGCTACGAGGTTTGGATTGAGCAGTACGCGATCCGCGCCAACATCGAGGCGGAGGAGACCTTCTCGATCGCTCAGACGATGATCCTGCCGGCGGCGTTGCGGCATCTAGCCCTGATCGACCAGGCGGGCGTCTCGGTCTTGGAGGGCGAGACCCGCGAGCTGGTCGACGAGCTGACCTCAGCGCTCAGCGGCCTCAAGGAGGCGAACGCATACCCCGAAGACCTGGAGGGGATGGACCTAGCTCTCTATGTCCGCGACAAGCAGCTCGCGGCGATGGGCGAGGTGCGAGATGCAGCCGACAAGCTGGAGCGGGTGGTCGCCGATGATCTCTGGCCGCTGCCCAAGTACGAGGAGATGCTGTTCATCAAGTAGGCGGGGGCGGGGGCGGCTCATCGACTTCCTCTTCGTCGTGGTCGCGCACCGCGCGGATGATCAGGTAGCCAACGCCGACCAACCCGACGATTGGAATCAGGCCGGCGCCGACCACGGCCGGCCACGCCTCAGCTGCCGTCTGGAGCGCCGCGATGGTCACGATCGCCTCACGCAACCAGAATACGACCAATCCCTTCGGATCTAAATCGCAGCTGAGAGAGGCGCTTTGTTTGCCCTCCGCTCCGCCACTCGCATCTTCAGGCCGCCCTTCGGGGAGAGGGTCGGCATCTGGCGCACGGTCATCGTGCGGCCGGGCAGCGCATCGAGGCGGAGGCGCTGGAGCAGCATCGTCGCCACCAGCTTCACCTCGGTCTGGCCGAAACGCTTGCCGATGCAGATGCGCCGCCCGCCGCCGAAGGGAACGTAGGCGCCCCTCGGCAGCGCTGCTTTTCGCTCGCGGGTAAAGCGCTCGGGAATGAACGCCTCGGGGTCGGGGAAAACCTCGGGGATGCGGTGGCTGGCCCAGGAGCAGTAGTTGACGTAGGCGCCCCTGGGAACCGGATAGCCTCCGAATTCGAAGTCGCGGACGGCGCGACGCGGGCCGATCCAAGCGGGCGGGTAGAGGCGCAGAACCTCGTCGAGAACCATGTCGAGGTAGGGCATCTCGCGCTCGAGATGATCAAAGCTCGGAACGGCGCCGCCGAGCACCTGGTCCTGCTCCTCTTGGAGGCGCGCGAGGACCTGCGGATGATGCGCGAGCTCATACAGCATGAAGGTCAGGGTCGAGGTGGAGGTGTCGTGGCCAGCGAACATCAGGGTCATCACCTGGTCACGCACCTCGCGGTCGGTGAAGGCCTCACCCGCCTCGCCGCGAGCGGCAAGCAGGAGGCTGAGGATGTCGCGGTTGTGCGGATCCGGCGCCGCGCGGCGGCGTGCGATCTCGCCGAAGACGATCTCATCGAGGACCGCACGCGAGGCGATCAACCGGCGCCAGGGGGAGCCTGGCCCGCGCACAAGCCGCAGGGCGAAGTCGATCCCGTAAAAGCCGAGGGCGCGCTCGAAGTGCTCCGCCGCCCCGGCCCCCTTGCCAGCGTCATCGGGGTCAAGGCCGAGTAGCGAACGCATCGCAATCCGCATCGCCAGGTTGCGCATCCAAGCGTAGATATCGACCACCTCCCCGGGCTGCAGGCCGCAGATCGCCGCCTCGGCCTCGGCGCTCATCGAGTCCAGCATGCTCATCATCTGATCACGGTGAAACGCCGGCAGCATGATCGCCCGAGCGCGGTCGTGGTAGCTGTCGTCGATCGTCAACAGTCCGTCGCCAAGCAACGGGATCAAATCGCCGAAGCTGCCCTCGCGCCAGTGGAAATTCTGCGGATCGGAGACGGTGACGAAATGGTTGGCCTCCGGCCCAAGCATGAAGACGCTGCGCGAGTGGAGGACGCGGAGGCTGAAAATCGGCCCGTACTCTTCATAGTTGGAGAGGAGAATCGGCAGCGGGTCGCGAACGATCTGCCGAGTTCGGGAGACGCTGAAGTCGTTCGGGCCGGGCGGAAAGTGGCCGCGGCCGTGCCATTCGGCACGCACATCTCCAGCCAGCCGCCGGAACGGGTTGCCCGACATCCGGGGTGGGCGATCGGGAGAAATTGTCGTCTCGGCAGACATCCGCGGGGATGCTAGTTGGCTGAGCAGCCAAACGGCCGGAAGGCGCTCTAGGTCATCGGAGAGGTGCTCGCCCCAGCAAGCTGCCCACATGCGGCGTCGATCTCGCGCCCGCGGGTGAGGCGAACGGTGACCGTCAACCCGTGTTCCGCGAGGATCGCGCGGAAGCGCTCGATCCTCTGCTGGGATGAACCGTCGTAGGCGCCGGTCGGGTTGTAGGGAATCAGGTTGACCTTGTAGGTCCGCGAGTCCAGCAAGGCGGCGAGCTCGCGGGCGTGCCCGGGAAGGTCGTTGACGCCGTCGAGCATCACGTACTCGACGAAGACCATGCGGCGACGGCGGGCAAGGTAGCGCTCGCAGGCGGCGAGAACTTCAGCCAGCGGGTAGCGATCGTTGACCGCCATCAGCTGTGAGCGCAGGCCGTCGTTGGGGGCGTGCAGGGAGAGAGCGAGCGCGACCGGCATGCCACAGTCGGTGAGTCGGTCGATGCCAGGCACCCAACCCACCGTCGAGATCGTGGTGCGGCGGTGGGTTATACCGAGATCCGGGAGGCTCTCACAGGCACGGAGCACTGCGTCGAGGTTCATAGTCGGCTCTCCCATCCCCATGAAGACGACGTGGTCTATCGCCTCCATGCGGCGGAAGTGGAGCGCCTGATCGAGGATCTCATCGACGCTCAGGTTGCGTCCGAAGCTCATCTGTCCGGTGGCGCAGAACGAGCAGGTGAGCGGACACCCAGACTGCGAGGAGAGGCAGACCGAGCGGCGCCCGTCGCGGTAGCGCATCAACACCGCCTCGATCGGTCGAGCGTCGGAGGTGTGAAAGAGAGCCTTGACCGTTCCGTCGTCAGCCTTGGCTTCAGCCTGGACGGTGAGCGTGGAGAGAGGCACATCGACGGCGAGGCGCTGCCGCAGCGTCGCGGGCAGATTGCTCATCTCCCGGTAGGAACGTGCTCCCCGTGCCACCCACTCCCAGACTTGGGATGCGCGATAGTCAGGCTCGCCGGCAGCGGCGAGCGTTCCGTCGAGCAGCCCTCGGTCCACCAGCCGAGTTTAGGGACGGAGCTAATGGTCAGCTGCGCAAGTCGCCAAAACCGAGCGAGATTCAGTGAGGTCCAGATGGCAGAGATTCCGGCAGCGGCTCAGCATCTGCTCGGCGGAGATAGCGTCGCCCACCTCGCGTCCGTGATGGAGGACGGCTGCCTCAGCTGTCGCCGGTGTGGTCGACTTCGAGGACGGCTTGGTCCTCTTCAACGCCGTCGAGGGTCGGCTGAAGCATCCGAAAACCTGCGGGGGACCCGCGGGTAGCGATCTCGATCACCAAACCCGGAAAACCCCTACGAGAGCCCGCTGATTCGCGGCCGGGCAGCTGAGCAGGGCACGAGGGGGCCGAGGAGCACATCGACGCACTCGCCAAGCGCTAGATGGGGGTCGACGATTACCCCCTGTGCCAGCCCGGTGAACAGCGGGTGATCGTCAAGGTCGAGCCCGAGCGCGTCCAACAGATGGCCCCGTAGGATCGGTGAGCCCAATCGCAGAAAATCCACCGGAGGAGGATGAATGAGCACTCACACCGTGAAGAGAATCGACGACATGGAGGCCGTATTTGGCGGTGGCTTCAAGCGCGCTCGCGCCGAGCTTGGCGTCGAATCCTTCGGCATGCAGATCATCGACATGCCGCCCAACTACGAGAACTACCCGATGCACGACCATGAGCAGGACGGACAAGAGGAGGTCTACGTGACGCTGCGCGGGGGCGGCGAGATCGAGATTGATGGCGAGCGCTTCCGGCTGGACCCCGATCACGTCGCCAAGGTCGGCCCCGGCATCTCCCGCAAGGTGTGGCCGGGTGAGGAGGGCATCCGAATCCTCGTTCTTGGTGGCACCGCCGGCAAGGCCTACGAAGCGCCCGACATCACCAAGCTCGGCGAACCGGACCCAATGGCGAGCTAAGCGGGCGGCTCGGGGGCGCCCTGACGGGCGAGGGGTAGCTGCGGCGGGGCGCCCGGTACGACCGCAAGGAGCTGATGGATGGAGATGTCGCCGCGCTCGAAGGCCAGCGCCGACCCGGTCATATAAAGACGCCAGATCCGCTCCCTCTCCTCGCCTGCCTCGGCGATCGCTGCGTCGCGGTTGGCGGCCAGGTTCTGAAGCCAGCGGTGCAGGGTCAGCGCGTAGTGCTCGCGCAACGACTCGCAGTCGCGCAGCTCCAGGCCGGCCCGCTCCATCGAGCTCACCACCCGACCAACCGGATGCAGCTCGCCGTCAGGGAAGACGTAGCGCCAGATGAAGGTGTCCTTGCGGCGCGGGCCCCGTCCCAAGCGCACGATCCCGTGGTTGAGGATGAGGCCGCCCGGGCGAGCCAGATCGCGCAACCTTCGCATGTAGCGGTCGAGCTGAGTCGCGCCGACGTGCTCATACATGCCGACGCTGGCGACCTTGTCGTAGGGGCCATCGTCAATTTCGCGGTAGTCCTGGACGCGAACCTCACAACGATGCCCTACCCCAGCCTCGCTGATCCGCCGCTGGGCAAGCTCTGCCTGGGCCTCCGAGAGCGTGACCCCAACCGCGCGGGCGCCGTGGTGAACCGCTGCGTGGATGACCAGCGAACCCCACCCACAGCCGACGTCGAGCAGCCTCTCCCCTGCCGCCAACCTCAGCTTGCGACAGATCGTCTGGAGCTTGCGCTCCTGGGCCTCCTCGAGGCTGTCCTGCGGTGAGGCAAAGTAGGCGCACGAGTAGACCATGCTCGGTCCGAGCACGAGGCGGTAGAAGGCGTTGGAGACGTCGTAGTGATGGCGGACCGCGTCGCGGTCGCGGCGTAAGGAGTGCAGGCGGCCGTCGAGGCGCGCCTCACTGCTGGGCGGAGCCGGACGGTGCAGGCCAAGCGCCCCGGAGCGGGCGGCAGCGAGCATCGATGCCAGCTTGTCAGCAAAGCCGAGACGCAGGTCGCGGAACCTGTCGCCCGCCCGCAATGCACGTTCCAGGTCGCCGTCGACGTCGATGTCCCCGGCGACCCAAGCACGCCCTAGTCCCAGCTGGTTGGGCGCCGTAACGACGTAGGCGAGCGCCCGCGAGTCCCGGATCAAAAGGGTGTCGCCACTACCCCCTCCCTCCGGACGCAACTCGCTGCCGTCCCAGAAGCGCACCGCGAACGGGACACCGCCGGAGAGGCGGCCCTCAAGTCGCGCCGCAAGCGGCGCGAAGCGATTGGCGACGCCGCCGGTGCTTTGCATCCGCCCGCTCAGAGTAGCTTTGAAGCGTGAGCGATGCAACGACTTTGTTTGACCTCGATGAGGCGAACTACTCCGGCACTGTCGAGGTCTTGAGCGTCATCTTCAGAGCCGATCAGGACGGCTATGCAGTGCTGGAGGTGCAGGATCCAGGGTCCGGCGAGGAATTCGCCCTGGTCGGCCCGGTCGCCCACCTCGCGGCTGGAGACCGTGCCGAAGTGAGTGGCGACTGGCAGAACCACTCCCGTTATGGGCGCCAGCTTCGGGCGCGGGGGGCGTTGCCGCTGGACCCGGCGGACCGGGCCGGGCAGATCGCCTACCTCACCTCGCTGCGCCACATCGGCCCAGCCCGCGCGGAGCGACTGGTCGAGGAGCACGGTGAGGGCGTGATCGGGGCGATCGCCGCCGACCCCCAGAGGATCTTCGGCTCGCTGTCGGGGGTGAGCGCCGCGCAAGCGGCGGCGGCGGCCGAGTCATGGCAGGCAAGCCGAGCCGTTCGCGACCTGCACGTCCAGCTCGCGCCCCACGGGCTCGCCCACCTAGCCGCGCCGATCCACACCCGCTACGGAGACAGCGCCTTGGCGATCGTGCACGAGGACCCATACCGGCTGACCGAGGTCGAGGGGGTGGGTTTCGCTCGCGCCGACAAGATCGCGCTGGGTGCGGGCGTTCCGCTGGAGTCCGACCGCCGCGCCCAGGCGGCCGCGATCTTCGTCCTCCAGGAGGCAGAGCAGCAGGGACACACCTTTCTGCCAATCGCAGAGCTGGCCCGGCGGGCGGCGAGGCTGCTTGACCTCGATCCCGACTGTGATGTGCTCGCCGCCACCCGCGGCCTCCTGGTCGAGGAGGGGCGGGTCTTTCGCAGCCCGACCCAGGCCCGCGAGATCGCCGTCGCACAGACGCTGCGCGCCCGTGCCGGCGCGGAGCCGCACCTCGGCCACGCACCGCCGCCCGAGAACCCGGGTACCGAGCTGACCGAGGAGCAGTGGGCGGCGGTGCGTGGCGCCTTTTCTTCCCGCATTTCGATCATCACCGGCGGGCCCGGAGTCGGCAAGACCGTCTGCACCCAGGCAATCGTCGCCGAGGCCGAGGCCGCCAACGCAACTGTTTCGCTCTGCGCGCCAACCGGGCGCGCGGCACGGCGGTTGGAGGAGGCGACCGGCCGCGATGCGCAGACGATTCACCGCTTGATCGAGTGGATGCCCGGCCGCGAGCCCACCCACCGATCCGATCACCCCGTGCCAGCCGATCTCGTGGTCGTGGATGAGGCCTCGATGCTGAACCTGCGGCTGATCGAGGTACTGCTTGACGGGCTGGCGGAGTCGACCCACATCGTCTTCGTTGGCGACGCCGACCAGCTGCCGCCAATCGGCGCCGGCAAGCCGTTCGAGGACATGATCGAAGCGGGGATCGCCCCGGTGGTGCGGCTCAGTCAGGTCTTCCGCCAGGCGGCGCGATCGATGATCACCACCGCCGCCCACGAGGTCAACCGGGGTCGGTCCCCGCACCTACAACCCGCGGGGGACCAGGAGCACGACTTCTTTTTCATCGACCGCCCCAGCCCGGAGCGAGCGCTTCAGACCGTGGTCGAGGTGGTCGCCGAGCGGGCACCGAAGCGCTTCGGTATCGACCCGATCCGCGGAGTCCAGGTGCTGGCGCCGATGTACAGGGGGGCGGTGGGGATCGATGCACTCAACCTGCACCTGCAGGCGCGGCTCAACCCGCACGGCCGACCGGCGCTAAATGAGCGTTTCAGGCTCGGGGACCGCCTGATCCAGACCCGTAACTCCCACGAGTTGGGTCTGATGAACGGCTCGATCGTCTTCCTCAGCGCCGAGGACCCCGCCGAGGAGGTGGTCGTTGTCGAGACTGACAGCGGCGACCCATTGGTTATCCCATACGCCGAGACGGCGACCCTGCGGCTTGCCTACGCGGTATCAGTCCACAAGGCTCAGGGTTGCGAGGTGCCTGTGGTGGTCGCCGTCTGCCACCGCTCCCACGCGCGGATGCTCAGCCGTCCCCTTGTCTATACCGCGATCACCCGCGCCCGCAGCGGCTGCGTGCTGGTTGGCGACCCAGCGGCGCTGGCGCTGGCGATTAGCCGTGACGACAGCGGCGAGCGGCACTCGGGCTTGGCGGAGCGGTTGATCGGATAGCCGTCTCCCTCAAGGCCTCGCGGCGTGTAGGTCGATGAACGGGGTGTTCGGGGGCCGGTCGGCCCTGGTGTTGGGCGTCCGATCGGGCTGGGCAGCAGCCGAGGGCACCAGCCCGGATCAGCTCAACCTCCTGACCCGGAAGCGGAAAACCGCAGGGGTCGACTCAAGGTTGATGACCGGATCGCGGGCCTTGACCCGCACGGTGTGCCTGCCGGGCAAAAACCAACGAGAGAGGCGCGGTCCGCAACGGCGGAAACGACCTCTGTCAACGCTGCACAGGAAGCCGACCCGAGGGTCGTTTGAGCCGAGGCGAAACCTCGTCCGCGTCCTCGCCTTGCGGGTGCGGATTAGCCGGCGGGGGTGTGCGCGGAAGAAAACCCTGGGCCGCTTGGTGTCGACGGCGAAGGACACCGAGCTGCTGCCGAGGTGTCCCGCAACGTCCACCCCGCTGACTTCAAATCTGTGGCTTCCGTCGGCAAGGGGGACCGCGGGGACGAAAGGCGAGAGGCAGGGCTGGGAAGTGCCACCGTCGAGCGAGCAGGAGAAGCTCACCGGCCGGTTCGCGGTGAATTCGATCGCCGGTCTGCGGTTTCGACTGACCGCCTCTGGTGGCTTGGTGATCGTGACCGTCGGCGGCAGCGCGACGCGCGCTACGGCCCCCAAGGCATCCAGGAGCCCGGCGCCAACGGCGTTCGGCCCAAAACTTCCCACCGGCTGAGCGGAAGCGGACAGCGCCGCGCGTGCCTGCGCGACGGTGAGCGATGGGTCTGACTGCAACATCAGGGCCGCTACCCCGGCGGCGTGGGGAGCGGCGGCCGAGGTCCCGCAGTACCTCCAACCGCCTCCTTCGAAGGAGCCGAAGAAGGTAGTGGCGCCGCAATCGGTGGCCACCAGGTCAGGCTTGGAGATCGTTTCGCCGCCCGGGATTTCAGGAGCCGGGGTCGTGTTCGAGACCGGCCCGAAGTAGTGGGTGGTCGGTCCGCGCGATGAGTAGGGCTCCGGGGCCGAGTTTTCGTCATAGCGCTCGGCTCCGACCGTGATCGCGTTGGCGTCACCGCTGTGACCGACGATCGTCGGCCCGACCGTGTCGCCTTCGGCGGAGGTCGGGTACTGGGTCTCCGAAACGCCGCCGCCGTTCTCCAGCAGCGCGACCTTGAGCCGCGGCATCAAGGCTGGGTTGACTTCTTTTTCTCCATTGCACAGTTCGCCAAAGCAGTGGTTTATCGCCAGCTCAACGTTCTGGGGCGATTTCGCTTTGTTTTCCCACTGGAATACCTCGACCGGTTTCTGGGTTTGGATGTTGTCGTTGTCGCTGCCGACAACTTCTTCGCCTTCGGTAATCGGTTTGCCAGCAGAGTTAAGGAGGAATACGTCGAGGTCGCTGTGGACGCCAAACCAGGGTTCCGCCCATTGCAGGTCGACGGTGAGAGTGGCGCCTCGTTCAACGGTGATGCCGAACGTGTTGTCCGGCGCAGAGGGTCCGAATTGCATGCAGTGTTCCGGATAACCCGCTTCTTTGACTCCCTCAAGCGCTGCGGGACAGCTTCCCGAGTCGTGGAATTCAGGTGCTTCCCAGGAGGCGATTTCGTGACCCATCGCGTCGAACAGGTTGTCGTTGCCCGCCGCGGTGAAGTACTCGACACCGCTGGCCACAACGCGGTTGATCGCGCTCGCGACCGGTCCGTCTTGGAAAAACGGTTCTTCGAAGTAGGCGACGTCGTCGGCGATCACCTTGGCGCCAGCGCCTCCTTCGGCGGTCGGCCTCGCCAGCCGTTCGATGTTATTGGCAAAAACTTCTTCACCACCGAATGCGGTGGCGAAAGCGAGCGATGCATCCGGCGCGACGTCGTGCACGGTCTGCAGCATCGCCCTCCCCTCATCGGTCGATTCTTCTTCCGCGACACTGGGAGCGTAGTCTTCGAGTACGCGGACGGGCGTCTGCTGGCCGGCGCAGGGATTGGCGGGGCCCGGCAGGTCGCCGCTGGCTTCGTCTTCGGCGGCGTGGGTGGCTATCGCCTGGTCTCCTTCCACTGCCTTGGTGGCCGTATTGAACGAGTCCGAAAGCGCCCCGACGGTGACCCCGCTCCCGTTGAGGTCAAAACCCTGGCGAGCTTCCCCGACGTGCAGCTGGCCAATACCTTCGGAGACGACCGACCCCCCTTCGCAGTTAGGCTGCGAGGACGAGGCGACAGCAGCCGAGCCGCCGGCTGCGTAGACCAAGGGCGCCAGTACCTCGGTGACCGCTCGCACACCCGGCACCGCTGCAATAGAACGAAGTGACCCGGGCGCCGCGGCTGCGGTAACGGTCTGAAGCGATCGGCTCACGCTGACGATCCGGGCGCCGGCTGCCCGCAACGCATCGTTAGCCGAGGCGGCACCGTGGGCGTAGCGGACATCGACCAGAACGCGGCCACCTTCTCGCTGCAAGCTGCCCGGACCGGCTGCAGCGACGCTGAGCATCGCCGCCTGTTGGGCCTCTGGCTTGGAGCGGACCGACGGCTTGGCCAGCTCGGCCAGTCGCGGCGAGAGCACCCCGCCGGTCGACATCGCTGACGCCGGGGCGGCGATCACTCCCGCGGTGCCGAGGGCGCCGACAATCAGCCATCCCAGCTGCCTCCATCCTCTCAGCGTCGAACTCATCTCCATCCAAGCTATCGGCCGATCCTTAAACCACAACAACACGCTTGGAAGCGGTTACGAGCGACTCACCGCCGCAGATGTTATCGGGGCACCAGAAGCCGACGGGCGCTGCGACGATCGAAGCGCTGAGCCCAAATGCGAGGAGGTTCGGCCGGTAGATCGGGCGATGCAGACCACCGGGGGGCACGCGTCGCAAGGGTCGGCGAGGAAGGCGCCCTGCGATGCGAGCGACTCCGAGCCGGCCCCCATCGCCTCGCGGGAGAACTCGTCGCCGAGCTTCTCCCAGTTGCTTGGATTTTTCAAAGTACTCGTTAGTTGTCAAGCATTATCGTCTTCCCTCAAGCACGCTCGGACGCCCCCGGCCTGCTACGGTCCCGGCGTTCGGTCGGATCTTTCAGTCCGGCAAAGTCGTGTCTAGCGCTCGCGTCGTTGCTTTCCCGCATCCTCCGCGTTCGCAGCACATCAATGGAGGCAATGCATGCCCACTGGAACTGTCAAGTGGTTTAGCGACGACAAGGGCTACGGGTTCATTACACCCGACGACGGCTCAAAGGACGTTTTCGTCCACCACAGCGCGATCATCGGCGAGGGCTTCAAGTCCCTTGCTGAGGGCGCGAAGGTGACCTATGAGTCCGAGGAAGGGCCCAAGGGACCGGCCGCGGCGAGCGTCCAGCAGACCTCGTAGTCGCCTACCGCGTTTAGCTGTGAGGAAGCCCGCCGCAAGGCGGGCTTCCTCGTTCGGGCCGCCCAGGCCTGTTCCCTAAGCTCCCCGTCCGATGGCGATCCGAGCCGATCTCAGAAACGTCGCGATCGTCGCCCACGTCGACCACGGCAAGACGACCCTGGTCGACGCGATGCTGTGGCAGTCCGGCGCTTTCCGCAAGGGCCAGGACGTGGCCGAGCGAGTGATGGACTCGATGGACCTGGAGCGAGAGAAGGGAATCACGATCCTCGCCAAGAACACTGCCGTGCACTACGGGGGCGTCAAGCTAAACATCGTCGATACCCCCGGTCACGCGGACTTCGGCGGCGAGGTCGAGCGCGGCCTGACCATGGTCGATGGGGTGCTGCTGCTGGTGGACGCTTCCGAGGGCCCCCTGCCCCAGACCCGCTTTGTGCTGCGTAAGGCGCTGGAGGCGAAGCTGCCCGTAATTCTCGTCGTCAACAAGGTGGACCGACCCGACGCCCGCATCGCCGAGGTCATCGACGAGGTCTACCAGCTGTTCATCGACCTCGACGCCAATTCCGAGCAGATCGACTTCCCGATCGTCTACACCAACGCCAAAGCGGGCTGGGCCTCGCTGGAGGAGGGCATCGTGGGGACCGACCTATCCCCACTGCTTGGCCTGATGCTGGAGAAGATTCCTGCACCCGAGTATGACCCCGAGACGCCCCTGCAGGCACACGTCACAAACCTCGACGCCTCACCCTACGTCGGCCGCCTGGCCCTCTGCCGGGTCCGCAACGGCACGATCCGCTCCGGACAGCAGATCGCCTGGTGTCGGGCCGATGGCTCGGTCCAACGGGCCGCGGTCTCTGAGCTCTACGTGACCGAGGCGTTGGAGCGAGTCGCGGTCGAGGAAGCCGGCCCCGGCGAAATCATCGCCGTTGCCGGCCTTGCCGAGGTGACGATCGGCGAGACCCTTGCCGATCCTGATGACCCCCGCCCGTTGCCGGTGATCACGGTCGATGAGCCCTCCCTCTCGATTGTCGTCGGGATCAACACCTCACCGCTCGCCGGCCAGGAGGGGAGCAAGCTGACCGCCCGTCAGCTCCGCGACCGGCTCGACGCCGAGCTGGTCGGCAACGTCTCGATTCGGGTTCGGGAGACCGACCGTCCCGACGCCTGGGAGGTCCAAGGACGCGGCGAGCTGCAGCTCGTCGTCCTTTTGGAGTTGATGCGCCGCGAGGGATATGAGTTGACCGCTGGACAGCCGCGCGTGCTCACCCGTGAGATCGACGGCAAGGTCCACGAGCCGGTCGAGCGGCTCTCGATCGACGTCCCAGAGGAGCACGTCGGCGCCGTCACTCAGCTCCTCGCGGGGCGCAAGGGCCGGCTCGAGCAGATTGTCAACCACTCGACCGGGTGGGTGCGAATGGAATACCTGGTACCCGCCCGCGGCCTGATCGGCTTCCGCACGGAGTTCCTCACCGAGACCCGCGGCACGGGCGTCCTGCACCACGTGTTTGACCGCTGGGAGCGCTGGGCGGGGGAGCTGCGCACCCGGCCCAGCGGCTCGATCGTCGCTGATCGCCGCGGCAGGACCGCCTCCTACTCGCTTGCCAACCTGCAAGAGCGCGGCACCCTCTTCGTCGGCCCGGGTGAGGAGGTATATGAGGGGATGATCGTCGGCGAGAACTCTCGGGCAGACGACCTCGACGTCAACGCGGTCAAGGAGAAGCACCAGACGAACATCAGGGCTGCAAGCGCGGATGTCTTGGAGCGCCTTGAGCCCCCCACCCGTCTCTCGCTGGAAGCGGCGCTGGAGTTCCTACGCGAGGACGAGTGCGTCGAAATCACCCCCGAATCGGTCCGCCTGCGCAAGGTCGTGCTCGGCAAGATAAAGCGCCAGAAGGCCGCCCGCCAGAATCCCTCTCGACCCCGCGCGGTCACCCGCTGAGGGCCCGCGGGGGGCGCTCAGCCGGGCGCGGGAGCTGGGCCTGCCTCTGGAGCCGCCGCCGGCTGGGCGGTAGGGATCCGGCCGGTGAGAGAGAGACCGACCAGGGCGAGGAGGGCAAGGACCGAGAGGGCGGCACGCAGGCCATCAAGCCGCGCGGTTTCGTTCTCTTCGACGATTGCGTCCCCGGCTCGCGGGGGCACCTTCGCCCGTTCGAGGGCGGATTCGAGTTCCTTGTCGGAGAGGAAGGGAACTCCACCGGAAAGCTCGGTCGAAACCTGCGCCTTGACCGATCCGGGCACTGCGGAATTCTCTTGCACTCCGGTGAGGAAGGAGGAGCTGAGGGCGGCGATGACGATCGCGCCGGTGAGCGCCGTGCCGACCGAGATGCCAAGGTTCGTGATCGTGTTCTGCAGGCCCCCGACCTCGCCGCTTTGCTCATCGGGGACCGAGGAGACGGTGATGCTGCCGAGCTGGGAGGCCAGCGAGCCGATCCCGAGACCGGCGAGCAGCATCGGCCAGGTGACGATCTCGGGCCCGGCGCCCGCATCGAGCGCGCCGACCATCACCGCCAACCCAGCGAACATCGCCAGGAAACCGAGCCGCACCACCCGCCGGGGCGAGACGTCCGGGAAGAGTTTTGGGATCCCGGCCGCGGCCAGAATCAGGGTGAAGGAAAGCGGCAGGAGCCGAACCCCGGTTTCGATCGCCGAGAGCCCAAGCGCGACCGAGAGGAAGAGCGGCACCGCAAAGAACATCCCCCCTTGAAGGAAGTACTGGAAAAAGAACGAGGTGAGCCCGCCGCGCAAGACCGGAATCCGCATGATCTTCGGATCAACCAGGGGCTCGCCGCCGCGGCTGACCACGCGGCCCTCCCAGGCCACGAACAACCAGAGAACGGCCGCACCGCCAAGGATCAACCAGACCACCGGCGAGAGCCCGATCCATTCAGGCGCCTGCGGCCTGGCCCTGACCAGCCCCCAGGTGCCGGAGCGGAGGATGCCGAAGACGACCAGCCCCAGGCCGAGGGCCGAAAGCGCAGTCCCGACCAGGTCCAGCGCCACCTTGCGCTCGGCCGCCCCAACCTCGATCCGGCGAGCCAGCGCCAGAATCGCGAGCACGATCAGAACCTCGCCGGCAAAGACGTAGCGCCAGGAGAGGTAGGTGGTGAAGAGACCGCCGACGATCGGGCCGACGGCAACCGCGATCGCCGCCGCCGCGGCAACCAGCCCGTAGGCGCGCGGCCGTTCCCCGCGGTTGAAGTTGGAGGCAACGAGGGCGACGATCGCGGGCAGGATCAGCGCCGCCCCAAGGCCCTCAAGCCCCGACCAGCCGATCAACAGGACGGGCAGGTTCGGTGCCAGGGCGGTAGTCAGCGAGCCGCACCCATAGATCACGCAGCCGATCATGAACGCACGCTTGCGACCGATGATCTGGCCGATCTTGCCACCGGTGATCATGAACGAGGCCATCACCAGCGTGTAGAGGGTGATCGCGGTCTGAATCCCAGTGATGGTCGTGCCGACATCGCTGGCAACGGTCGCGATCGAAACGTTCATCACCGAGCTGTCGAGCATCATCAGGAACTGACCTGCACACAGCGTCGCCAGGATCAAACCGGCCGCACCGGCGCCCGCTCTGCTTCCCATTCTCAGGCGCTCTCTGCGAGGAGGCGGCCGGAATCGATCGCGGCCACGAGCGCGGCGTGGTCGCTCTCACTCTGCTCGGCGTAGAGCTCGGAGAACTCGACGATCGCCTCATCGAAAACACCACTGGCGCCGAGATAGCCGGCGAGCGCGATTCTGTCGCCGGAACGGGCGTGGGCGCGGGCCAACGTCCAGCCGCACATCTGCGCGTAGATCCCCATCGCCGCCGGGTTCATCGCTTCGACTTCGGCCGACCCCTTCCAATCCCAGAGCTGGCGCAGGTAGAAGTCCCGGTCGCGTCCGTCGATCCCCACCGCCGGACACCAGCCGAGGAAGATGTCACTGGCTGCCTGCATCAGCCTCTGGCCTTCGACCACCCGCCGTCCATGGTTTTTGAAGCGGCATTTCCCGACGTATGGCTCCAGTACCGACGCCTCCGCCTCCTTTGCCTGCAGGAAGAGGGGATCGCTGTCGTCTGCCCCGGTTAGGAGGATCACCCAGGCGCGCGTCCCAACGCTGCCAACCCCGACAACCTTGCGTGCCATGTGGCGAAATCGGTAGCCGTCGAGCAGCTTCTGGCGGTCTCCCTGCAGCGTGGATCGATAGGAGGCGAGCAGGTGGGTCATCATCTTCTGAAAGTCGCGACTCTCCTCGGCGGAGAGCAGCTCCTCGACCGGAACGATCAACGGCGGGTCGCTGACGATCCGCAGTTCCCCGTCGACGGTGTGCGTGAGCTTGTCGAAGGCCCTCATGTTGTCCTTTGACCGCGCCTTCGCTAGGTTGCGCTCAGCCCGCTTGGCCGCCTTGCGCCCGGCGGCCTGTTTGGACTCAGCCGTCAGGTTCCCCAGCAGCGCCTCGACGTCCAGGCGGGCGTACCAGACTTCGAGGTCGTTGAGGGAAGCGAAGCCGCGGATCGCCTCGCGGTAATTGGCGACCGCGGTCTGCACCACTTCGCGCCGCTGTTTGGACTTGAAGCCGTTTTCGCGCGCGGCTATGGCGAAGCTGGCGGCAAGTCGCTTGACGTCCCACTCCCACGGGCCGGGGAGGCTCTCGTCGAAGTCGTTGAGATCGAAGACGAGCCGGCGGTCGGGCGCACCGAATATGCCGAAGTTGGTGAGGTGGGCGTCACCACAGGCCTGCACCCGCAGGCCCGATGCCGGCGTCGCGGCGAGATCCGCAGCCATCACCGCGGCAGCGCCGCGAAAGAAGGTAAAGGGGGAGGCGGCCATCCTCCCGTAGCGGATCGGAACCAGCTCGGGGACGCGCGAGCGGGCTTGGGCTTCGAGGATCTCGATCGGGTCAGACCGGTCGGCTGGCGGCTCCCAGACTGCGTGGGCGGAGCGGGGGGCCTGCGCGCGCGCCGCCTTTCCGGCGGCCGCGCGCTCGGAGAGGTTCATCGGTTAGACAGTAGCGGCTGCCTGCTCAGCCTGGCTGGCCTCGGACTCGCTCGCCTGTTTGGCGGCGGCCTTGGCCTCGGGCGTGGTCTCGTCGACGGTGCGCGGCAGCAACACTTCTTTGGCGATCACCAGCCGCTGGATCTGACTGGTTCCCTCATACAGCTGCATGATCTTCGCGTCGCGCATCAGCTTCTCGACCGGGTACTCCTTGATGAAGCCATAGCCCCCGTAGACCTGGACGGCGTCGACGGTTATCTCCATCGCCGAGTCGGCGGCAAAACGCTTGGCCATCGAGGAAACCTTGCTGTTGCGTAGGCCCTGATCGAGCAGGACCGCCGAGTTCCAGACCAACAGGCGGGCTGCCTCAACCTTGGTCGCCATGTCGGCGATCATGAACTGGATCGCCTGGTGCATGGCGATCGGAACCCCGAACTGAACTCGTTCTTTGGAGTAGCCGGTGGCGAACTCGGTGGCGGCGCGTCCGATACCAACGGCCATCGCCGAGACGCCGGGGCGGGTCCGGTCGAGAGTCATCATCGCCAGTTTGAATCCCTTGTTTTCCTCGCCGAGCAGGTTCTCTGCCGGAACCTCGACCTCGTCAAAGGAGATGGTCGCGGTGTTGGACGCGCGCTGGCCCATCTTGTCCTCCTTCTTGTCGACGCTGACCCCGGGGAGGTCGGCGTCTACGACGAAGGCGCTGATCCCGCGATGACCGGCCTCGAGATCGGTCTTGGCGTAGACGGTGAAGTAGTCGGCGTAGGTGCCGTTGGTGATGAAGCACTTGGAGCCGGTGATCACGAACTTGTCACCCTTCTTCACCGCGCGGGTCTTCATCGCCGAGACATCGGAGCCTGCATCGGGCTCGGTCAGACAGAATGAGGCGAGCTTGGGCTGCTCGCAGAGCATTCCCAGGTACTTCTTCTTGGTCTGCTCGGACCCGCCGAGGGTGATCGGCGCGGAGGCGAGCCCGTTGGCCATCAGCGAGGTGCCGATTCCAGAGCACCCCCAGCCCATCTCCTCCTCGATCAGGCAGCCAGAGAGGTAGTCGAGGCCTGGGCCGCCGTAGGCCTCCGGAATGTGGGTGTTCATCAACCCCACCTCCCAGGCCTTCTCGATGATCTCCTGGGGCCAGGTGCCGTCCTTGTCGTACTCCCAGGCGACCCTGCGAATCTCTTTCTCGGCGAAGTTGTGGGCCAGCTCGCGCAGGTCCTTCTGCTCGTCGGTCAGGGTGAAGTCAACCACTGCTCGAGGCTCCTTTTCTCGGGGCGGAAGATGCCGATTGACTGGTCAGTCAACCAGCTCCAAGACTAGCGGATAGGGCCATTGCGGGCGCGTCTTTCCGCAGGCAGCGGCGGATGGATAGGATCGAGGTCGATGGCCGAGCCGGCGAAAGAGACCCTCTTTGAGGTCGAGGAGCTGCTGCTGCAGCCCGGCACCTATTTCAACCCCCAGACCGAGGTCCTGGTCATCGTCGATGACTCGACCTCCCTCGACCAGGAGGTCTTCAACATGGAGGCCTACGAGGGAGCCGAGTGGGTGCGGATCTCAGACGAGGTTCCGGTCGACGAAGACCGCCGTGACCGCCTGATGGAGGCCTTCCAGACGCACTACCATCCGGGCTCGGCCGGCTCGGTCTCCGAAACCGCCCTCGAGCAGGGCGACGCTGAGCTCGACGAGGACGAGAACGGTCAGAACCCGGGCAGGGACGACTGATGATCGCAGCGGGAGATGCGGCGCCGGACTTCACGCTTGCAGACCAGGGCGGAAACGAGGTGACGCTGTCAGACCTTCGTGGCGAAACGGTGGTCCTCTACTTCTACCCCCGTGCCGATACCCCCGGCTGCACGATCCAGGCCTGTGGCGTGCGCGACCGAGGCGCCGAGTACCGGGAGGCCGGGGCGCGCGTACTGGGGGTCTCCCCCGACTCGGTCAAGGACCTCAAGAAGTTCGCCACCAAATTTGATCTTGACTTCACGCTGCTTGCCGACGCCGACCACGCGGTCGCCGAGAAATATGGCGTCTGGGGCGAGCGGTCGATGTACGGACGGACATACATGGGCGTGCAGCGGACGACCTTCCTCATCGACCCCGAAGGTAACGTCGCAAGGCTCTTCCCCAACGTCTCCCCGAAGACGCACGACGACGTGGTGCTCGCCGCCCTCGGTGAACTGAAGTCCGCCCGAGCATGACCGGGCGCCTCAGGCGCTGAGGACGACGACGATGATGAAAGTCGCGTAGAGGGCAAACCAGGTGAATACGTCCGGGATCCTGAACCGACCCCGCCGGTGAAGGCACCGGTAGGCGAGGAACCCTCCTGCCAGACCGAGTGCAACCGAGAGGGCGGCGCTCGCGCTCAGCGCCCAGCTGGTGAAGATGAGGCCGATGCCGACGGGGATCGTCGACTGGAAGACCATCGCGCCGGTGATGTTGCCCAGCGCCAGGGAGTCCTTGCCTTCGCGGACCCAGAAAAAGCTGTTGACCTTCTCCGGAAGCTCGGTCGCCAGTGGGGCGAGGATCAGGGCGAGGACTACGGGTTGGACCCCGAGGTCGCCGGCGATCTTGAGCAGCTCCGCGACAAAGAGGTGGGCGCCACCCACCATCGCACCGAGACCGACCACGAGCTGTGCCACGCAGAGTCCTGAAGCGGGGTCGCGGCGATGGGCTGCGCGCCGCTCAAAGAGCAGCGGGTTGAGCGTCTCTTCGGCCTGCACAGCGCCGCCGCCCTGCAGAGTGCGGCGGATGTAGAGGGGATAGGAGAGCAGGAAGGCAATCCCAACCGGGATTCTCAGCGCCGCCGGCGGGCCCCAGGAGAGCGCCAGGGCAGCGGCGAAGAAGGTGAGGAAGAAGAGGAGGTCATGCTCGAGGGTCGGGCCGTCGGCGCTCAGCTCTAGGCCCTGCGCGCGCCGCTCCCGGAAGAGGTGGACGAATAGCCCGACCAGCCCCATCGCCAGGGTCCCGAGCAAGAACGGTGCGCCGACGATCGCCCCGATTGCCACCTGATGGGAACCGCTTGAGGTGCCGAGCAGGGCGACGATGGCGATCAGCGTCTCGGGCATCGCCGTGCCGACTGCGGCCAGCAGGCTGCCGACGGCTCCCTCGCCCAGCTTCAGCCCGTGTCCGATCCACTCGACCGCGTTGGTGAAAAGCAGCGCCCCGGCGAGGATGACGGCGAAGCTCAGCGCCAGCGCCAGGACACTCAACGCATGCCGCCGCGCCGCGCTACTTCAGCAGCGCGGCGCACTTCTGAATGTCGGCCGACGTGCTCGCCCCCTGCAGGCACTTCAGGTAGGCCTGCTGGGAGCTGCCGCCGGCAGCAGATGAGCCACCCCCGGAGCCCGACGATGAGCCACCCCCGGAGCCCGACGATGAGCCACCCCCGGAGCCCGACGATGAGCCACCGCTCGTGCCGCTCAGCCCATTCAAGATGCTGCCCAGACCGCTGGAGCTGCTGCCCAGGCCCTTGCTCAGTCCGCTCAACCCACCGTGGCCGTTGATTGCACCGAGGAGTTCGATCGGGTTGACGCCAAGCTTCTGGAACAGTTCGTTGAGGGACTTGGCGCCGGAGGGCGCGGTGATCGTCTGCGGTTCGTTGACGCCGCCGAGCGAGAGTTCGAAGTTGAGCTCGACCTTCTGGGGCCGCTGGCGGAACTCCTCGGCGGTTCGATTTCCACTTCCGCCGAGATCTTGCGGACGATGTGGTCGCTGCCGACATAAAGATCGACGTGCGCCTTCTTCACCGCGCTTTCGACCTGGCTCTTGGCCTTTTCGAGTTCAGCGGTTGGAGGGACCTGCACGGCGGCCCCGACCACGGAGCTGCAGGCGGGGTTTTGGCTGAGCTTGAGCAGCGCTCCGATCGCCCCAGCGACGTTTAGGTCGCCGCTGACGTGGGTCGTGCTCGTGCCGCTAACTTCGGCGCTGCCTTCGTTCTTGAGGTTGTCCATGAAGCTGCCGACCTTCAGATTGGCAACCGCTTCCTGGCAGGCAGTGGAGCTCGCCGATTTACTTTGGGCGGAGCTTTTCTGCTGGTCCTGTTCGATCGTCGACTTCACGTAATTGAAGGTCGTCGGTTCGACTTCGTACTCAGAGCGATG